>NZ_JBIVYX010000009.1:0-405755 GCF_044759225.1 Streptomyces sp. NPDC101132
GGAAGCTAAGCCTTTCAGCGCCGATGGTACTGCAGGGGGGACCCTGTGGGAGAGTAGGACGCCGCCGAACAATCATTGTGGGAAAGCCCCGCACCTTCTGGTGCGGGGCTTTTCTGCGTTCTGGGCACGGATGTTCTCCTGTAGGGTCAGGGGGCATCGTTCAAACGTTTCCCAGTGGAGGCCCCCGGGTGGAGGTCCAGGAGACTCGGGTCCAGACGGACCGAATTTTCACCATCCCGAACATCCTGAGCATGGCTCGCCTCGTCGGCGTTCCCCTGTTCCTCTGGCTCATCCTCACCGAGCAGGACGGCTGGGCGCTCTTCGTGCTCATGCTCAGCGGCGTGAGCGACTACCTCGACGGAAAGCTCGCCCGGCGCTGGAACCAGATCAGCAACCTCGGCCGGCTGCTCGATCCCGCCGCCGACCGGCTGTACATCGTCTCCACGCTGATCGGCCTCACCTGGCGCGAGATCCTCCCGCTGTGGCTCACCCTCGCACTCTTCGCACGCGAGCTGATGCTCGCCGTCATGGTGCTCATCCTCCGCCGGCACGGCTATCCGCCGCCGCAGGTGAACTTCCTCGGCAAGGCGGCCACGTTCAACCTCATGTACGCCTTCCCGTTGCTTCTCCTGAGTGACGGCACTGGTGCACTCGCGTGGTTGGCCTCCGTTCTCGGATGGGCGTTCGCCGGATGGGGTACAACCCTCTATTGGTGGGCAGGGATCCTTTACGTGGTTCAGGTCCGCCGCCTGGTGAAGGCGGACGCCGCGGCCGATTGAGCCCGCCGCGAAGTCAGTGAAGACTTCGCGGGGCTGATGAGTCCTCGTGGGTGCGGTCGGTTGGACCGTCGTCTCTTCAAGGAGGATTCTTCCGACATGAAGGCCGTCGTGATGGCCGGTGGCGAAGGCACGCGCCTGCGCCCCATGACCTCGAGCATGCCCAAGCCGCTCCTGCCGGTGGCCAACCGGCCGATCATGGAGCACGTCCTCAGGCTCCTGAAGCGGCACGGGCTGAGTGAGACCGTGGTCACCGTTCAGTTCCTCGCCTCCCTCGTCAAGAACTATTTCGGCGACGGCGAGGAACTCGGCATGGAGCTCACCTATGCCCACGAGGAGAAGCCACTCGGCACCGCCGGAAGCGTGAAGAACGCCGAGGAAGCCCTCAAGGACGATGCTTTCCTGGTGATCTCCGGCGATGCCCTGACCGACTTCGACCTCACCGATCTGATCCGGTTCCACAAGGAAAAGGGCGCGCTGGTCACGGTCTGCCTGACCCGGGTGCCCAATCCGCTGGAATTCGGCATCACCATCGTCGACGAGGCCGGCAAGGTCGAGCGGTTCCTGGAGAAGCCGACGTGGGGCCAGGTGTTCTCGGACACCGTGAACACCGGCATCTACGTCATGGAACCCGAAGTCTTCGACTACGTGGACCCCGACGTCCCCGTCGACTGGTCCGGTGACGTCTTCCCCCAGCTCATGAAGGAAGGCCGGCCCATCTACGGCTACATCGCCGAGGGCTACTGGGAGGACGTCGGCACCCACGAGAGCTACGTCAAGGCCCAGGCCGACGTGCTCGAAGGACGCGTCGAGGTCGAGATGGACGGCTTCGAGATCTCGCCCGGCGTCTGGATCGCGGAAGGCGCCGAGGTCCACCCGGACGCCGTGCTCCGCGGCCCCCTCTACGTCGGCGACTACGCCAAGGTGGAGGCCGGCGTCGAGATCCGGGAGCACACCGTCGTCGGCTCCAACGTCGTCGTCAAGAGCGGCGCCTTCCTGCACAAAGCCGTCGTCCACGACAACGTGTACATCGGGCCGCACAGCAACCTCCGCGGCTGCGTGATCGGCAAGAACACCGACATCATGCGCGCCGCGCGGATCGAGGACGGCGCCGTCATCGGCGACGAGTGCCTGGTCGGCGAGGAGTCGATCGTCCAGGGCAACGTACGCGTCTACCCCTTCAAGACCGTCGAGGCCGGCGCCTTCGTCAACACCTCGGTGATCTGGGAGTCCCGCGGCACCGCGCACCTCTTCGGGGCCCGCGGCGTCTCCGGCATCCTCAACGTCGAGATCACCCCCGAGCTCGCGGTACGGCTGGCGGGCGCCTACGCCACCACCCTCAAGAAGGGCGCGACCGTCACCACGGCACGCGACCACTCCCGGGGCGCCCGCGCGCTCAAGCGGGCCGTGATCTCCGCGCTCCAGGCCAGTGCGATCGACGTGCGCGACCTGGAGAACGTACCGCTGCCGGTGGCCCGCCAGCAGACCGCCCGCGGCAGCGCCGGCGGGATCATGCTGCGGACCACTCCGGGAGTGCCGGACTCGGTCGACATCATGTTCTTCGACGAGCGCGGAGCCGACCTCTCCCAGGCGGGACAGCGGAAGCTGGACCGGGTGTACGCGCGCCAGGAGTACCGGCGTGCCTTCCCGGGCGAGATCGGCGACCTGCAGTTCCCGTCCAGCGTCTTCGACTCGTACACCGGGTCGCTGCTGCGGCGGGTGGACACCACCGGGATCGCCGACTCGGGGCTCAAGGTCGTCGTCGACGCTTCCAACGGCAGCGCCGGCCTCGTCCTGCCCAGCCTCCTCGGCCGGCTCGGTGTCGACGCCCTGACCATCAACCCCGGACTCGACGAGTCGCGGCCCACCGAGACCGCCGAGTCGCGGCGCTCCGGCCTGGTCCGGCTCGGCGAGATCGTCGCCTCCGCGCGGGCCGCGTTCGGCGTCCGGTTCGACCCGGTCGGCGAGCGGATCTCGCTGGTCGACGAGCGGGGCCGGATCATCGAGGACGACCGGGCCCTGCTGGTCCTGCTGGACCTCGTCGCGGCGGAGCGGCGCAGCGGCAAGGTGGCGCTGCCGGTCACCACGACCCGTATCGCCGAGCAGGTGGCGGCGTACCACGGGACGCAGGTCGAGTGGACGACGACCTCGCCCGACGACCTGACGCGGGTCGGGCGGGCCGAGACGACGATCTTCGGCGGTGACGGCAAGGGCGGTCTGATCGTCCCCGAGTTCAGCAGCGTCTTCGACGGCGCCGCGGCCTTCGTCCGGCTGATCGGCCTGGTCGCGCGGACGCAGCTCACGCTGAGCCAGATCGACGCCCGGATACCGCGAGCCCACGTCCTCAAGCGGGACCTGGCCACGCCCTGGGCCGTCAAGGGGCTGGTCATGCGCAGGGTGGTCGAGGCCGCCGGCGACCGTGCCGTGGACACGACGGACGGGGTACGGGTCGTCGAGGCCGACGGGCGGTGGGCGCTGGTGCTGCCCGACCCGGCCGAGGCCGTGACGCACCTGTGGGCGGAGGGCCCCGACGACGCCTCCGCGCAGGCCCTGCTCGACGAGTGGTCGGCCGTGGTGGAGGGCGCCGGCCACCAGGCCGACTGACCCGGGGCCGGGGCGGCGCAGGCCGCCGCCCCGGCCCGTACCGGGGGCGCATTGGGTGCCGGGCCCTGCGACGTGCGACGATGTGCCGCATGTCGCAGCCGCCCAACAACAGGAGCTCGGCCCCGGGGCCGTCGCGCCCGGACGCCTCCATGTCGCTGCTGACGCACGTGATGGACCACAGCCTCGACGAGGGCTACGCCGAGGCCTCCGCCCGCCGGGCGGCCCAGGGCACCGCGGGACTGCCGCGCACCCTCAAGGCGAAACTCGCGCTCGCGGCCGGTCTCGTGCTGGCGGCGATGGTCGTCACGCTCGGCGCGGCGCAGGCGCGGATAGAGGCTCCGGTGCTCGCCAAGGAGCGCGAGGAGCTGATCGACCGGGTCGAGCGGGCGAACGCCGATGCCGACGGCCTGGAGAAGGAGATCGAGTCGCTGCGCACCGACGTCTCGGGACGTCAGCGGGCGGCGCTCAAGCAGCACGGCGGGGACCAGGGCGAACTGGTCGCCCTCCTGTCCGGGGCCACCGAGGTGCGGGGTCCCGGCCTGAAGCTGGTCGTGGACGACGCCAAGGACGCCGAGCAGGGTGGCGGGGGACCGCGCGAGAGCGCCGGGTTCTCCGACACGGGGCGGGTGCGCGACCGCGACATGCAGCGGATCGTCAACGGACTGTGGCAGGCGGGGGCGGAGGCCGTGTCCATCAACGGGCAGCGGCTGACGTCCCTGTCGGCCATCCGGGCCGCGGGTGACGCGATACTGGTCGACAACAAGCCGCTGGTACCGCCGTACGAGGTGCTCGCGGTGGGGGAGAAGAACCGGCTCCGCACGGACTTCCAGGACAGCGTCGACGGTCAGTACCTGCACGTGCTCCAGGAGAACTACGGCATCCGTTACACCGTCTCCACTGAAGACGACGTACGGCTTCCGGCGGCGTCGAGTCTGACCGTACGCACAGCAGAACCGAAGAAGGGTGCATCGTGATCGCCGTACTGGGCCTCGTGGTGGGAGTGGTGGTCGGACTTCTCGTCCGGCCCGAGGTGCCGGCCGTCGTCGAGCCCTACCTGCCGATCGCCGTCGTGGCGGCGCTCGACGCCGTGTTCGGCGGCCTGCGGGCGATGCTGGACGGGATCTTCGTCGACAAGGTCTTCGTCGTGTCGTTCCTGTCCAACGTGGTCGTCGCCGCGCTGATCGTGTTCCTCGGAGACAAGCTGGGCGTCGGCGCCCAGCTGTCCACGGGCGTGGTCGTCGTCCTCGGCATCCGCATCTTCTCCAACGCGGCCGCCATCCGCCGGCACGTGTTCCGGGCGTGAGGCCGATGAGCACGCAGAACCCCGAGAACCCCGAGCCCTCGCAGCCGGACGTCCCGGGCGGGCCCGCCGAGGAGCGCCCGGCCACCGAGGAGACCGGCCGGCAGCGGCTGGCCGCGGGGCTGTGGCCGCCGCGGCTGACGCGCGCCCAACTGGTCGTCGCGCTGCTGCTGTTCGTCCTGGGTCTGGGACTCGCGATCCAGGTGCGGTCCAACAGCGACTCCAGTGCGCTGCGCGGTGCCCGTCAGGAGGACCTGGTCCGCATCCTGGACGAGCTGGACGGGCGTACCAAGCGCCTGGAGGACGAGAAGCAGCGGCTGGAGGACCAGCGCAGGGAGCTGGAGAACTCCTCCGACCAGGCCGAGGAGGCCCGGAAGCAGACCGTCGAGAAGGAGCGCCAACTCGGCATCCTGGCGGGCACGGTGGCCGCCGAGGGGCCGGGGATCACGCTGCGGGTGATCGATCCGAAGAACCTGGTCGAGTCGGACATGCTGCTGGACGCGATCCAGGAGCTGCGGGCCGCGGGGGCGGAGGCGATCCAGGTCAACGGCGTCCGGGTGGTCGCCGACACGTACTTCTCCGACGCGGACGGCGGCGGGGTCGCCGTCGACGGTCGGAAGATCACACCACCGTACGAGTTCAAGGTCATCGGCCGGCCGCAGGACCTCGAACCCGCCCTCAACATCCCCGGCGGGGTGATCCAGACGCTGGAGAAGGAGCAGGCCACCGCCATGGTGACCCGATCGGCCAAGATCGTCGTAGATGCCTTGCGGGCGGCGAAGCAGCCTGACTACGCTCGGTCGTCATCGTCATGAGGAACGCCGGGGGACGGGGCGGGCTGTGGAGCTCCCCACGCGGGCGGGTGCTTGCGGGGGGTCGGCGCACCGATACGGCGGTGCGTGGTGGAAACTGTCTGGTGGTTACGGACGTTGTGAGAATGTCCGGGTCGGCAGGTGTGTGCATTCAGGATTCCTGCCCCACGGGCGGGTCTGTTTCGGTCAAGGGGAATCGCCCGTGAAGTTGTTTGAGAAGTTGTTCGGCAAGAAGGCGCGTGAGGACAGCGGCAAGCACCGCGCCGCGCGCCCCGATGAGGTGCAGGAGCAGGGCGACCGCCCGCTGTTCCGCGACGAGGTCGCCGGATCGGGCGACAATTCGGGCGCGTCGTCCGTTGACCCGGCCGGGTCCGGGCGCATAGGTTTCGGTGAACCATCAACCTCTAGTACGGGTGGAGGGTTTGCCCCCGATCCGTACGCCACCCATGCCTCCGCGGGTCAGCCGCGGCGCGAGGAGCCGTCCATGTTGGTGTGCGGCAGGTGCGGGCACCGCAATGGCGAGGACAGCCGTTTCTGCTCGAACTGCGGCGCACCGCTGCGGCCGGGTCTGACGCCGGAGCGTGCCTCGGAGACCACGTCGACCATCTCCATCTCGGGTCTCGAGGCCTACGAGGCGGAGGCGACCGGGCAGACGCTCGCGCCCTCGCTCTCGCCGGAGGCCCAGGCCGCGGTGGACGCCCTGCCCCCGGGCTCGGCGCTGCTGATCGTCCGGCGCGGCCCCAACTCGGGCAGCCGGTTCCTGCTGGACGGCGAGCTGACCACGGCGGGCCGCCACCCGCAGAGCGACATCTTCCTGGACGACGTCACCGTCTCCCGGCGGCACGTCGAGTTCCGCAGGGGTCAGGACGGTCGCTTCACCGTGGCCGACGTCGGCAGCCTGAACGGCACGTACGTCAACCGTGAGCCGATCGACTCGGTCGCGCTCAACAACGGCGACGAGGTGCAGATCGGCAAGTACCGACTGGTCTTCTACGCGAGCCAGCGAGGCATCTGACTCCCCCGGACCTCATCGGGGGCATCCCCACCAGGGAAGGTCCATGCTGCGTACACCGACGGGCGGTGCCGGAAACGGCACCGCCGGCTCGGTCGGGCGGCTGGTGAGCATCGGGACGGTGCTCAACCTGCTGCGTGACGAGTTCCCCGAAGTCACCATTTCCAAGATCCGCTTCCTGGAGGCCGAGGGGCTCGTCGAGCCCCGGCGCACGCCCTCGGGCTACCGCAAGTTCAGCCCCGACGACGTCGAGCGGCTGGCCAGGATCCTGCGCCTCCAGCGCGACCACTACCTGCCCCTGAAGGTGATCCGCGAGCAGCTGGACGCCCTCGACCGGGGCGAGCAGGTGCGCATTCCCGCGCCCTCCCCGCAGGGCGACCCGGCGGTGTCCGGCGCCGAGGCCGGCGCCGCGCGGTCCACGGTGGCCCGGGTCGGCCGCGCCGAGCTCCTCGCCGCCGCCGAGGTGGACGAGGCCCAGCTGGCCGAGTGGGAGTCGTACGGGCTGGTCGCCGAGGCCCCGGGCGGCGGGTTCGACGCCGAGGCCGTCACCGTCGCCAGGCTGGTGGCCGATCTCGGCCGGTACGGTCTGGAGCCGCGTCACCTGCGCGCCATGAAGGCCGCCGCGGACCGGGAGGCGGGGCTGGTCGAACAGGTGGTGGCGCCCCTGCGGAGGCACCGGAACCCGCAGACCAGGGCGCATGCCGAGGCCACCGTGCGGGAGCTCGCGGGACTGTCCGTACGCCTGCACGAGGCGCTGGTCCGGACCGCACTCGGGGTACGTCCGCACTGATCTTGGGCGGCCCCGACTACCCAAACCCACGCGGCAGGTCCTAGGGTTGCTGTGTGAACGAGCTCGACGTCGTGGGTGTCCGGGTGGAAATGCCCTCCAACCAGCCGATCGTGCTCCTGCGCGAAGTGGGAGGCGACCGTTACCTCCCCATTTGGATCGGTCCAGGGGAGGCGACCTCCATCGCCTTGGCCCAGCAGGGGATGGCCCCTGCCAGGCCGCTGACCCACGACCTCTTCAAGGACGTGCTGGAAGCGCTGGGCGAGGAGATCAGCGAGGTCCGCATCACGGACCTGCGGGAAGGCGTCTTCTACGCCGAGCTGGTCTTCGCCAGCGGGGTGGAGGTGAGCGCACGCCCCTCCGACGCCATAGCGCTCGCCCTGCGCACCGGATCGCCGATCTACGGCAGCGACCGCGTGCTGGACGACGCCGCGATCGCGATTCCGGACGAGCAGGAGGACGAGGTCGAGAAGTTCCGGGAGTTCCTGGACCAGATCTCGCCCGAGGACTTCGGCACCGGCACGCAGTGACCCGACCTCAAGGGAACCTCAAGTCATTCGAGTAGCCTTTCCCCGCGGAGGGGTACGGGAAACCACTCTCAGGGTGATTATCACTCGGCGTGCCGAGTGTGGCGATCGTTGACGCACCCCTGGTGACTGCCTACCGTCGAGATGGCAGGTCAAGGACGGAGGGTCGGCGTGAGAACCAGCGGCGACGGTACGACCGGGGGCATCCCCGCGCGCGGTCCGGGGGAGGGCGGGGCGTACCCGCTGTACGGCGGTGCGGTGGGCTCCGCGCGCCGGCTCCCGGAACCCACGGTGGTCAACGAGGACCCGGCATCCGAGGAGATCGGCTACCGGGGGCCGACGGCCTGTGCCGCGGCGGGCATCACGTACCGGCAGCTCGACTACTGGGCGCGCACCGGGCTGGTCGAGCCCAGCGTGCGCCCCGCGTACGGATCCGGCACGCAGCGGCTGTACAGCTTCCGCGACGTCGTCGTCCTCAAGATCGTCAAGCGCTTCCTCGACACGGGCGTGGCCCTGCAGAACATCCGCACCGCCGTCCAGCACCTGCGGAACCGGGGCTTCGCCGACCTGGATCGCATGACGCTCATGAGCGACGGGGCCACGGTCTACGAGTGCACCTCGCCGGACGAGGTCGTGGACCTGCTCCAGGGCGGGCAGGGCATCTTCGGTATCGCCGTGGGCGTGGTCTGGCGCGACGTGGAGCACGCGCTGTCCCAGCTGCACGGCGAGCGCGTCGACACGGGCGAGACGCTGGTCGGCCACAACCCGGCCGACGAGCTCGCCCGGCGGCGGAACAGAGCCGGGTAGCCGACGGCCCGGACACGGGTACGAGCGTTCCGGGCCGTTGTCAGTGGCGTAGGGCAGCATCGGGGCCGTGAGAGCCGCGCCCACCATCCTGCATCTGGACATGGATGCGTTCTTCGCCGCCGCCGAGCAGGCGGCGAAGCCCAGCCTGCGCGGGAAGCCCGTGATCGTGGGCGGCCTCGGGCCGCGCGGGGTGGTGTCCACCGCCTCGTACGAGGCGCGGCGGTTCGGCGTCCACTCGGCGATGCCGATGGCCCAGGCCCGGCGCCTCTGCCCCAACGGCGCGTACCTGGTGCCGCGCTTCTCCCTCTACCGCTCCGTGAGCGAGCAGGTCATGGCGCTGCTGCGAGAGCTGTCCCCCCTCGTGGAGCCGCTGAGCCTGGACGAGGCGTTCGTGGACCTGGAGGCGGGCGGGGTCGCCTTCGACGCGCCGTCGGCCAGGGCGGCCGGCGAGCGGCTGCGGGCGGACATCAGGGAGGTCACGGGGCTGAGCGGGTCCGTGGGGCTGGCCGGTTCCAAGATGCTGGCCAAGATCGCTTCGGAGCAGGCCAAGCCGGACGGGCTGGTGCTGATCCGGCCCGGGACGGAGCGGGAGCTGCTGGCGCCGATGCCGGTGCGGACGCTGCCGGGGGTGGGCCCGGCGACCGGGGAGCACCTGAGGCGGGCCGGGATGACCACGGTGGGGGAGCTGGCCGGGGCCGGCGAGGACGAACTGGTGCGGCTGCTGGGGCGGGCGCACGGGGTGGCGCTGTACCGCATGGCGCTGGGTCTGGACGACCGGGCGGTGGTGGCGGAGCGGGACGCCAAGTCCGTCTCCGTCGAGGACACCTTCGACGTGGACCTGCACGACCGGACGCGGATCAGGTTCGAGGTGCAGCGGCTGGCCGACCGGTGCGTGGAGCGGCTGCGGGGCTCGGGGCACTCCGGGCGGACCATCGTGCTCAAGGTGCGCCGGTACGACTTCTCGACGCTGACCCGGTCGGAGACGCTGCGGGGGCCCACGGACGACCCGGCGGTGGTCAGGGAGGCCGCGCTGCGGCTGCTCGACGCGGTGGACACCACCGGCGGGGTGCGGCTGCTGGGGGTCGGGGTCTCGGGGCTCGCGGACTACACCCAGGAGGACCTCTTCGCGCAGGCCGCGGAGGAGGGGCGGGATGCCGCGGAAGAGCCCCGGGAAGGGGTGCCGGAGGCCCTGGGAGGCGCTGAGGGGGACACCCCGGCACACCGGTCAGGGGTGGTGGCGGAGCGGCGCTGGCCGGCCGGGAGTGACGTCCGGCACACCGAGTACGGCGCCGGGTGGGTGCAGGGCAGCGGGGTGGGGAGGGTGACGGTGCGGTTCGAGGAGCCCGGTTCGGAGCGGCCGGGGAGGGTGCGTACGTTCCTCGTCGACGATCCGGAGCTGGCGCCGGGCGAGCCGCTGCCGCTGGTCGACCCCGAGCGCGCCGGAGCCCGTGCCGCGCGGCGGGAGGCCGCGGCGGCCGGGGCTCCGGCGCGGGACGGACGTACCGAGGAGGCGGCTCCGGCGGTGCGGGAGGGGGCGGACCGTGCCGTGGGCGAGGGGTCCTCGGCGGGGGCGGGTCCGGGCGCCGGCCGGTCGTCCCCGGAGGGGGCCGCGGGCGCCGCTCAGGCCTCCTCGGAGCCCGCCAGGCGGCCGAAATCGCGGTCCGGAGGCGGCGGGGCGGCGAGTTCTCCGGGGAGCGCGACGTCCAGCCCGTAGTGGTGGTAGAGCTGGAGTTCCTGTTCCGGGGAGAGGTGGCGTCCCACGCCGAAGTCCGGGGCGTCCTTGATCAGGGCGCGGTCGAAGGGGACGTGCAGGGTGCCGGAGACCACCTGGCTGGGCTCCAGGGGGACGAAGGCGTCCCGGCTGAAGAGTCCGGTACGGACGGCGGCCCACTCCGGCTCACCCGTGGCGTCGTCGAGGTAGACCTCGTCGATGGTGCCGATCTTGGTGCCGTTGCGGTCGAACGCCTTGCGGCCGATCAGGCTGCGCGGATCGATGTCGGTCTGCACGGTCCCTCCAATTGGTCGCAACTCCTCCGTTACGACTACAAAAGTGCATATTCGAAGAGGGGGCCACTCGAGGGAGCCCCGGAGACCTCGCTGGTAGTCTGGTTTCCGGCTGCTGACCCCGTGCGGGAGAGTCCTCCGAACGAGTCGCGAAAGGCTCGACCGGTGGCGCCGAAGGAGCAAATCCTCCCCGGAATCTCTCAGGCAGACGTACCGCTCGGACGAGGCCACTCTGGAAAGCAGGGCGGGCGTCGGACGTACTCCGGAACCCCTCCTCACCGACGGTGAAAGCCGGCGACCCCTCGTGGAGCGCCGGTGAAGCTCTCAGGTTGAGATGACAGAGGGGGAGGCCGTCCGGGTGCCCGCGCCGTGGCACCCCTCGCAGGTCGTCAGACCAGGAGGCCTCCGCCCATGACCGCCAGTCGTACTCCGCTCTCCCACCTGGAGCGCGGTATTCCCTTCGAGCAGCGCCACATCGGCCCCGACACCGAGGCCCAGGCCAAGATGCTCGCCCAGGTCGGCTACGGCTCGCTCGACGAGCTCACGGCGGCCGCTGTGCCTGACGTGATCAAGAGCGCCGAGGCCCTGAACCTCCCCGGCGCCCGCACCGAGGCCGAGGTGCTGGCCGAGCTGCGCGAGCTCGCCTCCCGCAACGAGGTGCTGGCCCCGATGATCGGTCTGGGCTACTACGGCACCTTCACGCCGCCGGTGATCCTGCGCAACGTCATGGAGAACCCGGCCTGGTACACCGCGTACACGCCGTACCAGCCCGAGATCTCGCAGGGCCGCCTCGAGGCCCTGATCAACTTCCAGACCGTGGTCGCCGACCTCACCGGTCTGCCCACCTCGGGCGCCTCGCTGCTCGACGAGGGCACCGCGGCCGCCGAGGCCATGACGCTGGCCCGCCGCGTGGGCAAGGTCAAGGGCGGGGTCTTCCTCGTCGACGCCGACGCGCTGCCGCAGACCATCGCCGTCATCGAGACGCGCGCCGAGCCCACCGGCATCGAGGTCCTCGTCGCCGACCTCTCCGAGGGCATCCCGGCCGAGGCCGTCGAGCGCGGTGTCTTCGGCGTGCTGATCCAGTACCCCGGCGCCTCCGGCGCGGTCCGCGACATCAAGCCGCTGATCGACCGGGCCCACGAGCTGGGCGCGATCGTCACCGTCGCCGCCGACCTGCTCGCCCTCACCCTGCTGGCCTCCCCGGGCTCCCTCGGCGCGGACATCGCCGTCGGCACCACCCAGCGCTTCGGCGTCCCGATGGGCTTCGGCGGCCCGCACGCCGGCTACATGGCCGTCCAGGAGAAGCACGCCCGCTCCCTGCCCGGCCGCCTGGTCGGCGTCTCCGTCGACGCGGACGGCAACAAGGCGTACCGCCTGGCCCTCCAGACCCGCGAGCAGCACATCCGCCGCGAGAAGGCCACCAGCAACATCTGCACCGCGCAGGTGCTGCTCGCCGTCATGGCCGGCATGTACGCGGTCTACCACGGCCCGGACGGCCTGAAGCAGATCGCCCAGCGCACCCACCGCTACGCCGCCATCCTGGCCGCGGGCCTCACCGCCGCCGGTGTGGAGCTGGTCCAGGGCGCGTTCTTCGACACCCTCACCGCGCACGTCCCCGGCCGCGCCGCCGAGGTCGTCGCCGCCGCCCGCCAGGGCGGGGTCAACCTGCACCTGGCCGACGCCGACCACGTCTCGATCTCCTGTGACGAGACCACCGGCCGCGAGCAGCTCGCCGCCGTGTGGGCCGCCTTCGGTGCCGAGGGCGACGTCGAGGCGCTGGACGCCGCCACCGCGGACGCCCTGCCGGAGGCGCTGCTGCGCACCGACGAGTACCTGACCCACCCGGTCTTCCACCAGCACCGCTCCGAGACCGCGATGCTGCGCTACCTGCGCAAGCTCTCGGACAAGGACTACGCGCTGGACCGCGGCATGATCCCGCTGGGCTCCTGCACCATGAAGCTCAACGCGACCACCGAGATGGAGGCGGTGACCTGGCCCGAGTTCGGCCAGCTGCACCCCTTCGCCCCGATCGACCAGGCCCAGGGCTACGCCACGCTCATCAACGAGCTGGAGGAACGTCTCTGCGAGGTCACCGGCTACGACAGGGTCTCCATCCAGCCGAACGCCGGTTCGCAGGGTGAGCTGGCCGGTCTGCTCGCGGTCCGCGCGTACCACCGCGCGAACGGCGACGAGCAGCGCACCATCTGCCTCATCCCGTCCTCCGCGCACGGCACCAACGCCGCCAGCGCCGTGATGGCCGGCATGAAGGTCGTCGTCGTCAAGACCGCCGACGACGGCGAGGTCGACGCCGACGACCTGCGCGCCAAGATCGAGCAGTACCGCGACGAGCTCGCCGTGCTGATGATCACCTACCCGTCCACGCACGGTGTGTTCGAGGAGCACGTCGCCGACATCTGCGCCCAGGTGCACGACGCCGGCGGCCAGGTGTACGTCGACGGCGCCAACCTGAACGCCCTGGTCGGCCTCGCCAAGCCGGGTCACTTCGGCGGCGACGTCTCGCACCTGAACCTGCACAAGACCTTCTGCATCCCGCACGGCGGCGGCGGTCCGGGCGTCGGCCCGGTCGCGGTCCGGTCGCACCTCGCGCCGTACCTGCCGAACCACCCGCTCCAGCCCACCGCGGGCCCGGAGACCGGTGTCGGCCCGATCTCGGCCGCCCCGTGGGGCTCGGCCGGCATCCTGCCGATCTCCTGGTCGTACGTGCGCCTGATGGGCGGCGAGGGCCTCAAGCGCGCCACCCAGGTGGCCGTGCTCGGCGCCAACTACATCGCCAAGCGCCTGGAGCCGCACTTCCCGGTGCTCTACACGGGCCCGGCCAACCTGGTCGCGCACGAGTGCATCATCGACCTGCGCCCGCTGTCGAAGTCGACCGGCGTCTCGGTGGACGACATCGCCAAGCGCCTGATCGACTACGGCTTCCACGCCCCGACCATGTCCTTCCCGGTGGCCGGCACGCTCATGATCGAGCCGACCGAGTCCGAGGACCTGATCGAGCTCGACCGCTTCTGCGACGCGATGATCGCCATCCGCGCCGAGATCGAGCGGGTCGCCTCCGGCGAGTGGCCGGCGGACGACAACCCGCTGCACAACGCCCCGCACACCGCGGCGGCGCTGGGCGGCGAGTGGAACCACCCGTACACCCGCGACGAGGCGGTCTTCCCGGCCGGTGTCACGGCCGCCGAGAAGTACTGGCCGCCGGTGCGCCGCATCGACGGTGCCTTCGGCGACCGGAACCTGGTCTGCTCCTGCCCGCCGCTGGACGAGTACGACAACTGACCGGTGAGCGGCGGCCGTGGGCTGCCGCACCCCGGATGACGACGGAAGGGGCCGGCCCGGAGGAGATCCTCCGGGCCGGCCCCTTCCGTCGTGCCGCGTGCTCAGGCCGCCTTGGCCACCGCGAGCGGGCGGTGCGGCGCGATGATCTGGCCGTCCGGCAGCAGCTCACCGGTGTCCTCGAAGACGACGACGCCGTTGCACAGCAGGCTCCAGCCCTGCTCCGGGTGGTGCGCCACGAGCTGGGCGGCCTCCCGGTCGGCTGAGTCGGCTGAAGGGCAGGCAGGCTGGTGCTGGCACATGGATGCGTTCTTTCGCTGCGGTGTGGTGAGTGTCGTCCTGCGGCTCGAATCGGTGTTCATGGCCGCCCCCCGTCAATCGGTCGGTCAGTTCCCCAGAGGGGTCTTCCCGCAAAAGCGGGAGCAGGACCCCAGTGTTGCCCTACGGAGGTCGGTCCGCAGGGATTTCCTGGCAGCTGTCCTCACTGATTGATGACGCATCACCCTTGCGGGCGGTTCAGCCCAACTACCCTGTCTCTTCGGATGGTTCGCGGATGGTCCCGGTGGACTAGCCCGAATGGCGCAACCGGGTCAGGCGGGCGTGGCCAGCGCGGGCGGTGCCAGCCGGTGGGTCAGTACGGGCAGCAGTTCGGACACCGGGTGCGGACGGTACGCGGCGATCCCCGGCGGGGCCGGGGCCAGCGGCACCAGCAGGTCGGCCGCGGCGGGCAGGCCCGAGGCGGCGTCCGCGCCGGCCGAGCCGTGCAGCCACAGCGTTAGCATGTACAGCTCCGGTACGGAGAGCAGGCGCGCCTGGTAGTGCCCGGCCACCGACTCGGCCTGGCGCAGGGCGCGTTCGGTCGCGGCGACGTAGGGGCCCTCGAAGAAGTGCGAGAAGGCCCAGCCGTCGGGCGTGAGCATGGTGTCCGCCGCGGCCACGAACCGGTCGCCGCCGCGGATCAGGAAGCGCCAGCCGGTGAGCCGGGTGCGGGGCGGGCGGCCCCCGGCGGTGACGCGGTCCAGGACGTGCACCGGCAGTGGCAGCTCGGCGGTGACCTGGCCGCCCCGGAGCGCGCGCAGGGCCGGGGTGTGCGCCTCGTGGACGGCCGCGGGGGACCGGAGTGCCGCGAGGACGCTGCGCAGGGCGGGCGCGGGGGCCGGGGGGACATGCAGCGGCATAGTGGGTCGCCTCTCACATGGGAGGTGTGGAACGGGGCAGGTGCGGACGGCGCTGTCGCATTCTGGGGCCAGAGGGGGGCTGTGGGGCAATGGCCGGGCGCCAACTCTCTGCCTCGTTTGCGGAGTTTATACGACATGTGTTCACGCAGTGTTTCGGCTAGCTGTCCCGCCCATTGCGGACAAGGCGCTTACCGGTCCCGCTGTCGTGGATTTCATACCGCATGCTCGCGCGATTCGCTCGTTGACCTCGGAGATTACCGGAAGGGGGCTCGGCTGAAAAGCGGTGGTCGTATAAAGCGGCACGGTCGCAAGGTAATTGCGGGTTGCCGTATTTCTCTGTCACATGCCGGAGGGAGATGCCGAAGCGCCGCTTCGGCCAAACCGGCGCACGCTCCCCGCCACAAGCGCCCGCGCGGCGTTATCGATCACCGCCCCGGGGCATCATCGACCGTAACGCGGGCCCCGGGCCCGCCATTCGAGGAGGGACGCTTCGATGGGGGAGAAGGTCGTGGCAGGCGGATTCGACCTGTCCGATCGGCAACGGTACCGGAGGAAGCTCCACGAGTGCCTGGAGGGACTGGGGCGGCTGCTGGCGGAGAAGAGGTTCGATCGTCCCAAGAACCTGATGGGGCTGGAGATCGAGCTGAATCTCGCGGGCCCCGACGGGCTGCCGCGAATGATGAATGCGCAGGTGCTGGACCGAATAGCGAGTCCGGATTTCCAGACGGAACTCGGCATGTTCAACCTGGAAGTGAACATCGTCCCGCACCGCCTGGACGGCCGGGTATTCGACCGGCTCGTCGAAGAACTGAGCACCGGGCTCGGATATGCCCACCGGATGGCCGCCGAGATCGACGCGGGCGTCGTGATGATCGGAATCCTGCCGACCATCGCGCACGCGGACGTCGTCACGGCCAACCTGTCCGACGTGGACCGCTACTCGCTGCTCAACGAGCAGATCGTCACGGCCCGGGGCGAGGACTTCATACTCGACATCGAGGGGGTCGAGCGGCTGAGCTGCACCTCGACCTCGATCGTCCCCGAAGCGGCCTGCACCTCCGTGCAGTTGCACCTCCAGGTCACCCCCGCGCGCTTCGCCGCGGTGTGGAACGCGGCGCAGTGCGTCACCGCGGCCCAGATCGCCGTCGGGGCCAACTCCCCCTTCCTCTTCGGCCGCGAGCTGTGGCGCGAGTCCCGGCCCCCGCTGTTCACCCAGGCCACCGACACCCGGCCGCCCGAGCTCCAGGCCCAGGGGGTGCGGCCGCGCACCTGGTTCGGCGAGCGGTGGGTGGAGTCCGCGTACGAGCTCTTCGAGGAGAACGTCCGCTTCTTCCCGGCGCTGCTGCCCATCTGCGACGAGGAGGAGCCGCTGCGCGTGCTGGCCGAGGGCGGCGTGCCCCGGCTCCAGGAGATGGTGCTGCACAACGGCACCGTCTACCGCTGGAACCGCCCGGTGTACGGGGTCGCCGACGGCAAACCGCACCTGCGGGTGGAGAACCGGGTGCTGCCGGCCGGCCCCACGGTGGTCGACGTGGTCGCCAACGCCGCCTTCTACTACGGGCTCGTGCGCACCCTGGCGGAGGAGCCGCGCCCGGTCTGGACGCGGATGCCGTTCGCCGAGGCGGAGGCCAACTTCGACGCCGCCTGCCGCTACGGCATCGACGCCCGGCTGCGCTGGCCCCGCAAGGGCCGCGGCGGGGGCCTCGGCAGTGTGCCGGCCGCCACGCTGGTCCTCGACGAACTGCTGCCGATGGCCGCGGCGGGCCTGGACGCCTGGGGGATCGAGCCGGCCGACCGGGACCGCTACCTCGGCATCATCGAGGAGCGGTGCCGCCGCCGGGCCAACGGAGCCACCTGGCAGGTGGAGACGTACCACCGGGCCCGCTCCGCGGGCATGCGCCGGGACCAGGCGCTCGCCGCGCTGACCCGCCGCTACGCCGAGCTCAGCCACCGCGGGGACCCGGTGCACACCTGGCCGGTCGGCCTGCCCGACGAGGAGCCGGCCGCCGCCGCGGCGGTCAGCCGCGCCCGACGGCCGTGATCGCCTTCAGGATCACCGCGTGGATCTGGGCGGGGTCGCTGACGCGGTAGGCGGCCCCGCCCGTGGCGGCGGCGATCGGCCCGAGCTCCCGCAGGTCCGCGTCGGGGCCGATCGCGAGGGCGATCAGCGGTACCGGGCGCTCGGGGTCCGCCAGCGCCTTCAGCTGCGCCACCAGCGCCTGGCGGGAGACGGAGCCCGGGTCCTCGTTCACGCCGTCGGTGAGGACGACCAGCGCGTTGAACTTGCCGTACGCGTACGAGTCCCGCGCCGCCCGGTACGCGGCGAGCGTGGTGTCGTACAGGCCGGTCGCACCGTCTGGCTCGGGGCTCAGCCCGTTGAAGGCGGCCACCAGCCGCTGCCGCTGGGTGGACCCGTCGGCGGCGCGCTCGCCGAGGCGGGCGGCCGGCACCAGCTCCCGGTAGTCGCGTTCGCCGTCGAGCCGGGTGGCGAACTCCCACAGGCCCACCTCGTCCTCGGGGGTGAAGGTGGCCAGCCCCTGCAGCAGCGAGGCGCGGGTCACCTCCATGCGGGAGCTGTCGCCGTGCCCGGGCACCGGCGCCGCCATCGAACCGGAGGCGTCGACCACCGTGGTCAGCCGGGCGGCCTGCACCGTGATCGTCCACATCGCCAGGGCCTCCCGCACCTCCTTGGCGGTGGGCGGCTGGCTGAGCGTGGCCGAGGCGGGCTGCGCCGCGTCGCCGCCCGCACGCCGGACCACGGCGGGCGCCGGGGTGGCGCGGCGGTCGCGGAAGCCGTGCCGGGCGAGCGTGGCGCGGCCCTCGGTGTCGCCGAGGAGCCGGAGGAAGCGCATGGCGGCCCGGTTCTCGTCCAGGTCCAGCCGCCGCTCGTCGACCAGCGTGTACGGGTAGTCCAGCAGCGGCGCCCCGTCCGTCGGGTAGAAGAGGGCGAGGGGGACCCCCTCGTCCCGGGCGTTGTGCGCGTGCGCCGCCTGCTCGGAGAGGATCACCGCCTGGCTGCGCCGGGGGTTGGTGCGCTCGGCGTCCGTCTCGTCGCGCGGCAGGGTCCCGGGTACCAGCGCGTCGGTCTCGGCCACCCGCTGGGAGAGGACCTTGGCCGCGCCGGCCGCGACCACGTCGCCGTCGGGGCCCATGGCCCGGGCGGAGGCGGCGATCCGGCCGAGGGCCAGCAGGGAGGCGGCGCTGTTCGCCGGGTCGGCGGCGCCCATCCGCAGCTGGTCGGAGCGCAGGCCGGCCGCCGCCAGGCCGGCCCAGGTGTACGTGGTCTTGGGCCAGCCCATGATCCCGGCGGCGGACGGGGCCGCGGCGAGCACCACGGGTGAGGAGGCCACCTCGCCGAGACCGGCCACCGGCAGGGACTCGGGCTGGAGGCGGGTGCGTTCGACCCAGGCCTCCGAGTCGGGGATCCAGACGTCGTACCCGGGGTCCCGGCGGCCGGTGCCCAGTTCGAGCGAGACCTCGCGGGACTCGCGGGCGGTGACGGTCAGCGCCAGGCACTGTCCGTCGGAGGTGATGCGCTGCCTGCGGGCGCGCTCGGCGGTCTCCCGTACCGCGGGGGCGATGTCCGGGCTGGCGACGATCCGCAGCTTCACGGACCGGTCGGCGCAGGAGTCGGCGAAGGACGGGAGCAGTCCCTGCGCGGCGGCCACGGCGCAGGTGCCGGCGGCCAGCGCGAGGGCGGTGCCGATCACCACGGAACGGCGGCCGGTCCGGCGCGGGGGCCGCTCTTCCGCGGTGGCGCGCGAGTCGGGCAGGCTGTGACGTCCCATGCTGGTCGTGCCCTTCCATGAACCCCGAGGCGAAGCCGGGCAGGCAGTATGGGAAGGCAGCGCTCCCCGCCGGCGCACGCGATCTTCGTGCGCGCTGGCGAGACCCTAGCGGGGAGGCGGTGCGGATGGAACGGGATTGCTGAATCGGAGTCAGTCGTGCGGGCGCAGCCGGGAACAGAGGTCGGGGCATTGCGGGCGGTGGAGCAGGAAAAGGGGGTCCTGAGGACGGAGACGCTGCTGGTCCTGGCGCTGTCTCTGGGGGCGAGCGCGCTGTCCGCGCTGATCAGCTTCATCGGTTCGGTGACGAAGCCGGGGGGCCTCAAGGACCAGGCCGCCACCCTCAACGCCTCGCACGCGCCCGGCCGTCCGTGGCTCGACCTCGCGTGGCAGCTGTTCGGCATCGCCTCGGCGCTCGTCCCGGTGCTGCTCGTCGCGCACCTGCTGAACCGGGAGGGCGCCCCGGGGCTGCGGGTGCTGGGCTTCGACCGGTCGCGGCCCTGGTGGGACCTGGGGCGCGGGACGCTGGTGGCGGCCGGGATCGGCAGTGCGGGGCTGGCGTTCTACCTGGTGGCGCGGGCTTCGGGGGCCAACCTGACGGTGGTGCCGGAGGCGCTGCCGGACGTGTGGTGGAAGTTCCCCGTACTGATCCTCTCCGCGGTGCAGAACGCCGTGGTGGAGGAGGTCATCGTGCTCGGGTACCTGCTGCGCAGGCTCGGGCAGCTCGGCTGGACGCCGATGGGTGCGCTGCTGGCCTCCTCGCTGCTGCGCGGGTCGTACCACCTGTACCAGGGCATCGGGGGGTTCATCGGGAACGCGGTGATGGGCGTCGTCTTCGTGCTGCTGTACCGCAGGTGGGGGCGGGTGGGTCCGCTGGTGGCCGCGCACGCGCTGCTCGACGTCGTCGCGTTCGTGGGGTACGCGGTGCTGGCGGGGCGGGTGGACTGGCTGCCGACCCGCTGACGCGGGGGTGGGGTGGCGGGGGCGCCGGCTCACCAGGGGGCGGGCAGGAGTTCGCCGTCCAGGACGGTGACCGCGGCGCCGGTCAGGAGGGCGCGGTCGCCGTCGAGCCGGACGCGGACGGTGCCCCGGCGGGTGCCGCCCTGGAGTCCGGTGAGGGTGTCGCGGCCGAGGCGGGCGGCCCAGAAGGGGGCGAGGGCGGTGTGGGCGCTGCCGGTCACCGGGTCCTCGTCGATGCCGAGCGCGGGGAAGAAGCAGCGCGAGGCGAAGTCGTACCCGCGCGACGGGTCCTCGGCGGGGGCGGTGACGATGACGCCGTGCCGTCCGTAGGCGCGGAGGGCGGCGAGGTCGGGGGCGAGTGCGCGTACGGTCCGCTCGTCCGCCACCTCCACGAGGAGGTCGCCGATGTGGGCGGCGGTGTCGTGGACGGACAGCACCTCGGCGCCGAGGGCGGCCACGACCTCCGGCGGGGCGGGGACCGGGGTGAGGGGGGGAGGCGGGGAAGTCGAGCGTGTACGTGCCGTCGCCCGCGGCCCACGCGGTGAGCGCACCACAGCGGGCGGAGAAGCGGAGCGTGCCGGTGCCGGTGCCGGTGTTTGTGGCGGCGGTGGTGGGTGTGCCGGCGGCGGTGGTGGTCAGGACGTGGGCGGCGGCGAGGGTGGCGTGCCCGCACATGTCGACCTCGGTGAGCGGCGTGAACCAGCGCAGCGCCCAGTCGGCCGTGCCGCCCGGTGGCAGGGCGTGCACGAACGCGGTCTCGGGCAGGTTCACCTCCGCCGCGACCCGCTGCAACCACCCGTCGGCCGGAAACCGGGCCCCGTCCAGCACCACGACCCCGGCGGGGTTCCCGGAGAAGGGCCGGTCGGTGAAGGCGTTGACGGTACGGATGCGCATGCCGTGAAACCTACGCGGGAGGTCGCTTTCCGGCCAAAGGGATCACGCGGGGCGAGCGCGCGGCGCGGGCTGCCCCGAAAACCCGTGGGGTTCTCACGGCGATCGCGGCACTGTGGAGCCCGATGCCGACGGGAGGAAGGGGAGCCCCGTGACGTTGCCGGACGCCGACGCGCTGGACCGTGCGGTGGAGAGGGTAGCGAAGGCCTTCGAGGGCGTGACGGCCCGAGCCGAGGAGGACGGCTGTGGCCGGTGCTTCGGCGCGGAAGAGGTCGCACTGCTGCGGACTCCGGGTGTCCCGCTCCCCGAAGACCTGGTCCGCCAGGTGGCGCGGAAGGACCCCTTCCACTGGGACGACCGGCGCTCGGTCGTGCAACGGATCCTGCCTCAGCTCGTGGTGGTGCTCGCCGAGGGGGACGACGAGCCCGATCTCATGGCCCGGGGGCTGGCGGCGGCCGGGTGGCAGGGGTGGCCCGGCGAGCAGGGGGCGGCGGTGGCGGGGTTCCTGGACGAGTGGTGGAGGTGGACGCTGCGGACGGTTTCGCCGCCCGTGCCGGCGTACGCGGTGTTCGAGAGCTGTGTGACCGCGAGCTCTTCGGTGGTCCCGTGGCTCCGTCGCTGGGCGGCGTAGGGGGAGTGTGTCGTCGCTCGCAGTCATCTGGCTGACGGACTCCGCTGGTGGAGCGAGGAGTTGGTGTCCGGCGACCCGCCCTTCGTCTGGTGGTGGGGGACCGAGGCGGAGGCGCGGGATGCCTGGC
This sequence comes from Streptomyces sp. NPDC101132, assembly GCF_044759225.1. Taxonomy (NCBI): domain Bacteria; kingdom Bacillati; phylum Actinomycetota; class Actinomycetes; order Kitasatosporales; family Streptomycetaceae; genus Streptomyces; species Streptomyces sp. NPDC101132. The sequence continues at coordinate 21,496 of NZ_JBIVYX010000009.1, forward strand.
GGGAGGTGCGGGCGTGGGTCAGGGGGCGTTCCGGGCCAGCGTGAGGGTGACTTCGGCGCCGCCGCTCCAGTCGCAGACCTCCAGCCAGGTAGGGCTGGCGGGGGGGCGTGCCGCGACGTCTGCTGGGGCGACGCCGGTCGGTGTGGCGCGGGTGCCGGGGTCACTGGTCGTGCTCGTCGAAGGGTTCGTCGTGCCAACGCCATGAGGCGGTGCCGTCGTCGTGGACGTACAGCAGGAACTCCGCGACCGGGCCGGCGTCCGGGGGTGTGAGGGTGAGTGCGCCGCGTAGGCGGGCGTGGCAGTCCTCGGCCCGTCCCCAGTCCTCCTCGTCGACGGCACGTTCCTGCTCGCCGAAGAGGGGGCGGAAGTCCTCGAAGCCGGGGAGTTCCTCCACGGAGGCGTGTGTCCAGGGCATGTCGGTGCCGGTCACGGTCAGTCGGGCGATCTCCTGGTCGCCGTGGTGCAGTCGCCAGAGGTCACGGGTGGTGGGGTCCGGGGTCGCCATGGGTCCCATGGTGACGGTCGGCGCCGACAGCCGGGGAGCCGGCGTCGTCGGACCGCGCGGCGGGCGCCGCGTGCAGGAGGGGCCAGCCGTCCAGTTCCCGGGGATCCGGGTGGGACGGGTGCCAGCCGTGGGACAGGGCCGCGTCGAGCAGGGAGCGGACGGCGCCCGGCTCGTGGAGGTTCAGGCCCGGGCCGTGGGTGAAGCCGACGTCCCCGGAGCCCAGGGGGGCACCGCCCGGGACGTAGCGGCCGGGGCCCTCCGCGAAGACGATGCGCAGCGGGCCGCCGGCGGCCGGGGGCTGCGGGTGCAGGGTGAGGATCTGGCGGCAGTCCGCCCACCGGCCGTCACCATCACGCCGGTGGGCGTGGCGCAGCGTCCAGACGTACGTGTGGCCGTCGGCGACCAGTCGGCGGGGCTTCCTCGGGTGGCGGGGCACGCAGCGAGCGTAACGGGACCGGTGAGCTGGGGGTTTGTCGTGCGAGCGGTTCCGATATATCGTTGAGGCATCGCAACCGATCAGAGAAGCGAAAGCGAAAGGAGCGCGTCATACGTTCACACGGACATGGACACGAGCACGGATTCGAGCGGGGGCGCGGGCGGGGGCCCGGGTTCGGGCCCGGTGGCGGGCCGGGGCCGCGGGCGGCGTTCGGGGGGTTCGGGCCGCCGTTCGGCGGGCCCTTCGGCGGTGGCCGCGGGGGCCGGCACGGCATGCGGGGGAGGGCGCGGCGCGGCGACGTACGGGCCTCGATCCTGGCCCTGCTGGCGGACCGCCCGATGCACGGCTACGAGATGATCCAGGAAATCGGCGAGCGCAGCGGCGGGGCCTGGAAGCCCAGCCCCGGCTCGGTCTACCCGACCCTCCAGATGCTGGAGGACGAGGGGCTGATCACCAGCGCGAGCGAGGGCGGCAAGAAGCTGTTCACGCTCACCGACACCGGCCGCGCCGAGGCCGAGGCCGGTTCGGGCGCCCCCTGGGAAGAGGCCGGGCGCGGCGTCGACTGGGACTCGATGAACGAGATCCGGCAGGCGGGCTTCGGCCTGATGGAGGCGTTCGGGCAGGTCTGGAAGACCGGCACGCCCGAACAGCGGGAGAAGGCCGTCGCGGTCGTCAACGAGGCCCGCAAGAAGATGTACCTGATCCTGGCCGACGAGCACTGATGCGCCGGCCGGAGTCCCCCGCGCACGAGCGCCCCGCGGCAGCAGCCGCGGGGCGCTCGTGCGTGTGGGTGCCAGGGGGTGGGTGTCAGGCGACCAGCGTGCCCAGTTTGCGGAGGGACTCCGTCAGCGCGGCCGTCGCCGAGTCCTTGAGCTTGCCCGCCATGAGCGAGACCGCGGCGCCCGTGAACTCGCCGTCGATCCGCACGGTGGTCGCGTCGCCGTCCGGGATCAGGGTGTAGCGGGTGCCGACGACCACGCCCATCGGGCCCTTGCCCCGGATGGCGAGGACGCGCTCGTCCTCCAGGGCCTCGACCGTCCAGAGCACCTCGGCCGGGAAGCCCATCATCTTCATGTTCTCCTCGAAGGTGGAGCCCACCGCGAGGTTCTCCGGGCCGCCCTTCGGGAAGTTCGTGTGGGTCTGGCTCCACTGGCCGTACGCGTCCCAGTCCACCAGCTGGGACCAGACCTTGGCGGCGGGCGCCTCGATGCGCGATTCCGCGGTGACTTCGGCCATGCGACCACCCCTTTGTCGTCGGTTCGTGCGGCGGAAGGTAGCCCCGGCGGGCGGAACATTCAATACTGACGACCTGTCAGAAATGGTCGGAACGACGAGCCGCGTCACGGAGAGGTCGCGACGGCATCTCAACAGGCGTCACGGTGGTGACGCTCCTGACGGAGGCTGTCATGATGGCCGGATGCAAGCGTCTGGGAGAAACGCCGGACTGGGCCTGGCCCTGGTTTCGGCGCTCGCGTTCGGTGGTTCCGGTGTGGCGGCAAAGCCGCTGATCGAGGCGGGTCTGGACCCGCTCCACATGGTCTGGCTCAGGGTGGCCGGGGCGGCACTGGTGCTGTCCCCGCTGGCCTGGCGCCACCGTGACCTCGTGCTGCGCAAACCCGCGCTGCTGGCGGGCTTCGGGCTGCTCGCCGTCGCGGGCGTCCAGGCCTTCTACTTCGCCTCCATCTCCCGGATCCCGGTCGGCGTGGCGCTGCTGCTGGAGTACCTCGGCCCGGCGCTGCTGCTCGGCTACATCCGCTTCGTGCAGCGCAAGCCGGTGAGCCGCGCGGCCGCGGGCGGGGCCGCCATCGCCGTCGCCGGCCTGGCCTTCGTGGTCGAGATCTGGGCCGGCCTGAGCCTGGACCCGCTCGGCGTGCTGCTCGGCCTGGCCGCGGCCTGCTGCCAGGCCTGCTACTTCATCCTGGCCGACCAGGGTTCCGCCGGCGAGGACGCGCCCGACCCGCTCGGCGTGATCGCGTACGGGATGATCGTCGGCGCGCTGGTGCTGACCGTCGTCGCGCGGCCCTGGAACCTCGACTGGCAGGTGCTGGGCGGCGAGGCGTCGATGGACGGCACCGCGGTCCCGGCCTGGCTGCTGCTGGCCTGGGTCGTGCTGGTCGCCACCTGCTTCGCGTACGTCACCGGCGTGGTGTCGGTGCGCAGGCTCTCCCCGCAGGTCGCCGGCGTGGTGGCGTTCCTGGAGGCGGTCACCGCCGTGGTGTTCGCCTGGATCCTGCTGGGCGAGCAGCTGTCCACACCGCAGGTGGTCGGCGGTGCGCTGGTGCTGTGCGGTGCCTTCATCGCCCAGACCGCGCGGTCCGCGGGGGCCCCGGCGGAGCCGGTGGCCCAGGGCGGTCCGGTGGTCGTGGTGTCGGAGCCGGGCCCGCTGCCGGACGCCGGGACGGCCGGCGGGGACCTGGACGGTGCCGGGCTGGACGGTGCCGGGCTGGACGGGCGCGTGCTGGACCCGGGCGCGAAGGCCACCTAGGGTGGCGACCATGTATTCGACCGTGCTTTCTCCGCCGGCCGCCTAGCGCGGGCGGCCTGGTCAGGCCGAGAGATCGGGTTTTCCGCCCGGGGGCGTCCCCGGGCCGGTTGACGCTGCCCGCGCGACGGACTCGCGACGCCCATCCTCGTCCCTGTCCCGCCGTTCAGCGGAGAAGTACGCATGTCGAACCTGCAGGATTCCCCTGCCCTGTCCGTTTCCCCGGCCGGTTCCCGGCCCGCCCCGGCGTCCGCCGGTGGCGCCCCCGCCGGTTCCCCTTCCGGCTCCGGCGCCACGTCCGGTTCCGGTTCCGTCCCGGCCGGGCGGAGTCTGCTCGCCCTCGTCGTCGCCGGCGCCGCCTGGGGCACCGCCGGCGCGGCGGCCTCCCTGCTCTTCCTGGCCAGCGACCTCGGTCCGCTGGCCCTCACCTTCTGGCGCTGCGCCGGCGGGCTGGTACTGCTGCTCGGGGTGCTGGCCGTACGGCCCCGGCGGTCCGCCGCGCCCGGTCCCGGAGCGCGCCGGATGATCCTCACGGGTGCGCTGTTCACCCTGTTCCAGGCCGCCTACTTCGCCGCCGTCCAGAGCACCGGCCTGGCCGTCGGCACCGTGGTCACCCTAGGCGCCGGTCCGGTCCTGATCGCGCTCGGGGCACGGTGGTGGACGGGTGAGCGGCTCGGCCTCGGCGGTGCCCTCGCCGTGGCGGGCGCGCTCGCCGGGCTGATCGTGCTGGTGCTGGGCAGCGGCGGCGGCACGGTGCGGCCGGCCGGGGTGGTCTGGGCGCTGGTCTCCGGGGCGGCGTACGCGGGGATGACCCTCCAGACCCGCAGGCTCGGCCGCTCAGGCCTGGCGGGCGACCCGCTGGTGACGACCGCCTGGTCGCTCGCCGTCGGCACCGTCGCGCTGCTGCCCCTCGCCCTCGCCGAGGGGCTGCTGCCGCACACCGAGGCGCCGGGCCGGGTCGTGTGGCTGCTGGTGTACGTGGCGGCGGTGCCGACCGCACTGGCGTACGCGCTCTACTTCACCGGGGCGGCCCGGGTACCGGCGGCCACCGTGTCCGTGATCATGCTGATCGAGCCGGTGAGCGCGGCCGCCATCGCGGTGCTCGGGCTCGGGGAGCGGCTGACCGGGGCCACCGTCGCGGGGACGCTGCTGCTGCTCGCCGCCGTCGGGGCGCTCACCGCGAGCGAGGCGCGGCGGCCGGCGCACCCTGCCCGGGCGGGCGCCGGGGCGGACGCCGGACCGGCCGAGGGGCGGGACGCGGTGCGTTCGTAGCGGGGTCCGGACCGCCGGACGGCGCGCGTGCGTGCGTGCCGTCCGGCGACCTCGGCGGCCCCGGGGACGCGCCGCCCACCCCCGTGCGGCGGCGCGTCGCCCGTACCGGCCCGGTTCCGCGTACCGGGCCGCGACCCGTCAGGCGCGGGCCAGGTACGGCGGCAGCGCGACCGCCGGGTCCAGGTCGTCGGAGGCCAGCGGGGTGCCGTACGCCGGGGCGACCGGGACGACGCCGGCCCAGTAGGGGAGCGACAGGTCCTCGGCGTCGTCGTTCGGGCCGCCGGTACGGATCTTCGCCGACACCTCGTCCAGCTCCAGCCGCAGCACCGCCGTGGCCGCCAGCTCCTTGGCGTTGGCCGGGCGGGAGTCGGCGGAGCGGCCCGGCACCACGTGGTCGACCAGCGCGTCCAGCGCCGTCCGGCGCTCGGCCTCGTCCGTCACCCGGTGTGCGGTGCCGTGCACCACGACCGAGCGGTAGTTGATGGAGTGGTGGAAGGCGGAGCGGGCCAGCACCAGGCCGTCGACGTGGGTCACGGTCAGGCAGACCGGCAGGCCGGGGTCGGCGGCACCGGCCATCCGCACCGGGCGGGAGCCGGTAGAGCCGTGCACGTACAGCGTCTCGCCCACCCGGGCGTAGAGCGTCGGGAGGACGACCGGCGCGCCGTCGCGGACGAAGCCGAGGTGGCAGACGTAGGCCGTGTCGAGTATGGAGTGCACCGTCTCGCGGTCGTACGCGGCGCGCTGCGCGGAACGCGTGGGAACGGTGCGCTCGGTGGGGGCGTAGGCGGCGTTGCGCATTTGCGGAAATCCTTTGTACTAGTGCATACTCGGCTTTGTGCTAGGAGAGTACACAATCACAGGTCGGGGCGCATCGGATATCGCCGCCAGCGTCGAGCACGGTGTCTCCACCGGAGAGCTCGCGCCGAACCAACCGCTGCCGCCCATGCGCGAACTGGCGGCCCGGCTCGGGGTGAACCCCAACACCGTGGCCGCCGCCTACCGCACGCTGCGCGAGCGCGGGGTCATCGAGACCGACGGCCGCCGGGGCAGCAGGGTGCGCGCCCGGCCCGCCACCACCCCGCGGGAATCGCTGCGGGTGGAAGGGCCGCCGGGCACCCGCGACCTCGGCGACGGCAACCCCGACGCCGCCCTGCTGCCCCGGCTCGCGGACGCGCTGGCGGCCGCGGCCCGGCACCACGACGCACACCCCGGCCTCTACGGCGAGGAGGGCGTGCTGCCCGAGCTGGCGGAGCGGGCCCGGGCGGCCTTCGAGGACGACGGGGTGCCTCCGGGGCCGGTGGCCGTGACCTCGGGTTCGCTCGACGCGATCGAGCGGGTGCTGGCCGCCCACGTGAAGCCGGGTGACGCGGTCGCGATCGAGGACCCGGGCTGGGGGAGCCTGCTGGACCTGGTGCCGGCGATGGGCCTGCGGGTGCTGCCGGTCGAGGTGGACGACGAGGGGCCCGTCCCGGCCGGGGTGGCCGTCGCGCTGGAGCGCGGGGCGCGGGCGCTGATCGTCACCGACCGGGCGCAGAACCCCACCGGCGCGGTCATCGGCGCCGCGCGCTCGGCCGAGCTGCGGGAGCTGCTGTCGCGGTACCCGCACGTGCTGGTGATCGACGACGACCACGGGCAGGCGATCGTGGACGAGCCGGTGCACCCGCTCGCCGGAGCCACCCGGTCCTGGGCGATGGTGCGCTCGACCGCCAAGGCGTACGGGCCCGACCTGCGGCTCGCGGTGCTCACCGGGGACCCGCAGACCCTGGACCGGGTGGTCGGACGTCACCGGCTCGGGCCCGGCTGGGTCAGCCGGCTGCTCCAGTACGCGGTGGTCGACCTGTGGCGGAGCGGGGCGGTGGATCCCGTACAGGTGGCCCGCTCGTACGCGGAGCGGCGCGACGCGCTGGTGGTGGCGCTGGCGCGGCGCGGGGTGCGGGCGCACGGGCGCAGCGGGCTCAACGTATGGGTCCCCGTGCCCGACGAGACCGCCGCGGTCGCCCGGCTGCTGGCGGCCGGCTGGGCGGTCGCGCCGGGCGCGCGGTTCCGGCTTGCCTCGCCGCCGGGCGTACGCCTGACCGTCTCCACCCTCACACCGGCCGACGTCGAGCCGCTGGCGGACGCGGTGGCGGAGGCCGTCCGCCCCGCGCGGGGGGTGCGGTACGACTGACGCGCCGACCGGCGTGCGGCCGCGCGGGCGGGCCGGCCGCGGACCGCCAGCGCCCCGCCCGCGGCGTGGTCAGCGGGTCGGGCGGGGGCGGCTCTGGGTGAGGAACGCGCCGGTCAGGACGATCGCCGCGCCCACCGGGGTGTTCCAGGTGAGGTCCTCGCCCAGGGCGAGGACGCCCGCCGCGGTGGCGATCACCGGGATGAAGTACGTGACCATCTGTGCGGTCGTCGGGCCGATCTCGGCCACCAGCCCGTACTGCGTCTGGAGCGCGTAACCGGTGCCCAGGGCCCCGAGCGCGACCACCGACAGCGTCGGCCAGAGCGGGAGCCCCGACGGTGCCGACGTGAAGAACGGCAGCAGCGCCCCGAGCTGCACGGTCGCCAGCAGCAGCTGCGCCCCGGTCATCGCGAGCGGCGAGCCCTCGCGGCCGGCCAGGGTGCGGCGTACGTAGATCCAGCCCACCGGGTAGCTCAGGCTGGCCAGCAGCGCCATCGCGGTGCCCTTGGCGTCCAGCCCCGAGAAGCCCTGCCACGCGCCGAGCACCGTCAGGACGCCGAGGAAGCCGATCACCAGGCCGGCGAACCGGCGCCGGGTCGGGCGGTCCTCGGAGAGCGCGACCAGCGACAGGACCATGCCCCACAGGGGAGAGGTGGCGTTGCAGATCCCCGCCAGGCTGGAGGGGATGGTCAGCTCGGCGTAGGCGAAGAGCGTGAAGGGCAGCGCGTTGAGCAGCAGGGCCGCGACCGTCAGGTGGCCCCAGGTGCGCAGGCCGCGGGGCAGCCGCTCCCGGCGCAGCGCGAGCGCGGCGCCCAGGACGGCCGTACCGAAGAGCACCCGGCCGAAGGCCACCTGGAGCGGTGCGTACGCCTCCGTGCCCACCTTGATCAGCAGGAAGCTGAAGCCCCAGACGACCGAGAGCACCGCGAAGCGGACGCGCCAGTCCGTCAGCCGCCGCCGGCGCGGGGCGGCGGGCGCGTCGGGTGTGGCGACGGTCGTGGGGGAGGGGGTGGCGGGGGGTGAGGCGAGGGGGCGGGGGGCTGCGGGTGCGCTCATGACCATCACTCTGGCCCGCTCAACTTCTTAGGACAAGCGAGAATTCTTGGACCTGAAAGCGTAGGATCGCTTACATGTTGAACCTGGAGCGCCTGCGCACCCTCGACGCCCTCGCCCGCCACGGCTCGGTCAGCGGCGCGGCGGGCGGTCTGCACGTCACGACCTCGGCGGTCTCCCAGCAGATGGCCAAGCTGGAGCGCGAGGTCGGCCAGCCGCTGCTGGTCAAGAACGGCCGCGGGGTCCGGCTCACGGACGCCGGCCGGCTGCTCGCCGACCACGCGGCCCGCATCATCTCCCAGGTCGAGCTGGCCCAGGCCGACGTCGAGGCGCAGCGCGGCTGCGCGGTCGGCGAACTGCGGGTGGGCGCCTTCCCGACCGCCCTGCGCGGCCTGTTCCCGGACGCGCTGTGCGCGCTGCGGGCCGAGCACCCCGAACTGCGGGTGCTGACGAGGGAGCTGGAGCCCGAGGAGAGCATGGCCGCGGTGGTCCGCGGCGACCTCGACCTCGCCGTCGCGATCGACTGGTACAACAAGCGGATGCCGGTGCCCGGCGAGCTGGTGCGGGCGGACCTCCTCGACGACGCGGCCGACGTGGCGGTGCCCGCGACCCACCTGCTCGCGGACCGTCCCGCGGTGGACCTCGCGGACTTCGCGGACGACGACTGGATCTCCTGGAACGAGGGCCAGTTCTGCTACGAGTGGCTGGTCTTCACCCTGCGCGGCGAGGGCATCGAGCCCCGGATCCGGCACATCGCGGAGGAGCACCAGACGCAGCTGGCCTTCGTGGCCGCCGGGCTCGGCGTGTGCGTGACGCCCCGGCTCGGGCGCGGCCCGGTCCCGGCCGGCGTGCGGCTGCTGCCCGTGCGGGAGGCCGTGCGCCGGCACATCTATGTGGTGTGGCGGGCGGACGCCGACCGCCGCCCCTCGATCCGGGCGGCGGTGGACGCGCTGCGGGCGTCCGGGGCGCGGCACGCCGCCGCCTGACGTGGGCGCGGGCGGCGGGCGGTTCTCGTTCCGCGGCCGACCGGCCTGCGGCGTGGCCGAGGCGGGTGCGGCCCGCATCGGCTCGGCCCCGGCCCCCGTCAGATCTTGCTGAAGTCCCAGGTCACGATGGACTCCGGGACCAGCTTCAGCCAGGCGTGCCGGCCGTCGTGCGGCATCGACTCCAGGCCGAAGTTCTTCGCCGCGAACAGCCTCTCGGGCGCCTCCAGTTCCGGGTTCGGCTCGCCCGTCCGCGGTGCCTCGCCCACGAACTCGACGCTGCCGGACAGCTCCGCGCCGCGCAGCTCCGCGTACTCCTCGCCCGCGTCGACCACCACCGACACCCGGGGGTCCTTGCGCAGGTCCGACCAGCGGCGGCTGCGGGTGATCGAGTACAGCCAGAGCGCGGTGCCGTCCCAGGCGAACCAGAGCGCGCCGACGTGCGGCCGCCCGTCCGCCGACACCGTCGCCACCCGGCACGTGCGCTGCCCGGCCAGGAACGCGTCGAGTTCCGCGCCCGTCATCATGATCCGGCGGCCGCGCCGCTGTGTGGCGTCCATCTGCACTCCACCCCTTCACATCTGACTATGTGTCAGGAAGCATGGGGCCTCTTCCCGCGCCGCGCAACGCACGCACCCCAGGGAGTGCCATGACAGGGAACGACCGCCTCGCCGGCCAGCTCGACCCCGCCACCACCGTGCTGCTCACCGTGGAGTGCCAGCGGGGCGTCGTGGGCGAGGAGAGCGCGCTGCCCGAACTCGCCGGGGCGGCCCGCTCGTCCGGCGCCCTGGACCGGATCGCCGCCCTGGTCGACGCCGCGCACGCGGCCGGGGTGCAGGTGGTGCACGCCGTGGCCGAGCGGCGCCCCGACGGGCGGGGCGCCAACAGCAACGCCCGGCTCTTCCGGGCCGCCGGCAGGCTGCCCGTCCAGCAGCTCACCGGCACCCGGGCCGTCGAGGTCGCCGACCCGATCGCGGTGGCCGAGGCGGACCTGGTGGTCCGGCGGCTGCACGGGCTCTCACCCATGGCGGGCACCGACCTCGACCCCCTCCTCCGCAACCTGGGCTGCCGCACCCTCGTGGTCACCGGGGTCTCCGCCAACGTGGCGATCCCCAACACCGTGTTCGACGCGGTGAACCTCGGCTACACGGTCGTCGTCCCCTCCGACGCGATCGCGGGCGTACCGGCCGACTACGCCCCGCAGGTGCTGCGCCACTCGCTGGCCCTGGTCGCGACGGTCGCGACCACCGAGGAGGTCCTGGGCTGCTGGAAGGCGTAGCAAGCCGGCATCCCCTCGGCTCCTCGGCCCGGCGCCCGGCGCCCGTCGGCCCGGCGCCCGTCAGCCCAGCGTTCGCCTGACCGGAGCCGCGGCGGACGGGTCCCAGCCGCGCCGCGGCACCGAGCCCAGCAGCAGCCGGGTGTACGGGTGTTCCGGCGCGTCCAGCACCCGGCCCGTGGGCCCGGACTCCACGACCCGTCCCGACTTCAGGACCAGCACCTCGTCCGCGATGTGCCGCACCACGGCGAGGTCGTGGGTGACGAAGAGGTAGCCCACCCCCGCCTCCCGGCGGATGGTGGCCAGCAGGTCCAGGATCTGGGCCTGGACGGACACGTCCAGCGCGGCCACCGCCTCGTCGAGGACCAGCACCCGCGGCTCGACGGCCAGGGCGCGGGCGATGGCCACCCGCTGCCGCTGGCCGCCCGACAGCCGGCGGGGCAGTGCCGTGGCCTCCCGCTCGCCGAGGCCGACCTGGTCCAGGAGTTCCGTCACCCGGGCCCGGCGGGCGGCGGCGTCGAGCGTGGTGTGCAGGCGCAGCACCTCGTCGACGCAGCCGGCCACCGGGACCCGGGGGTCCAGCGACAGGTACGGGTCCTGGAAGACCATCTGGATCTCCCGGGCCCGCGCCAGCCGGCCCGCACGGCCGCGCGGGCGGGCCGAGCGGTCGCGGCCGTCCAGCGAGACCGCGCCCGCGTCGGGGTGTTCGAGGCCGACCAGCATCCGTACCGTCGTGGTCTTCCCGCTGCCGGACTCGCCGACGAGGGCCAGCGAGCCCCCGGGCGGCAGGGTGAACGACACGTCGTCCACCGCGGCGTGGTCCCCGTACCGCTTGCACAGCCCCTCGACCACCAGCCCGCGGGGGGCCGCCGGCGCCTTCGGTGGAGTGGTCACAGCGTGATCCCTTCGTCGGCGCGGTGGCACGCGGCGTAACCACCGCCGTGCTGCGCGAGTACGGGCGTCTCCGCCGAGCAGCGCGGCAGCGCGTGGGCGCAGCGCGCGGCGAAGGCGCACCCGGGAGGTGCCTCGGCCAGCGAGACCGGGCGGCCGGGAATGGGCCGCGGGGCGGGGGCGCCGGCCTCGATGCGCGGGGTGCAGGCGAGCAGCCCGGCGGTGTACGGGTGGCGCGGCCGGTCGAACAGCTCGTCCGTGCCGCGGGTCTCGACGATCCGGCCCGCGTACATCACGTACACCCGGTCGCAGATGGCCGAGGCCAGCTCCAGGTCGTGCGTGACGAACAGCAGCCCGGTGCCGCGTTCGGCCCGCAGCCGGGTGAGGATCGAGATGATCTCCGCCTGCGTGGTGACGTCGAGGGCGGTGGTCGGCTCGTCGGCGACGATCAGGTCCGGCTCGCCCGCGAGGGCTGCGGCGATGACCACGCGCTGGAGCATCCCGCCGGAGAACTGGTGCGGGTGGCGGCGCAGTGCGCCGCGCGGGTCGCGGATGCCGACGGCGTCGAGCAGTTCCTCGGCCCGGGCGGTGGCGCGGGCCGCCGGCACCCCGGCCGCGCGCAGCCCCTCGGTGAGGAAGTCGCCCACCCGTCGCAGCGGGTTGACGCAGGCCCGCGGGTCCTGGAAGACCATGGAGACCCGGCGGGTGCGCAGGGCGGCCAGTTCGGCGCGGTTCATGGTCAGGACGTCCCGGCCGCCGACCCGGACCGCGCCGCTCGCCGAGGCGCCGGCGGGCAGCAGGCCGAGGACGCTGCGGCAGGCCACGGACTTGCCCGAGCCGGACTCGCCGACCAGGCCCACGGTCTCCCCGGGGCGCACGTGCAGGCTGACGCCGTCCAGGATGGGGCGGGCCGCCCTGGCGTCGGGCAGCCTGATGCCCAGCCCGTCGATCTCCAGCACCGGAGCCGGCGTCCGGTCGTTCATGGTGCTCACCTTTCCTCCCGCCTCGCGATCCGGTCGGCGAGCCCCTCGCCGACGACACCGAACGCCACGACGGCCAGGACGATGCACACGGACGGCGCGAGGGCCGGCAGCATCGCGCCCTGCTGGATCGCGGCCTGCCCCTCGTTGATCATGGCTCCCCAGTCGGCGGTGGGCGGCTGCACACCGAAGCCGAGGAAGGACAGCGCGGCCAGGTCCATCAGCGCGTACCCGAAGTTCATCGCGGACTGGGCGAAGACGGTGGGCGCGATGTTGGGCAGCAGGTGCCGCAGGCAGATCGTCCAGCCCGACCAGCCCTGCACGCGGTACGACTCGATGTACGGGCGGGCCTTCTCCTGCCGGGCGATGCCGCGCACCAGCCGTCCCACGTACGGGGTGTAGGCGACGGCCATGGCGATCACCGGCGCGGTCATCCCGGGGCCGGTGACGGCGACCAGCAGGATGGCCAGCAGCAGGCCGGGTATCGCGAAGGCCAGGTCCATCGAGCGGGACAGCACGGTGTCGGTCCAGCCGCCGCGCCAGGCCGCGACCACGCCGAGCAGGGTGCCCAGCAGGGTCGAGACGCCGACCACGAGCAGCGGTCCGAGCAGGCCGGTCCGGGCGCCGTGGAGCAGCCGGGACAGGATGTCGCGGCCCGACTGGTCGGTGCCCAGGAGGTGGTCGCCCGAGGTGCCGGCGAGGCTGGCCGACAGGTCGACGGCCTCGGGGTCGTACGGGGCGAGCACCGGTGCGAGGAGCGCCACCAGGACGAGCAGGGCCAGTACGGTCAGGGCCGCCGTGAACAGCGGGCCCTGCCCGAGGGCCGTCAGCCGGCGCAGCCCGCGCAGGCCGGGCCGGCGGCGCAGCGCGTCGCCGGGGGCGCCGGCGGCCGGGGGTGCGGTGAGGGTCATGACGTGCCTTCCCCGTGGAGGGACAGCCGGGGGTCGATGAGCGGGGCGACCAGGTCCACGACGAGGTTGACGAGGACGAACGCCGTCACGCTGAGCAGGGTGACGGCCTGCACGACGGCGAAGTCCTTGGCCGTCACGGACTGCACCAGCAGCGAACCGATGCCGGGGACGTCGAAGGCCGTCTCCACGATCGAGGTGCTGATCAGCAGCGACGCGAGCAGCGTGCCGCCGACCGTGACGACCGGGGCGAGCGCGTTGCGCAGCACGTGCCGGCGGACCACGGCCCGGGAGGCGACCCCGCGGGCGCGCGCCACCTCGACATGGTCGCGGCCGAGCTCGTCCAGCATCGCGGAGCGGGTCACCCGGGCCAGCAGGCCGGCGAAGGTGAGCGCGAGCGCGAAGGCCGGCAGGGTCAGGTGGTACAGCCGGTCGCCGAACCCCTCCGGAGTGCCGCCGGGACCGGGGAACCAGCCCAGCTGTACGGAGAACAGCGAGACCAGCGCGATGGCCGTGACGAACGACGGGGTGGCGGTGGCCACGCCGGTACCGAGCAGCACGGTCCGGTCGGCGGCGCCGGGGCGGAGGGCGGCGAGGAGGCCCGCGCCCACCCCGAGGACCGTGACGAGCAGGGCGGCGTACCCGACGAGCAGGGCGGTACCGGGGAGCCGGGAGCCGAGCAGGCCGGCGACGTCCTGGTGGTACTGGGCGGAGCGGCCGAAGTCGCCCTGGAGGACGCCGCCGAGCCACTTCGCGTACTGCACGGGCAGCGGCTCGTCCAGGTGGTACTGGTCGCGCAGCGCGGCCACCGTCTCCGGGGTGGCGGGGCGGCCGTGGAGCAGGAAGGACACCGGGTCGCCGGGGGCGAGGTGGAGGGCGCCGAAGACCAGGAGCGAGGTCACGAACAGCACCGTCACCAGGCCGAGGAGCCGTCCGACGAGGTAGCGGGTCATGGCTGCGCCGCCCCGATCGTCGCGGCCCAGGGGTAGTACAGCTGCTGGATGCCGGTGGGGGCGCCGGTGATCCGCTTGCCGAGGAAGACCGGGTACGGCGCCTCGTAGAGCGGGATGACCGGCAGCTCGGCCATGGCTATCTTCTGCAGCCGGGCGGTGAGGTCCGAGCGCTTGACCGGGTCGGTCTCGGCGTTGGCGCGGTCGAAGACGTAGTCGAACTCGTCGTTGGACCAGTTGCCGTAGTTCCCGAAGTCGCCGGTGCGCAGGTACTGGTAGAACTCCAGCGGGTCGGGCGTGTTGATGTAGCCGTTGGTGACCAGCAGGTCGTAGCCGGCGCGGGCCTTGGGGTCGACGAAGAGGGAGCTGTACGCGTCGGGCGCGACGGTCTTCAGCTCGACGTCGAGGCCGATCTGCCGGCCGGCCGCCTGGACGGCGTTGGCGACGACGCTGATCTCGGCCGCGAGCGGGCTGGTCACCATCACGAGCTTCTTGCCCTTGGCGCCGGCCTCGGCGATCAGCTTCTTCGCCTTCTCGACGTCGTACTCGGGCTCCGGCAGGGCGTCGAAGTAGCCGGCCGTCTTCTCCGGGACGAGCGACCAGGCGCCGCGTGCGGCGGGGGCCTTGGCCGGGACGCCGACACCGCCGGCGGCCGCCTTGATGATCCCCTTGCGGTCGAGGGCCAGGGAGAGGGCCTGGCGCACCTTGAGGTCGCCGAGGGTGCCCTCGTAGTTGAGGACGGAGAGGTCGGCGGCGGCGGTGTTGGGGCCGAACAGGAGCTGTCCCTTGCCGCTGGACTTGAGCTGCCCGTAGGAGGTGGAGGGCACCAGGTAGCCGCCGTCGGCGGTGCCGGAGAGGAAGGCGTTGGTGCGGGCGGCGGAGTCCTCGATGAAGGTGAAGCGGACCGTGCCGGTCTTCGGGGTCAGCTTCGGGTCCCAGTAGGCCGGGTTCTTCTTGAGGGTGATGCTGTCGCCCTGCGCCCACGTGTCGAGGGCGTACGGGCCGGTGCAGTTCACCGAGCCCTTGGGGGTCCCGTAGTCCTTGCCGTACTTCGCGAGGGTGGCGGCGCTCTCGACGGTGCCCGGCGAGGCGGCCATCAGCTCGGTCAGCAGCACGTCGGTCCGGTTGAGGCGGATGGTCACCTCCAGCGGGCCGGTCTTCTCGACGGCCTTGACGCGCTTGAAGGAGGAGGTCCACGGGGAGCCGGTGGCGGGGTCCATGTGGCGCTTGAGGGAGGCGACCACGTCGTCGGCCGTCATGGTGGTGCCGTCGTGGAACTTCACGCCGGGGCGGAGGGTGAAGACCACGGTGCGCGGGTCGGTCTGCCGGTAGCCGGTCGCCAGGCCCGGTTCGAGCTTGCCCTCGGGGGTGACCCGGAGGAGCTGCTCGCAGACGTTGGCGAGCACGGTGTTCGGCGGGTAGTCGAACGCGAGCGCGTAGTCGAGGGTGTACGGCTCGGCGTACAGGGACCAGGTGAGGGAGTCCAGCGGGCCCTTGGCGGGCGCGGAGGTCGGGGTGACCTGGAAGGCGGGGCCGGTGCCGGTCCCGGTTCCTGCGGGGTTCTCGGCGCCGGAGCAGGCGGTGGCGGTGGCCGCGAGGGCCGCGGTACAGAGGAGCGATGTCAGGGCTCTGGGCATGCGCATGGGGACCCACCCCTTTACGGGTGTAGTGACGGGCGCTGGGGGATGGAGCGAGTATTGATGCGGGAACGTTCCCGCACAAGGCCTTGCGGGAACGGTTTTGCGCAGGTCGCGAGGGTGGCAGCATCGGCCTCATGACCGAAGCTGCACGGCCCGGCGGGCACACCTCGCCGCCCAATCCGCCCCGCGTCCGGCTCGTCGACGTGGCCCGCGAGGCGGGCCTGTCCAAGACCACCGTCTCGGCGGCCCTCAACGGCACGGGGCGGCTCTCGCCGGCCGTCCGGGAGAGGGTCCGGGAGACCGCGCGGAGGATGGGCTACCGGCCCAACGCCACCGCGCGCCAGCTGCGCGCGGGACGGGCCCGGCTGATCGGGTACGTCGTGGGGGAGTTCGCCGGCGCCCCCTGGACCTTCCTGGAGTCGCCGTACTTCGCACAGCTGACCAGCGCGACGGCCGCCGCGGCGCTCCGCCGGGGCTACGCCCTGGTGCTGCTGCCCTCGGGCTCGCTCCAGCAGGAGTGGGGCGACCTGCCGCTCGACGCCGTGATCGTCGCCGACCCGGTGGCCGACGACCGGATCGTCGAGGACCTGCTCGCCGCCCGGATCCCGGTGTTCAGCGACCGCTCCGTGGAGGGGCGGCCGGGTGCCCACTGGGTGGACGTCGACGCGGCGCGGGCCGTCCGGGAGGTGCTCGACCACCTCGCGGGGCAGGGGGCCCGCCGGCCCGCGATGGTCCTGCCGGACAGCACCACCGGCTTCCACGCCGGGGCACTGGCCGGCTACCGCGGCTGGTGCGCCGAGCACGGCGTGCCGGAACGGACCGGACTGGCCGGCGAGATCGGCAACGGACCGGTGGTGCGGGCCGTGGAGGCGGTGCTGGCCGGGGGAGGGGACCGTACGGGCGGGGCCCCGGATCCGGCCGGCGGTGCCGCGCCCGCTTCCGGTGCCGCCGGGCGGCCCGACGCGCTGCCCGCCGAAGCCGCCGGCCGGCCCGACGCGCTGCTCGTCGTCGCCGAGGCGAGCCCGCCCCTGGTGCTGGACGCGGCCCGCCGCCACGGCTACGACGTGCCCGGCGACCTGCTGGTGGTCTGCGTCAGCGAGGACGAGACCGCCGCGCACACCGTGCCGCCGGTGACCACGCTCAGCCTGCGCCCCCGCGAGATCGCCGAGGCCGGCATCGAACTCCTGGTGGCCGCGCTGGAGCAGGGCCGCGAGGAACCGTCGGGCGTGCTGGTGCCCACCTCCCTGGAGGTACGGGCGTCCTCGCTGCGCCCGGACGCGGGGTGAGCCGGCCGGCGGTCGGCGGGACACGGCGGGTCAGCTCCCGTGGACGAGGGCGCCGCCGACGTACGTCCGCTCCACCCGGGCCTCGGCGATCTCCTCCGGCGGTGCCGTGAGGATGTCGCGGTCGAGCACCACCAGGTCGGCGAGGTGCCCGGCGCGCAGGCTGCCGGTGTCGTCCAGCCCGTTCACGTGCGCGGTGCCGGCGGTGTACGCGGCCAGCGCGGTCGGCAGGTCGAGGCGCTGCTCCGGCAGGAACACCCGGCCGTCGGCGGCGTCCGGGTTCCGCCGGTTCACGGCGACGTGGATGCCCTCGATGGGGTTCGGGCTGCTCACCGGCCAGTCGCTGCCGGCGGCCAGGGTGGCGCCGGCGGCGACCAGGGAGGCGAACGGGTACTGCCAGGCGGAGCGTTCGGGCCCCAGGAACGGGATGGTCAGCTCGTCCATCTGCGGCTCGTGGGCGGCCCACAGCGGCTGGATGTTGGCGATCGCGCCGAGCCGGGCGAAGCGGGGGAGGTCGTCGGGGTGCACGACCTGGAGGTGCGCGAGGTGGTGGCGGTTGCCGCGGTGCCCGTTGGCGGCCACGGCGGCCTCCAGCGCGTCCAGCGCCTCGCGCACCGCGCGGTCGCCCAGCGCGTGGAAGTGCACCTGGAAGTCGAGGGCGTCGAGCGCGGTCACATACCCGCGCAGGGCGTCGGGGTCCACGAAGCTGAGGCCGCTGTTCCCGGTGGCGCAGCCGCAGCCGTCCAGGTACGGGGACGTCATGGCGGCGGTGAAGTTCTCGGCGATGCCGTCCTGCATGATCTTCACCGAGCCGGCGCGGAACCTGCCGTGGCTCAGCTTCTCGCGCAGCGCCACCAGTTCCTCGACCTGCTCGCCGCCGCGCTCCCGGTCCCACCACAGGGCGCCGGTCACCCGGGCCGTCAGCGAACCGTCCCGGGCCGCCGTCATGTAGGCGTCCGACGGGTCGGGCTTGCCGTTGAAGGGGCCGAGCAGCGCGTCCTGCCAGCCGGTGATGCCGAGGGAGTGGAGCAGTTCCTGGGCGCGCAGCAGGCCGGCGAGGCGGTCGGCGGGCGTGCTGGCCGGGGCCAGCCGGGAGACCAGCGCGGTCGCGCCCTCCTGGAGCATGCCGCTGGGCGTGCCGTCCGGCTCGCGCTCGATGCGCCCGTCGGCCGGGTCGGGCGTGTCCGCGGTGATCCCGGCGAGTTCCAGGGCGCGGGTGTTGGCCCAGGCGCCGTGGTGGTCCCGGTTGGCCAGCAGCACCGGGCGGTCGGGCACCACGGAGTCGAGCAGCGCGCGGGTGGGCAGGCCGCCGTCGAAGCTCTCCATGGACCAGCCGCCCCCGGTGATCCAGGTGCGGTCCGGGTGCGCGTCGGCGTACGCCCGGACCAGCTCCAGGTACTCCCCGACGCCGACCGTGCCGGAGAGGTCGCACTCGGCCAGCTCGGACCCGCCGTACACGGCGTGCACGTGGGCGTCCTGGAAGCCCGGGACCAGCAGCTTCCCGCGCAGGTCGACGACCTCGGTGCCCGGTCCGACGAGCTCGCGGACCTCGTCGTGCCCGACGGCGGCGATCCGGTCGCCGACGACGGCGAGCGAGGTGGCCCGGGTGCGGGCCGGGTCGGCGGTGAACACGGGCCCGCCGGTGAAGACCAGATCGGCCTGGGTCATGGGCTGCTCCAGAACGTGAGGTGTCGTTGAGGTGGACGCCATGGAAGCGGGACGGCCGTTTACACGTCAATGGTGTTGTCATAAGGTTCCGGCCATGGCCGAACGTGTGGTTCCCGAGGGACAGCGGCGGCGCCGCAGGCCCACCAAGCAGGGCGCCCTGCTCTCCGCGCAGCTGATCGTCGACACGGCGTTGCGGCTGGTCGCGCAGCACGGCGCGGACGCGCTCTCCGTACGGCGGCTCGGTGCGGCACTCGGCGCCGACCCGAGCGCGATCTACCGGTACTTCCGCAACACCGACGCACTGCTTCTGGCCATCGCCGACGAACTCGTCGGACGCGCCCAGGACGGCTGGCGGCCGACCGGCGACTGGCGCGCCGACCTCCGCTCGATCGGGCTGCGGATCCTCGCCTCGTACCAGTCCAACCCGCGGGCCGCGGCGCTCGCGGCCCACCGCACGACCGGCCGCGCGTACGAGACCCGCGCCGTCGAGGCGATCCTCGGGGTGCTGCGGCGGGCCGGCTTCCCCGACCCGCTGGCCGTGCGGCTGTACCACGCCTTCGTCGACCAGGCGCTGGCCTTCGCCGCCCAGGAGGCCGCCGCCCTGGCGCTGCCCCCTCAGGCGCGGGAGGCCGACGAGGACGTCTGGCACGCGGTGTACGGGAAGCTGTCGCCCGACACCCACCCGAACATCGCGGCCACCTTCCCGCTGCTCGCCGCCGACATGCGCGGCAGCGCCTACCCGTTCGCCCTGGAACTGCTGCTGGACGCGGCCGCGGCGCGGCTGCCGGCACCGGACCCGGAGGAGCGGCAGAACCCGGCCTGAACTGGGGAAACAGTGGGACCACGGGGCAGCGCGGACGCCTTATGACAACACCATTGACGTTGTCCGGGCGGGAGAGATCTCATGGCGGCACTCCGGAGGCCCGTACCTCCGCGACCCGAAGGAGCCCGCCCCATGGACCACCTCACCTCGCTCCGGGACGCCGTACCGACCCCGTTCTGGCTCGACGACCCCGACCGGCCCGAACCCGCCCCCGCCCTGACCGGCGCCACCGACTGCGACCTGCTCGTGGTCGGCGGCGGCTACACCGGACTGTGGACCGCCCTCGTCGCCAAGGAACGCGACCCCTCCACCGACGTCGTGCTCGTCGAGGCCGGCGAGACCGGCGGCGCCGCCTCCGGCCGCAACGGCGGCTTCTGCGAGGCGAGCCTGACCCACGGCCTGTTCAACGGGCTCCAGCGCTGGCCCGACGAGATCGCCCGCCTCGAACGGCTCGGCCACGCGAACCTCCAGGCCATCGAGGACACCGTGGCCCGCCACGGCATCGACTGCGCCTGGGAGCGCACCGGTTCCATCGTCGTCGCCACCGAGCCCTACCAGCTCGAAGGCCTCCGCGAGGGGGCCGAGACCGCCGCACGGTACGGCAGCAAGCCCGTCCTGCTCGACCGCGACGCCGTCCGCGCCGAGATCGACTCGCCGACCTTCCTCGGCGGACTGTGGGACCGGGAAGGCGTCGCCATGGTCAACCCGGCCCGCCTCGCCTGGGGGCTCAAGCGGGCCTGCCTCGCCCTCGGCGTCCGCATCCACGAGCACACCCCCGCGCTCTCGCTCCGCGAACGGGGCGCCGCGATCGGGGTGCGCACGCCCTACGGACGGATCACCGCCCGGCGCGTGGCCCTGGCGACCAACGCCCACCCGTCCCTGCTGCGCCGCCACCGCCCGTACACCGTCCCGGTCTACGACTACGCGCTGATGACCGAGCCGCTCTCCGCCGAGCAGCTCGCCTCGGTCGGCTGGCGCGGCCGCCAGGGCTTCGCCGACAGCACCAACCAGTTCCACTACGTGCGGCTCTCCGCCGACAACCGCATCCTGTGGGGCGGTTACGACGCCGTGTACCGCTACGGCGGCCGGGTCCGCGCCGAACACGACCAGCGCCCCGAGACGTTCGCGACCCTGGCGCGGCACTTCCACACCACCTTCCCGCAGTTGACCGGCGTCCGGTTCACGCACGCCTGGGGCGGCGCGATCGACGCCAGCACCCGCTTCTGCGTGTTCTTCGACACCAGCCACCAGGGCCGGGTCTCCTACGCCGCCGGCTACACCGGACTCGGCGTCGGCGCCAGCCGCTTCGGAGCCGAGGTGATGCTGGACCTGCTCGCCGGGGAGCGGACCGAGCGCACCGGACTCGACCTCGTGCGCCGCAAGCCGCTCCCCTTCCCTCCCGAGCCGGTACGCGCCGCGGGCATCGGCATCACCAAGTGGTCCATGGCCCGCGCCGACCGCAACGAGGGCCGGCGCAACCTCTGGCTCAGGACCCTGGACCGCTTCGGCCTCGGCTTCGACAGCTGAGGCCGCCGGGGGAGCGATGCCGGGGGGCAGGGGCAGGGGCGGGGGCCGGTGCCGGGCGGCTCGGGAGGCCGGGGGTCAGCTCTGCCGCTCCACCGCGAACGTGGTGCAGGTGGAACCGTCCGCGGCGACCGTGCCGTTGATGACGGCGGGACTGCCGCCGGTGACCTCGGCCTCCAGGTCGACCGTGAGGTAGCCCGGCGGCCGGACGATCCACTTGTCGCCGCGCAGCACCATCCGCCCGTCCTCGTACGACCCGATCATGGTGAACGAGCCGTTCGGCACCGTCGGGTTGTCGGGGTGGGCCGAGAACGCGAACACCGCCTGGAGGGCGTTGCCGCCCGCCCCGCTGATGGTCAGGTCGAGCCGGGTCAGGCCCTGGGTGCAACGGTAGGTGCCGCGCCACGTGCCGACCACGCCGGGACCCGCCGCCTCGGAGGGGGAGGGATCCGTCTGCGGGGCCACCGTGGGTCCGGAGGCCGAGGCCCCCGGGGTGGCGGGTGCGGGATCGCGCGACCACGAGGCCGACCGCTCGGGGGCCGGACTGCTGCCGTTCCTGGCGTCGTCGCGTCCGCCCCCGTTCCCCGAACCGGTGTCCTCCCAGGCCCGGGGCAGGAGCCAGGCCAGCAGACCGATCACCACCGCGGCGACCGCGGCGGCGGTGACGGCCGCCGCGCCCTTGCCGCGCGACGCGGGCCGCGGTTCGTGCGGGTGGGGGTACGGGGCCGGGCCGGGCAGCGGTCCCTGCGGAACGGTGGGCGGCAGGGGCCGTACGTCCGGCGGCGGCCCGAACCCGCCCGGGGCGGGTCCGAACCCGCCCGGGCCGCGCGGCGGGGCCGGGGGCGGCGGGGGACCCGGGACCCCGGCCGGCGTGGTCTTGGTGACGGCGGAGGGGCTGGCGCCCCCTCCCGCGGGGGTGCGCGGGTCGACCGCCGTCGGCGTCCGCGGCTCGTCGGGATCCGGTGCCCCGCCCCCGGTGTGCCCGGCGAACAGGAGCGCCGCCAGCGACGCGGGCAGCCAGCGGTCGGCGGCCGTCGCCTCGGTGTCGCCGGCCAGCTCCTCCAGCAGCGCCGACACGGTGGGCCGGGCCCCCGGGTCCTTGGCCAGGCATCTGCCGACCACGTCCCGCAGCCGGGCCGGGAGCGCGCCGAGGTCCGGCTCGTGGTGCACGACGCGGTACATCAGCTGCGAGACCGTGCCGGCGCCGAAGGGCCCCGTACCGGTGGCGGTGAAGGTAAGGAGCGCGCCCAGCGCGAACACGTCGGCGGCTGCGGTGACCGGCTCGCCGGTGAGCTGCTCCGGTGACATGAAGCCCGGGGTGCCGACCATGAAGCCGGTCCTGGTCAGGTCCGTCGCGCCGTCGGCGACCACCGAGATGCCGAAGTCGATCACGCGCGGCCCGTCCGGCGAGAGCAGCACGTTGGACGGCTTCAGGTCGCGGTGCACGACGTCCTGGGCGTGGATGGCCTCCAGCGCCTCGGCCACACCGGCGGCCAGCGCCAGCACCGACTGCTCGGGCCAGGGGCCGTGCGCGCGCACTGCGTCGTTCAGGGAGGGACCGGACACGTACGCGGTGGCCAGCCAGGGCGGATCGCCGTCCGGGTCGGCGTCGACGAGCCCGGCGGTGAAGACCCCGTTGACCTGCCGCGCCGCACTGACCTCGCGGGCGAACCGACGCCGGAAGACCGGGTCCTCCGCCAGCTCCGGCCGCACCACCTTGACCGCGACGGCCCGGCCGCCCCGGGACCGCCCGAGGTAGACGGAGCCCATCCCGCCGGCGCCCAGCCGCCCGGTAATCCGGTACGGGCCGACCTGCACGGGATCCCCGGCCCGCAGGGCCTCCGGTTCGCGCCTCACGCTGCCCCCTCCCGGGCCCGGCCGCGAAGGGGCCACGGCCCGCCGTAGTGCCGTCATCATGGCAGTGCGGGGACGGTCCGCGCGGCCGATTCCCGCCGCCGGGTGTCGTGTTCGCACCGTTCCGCCGCCGAGGGCGCCTCCGCTCGCCCGGCCCGCGCCGCGATGCCGGGCCGGAGGGTTAGCCTGGGCGGATGCTCACAGAAGTGATCGCGACCCGCTACGTCACGCCCCTGCGTGAGGGCGGCTCGCTCCCCGGGATCGTCGAGGCCGACGACCTCGGTACGTACGTCATGAAGTTCAAGGGTGCCGGGCAGGGCCGCAAGACCCTGGTCGCCGAGGTCGTCTGCGGGCGGCTCGCGCAGCGGCTGGGGCTGCGGGTGCCCGAGCTGGTGGCGATCCAGCTCGACCCGGTCATCGGGCTCGGCGAGCCGGACCAGGAGGTGCAGGAGCTGCTCAAGGCGAGCGGCGGGCTGAACCTCGGCATGGACTACCTCCCCGGTTCGATCGGGTTCGACCCCCTCGCGTACCAGGTGGACCCGGTCGAGGCGGGCCGCGTGGTCTGGTTCGACGCGCTGATCAACAACGTGGACCGGTCCTGGCGCAACCCCAACATGCTGGTCTGGCACGGGGAGCCGTGGCTCATCGACCACGGCGCCACGATGATCTGGCACCACAACTGGCCCACCGCGCAGGCCGCCTCGGCCAAGCCGTACAACGCGCACGACCACGTGCTCGCCCCCGCCGGCCCCGACGTCGCGGCCGCGGCCGCCGAGCTGGCGCCCCGGGTGACCCGCGAACTCCTGGAGGAGGTCGCCGCCGACGTGCCCGACGAGTGGCTGGCCGACGAGCCCGGGTTCGCGACCGCGGACGAGGTGCGCCGGGCCTACGTCGACGCGCTGCTGCCGCGCGCCGCGACCATCCACGAGCGGATCTCCATGGAGAAGCCGGCCAAGGCCCCGCAGGGCCCGCCCGGCTGGCTGACCGACCACCTCACCGAGTGGCCCCACCCCGTCAAGCAGAAGAGCGAAGGCAAGTGAGCGAGCGGGACGTCTTCGAGTACGCGCTGGTGCGGGTGGTTCCCCGCATGGAGCGCGGTGAACTCTTCAACGCCGGCGTGGTGGTCTACTGCCGCGCCAAGGCCTTCGTGGCCGCCAGGACCCACCTGGACGAGGCGAAGCTGCTGGCCCTGGACCCGGGTGCCGACGTGGTCGGCGTACGGGCCGCCCTGCACGCCGTCGAGGGGGTGTGCGCGGGGGGCGAGCGGGCCGGGCAGGCCGCGGGCGACGACGCCGGGCGCCGGTTCCGCTGGCTGATCGCGCCGCGCAGCACCGTCGTACAGCCGGGTCCGGTGCACACCGGCCTGACGGCCGATCCCGAAGCCGAGGTGGAGCGCCTGCTCGACCTGCTGGTGCGCTGACCGGACGCCGTCCGGGAGCCCTGGCGCCCGGTGCCGTTGACACCGGGTGCCGGGGCTTCTAGCGTCTCCCACGCTGAAGCTACTAAGCGGTTGCTCAGAGAATGTCGCCGCACCGCGCAGGCATCGGGGCGCCGCACCCAAGGGCGAGGAGATCCAGCATGTCCACCACCGAGCAGCGCGTCGCCATCGTGACCGGGGCGGCCCGGGGCATCGGCGCCGCCACCGCCGTGCGCCTGGCCGCCGAGGGCCGCGCCGTGGCCGTACTCGACCTCGACGAGGCCGCCTGCAAGGACACCGTGGAGGCCATCACCGCGGCGGGCGGCAAGGCCATCGCCGTCGGCTGCGACGTCTCCGACGCCGCCCAGGTCGAGGCCGCCGTGGAGCGGGTCGCCGCCACCCTCGGCGCCCCGACGGTCCTCGTGAACAACGCCGGCGTGCTGCGCGACAACCTCCTCTTCAAGATGAGCGAGAGCGACTGGGACACGGTGATGAACGTGCACCTGCGCGGCGCCTTCCTGATGTCGAAGGCCTGTCAGAAGCACATGGTCGACGCCAAGTTCGGCCGCATCGTGAACCTGTCGAGCAGCTCCGCGCTCGGCAACCGCGGCCAGGTGAACTACTCCGCCGCCAAGGCCGGCCTCCAGGGCTTCACCAAGACCCTCGCCATCGAGCTCGGCAAGTTCGGCGTCACCGCCAACGCCGTCGCCCCCGGCTTCATCGTCACCGAGATGACCGCCCAGACCGCCGCCCGCGTCGGCATGGGCTTCGAGGACTTCCAGGCCGCCGCCGCCACCCAGATCCCGGTCCAGCGCGTCGGCCGCCCCGACGACATCGCCAACGCCATCGCCTTCTTCACCGGCGACGACGCGGGCTTCGTCTCCGGCCAGGTCCTGTACGTGGCCGGCGGCCCGCTCAACTGACGAAGGGGAGGGCGTACGACATGACGTACGACGGCACGGACAGCGGCAGGGTCGCGCTCATCACGGGGGCCAGCCGCGGCATCGGCTACGGCATCGCGGAGGCCCTGGTCGCCCGCGGTGACCGGGTCTGCATCACCGGGCGCAACGAGGACACCCTGAAGGAGGCCGTCGAGCGCCTCGGGTCGGACCGCGTGATCGCCGTCGCGGGCAAGGCCCACGACGAGGAGCACCAGCGGGTGGCGGTCGACCGGGTGATGGAGGCCTTCGGCCGGGTGGACTTCCTGGTGAACAACGCCGGGACCAACCCGGTCTTCGGTCCGCTCGCGGACCTGGACCTGGGAGTGGCCCGGAAGGTCTTCGAGACCAACGTGATCTCCGCGCTCGGCTTCGCGCAGCGGACCTGGCACGCCTGGCAGAAGGACAACGGCGGGGCGATCGTGAACATCGCCTCCATCGCGGGCGTCTCCGCCTCGCCCTTCATCGGCGCGTACGGGATGAGCAAGGCGGCGATGGTCAACCTGACCCTCCAGCTCGCGCACGAGATGGCACCGGGGGTCCGGGTGAACGCGATCGCCCCCGCCGTGGTGAAGACGAAGTTCGCCCAGGCCCTCTACGAGGGGCGCGAAGCGGAAGCCGCCGCGGCCTATCCGCTGGGCCGCCTGGGGCTTCCGTCGGACATCGGCGGAGCTGCCGCATTTCTCACATCCGACCAGTCGGAATGGGTCACGGGACAGACGCTGGTCGTGGATGGGGGAATCTTTCTGAATGCCGGAGTTGGCTGACCGGTATTCGGACGGACCGCTTTGCTAAAGGGTGGCAAAAGCACCCCTAATAGGGCGTCTAAATGATCAAGTACCCCACCGAACCTGCTGGTTGGAACGGTGGGGTACTGCGGTATGGTCGGCCGAACCGTGGTTGATCGAGGAGCGTGCACGTGTTCAACCGGACCAGATGTCTGCAGACTGCTGCGGCCCTTGCGTCCATATCCCTGCTCGCCGGATGCGGCGTGCTTTCGGAAGATGACGAAAAGGGCAATCAGAAACTCGTCGTAGGCACGACGAGCTCGCCCAGCACCCTCGATCCCGCCGCCGCATGGGACGGTTCCTGGGAGCTCTACCGGAACGTCTACCAGACCCTGCTCGCCTTCCCGACGGGTTCCACCAAGCCCCAGCCCGACGCCGCGCAGAGCTGCGAGTTCACCGACTCCGCCAACGAGTCCTACCGCTGCGTCCTGCGCAAGGGCCTGAAGTTCTCCAACGGCGAGGCGCTCGACGCGAAGGCCGTCAAGCACTCCTTCGACCGCATCCGCACGATCAACTCCAAGGTCGGTCCCAAGGACCTCTTCGGTTCCCTGGAGCGCATCGAGACCAGCGGCGACCTGACCGTGGTCTTCCACCTCAGCACCCCCGACGCCACCTTCCCCTTCGTGCTCGGCTCGCCGGCCGCCTCGCTCGTCGCGCCCCGGGAGTACCCGGCCGACTCGCTCCGCACCGACGGCAAGGTCACCGGCTCCGGCCCGTACCTGCTGCAGGCCTACGAGGACAAGAAGCGCGCCGAGCTGGTGCGCAACCCCGACTACACGGGCTTCGCGAACCGCCGCAACGACTCGGTCACGATCACCTACTTCGACGACTCCGCGAAGATGGTGGCCGCGCTGAAGGCCAAGGAGATCGACGCGACCTACCGGGGCCTCACGGCCGAGGAGATCAAGGACCTCCAGGGCGCGGAGGCCCGCAAGCAGGGCATCCAGGTGGTCGAGGGCTACGGCGCGGAGATCCGCTACCTGGTCTTCAACCCCAAGGACCCCGCGGTCGCCAAGACCGCGGTCCGGGAGGCCGTGGCCCAGATCATCGACCGCGGCGCGCTGGTCGCCAAGATCTACCGGGGCACCGCCGAGCCGCTGTACTCGATGGTCCCCAAGGGCGTGGCCAGCCACAAGACGCCCTTCTACGACCGCTTCGGCCAGCCCAGCGTCTCCAAGGCCAAGGCCATCCTGCGCGAGGCCGGGATCACCGACCCGGTCAAGCTGACCCTCTTCTACACCACGGACCGCTACGGCTCCTCCACCGCGGGTGAGTTCGCCGAGATCAAGCGGCAGCTCGACGCCAGCGGCCTGTTCGAGGTCACCATCCAGGGCAAGCCCTGGAAGGTCTTCCAGGAGGGCTACAAGAGCGGCGAGTACCCCGTCTTCGGCCGAGGCTGGTTCCCCGACTTCCCGGACCCCGACAACTTCATCGCGCCGTTCGTCGGCAAGGAGAACGCCGTCGGTACGCCGTACGAGGCCAAGGAGATCACCACCGAGCTGCTGCCCCAGTCGCGCCGCCAGGGCGACCGCGGCGCGGTCGGCAAGCAGTTCGAGCGGGCCCAGGAGATCCTCGCCGAGGACGTCCGGCTGCTTCCGCTGTGGCAGGGCAAGCTGTACGTGGCGGCCGGTGAGGACATCGGCGGCGGCGAGCGCGCCCTCGACCCGCAGACCGTCATGCAGATGTGGGAGCTTTACCGCAAGACCAGTTGGTGACGCAGGGATTCCGGGGCACGGGCGGCGTTGTCAGTGGGCGCCGGTAGGTTCTGGGGTACGTACTGAACGTGTCCTGGAGGTTGTTGACGTGACCGACATGCTGCCCGAGTCCTGGCTCCCCGTCCTCGGCGAGGAACTCGAGAAGCCCTACTTCACGGAGCTTCTCGAGTTCGTCGAGAAGGAGCGGGCCAACGGGCCGGTCTACCCGCCGCGCGAGCAGGTCTTCGCGGCCCTGGAGGCCACCCCGTTCGACCGGGTCAAGGTCCTCGTCCTCGGCCAGGACCCCTACCACGGCGCCGGCCAGGGCCACGGCCTGTGCTTCTCGGTGCAGCCGGGGGTCAAGACCCCGCCGTCGCTGCGCAACATCTACAAGGAGATGCACGCGGAGCTGGACCTGCCGGTCCCGGACAACGGCTACCTCATGCCGTGGGCGGAGCAGGGCGTCCTGCTGCTCAACGCCGTCCTCACCGTCCGTGAGGCCGAGCCCAACTCGCACAAGGGCCGGGGCTGGGAGAAGTTCACCGACGCGGTGATCCGCGCGGTCGCCTCCCGCCCCGACCCGGCGGTCTTCGTCCTGTGGGGCGCCTACGCCCAGAAGAAGCTCCCGCTCATCGACGAGACCCGCCACGTGGTGGTCAAGGGCGCCCACCCCTCGCCGCTGTCGGCGAAGAAGTTCTTCGGCTCCCGCCCCTTCACGCAGATCAACGAGGCCGTCGCCGCCCAGGGCCATGAGCCGATCGACTGGCGGATCCCGAACCTCGGCTGACGCGGGCCCGCGCCTGAGGGGCAAGTCCGCCCGCGGCGGATAGCGTCGGCGTGATCACACGGGTGGTACGCACGGGAGGCCGCGGTGACGGAGCAGCAGCAGGCGTCGGAGGACGCCGTCATGACCAGGATCGGCCAGGCGGTCATGCTCCTGCACGCCGGGGACCGCGCCGAGGCGCGCGAGCGGCTGGCCGCGATCTGGACGGAGATCGGCTGCGAGGGCGCCCCGCTGCACCTGTGCACGCTGGCGCACTACATGGCCGACGCCCAGGACGACCCCTCCGACGAGCTCGCCTGGGACCTCCGCGCCCTCACCGCTGCGGAGGGCCTGGGGGCCGGGGGGCCGGCCCGGGACGACGGGCCGGCGGCCGGCCGCGCACCGGCCGTGGCCGTCCGCGCCCTCTACCCCTCGCTCCACCTCAACCTGGCCGCCGACTACGTCAAGCTCCAGCGGCCGGACGCGGCCCGGGTCCACCTGGACCGGGCACGGGCCGCGTCCGGCGCGCTGGGCGACGACGGGTACGGCAACGGGGTGCGGGCCGCGATCGAGCGGCTCGACCTCCGGTTGCGGGGCGTCGAGGGACGCTAGGCCCCCTGCCGGCCCCTGGGGACCGGCGCGGCGCTCTACTCCCCGTAGACCCCCGAGCAGATGCGTCCCTCGGGGCTGTCCTTCTTCCACTGCCCGTACTTGCGCCCCAGCGCGCACACGTCGGCCGGCCGGACCGGCACCTGCGCCGGCAGCGCGTCCGGCTTCCCCTTGCCGCCCTTGCGCGGGCCGCCCGTGCCGGGGTGCTCCCGGCCGGGGGGTTCCGCCACGGGCACCGGCAGCGGGGGCTCCACGTCCGCCCCGGGTTCCGCCGCGGGCACCGGCCGCGGTGCCGCCTCGTCCTGCCCGGCCCCGGCGGCCGCCCGGTCGCCGGCGGCGCGCTCCGTCCGGTCCCGCACGGCGGCTCCGTCCCCGGAGCCGGCACGGCGCCGCTCGGCGGGTACGGCCTCCAGCGCCTCCAGCGCGGGCGCCTGGACCACCACCGGGGCCGCCCCGGCACCGCCGCGCGGCGCATGCCGCGGATCGGCGTCCGGGGGCCCGGCGGTGGCGGCGGGCTGCACGGCGACGGGGTTCACGTTCACACAGCCGGAGACGGCCGAAACCGCACAGGCCACTCCGAGCAGCAGTTTTGTCGTGGTTCGGGTTGGGTGCACCCGCGCAACTCTGCTGTGCTCCGGCCCCCTTACGGAAACCAGGAGCGGAAATTCACCCCGCACGGGTGATCGGTCACCACAGGGTGACGCCGCCCGCCGTCACTCCCCGGTGACGCCGTCGATCAGTTCCCGCAGCAGGTCCGCGTGCCCGTTGTGGCGCGCGTACTCCTCGATCATGTGGGTGTACACCCAGCGCAGGTCGAAGCCCTCGCCCGAGCGCGGGTGGCGGCCCTCGGAGACCGAGTCGAGCGGGCGCGCGGCGCCGATCTCCCGGGCCCGGGCGATCGCCTCCTGCCGGGCGGCCTCCGCCTCGGCGTACCCGTCCGCCTCCGTCACGTGGAAGTCGCCGTCCGGGTCCTCCCGCGAGCAGTAGAGGTCCGGGACCTCCTGGCCGAGGGTGATCTCCTGGAACCAGAAGCGCTCCACCTCGGCCATGTGGCGGGTCAGGCCGAGCAGGGTCAGCTCGGAGGACGGGACGGCGCGCACCCTCAGCTGCTCGTCGGTCAGGCCCTGGCACTTCACGGCGAGGGTGGCCCGGTGGTACTCCAGCCAGCCCTCCAGGCTGGTGCGCTCGTCGGCGGTGGTGGCGGGTTCGGTACGTTCGATGA
This sequence comes from Streptomyces sp. NPDC101132, assembly GCF_044759225.1. NCBI lineage: Bacteria > Bacillati > Actinomycetota > Actinomycetes > Kitasatosporales > Streptomycetaceae > Streptomyces > Streptomyces sp. NPDC101132. Next base: position 51,619 of record NZ_JBIVYX010000009.1, read on the forward strand.
TCGTCATGGCCGCCATCCTGGATCAACGGTCCCGCTCCGCACCAGGGATTAAGCTGCCCACGTCCCCCCCACGTGCACAGGAGGTCCCAGGGTGAAGGTCGGCGTCATCGGACTCGGCGACATCGCGCAGAAGGCGTACCTGCCGGTCCTCGGCACCCGTCCGGAACTGGACCTGCACCTGCAGACGCGCACCCCGGCCACCCTCGACCGGGTCGGCGACCAGCTCAGGATCCCCGCCGCGCAGCGGCACACCGGCCTCGACTCGCTGCTGGCGAGCGGCCTGGACGCGGCGTTCGTGCACGCCCCGACCGCCGTCCACCCCGAGATCGTCACGCGGCTGCTGGAGGCCGGCGTACCGACGTACGTCGACAAGCCGCTCGCCTACGCCTACGAGGACTCGGTCCGGCTGGTGGAACTGGCCGAGGAGCGCGGCGTGACCCTCATGGTGGGCTTCAACCGCCGCCACGCGCCCGGCTACGCCCAGTGCGCCGAGCACCCCCGCGAACTGATCATCATGCAGAAGAACCGGGTCGGTCTCCCCGAGGAGCCGCGCAGCCTGGTGCTCGACGACTTCATCCACGTCGTCGACACCCTGCGCTTCCTGCTGCCCGGCGAGGCCGACCACGTCGGGGTCCGCGCCCGGATCCGCGACGGCCTGATGGAACACGTGGTGCTCCAGCTCTCCGGCGACGGCTTCACGGCGCTGGGCGTCATGAACCGGCTCTCCGGCTCCACCGAGGAGGTCTTGGAGGTGTCCGGCCAGGACACCAAGCGCCAGGTCGTGAACCTGGCCGAGGTCATCGACCACAAGGGCCAGCCCACCGTGCGCCGGCGCGGCGACTGGGTGCCGGTGGCCCGCCAGCGCGGCATCGAGCAGATCGTCGACACCTTCCTGGCCGCGGTCGAGCTCGGTACGGTCCTCAGCGCCCGGGACGCCCTCCTCACCCACGAGCTGTGCGAGCGGGTGGTGCGGGAAGCGCTGGAGCAGGCCTCCTGAGGGCGCGCGCCCCCTCGGCGGCGCACACCCCCGCCAGCACCAGCAGGGCGCCCCACACGGGCCAGTCGCCCAACCGCACGTACAGGGTGGTGCCGCGGGCCAGCGGCACCCCGTACACCGCGGCCGTCCGGTCCCCGGTGCCGAGCGGGGCGCCCAGCCGCTCGCCCGAGGGACCGTGGACCACGCTCACGCCGGTGAGCGTCGCGTGCACGAAGGGCCGGCCGGTCTCGGCGGCCCGCAGCGCCGCCAGCGAGGCGTGCTGGGCCGGCGCCCAGCTGTCCTGGAAGCTCGACGTGGCCGACTGGGCCACCAGCAGGCCGGCGCCCTCGCGGACCAGCCGGCGCGACATGTCGGGGAAGGCCGACTCGAAGCACACCAGCGGCCCCACCCGGACCCCCGCCGCCGGCCCCCGCAGCTCCATCAGCACCTGCCCGGTGCCGCGCCTGCGGTCCTCGCCCGCCGCCTTGCCGAACGACGTCACCCAGCCGAGCACCGCCCGGGCCGGCACGTACTCCCCGAACGGGACCAGCCGCATCTTGTCGTACCGGTCCCCGGTCGGCCCCGAGGGGCCCACCAGCACCGAACTCTTGTAGATGCCCGCCCGGTCCGCCGCCCGCGCGTCCACGTTCACCAGCAGCGGCGCGCCGACCCGCGCCGAGAGCGCCGCCAGCCGCCGGGCCAGGTCCGGCCGCGCCGCCAGATCCGCGCCCACGCTCGACTCGCCCCACACCACCAGGTCCGGCCGCTGACCCACCAGCGCGAGGGTCAGCCGCTCACCCTCGGCGAACCGCCGCTCCACGGCGTCGGCGCCGCCCACCACCCCCGGCTGCACCAGGGCCACGCGTATCCCCTCGTACGGCTCCGGCCGCGGCGCCCAGCTCCACACCGAGCCGGTCAGCACCGCACAGGCGGTCGCCCCGCCCACCGCGACGGCCCGCGCCGGACGGCCCCCGCACAGCAACAGCACCCAGCCGCAGTTGACGGCCACCACCAGCAGGCTCACCAGCCACACCCCGCCCACCGAGGCCAGCCGCAGCGCCGCCGGCACCTGCCACTGGCTCGCCCCCAGCAGCCCCCAGGGCCCGCCCAGCCCCTCCCAGGACCGGACCAGCTCCGACAGCAGCCAGGCCGAGGGCAGCACCAGCAGGGAACAGGCGGCGCGCACCGGCGGCGGCCGGCCGGCCAGCATCCGCCGCACCAGCACGCCCCACGGCACCCACAGCGCCCCCAGCAGCCCGGCCAGCGGCAGCAGGAACACGTGGAGGCTGGGCAGCAGCCAGTGGTGCACGGCCACGATGAAGCCCGCCCCGCCCAGCCACCCGTCCAGCGCGGCCCGCCGGGCGGTCGGCGCCGAGCGGGCCAGCAGCATCCAGGGCACCAGGGCCACGGAGGCGAACCACCACAGCCCCGGCGCCGGGAACGCGAGGGCGGGCAGCGCGCCGGCCGCGAACGCGGCAGCCGCGCGCCACCACGGGGAGGCGGCGAACCGCCGCCAGGGCCACCACCGCATCAGGCGCCTCCGCTCCCAGTGTGGGCCCCGGTCAGGAGACCGGCGCCCCGGCGGGGGCGAGGTGCCGCCACTTCTCGTGCACCGTGACCTTCCGCAGCCGCCAGCCCTCGTACGTCCTGGCCAGCTCGAAGGTGTACCGGCCCCCCGCGACGAAATTGGGGGCGGTGGAGAGGTCCGGGCCGCCGGCGCCGTCCGTGCCGTCGGTGAGCCGCATCGGGTTGACGAAGTCCGCGCGCACCTCGGCACGGTCCCCCGGCGAACCCCCCAGGTCCTCCAGCTCCACCCGCCGGTTCACGATCAGGTGCTGGCGGACCGGGAAGATCCGCATCGTCTCGGCCAGCCAGTCCGCCACCTCTCCGGCGGGTCCCTCGATCCCGCCCGCGGAGGTGTAGTCGGCCCGACCGTCCCGGGTGAACAGGGCCCGGTAGGCCACCCAGTCGCCGTCGTCCACGGCCACCGCGTACCCGGTCACCACGGCGTCCACCGCCATCCGGTCCATCACCGTCGCGAGGTCCACACGCTGCGTCATCGGGTCAGTGTGGGACAGCGGGCCCCCGAGGCCAAGAGCCGTGCGGCCACCGGTCTCCGGCACTGGCCGGAACCGGCGTCACGGCTCCCGCTGCCGCACCACCACCAGGAAGGCGTCCGAGGCCAGGTCCATCACCACCTCGGCCGCCACTCCCTCCCGCATCCGCTCCGCCGCGTACTCCTCGGCGGGCCAGCTCCCGTGCGGACTCCCCGCCGGGAAACGCTCCAGCACCACTCGGCCGCCCATCGGGCACCCCCGGTTCCTCGTCCGGCGGCCGCCCCGACGCGAACCGCCTCCCTGGGCACAACGACGCGGGGCCCGTCCGGGAACGTTCCCGGACGGGCCCCGCGAAGCGGCGGGCCGGCCGTCAGCCGGCCGACTCGCCCGCGTGGGGGCTGAGCACGTCCGTGCCGACCAGCACGAAGATGGCGATGCCGAGCGCGATCCGGTAGATCACGAAGGGCATGAACGACTTGGTGGTGATGAACTTCATGAACCACGCGATCACCGCGTAGCCGACCACGAAGGCGATGACCGTCGCGAAGATCGTCGGGCCCCAGGAGACGTGCCCCTCGCCCACGCTCTTCAGCTCGTACGCGCCCGACGCGAGCACGGCCGGAATCGCCAGCAGGAAGGAGTAACGCGCCGCGGCCTCACGCGTGTACCCCATCAGGAGGCCGCCGCTGATGGTCGCGCCGGACCGGGAGACGCCCGGGATCAGCGCCATCGCCTGGCAGAAGCCGAAGATGAGGCCGTCGCGCACGCCCAGCTCCTTGAGCGTCTTGCGCTCCCGGATCGCACGGTGCCTGCCGCCCACTTCGTCGCGGGCCGCGAGCCGGTCCGCGATTCCCAGCACGATGCCCATCACGATCAGCGTGGTCGCGATCAGCCGCAGGTCGCGGAAGGGTCCCTCGATGTGGTCCTTCAGCGTCACGCCCAGCACGCCGATCGGGATCGAACCCACGATCACCAGCCAGCCCATCTGCGCGTCGTGGTCCGAGCGCATCGACCGGTCCGTCAGGGAGCGGAACCAGGCCCCCACGATCCGCATGATGTCCTTGCGGAAGTAGATCAGGACGGCGGCCTCGGTACCGATCTGGGTGATGGCGGTGAAGGCCGCGCCCGGGTCCTCCCAGCCGGCGAAGGCCGCCGTCAGCCGCAGGTGGCCGCTGGAGGAGATGGGCAGGAACTCCGTGAGCCCTTGGACGAGACCGAGGATTAGGGATTCGAACCAGCTCATGTCGGGGTGCGCTCGTCCTTGTGATCGTCGGGCAGTTCGCGTCCGATGCTAGGGCCCGTACGGGGGACGTCCGACCACAGGGGTACCCCGAAGGGTCAAGCGGCCGTCAGCCGGTGACGTTTGCGCCAGGCCACCGCGGCCGCCCCGAGGCCGGAGACGGTGATGAACCCCGTCGCGCCCAGGAACACCGGGGAGGTGGGGGAGGAGGCGCTGCTGCCCGCGATCACGTACGCGGCGGTGTTGGGCACCGTGCCGAGCGCGGTCGCGAGGAGGAACGGCAGCCAGCCGCACCGGCTCACCGCCGCGCAGTAGTTGGCCGCCGCGAAGGGCACCCCCGGGAAGATGCGCACGGCCAGCACCGACCGGAAGCCGTGCCGGCTCAGCTGCCCGTCCGCCGCCTTCAGCCAGCGTCCCCGCACCAGCGGCCGCAGCGCCTCCTGGCCCAGCGCACGGCCGAGGCCGAACGCGATGCCGGCGCCGAGCACGGTGCCGGCGACCGCCGCGGCGAGCCCGAACCCGGCCCCGAACAGAGCGCCCGCCGCCAGGTTCAGCAGCGGCCGGGGCACGAACGCGGCCGTGCACACGCCGTAGCCCACGGCGAACAGCAGCACCGCGCCGGCGCCGGTGACCTGGGACGGGGGCCAGCCCTCGGAGAGCAGGCGCTGGGGTTCCCAGCGGAGTACGCAGAGGCCCGCGGTGACCAGCAGGACGACGAGGAGGGCCAGCCGGGCGCGGGGCGCGAGCAGCGCGCGGGCGCAGCGGGCGGGCAGGCCCGGGCGGGCGGCCGGAGCGGCGGCGGGGGCGGACATCCGGGGAGAGTAACCGACGTACCCGTCGGACCGCCGTAATCTGTGCCTCATGCGGCCGAAGGACACGGGACGGACGGACGGCGGGGCGGCGGACCGAAGGGCGGCGGAGCGGACTCCGGCCGGCCCGGGCACGAAGGCCGCCGCCGCAGCGGGCCGGTGCACGGAGGCCGCCGCCGCAGCGGGCCGGGGTGCGGCGGGCGAGAACATGACGGACCGGGGTGCCGCGGGCGAGGGCACGACCGGTCGGGGTGCCGCGGGCGGGGGCGCCGTGGACGACGGCACCGCCGGTGCGGTCACGCCCCCGCCGAGCGTGCTGGCCGACGCCGTGCTGGAGCGGCTGACGGCCGCGTACGGGCCCGCCGCCGACCCCGTACGGGCGGCGGCCGCAGCCGCGTACATGAAGGGCGTGGCCCCCTTCCTCGGCATCCCCACCCCGCGCCGCCGCGAGCTGTCGCGCGCCGTCCTGGCCGGGCTGCCCCGCCCCGCCGAGGCCGACTGCAAGGCGATCGCCCTGCGCTGCTGGGCGCTGCCCGAGCGGGAGTACCACTACTTCGCCGTCGACTACCTGCGCCGCCACGTCGGCCGCTGCTCCTCGGACCTGCTGCCGGTGGTGCGGCGGCTCCTCGTCACCGTCCCCTGGTGGGACACCGTCGACCTGCTGGCCGCCCACACCGTCGGGCCGCTGGTCGCCGCCGACCCCGCCCTCGCGGCCGTGATGGACGACTGGAGCGGGGACGCGGACCTGTGGCTGGTGCGCACCGCCCTGCTGCACCAGCTCCGCTTCAAGGAGGCCACGGACACCGGCCGGCTCTTCGGCTACTGCCTGCGCCAGGCCGGCCACCCCGACTTCTTCGTCCGCAAGGCCATCGGCTGGAGCCTGCGCGAGTACGCCAAGACGGACCCGGACGCGGTACGGGAGTTCGTCGCCGGGGCGCGCGACCGGCTGGCGCCGCTCTCGGTGCGCGAGGCCCTGAAGAACCTCTGAGCGCGTCCGGCCGGGAGTGCCCGCGGGAGCCGAACCGAGGGGCACCGAAGCGGCGGGCACCGAACCGAGGGGCACCGAACCGATGGGCGCCGCCCCGGCGAACGCCGGGCCGGCGGGGCGCCGCCCCGGACCGGAGTGCCGCGAACGCGCGGGCAGCGGACGGCTCCTGACGGAAAAGCATTCGACCCGGCGGGCGCCGCACGGCAGGATCGGGGACATGTTCCGGCACGCCTTCCCCGATGCGACGTCCGCCCACGCGGACGCGCCGAAGGCTGCCCTCCTCGCCGACCGGGCCCCGGCGGCCGCGACGTCGGTCCCGGCGACGGCCGCGGCGGCCGTCGCCGCCCCCGCAGCCCGGCACTTCGACGGCGCCCGACGCTGACCCTTCCCGGACATTCCGGCGGACCCCGCAGGGGGAGGGTCGGTCCGGCCCCGGGGTCCCCGCTCCTCCGCGGTACCGCCCGACGGTCCGCGCGCCCCCGGCGCGCGCCCGGGCGCCGGCCGCGGTCCCACGTCCCAGTTCCGGGAAGGAACCATGCCCAAGACGGCGTACGTCCGCAGCAAGCCCCACCTCAACATCGGCACGATGGGTCACGTCGACCACGGCAAGACCACCCTGACCGCCGCCATCACCAAGGTCCTCGCCGAGCGCGGGGGCGCCGCCTTCGTGCCGTTCGAGCGCATCGACCGGGCCCCTGAGGAGGCCCGTCGCGGCATCACCATCAACCTCACGCACGTCGAGTACGAGACCGACACCCGCCACTACGCCCACGTCGACATGCCCGGGCACGCCGACTACGTCAAGAACATGGTGACCGGGGCCGCGCAGCTCGACGGCGCGATCCTCGTCGTGTCCGCCGCCGACGGGGTCATGCCGCAGACCGCCGAGCACGTGCTCCTCGCCCGCCAGGTCGGGGTGAACCACATCGTGGTCGCCCTGAACAAGGCCGACGCGGGCGACCCCGAGCTGACCGACCTGGTCGAGCTGGAGGTCCGCGAGCTGCTCACCGCGCACGGCTACGGCGGCGACTCGCTGCCGGTGGTACGGGTCTCCGGGCTCCGCGCGCTGGAGGGCGACCCGCAGTGGACGGCGGCCGTCGAGGCGCTGCTGGACGCGGTGGACACGTACGTGCCGATGCCGGTGCGGTACACGGACGCCCCGTTCCTGCTGCCGGTCGAGAACGTGCTGACCATCACCGGGCGCGGCACCGTCGTCACCGGCGCCGTGGAGCGCGGCACGGTGCGGGTCGGCGACCGGGTGTCCCTGCTCGGCGCGGGCGCCGACGAGGCGGCCGAGACCGTGGTCACCGGCCTGGAGACCTTCGGCAAGCCGATGGAGTCCGCGGAGGCGGGCGACAACGTGGCCCTGCTGCTGCGCGGCGTCCCGCGGAACGGGGTGCGGCGCGGCGACGTGGTCGCGGCCCCGGGCAGCGTGACGCCGAGCCGGCGGTTCACCGCGCAGGTGTACGTCCTCTCCGCGCGGGAGGGCGGCCGCCGGACGGCGCTGTCCAGCGGCTACCGGCCGCAGTTCTACATCCGCACCGCGGACGTGGTGGGGAACGTGGACCTGGGCGCGGCGGGGACGGCCCGCCCCGGCGAGACGGTCACGATGACCGTGGAGCTCGGGCGTGACGTGCCGCTGGAGGCGGGGCTCGGCTTCGCGATCCGCGAGGGCGGGCGGACGGTCGGCGCGGGGACGGTGACGTCCCTGGGCTGATCCTTCCCGGCCCCGGTGTGGGGGCGGCGGTCCGGCGTGCGCCAGACTGCCGTCCACCCGCGGACGCGGGGAACCGCGGGATCCGCGGCGACACGATGGGGTGTGGGGGCCATGGGCGGCGACACGGCACTGGTGCTCGGCGGGGGCGGCCTGACCGGGATCGGCTGGGAGGCCGGGATCCTGTACGGGCTGGCCGAGGCGGGCGTGAACCTCTTCGACGCGGACCTGGTGGTCGGTACGTCCGCCGGGTCGGTCGTCGGCGCGCAGCTGGCCTCCGGACTGCTGACCCCGCGGGAGCTGTACGAGCGCCAGACCGGCGACGCCTCGGGTGAGCGGGCCGCCCGGCTGGGCCCGGGGCTGCTGGCCCGGTACGCGGGCGCCATGCTGCGGGCCAAGGACGCGCAGGCCTACGGGGCGCGGCTGGGTGCGATGGCGCTGGCCGCCGAGACCGAGCCGGAGGAGGTGCGCCGCGAGGTGCTGGCCGGGCGGCTGGTCTCGCGGGAGTGGCCGGACGGGCCGGGGCTGCCGGAGCTGCTGGTGACGGCGGTGGACGCGGTCACGGGGGAGTTCCGGGCCTTCGGGCGGGACAGCGGGGCCACGCTGCTGGAGGCGGTGGGCGCGAGCTGTGCGGTGCCGGGGGTGTGGCCGCCGGTGACCATCGGGGGGCGGCGCTGGATCGACGGGGGGATGCGGTCGGGCACCAACGCCGACCTGGCCACCGGGTACCGGCGCGTGGTGATCCTCGCGCCGATGCCCGGCGGTGCGGGGGTGCTGGCCTCGGCGCGGTCGCTGGCGGACGGGCTGCGGGCCGGGGGCTCGTCGGTGCTGCTGGTCTCGCCGTCGCGGGAGGCCAGGAGGGCCTTCGGGCGGAACGTACTGGACCCGGCCCGTCGGCGGCCGGCCGCCGAAGCGGGGCTGGCGCAGGCCGTGACGCTGGCCGCCGAGGCCGCGGCGCTCTGGGGGTAGGCCTTACGGGGCGTCCGCCCGCGCCCGCGCCCGCTCCGGCGGTGCCGGGTGCCGGGTGCCGGCTCGCGACCGTGCCGGTGCCGCGTCGGTGCGGGCCCCGCGGGTGCGGGCGGCCGCCCTGCGGGGCGCTCCCCTCCCCACCCTTCTCCCGCTCACCGGAGCTGCGCCCCGGTCCCCCGCGGGGCTGCGCCCGGGCCCCCACGGGGCTGCGCCCCCGGGCCCTCGTGGTACCGCGGGCCGCACCCGCACGGGGCGGCATCCCGGACCTCGCAGGGCTGCGCCCGCGGCCCCCGCACGGGGCTGCGCCGCGAACCGGTGGGAGTGCGTCCCCCGAGCTCCGGGCCACCGCTCGGCCTCGGGGCGGGGTGGCTGGGGTCGGGGTTCCCGGGGGTCGTGGGGGTGGGGAGAATGGTGGGGTGGACGGTGATGCGGTGCCCGTGATGCGGGGTGTGGACAGTGGGTGGGCGAAGCTGATGCCCGATGTCGACCGGGAGCGGGGGTGGCTGCTCACCCTGGACGGGGCGCCGCAGTCGTACGTCGATCTGGACGACCCCGGCCACCTGGAGTTCGAGTACGCCCGCCGGCTGGGCCACGTACTCGACGTCGCCGCCCCCGAGGGCGACCCGCTGGACGTCGTCCACCTCGGCGGCGGTGCCCTGACCCTGCCCCGCTACGTGGCCCACACCCGGCCCGGTTCGCGGCAGCTGGTCGTCGAGTTCGACCGGGGACTGGTCGAACTGGTCCGGGAGCACCTGCCCTTCGACGGCGCCGAGGTCCTCGTACGGGACGCCCGAGCCTGGATCGAGGACGCCCCCGGCGCCGCCGCGGACGTGATCGTCGCCGACGTGTTCGGCGGTTCGCGGGTGCCCGCCCAGCTGACCTCCCTGGAGTACGCCCGCCAGGCGGCCCGCGTACTGCGCCCCGGCGGCGTCTACGCCGCCAACCTCGCGGACGGCGCGCCCTTCGGCTTCCTCCGCTCCCAGCTGGCCAACTTCACCGCCGTCTTCCCGCACGTGGCGCTGGTCGCCGAGCCCGCGGTGCTGCGCGGCCGCCGCTTCGGCAACGCCGTGCTGCTGGCCGGCCACCGGGAGCCGGACCTCGCCGCGCTGGCCCGCCGCTGCGCCGCCGACGCCTTCCCCGCCCGCGTCGAGGACGGCGAGGCGCTCAGCCGGCTGACCGCCGGCGCCCCGCCCGTGCGGGACGCGGACGCCGTGCCGTCACCCCAGCCGCCCGACGGGGCTTTCCGCATCGGCTGACCCGGCGGCGCCCCCGGCCTTCACCCCGGCCGGCCGCCGCGTCATCCGGCGCACGTCCGGCACCAGCAGCACCGCCGCCGTCACCGCCACCACGAGCCCGGCGCAGCCCCACAGCGCGGCCGTCCGGCCCACCAGGGACTCCACCGGCCCGGCCAGCGCGGTGGCCAGCGGCAGCATCGACACGGAGCCGAACCAGTCGTAGGCGGAGACCCGGGAGAACTTCTCCTCCGGTATCTCCTGGTGCATCGTCGCCATCCAGGAGACGCCGAACACCTCGATCGCCGTGCCGCTGACGAACATCACCGCGCACAGCGCCCAGGCCGGCACCGGTACGGCCAGCGCCGCCGAGGGCAGCGCCAGCGGGAACACGCACAGCGTGCCCACCAGCAGCAGCCGGCGCGGCTTCCACCGCATCATCAGCACCGCACCCGCGATGGTGCCCACCCCGAAGGCGCCCAGGGCGAGCCCCCACGGGCCCGCGCCGCCGAGCTCGTCCCGGGCGACGAGCGGCCCGTACACGGACTCGGCCGCGCCGACCACGGCCACCACGACGGAGAACTGGAGCACGATGCTCCACAGCCAGGGCCGGGTGATGAACTCCTGCCAGCCCTCCCGCAGGTCGGACAGCAGGCCGCCGCCCGGCTCCCGCTCCGGCACGTGGCTGACGTCGAGGAAGGCCCGCATCGCGCCCGCGACCGCGAAGGCCGCCGCGTCGACCGCGAGCACCCAGCCGGGGCCGAGGGCGGCGATCATCGCGCCGCCGAGCGCGGCGCCGCCGATGCCCGCGCCGTTCATCGACATCCGGAAGAGCGCGAAGGCGCGGTTGGCCTGCTCGCCGGAGACGGTGGACAGCAGCATGCCCTCGGCGGCGGGGTTGAAGAACGCCTGCCCCGTGCCGCCTAGGGCGGACAGCAGCATCATCTGCCACAGCCGCGCCTCGCCCGTCAGGACGAGGACGGCGAACACCGCCTGCGAGAGGCAGTTGAGGGCGTTGGCCGCGACCATCACCCGGTGCCGCGGGATCCGGTCCGCCAGCGCCCCGCCCACCAGCAGGAAGAGCACGAGCGGGAGCGTGCGGGCGGCGGCGACCAGGCCGACGTCCCCGCCGGAGCCCCCGGACTGGAGCACGGCGAAGGCCGCCGCGATCAGGGCGCCGTGGCTCCCCAGGTTCGTGACCACCGCGGCGGCCGTCAGCAGGGTGTAGTTGCGGCCCGCCCACGAGGGGCGGGCCGGACGCCGGAACGTCATCCGTTCGTGAGCCGCACGGTGCTCATGATCTTCTTGACCGTGGCGTGCGGGATCTCGTCCTTCACGTTGTTGGGCGCGTAGAGCACCCAGCTGGAGAAGTCACCCTTGGCGTTCTTGAAGCTGAAGGCGATGGACTTGCCGTCCGTGGAGCACTTGTGCTCCTTCTTCACGCCGTTGGCGGTGGCCGTGGCGTAGTGGCCCTTCAGGCCCGACTTGGTGGTGTACGGCTTGGCCTTGGTCACCTTGACGGTGCCCTTGGGCTCGGTCTGCGCGTACGCCGCCCACACCCAGTTGCCGGCCTCGTTGCGCGCGGCCTCGGCGGTGTCCTTCGCGCCCTGGCCGCCCTTGGTGCCGGAGCCGGCCAGGCTGTAGTCCTCCTCGTCGCCGTCCTTGTCGGAGTCGACGATGCACCACTGCTCCTTGAGGGAGGCGGGCGCGGACATGCTGATGATCGGCTGGCCGGTGTCCTTCTTCTCGTCGGCGAACCCGATGTAGGTGTCCGGCGTCTCGACCTTCCACTCCGGCGGAACGTCGAAGGCGGTGCCGTACTTCGGGTTCACGACCACCTTCCACCCGGGGATGGTCGGCTTGAGGTCGCCGCCGCCCCTGGGGTTGGCGCTCGCGGAGGCCGGGGCGGACGCGGAGGGCTTGGCGGACGGCTTGCCGTCGGCCTCGTCCTTCTTGCCGTCGTCCCGCGTCAGGACGTAGGCGCCCATGACGGCGGCGGCCACGACCACCACGGAGGTCGCGATGATCGCGATCATCGTGGTCTTCCTGCGGCCGTCCGAGGGCTCCTGGCCGTACGGGTCGTACGGCTGCTGGTACGCCCACTGCTCGGCGGTCGGCGGCTGCTGCGCGTACGGGCCCGGCTGGCCGAAGCCGCCCTGCTGGGGGTAGCCGTACCCCTCCTGCGGCGGGGCCGGGGGCTGCTGCGGGTAGCCGTACCCCTCCTGGGGTGCGGCCGGAGGCTGCTGCGGGTAGCCGTACCCGCCCTGCTGCGGTGCCGTGGGCGGCTGCTGGGGGTAGCCGTAACCACCCTCACCGGCGGGCTGCTGGTAGGGGTTCGGCGGTTGTCCCGGCTGCCCCGGCTGCGCGGGCTGCTGGTACGGGTTCTGATTCGCGTCCTGCGGGTTCTGCTCGCCCCCGGGCGGCTGCTGTCCTGGCCACATGGCCGTAACCATAGAGGTGGCGGGTGACACGGGCTACGGCCGCCCCCGCCCCAAGGTCTGGCCAACGCTGCCTACTCGCGGGTAACATCCTGGCCCATGAGCGCTGATCAGATGAACGTAGGCGAACTGCTGGCGGCCACCGTGCCGATGGTCCGGACGCTGAACCTGGAGTTCCTGGAGACCACCCCGGAGCGCGCCGTGCTGCGCCTGCCGGACCAGCCCGACTACCACAACCACATCGCGGGCCCGCACGCCGGCGCGATGTTCACGCTGGCCGAGTCGGCCAGCGGAGCCATCGTCATCGCCGCCTTCGGTGACCAGCTCTCCCGCGCCGTGCCGCTCGCCGTGAGTGCCGAGATCGGCTACAAGAAGGTCGCCAAGGGCGCCGTGACCGCCACCGCGACCCTGGGCCGCCCGGCCGCCGAGGTCGTCGCCGAGCTCGACGCGGGCGGCCGCCCCGAGTTCCCGGTGACCATCAGCATCCAGCGCGAGGACGAGGCCGTCACGGGCGAGATGACCGTGATCTGGACGCTGCGCCCCAACGCGTAACCGCACACCGCGCGACGACGGCGGGTCCCCACGGGGCCCGCCGTCCACGTGTCCCGGGGTCAGCCCCGCGGGTGTTCCAGGTACGCGACCGTGCCGGTGCGGCGGGCCTCGGCGACCGCGCCCAGGCGCACGAAGGCCTCGGGCGTCATCAGGCTCCGCCACTCCTCCAGCGTGTGCACCCGGAACTCCGAGTGCTCCGACGGGTCCAGGACGATCGCGTCGAGCTGTCCGTCCGTCAGGGAGCCGCCGTCGAAGACGAAGCCGATCTTGTTCGCCGGCCAGTCGCCGTCCGGGCCGCCGAACGTCACGCCGCGCAGCACCGGCGCCCCCTCGAAGACGATCCCCGTCTCCTCCAGGCACTCCCGCACCGCGCACTCCCAGGGCGTCTCGCCCGGGTCCATGTTCCCGCCCGGCCACTGCCACTGGCCCTCGTTGTACACGGCGCGCAGCTGCACGGGCCGGTCCCGGGTGTCGGTGAAGAACAGACAGGCGTAAGAGGAGGCGCGGGCGATCGTCTCGATGTACTGCTCGGGCGGCAGCCAGGTGGAGGTCATGCCACCCGTCTACCAGCCGGCGCACGCCGACACGCCGGGGAGCCCGCGCCGTCCGCCCTTCCGCGCGGGGGCGGGGAGGGGCCCGGCGTACGGGCAGTCGGGTTAATCCCGGGCGCCGCGCCGGGGTGCCGGGCCCGGCCGTACGGGGCGCGCGGCGCAGAGTGGCACGCGCGGGCGGTTCCGGCGCGGGGCCGCCCGCACCCAGCCGGTGCCGCCACCCCCAGGAGTGACCGCCCATGAGCGAGCACGTGTCCCGCCGTACCGCGATGCGCCTGCTCGGCGCCGCCGCCGTGGCCGCCGGCGGCGCCGGGTGCACGGTGACTCCGGGGGCGGGCGCCCGTACCGGCGCGCAGCCCGCCACCGCCGCCCGCCTCGCCGCCGAGGCCCCCGCCCGGCCCGCCAGGCCCGCCAGGCCCGGCAGCGCGGCCCGCGTCCAGGCCCTCCTCGAACGCCTCACCCTCGACGAGAAGGTGGGGCTCCTGCACGGCGACCGCGACCCCGCCTCCCTGGGCCAGGCCGGGTACGTCCCCGGTGTGCCCCGGCTCGGCATCCCGCCGCTCCGCCTCGCCGACGGCCCGGCCGGCGTGCGCGTGGCCGCGCCCGCCACCGCCCTGCCCGCACCCGTGCTGCTCGCCTCGGCCTTCGACCCCGCGCTGGCCCGCGAGTACGGCCGGGTCATCGGCCGCGAGGGGCGCGCCCTGGGGCAGGACGTGCTCCTCTCGCCCATGGTGAACCTGATCCGCACCCCGTACGCCGGACGGAACTTCGAGACCTTCGCCGAGGACCCCAAGCTCACCGCCGACCTGGTCGGGGAGGTGATCCGCGGCATCCAGGACGAGGGCCTGATCGCCACGGTCAAGCACTACGCCCTCAACAACCAGGAGCAGGGCCGCACGTCCGTCGACGTGGTCGCGGGCGAGCAGGTGATGCACGAGACCGAACTGCGCGGCTTCGAGGCCGCCGTCGGCGCCGGCTGCGGCTCCGTGATGGGCGCCTACAACAAGGTCAACGGCGTCCACGCCTGCGAGAGCAAGCCGCTCCTCGACGAACTGCTGCGCGGCCGCTGGGGGTTCGACGGCTGGGTGATGTCCGACTGGGACGCCACCCACAGCACGGCCGCGGCCCTCACCGCCGGGCTCGACATGGAGATGCCCGGCGGCCGCCACTTCGGCGCCGCGCTCAAGCAGGCCGTCACCGCCGGCACGGTGCCGGTCGGCCACGTCGACCGCGCGGTGAGCCGGCTGCTCGCCACCCTGGACCGGTTCGGGCTGCTCGACGGCGCCCCGCCGGCCCGGCCCGTACGCGACCCGGCCGCCGGTGCCCGCACCGCCCGCCGGGTGGCCGTCGCCGGAGCCGTACTGCTGCGCAACGAACGCGGCACCCTGCCGCTCACCGGTCCCGCCACCCGCTCCCTGGCCGTCATCGGGCCCACCGGACAGCACCCCTTCGTCAGCGGCGGCGGCAGCGCCCACGTGGTGCCCGACCGTGCCGAGAGCCCGCTCGACGCCCTGCGCCGGCGCGCGGGCAAGGGCGCGCAGGTGCGCCACGCCCTGGGCGAGGACCTGTACGGCCGCCCGCTCCCCGGCAACGCGCTCACGCCGGCCGCCGACCTCGACGACCGGGCGGTGGCGGCCGGGCGCACCTGGACCCACCAGGGCAGGTTCACGCTGCCCGCCGACGACGAATGGACCCTGTACGTCCACTACACCGGCCGCCGGCCCAGCGTGAAGCTCGACGGCGAGGAGCTGTTCCCCGTCCAGCAGGGCGTGGCCGAGTTCTTCGCCGGCGGCCTGCTCGGCACCGCGCCCGACGGCCGCACCGTACGCCGCCGCACCCTCCGCCTGGCCAAGGGCACCCACACGCTCGCCGTCTCCGCCGAGGGCGGACCGGCCGGCCAGCGCTTCCGGCTCCGCCACAGCACCCGGGCCACCCGCGAGGCGGACCTCGCCGAGGCCGTGCGCACCGCCGGTGCCGCGCACAGCTGCGTGCTCTTCGCCTACGAGGACGCCACCGAGGGCCGCGACCGCACCTCCCTCGCGCTGCCCGGCGCCCAGCAGCGCCTGATCGAGGCCGTCACCGCGGCCAACCCCCGCACCACCGTGGTGCTCAACACGTCCTCCAGCACCACGATGCCCTGGCTGGACCGCACGGGCGCCGTGCTCCAGATGTACTACCCGGGCCAGGAGGGCGCCGCGGCCACGGCCGCCGTGCTGTTCGGGGACGAGGACCCGGGCGGCCGGCTCACCCAGACCTTCCCCGCGGCCGAGCACCTCCACCCGGTCGCCGGGGACCCGCTGCGCTACCCCGGCGTCGCGGGCCGCCAGGAGTACACCGAGGGCATCCACGTGGGGCACCGGTGGTACGACGCGCAGCGGGTGGCCCCGCTCTTCGCGTTCGGGCACGGGCTCTCGTACACCTCCTTCGGCTACGAGAAGCTCGCCGTCCGGCAGCGCGGGGAGGGCCTCGCGGTCGAGTTCACCGTCCGCAACACCGGCACCCGCCGCGGCACCGAGGTGGCCCAGGTCTACCTCGGCCCCTCGCCCGACCTCCGCCTCGACCAGCCGGTCCGGGCGCTCGCCGGGTACGCCCGCCTCACCCTCGACCCCGGCAGGTCCCGCCGCGTCTCGGTCGCCGTCGACGCCCGCACCCTGTCCTCCTGGGACCCGGCCGCGCACGCCTGGGTCCTGGGCACCGGACGGCGCGAGGTGTGGGCCGGGCGGTCCTCGCGCGACCTGCCGCTGCGCGGTGCGGCCGTGGTCCGGCGGGCGGCCGCCACCGGGTGAGGAGCGGGTAGGCTCGCGGACTGTGCCGCCGGGGGCGCGCACGCGGGCGAGGGACCCAGGGAAGCGAGGACGTACGGGTGCACATCCAGGAATGGCTCGAGACCGTACCGGCGGTCAGCATCTACCTGCTGGTCGGCCTGGTGATCGGGCTGGAGTCGCTCGGCATCCCGCTGCCCGGCGAGATCATCCTGGTCAGCTCGGCCCTGCTCGCCTCGCAGCACGGCGAGGTCGACCCGCTGGTCCTGGGCATCTGCGCCACCGCGGGCGCGATCATCGGCGACTCGATCGGCTACGCCATCGGCCGCAAGGGCGGCCGGCCGCTGCTGGCCCGGCTCGGCAAGCGGTTCCCCAAGCACTTCGGCGAGCAGAACATCGCCATGGCCGAGCGGTCCTTCGAGAAGTGGGGCATGTGGGCCGTGTTCTTCGGCCGCTTCGTCGCCCTGCTGCGGATCTTCGCCGGTCCGCTCGCCGGCGTGCTGCAGATGCCGTACTGGAAGTTCCTCGTCGCCAACGTCTTCGGCGGGATCCTCTGGGCCGGCGGCACCACGGCCGTCATCTACTACGTCGGGGTCGTGGCCGAGGCCTGGCTCAAGCGCTTCTCGTGGCTCGGGCTGGTGGCCGCGGTGCTCATCGGCGTCACCTCGATGCTCGTGCTGAAGAACCGCGCGAAGAAGGCGGCGGCGCGCGTCGAGGCCGAGGCGACGGCCGCGCCCGCGCAGGTCGCCCCCGCCACGGACTGACCCGCCGGACACCGCCCGGCGCCCATCGCCTACCGTGCACGTGGGCGCGAGACGAGAACCAGCGGTACGGCAAGGAGAAGGCGATGGCGGAGCAGCAGGCACTCGTGCACGGCGTGGGCGGCAAGGAGCCGCAGGTGCACCCGGAGGCGTTCACCGCGCCCACGTCCGTCGTGATCGGCGAGGTCACCCTGGGCGCCGGCGCCAGCGTCTGGTACCACGGTGTGCTGCGCGCCGACTGCGGGCCGATCGTGATCGGCGCCGACAGCAACATCCAGGACAACTGCACCGTCCACGTGGACCCCGGCTTCCCGGTGACCGTCGGCGAGCGCGTCTCCGTCGGCCACAACGCGATCCTGCACGGCTGCACCGTGGAGGACGACGTGCTGATCGGCATGGGCTCCACGGTCCTGAACGGCGCGGTCATCGGCGCCGGTTCGCTGGTCGCCGCGCAGGCGCTCGTGCCGCAGGGCATGGTCGTGCCGCCCGGCTCGCTCGTCGCCGGGGTGCCCGCCAAGGTCAGGCGGGAGCTGACGGACGAGGAGCGCGAGGGCATCAGGCTGAACGCCCGGATGTACCAGGACCTGGTCAAGGCCCACCGCGAGGCGCTGGCCGGCTGACCGGCCCGCCCCGCCGGTGGGGTGAAGATCACAGGCCGTCGGCCCGGCCGCCCGGGCCGGCGGCCATTACCGTGTCCGGGTGCCGAAGAACAGAAACACGTTCTCATCCTGGCGGCGGCGGGCCGCGTCCCGCGCCGCCCACGCGGCCTGGGCCTGGATGCAGCGGGCCGGGGCCGTCACCGCGGAGCACCCCGGGCGGCTGCGCTTCGGCGCCATCGGGCCGAACACCCGCCTCGCCTTCCCGCAGGGCACCGTCTTCGGCGAACGCTGGATCCACCTCGGGGACCACTGCATCATCGCCGAGCAGGTGACCCTGACCGCCGGCATGATGCCCGGCCTCGACCTGGGCACCGACCCCGTCCTGGAGCTCGCCGACGGCGTCGTGCTGGGCCGGGGCAGCCACGTGATCGCCGACGCGAGGATCACCGTCGGCAGGGACACCTTCTGCGGACCCGGCGTGTACATCACGTCCACCAACCACAGCTACGACGACCCGGACGAGCCGGTCGGCAGGCAGTGGCCGCGCAGCGAGCCGGTCGAGATCGGCCCCGGCTGCTGGCTCGGCACCGGCGCGGTGATCCTGCCCGGCGCACGGCTGGGCCGGAACGTGGTGGTGGCCGCGGGTGCCGTCGTACGCGGTGAGGTGCCCGACCACGCCGTGGTGGCCGGGGCGCCGGCCAAGGTCGTACGCCGCTGGCTGCCCGGCACCGGCTGGCAGCCCCCGCTGCGCACCCCCGCCCCGGTGCCGATCCCGGACGGGGTGACGCCGGAGCAGCTGCGGGCCCTCGCGGAGGCGGAACGGGCCGGACTGCTGGGCGCGCTGGAGGGCTGACGGGCGCCGGGTCACCGCCCGGTGCCGGGGCGGCTCAGCCGGCGGCCAGCAGGACCGTTCCGGCGAGGGCCAGCCCGGCCCCGGCCGCCTGTACCGTGCGCAGCCGTTCCTTGAGCACCCCGCGCGCGGCCAGCGCCGTCACCACCGGGTAGAGCGAGGCGAGCACGGCGGCCACCGTCACCGGTCCGTGCTGCGCGGCCAGCGCGTACGTGCCGTTCGCGGCCACGTCGGCCAGTCCGACGAACGCCAGCGCCGGCAGCGCCGCCCGCAGCACGCCGGGACCGGTCCCCGCCGGCAGCACCGGGTTGCCGCGCCGCGCCGAGAACCACAGCGCCGTACCGCCGGCGGCCACATTGGTCACGCGCTGCACGAAGAGGGCGAGGAACAGGCCCGTCACGGTCGTCGACGCCTCCGCGATCAGGGCCATCACGGCGCCGAAGCCGAAGGCCGCCAGCAGCGTGAGCAGCACGGCCTTGCGCTGGACCGGAGCGCCCCGCAGCTCGGGACCGCCGGCCAGCACGATGCCGACGACGGCCACCGCGATGCCGGCCACCTGCGCCAGTCCGGGGCGTTCGCCCACGGCCAGGCCCACGCCCACCGGAACCACCACGCCGAGCGAGCCCAGCGGCGACACCACGCCCATCGGGCCCAGGGCCAGGGCCTGGTAGAAGGCGATCATCGCGACCGGTCCCACCAGACCGGCGGCCACCGCGAACCAGAGCTGCGGGCCCGCCTCGGTCCACGCGCCCGTCGCCACCACCACGGTGCCGAGCACCGCGACCGCGATCACCTGCGAGACCACGACCACCGTGAGCGCCGGCAGGCGCCGGGTGAGCAGCCCGCCCCCGAAGTCGGCGAAGCCCCAGAGCAGGGCGGTGGCCAGGGCGAGCAGGGTGGTCATGGCAGGGCCTCGCAGTACAGTGCGGTGAACGGTGGGGTACAGCGCAGACTAGTTCACTCCATTGAACCCTGCCATACAAAATATTGACGATCGGATGCCGGACGGAACCGTGACGGACCTCGAAGAGCTCACCCAGGCGCTCGCCCGCAACCTCAAGAAGTGGCGGGTGGAGCGCCAGTTCACCCTGGACGCCCTGGCCGCCCGGTCCGGCGTCAGCCGAGGGATGATCATCCAGATCGAGCAGGCCCGTACGAATCCCAGCGTGGGCACCACGGTCAAGCTCGCCGACGCCCTCGGCGTCAGCATCACCACGCTCCTCGACCACGACCGGGGGCCGCGGGTGCAGGTCGTGCTCCCGGGGGAGGGCGTGCGGATGTGGTCGGCGCCGGGCGGCAGTTCCGCCGCGATGCTCACCGGCGACGACCGGCGCGGCCCGCTGGAGCTGTGGGCGTACCGCCTGGAGCCGGGCGAGGGCGCCGACTCCGACCCCCACCCGGCCGGCACGGTCGAGATGCTGCACGTCACCGCGGGGGAACTCACGCTGGTGGTGGACGGCGAGGACGTCGCGCTGCCCGCGGGCTCGGCCGCCACCTTCGAGGCGAACGTGCCCCACGGCTACCACAACCGGGGCGCGGAGACCGCCGAGATGACCCTCGCGGTCTCCATCCCGCCGGTGGGCTGACCCCCGGCCGGCCGACGTCCCTCAGCCGAGGGCGGGGATCTCGATGGCGGGGCAGCGGTCCATGACCATGTGCAGGCCGGAGGCGCGGGTGCGGTGGTACGCCGCCTCGTCGACCACGCCCAGCTGGAACCAGACGGCCTCCGCGCCGGCCGCCGCGGCCTGGTCGGCCACCGGTCCGGCCAGCGCGCTGTTGACGAACACGTCCACCACGTCGATCTTGAACGGGACGGCTTCCAGCGACGGGTAGCCCCGCTCGCCGTGCACGGTCTCGGCCTTCGGGTGCACCGGGACGATCCGCTTGCCGTACCGCTGGAGCACCCGCGCCACGCCGTAGGCCGCGCGGTCCTGGTTGGCGGACAGGCCCACCACGGCCCAGGTGTCTCCCAGCTCCGTCAGGATCCTGCGGATGGTCGCCCGGTCTGCGTACACGCCGTGTCTCCTTCGTCCCTCTGCGCACGCGGGGCCGGGGGAACCCGGCCCGCAACCGGGGTCAACACCGGCGACGACCTCGGGGATTCCCGGTCGCTTAGGGTGGGTGGGTGAAGGCAGACCAGTACGTGACGGTGGCCCGCGAGGGCGTGCACGAGTCCGAGATCAACCGCTCGCGCTTCATCTGCTCCCTGGCGCCCGCCGCCACAGAGCAGGAGGCGCAGGACTTCGTCGCGCGCATCCGCAGGGAGCACCCGACCGCCACGCACAACTGCTTCGCCTACGTGATCGGCGCCGACGCCGCGGTGCAGAAGGCCAGCGACGACGGCGAACCCGGCGGCACCGCCGGCGTGCCGATGCTCCAGATGCTGATGCGGCGCGAGGTGCGGTACGCGGTGGCCGTGGTCACCCGCTACTACGGCGGGGTCAAGCTCGGCGCGGGCGGCCTGATCCGCGCGTACGGCGGGGTCGTCGGCGAGGCCCTCGACGCCCTCGGCACCCTGACCCGCCGGCGCTACCGGCTCGCCACCGTGACCGTGGACCACCAGCGGGCCGGCAAGACCCAGAACGACCTCCGGGCCACCGGCCGCGCCGTGCTGGACGTGCGGTACGGGGAGGCCGTCGCCATCGAGATCGGCCTCCCGGAGGGCGACGTCGAGTCCTTCAGGGCCTGGCTCGCGGACACCACCGCCGGGACCGCCGGCTTCGAACTGGGCGGGGAGGCCTACGGCGACGCGTAGGCCTCCCCGCGAGGCCGCGCCCCGCGTCAGCGGAACAGGCGGTGTGCGTGGCGCAGCGCGTACCCGGCCACGTCCGCGCCCAGCCGCACGCCGGCCTCGTCGGCGGTCCGGGAGTGGATGCCGGACCAGACGCGCGCGTCCACGTTCTCCCGGGTCAGCTGCCGCCAGCCGGTGTACGTGCGGGTGACCCCCGGGGCCGTCGGGCTGGTCAGCGTGTACGGCGCGGTGCGCGCCCCCGCGAGGGAGGTCAGCAGGACCTCGGCGGCTCCGGCGTACGTGCCGTGGCCGCTCGGGTAGTCCGGGTGCGCCGGGGTGTTGTGCAGCGGGGACCACGCCGGGTCCTGGGCGACGGAGCCGGTGCGGATGGCGGTGACGGGGCGCCAGCGCAGGTACGTGTACTTGCTGTCCGACGTGGCGATCTGGGTGTCGACCAGCGCGGCGTGGAACAGGCCGACGAAGGCCGCGCGCTCGGCGGTGGACGCCCCGGACCGGGACAGCGCCACGCGCAGCGGCTCGGTGTAGAGGGCGAGCGAGCCCCCGTACCAGAAGGTGGCGGTCTCGGTCTGCCGGGCGGTGCGGGCGGTGCTGTCGGCGGCGCCGTAGGCGCGGACCTCGGCGAGGTCGGCGAGGTAGCGGGCCGAGCCGAGCGCCGGCGGCGGGCCGATGCGGAACTGCCGGGGGCTGTCCAGGAGGAAGGGCCGGGCCACGCGGTTGCCGTACTGCACGGCGGGCGCGTAGCCGTTCGGGGTGGGCTGCCAGACGCCGGGAGCGGCGGCGGGCACGGTGAACGGCGCGTTCACCGAGGCCGGGTCGAGGCCGTCGCCGGTACGGGAGGCCAGCACGGCCTTGGCCTGGCGGGCCCCGGCGGCGACGCCCCGGCGCTCCGCGGAACCGTCGGGCACCCGGCGCAGGGTGGCCGCGAGGGCGGCGTCGAGCTCCGCCCTGCGGGTGGGCGCGAGCGCGACCAGGGAGTCGTGGACGGCCGAGGCGACGGCGGCGTCCTGGAACGCGGTGCGGCCGGGGCCGCGGGGGGCCTCGCGGGTGGCGCGGGCGGCGGCGATCCAGCTGATGGCCCAGGTACGGCTGTTGGTGATCTGGGTGGGTGCCGCGGCGGCGTCCACGGTCTGCGCGGTGACGTCGTACCACTCGCCCACCACGTTCCCGCGGTCCTTCGCGGGCGCGGTGGCCTGGGCGGGCACGGCGGCCACGGCCATGAGCAGGGCGGAGCCGAGGGCGAGCAGGGCGGACCTCTTCACGGGCACTCCCGGTGACGGTGGGTGGCGATCTTGTGACGCCCGGAAGCCAACCAGGGGGTGCGGGGCGGGACAAGTGCCGGGAACGGGCCATGACGCGATTGCCATACGGGCGTCACGCGGGCGACACACCACCCCCGACAACCCCGCCCT
Organism: Streptomyces sp. NPDC101132; assembly: GCF_044759225.1. Taxonomy (NCBI): domain Bacteria; kingdom Bacillati; phylum Actinomycetota; class Actinomycetes; order Kitasatosporales; family Streptomycetaceae; genus Streptomyces; species Streptomyces sp. NPDC101132. The sequence goes on from NZ_JBIVYX010000009.1 coordinate 74,278, forward strand.
CCCCCCGCTCCCCGGGGCGCTGCGCGCCGCGCCGCGGGGGTGCTTCGGTGAGGGGGGGAGGTGGGGAGGGGGCCGCACCGCGGGGGAGCCGTACTGCCGGCGCCCCCGGTGCTCAGCGCAGCGTCAGGCGTTCGGACGGCTTCGCGAAGTGGCGGGCCACCTCGGCCGGGGTGACCTCCCGGAGGGTCGCCGGCGTCCAGCGGGGGCTCCGGTCCTTGTCCACCACCTGTGCCCGCACCCCCTCGGGAAGGTCCGCGGAGGCGAGGGCGGCGAGCGAGACCCCCCACTCCTGCTCCAGCGCCTCCTCCAGGGAGCCCAGCGACCGCGCCCGGCGCAGCGCGGCCAGGGTGACCTTCAGCGCGGTGGGGGAGTGGCTCAGGATCCGCTCCGCGGCCTCCTTCGCCGCCGGCTCGCCGTACCCCTGGAGCCGGTCCACGATCTCCTCCACCGTGTCCGCCGCGTAGCACGCGTCGATCCAGCCCCGGTGCTCCGCCAGCGCCGCGTCCGGCGCCGGACGCGCGAAGTCCCGTACCGCCTCCGCGCCCTCGGCGGACACCGCGTCCGCGAGCCCGCCCAGGTCGGCCGACGGCACGTACAGGTCCGCGAAGCCGCACAGCAGCGCGTCGCCCGGCCCCATCGCGTCGGCGGTCAGCGCCAGGTGCGTGCCCAGCTCGCCGGGCGCCCGGCCCAGCAGGTACGTGCCGCCGACGTCCGGCACGAAGCCGATGCCCACCTCCGGCATGGCCACCCGCGAGCGCTCCGTGACCACCCGCACGCTGCCGTGGGCGGACAGCCCGACGCCGCCGCCCATCACGATGCCGTCCATCAGCGCGACCCACGGCACGGCGAGCCGGGCGATGCGCGCGTTCAGCCGGTACTCGTCGCGCCAGAAGGACCGGGCCCAGGCGCCGTCCCCGAGGGCCGACTCCCGGATGGCCCGGATGTCGCCGCCCGCGCACAGCCCCCGCTCACCGGCGCCGTCGAGGACCACCGCGCGGACCTCGGGGTCGCCCTCCCACGCGTCGAGCGCGGCGGTGACCGCCACCACCATCTCGTGGGTCAGGGCGTTGAGCGCCTTCGGCCGGTCAAGGGTGATTCGTCCCGCTTTGCCGATTTTCCGGACCAGTACAGACATGGGGCCGAGCATACGAGGCCGGCCGAGGGGCCCCGGTCCGTTAGCGTGGTGGGGGCCAACAGGAGAGACGGCGGATGAGTCAGGCGGAGGCGGACGTGCGGCGGCGGCAGCTCGGAGCGGACGAGTGAGACTTCTGCACACCTCCGACTGGCACCTCGGCCGGAGCTTCCACCGCGTCAACCTGCTCGACGCCCAGGCCGCCTTCGTCGACCACCTCGTCGCCACCGTCCGGGAGCACGCGGTGGACGCCGTGCTCGTGGCCGGCGACGTGTACGACCGGGCCGTCCCCCCGCTGGCCGCCGTCGCCCTGTACGACCGCGCCCTGCACCGCCTCGCGGACCTCGGCGTGCCCACCGTGATGATCTCCGGCAACCACGACTCCGCCCGCCGCCTCGGCGTCGGTGCCGGCCTGATCGGCCGGGCCGGCATCCACCTGCGCACCGACCCGGCCGGCTGCGCCGAGCCCGTGGTCCTCGCCGACGACCACGGCGACGTCTGCCTCTACGGCCTGCCCTACCTCGAACCCGCCCTGGTCAAGGACGAGTTCGGCACCGACCGGGCCGGCCACGAGGCCGTGCTGACCGCCGCCATGGACCGGGTCCGCGCCGACCTCGCCGGCCGCGACCCCGGCACCCGCTCGGTGGTCCTCGCCCACGCCTTCGTCACCGGAGGCCTCGCCAGCGACAGCGAACGCGACATCACCGTCGGCGGGGTGGCGGCCGTCCCCGCCGAGGTCTTCGACGGGGTGGACTACGCGGCCCTCGGCCACCTGCACGGCTGCCAGACCATCACCGAGCGGGTCCGCTACTCCGGCTCCCCGCTCGCCTACTCCTTCTCCGAGGCCCAGCACCGGAAGTCCATGTGGCTGGTCGACCTCGGGCCCGCCGGCGAGCTGGCCGCCGAGCGCCTCGACACCCCCGTGCCCCGCCCCCTCGCCCGGATCCGCGGCCGCCTCGACGACCTGCTCGACGACCCCGCGCTCACGCCCCACGAGGACGCCTGGGTCGAGGCCACCCTCACCGACCCCGTCCGCCCCGCCGAGCCCATGGCCCGCCTCGCCGCCCGCTTCCCCGGCACGCTCAGCCTCCTCTTCGACCCCGAGGGCGGCGAGACCGGCACCGGAGCCTCGTACGCCCAGCGCCTGAAGGGCCGCAGCGACCAGGAGATCGCCGAGGACTTCGTCGCCCACGTGCGCGGCGGCAGCGGCGCGGACCCCGCCGAACAGGCCGTGCTGCGCCAGGCCTTCGACGACGTACGCACCGACGACACCCTGCGGGAGACGGCCCGATGAGGCTCCACCGGCTCACCGTCACCGCCTTCGGGCCGTTCGCGACCCCCCAGGAGATCGACTTCGACGCGCTCTCCGCGGCCGGGATCTTCCTCCTCCACGGCCCCACCGGAGCCGGCAAGACCTCCGTCCTGGACGCCGTCTGCTACGCCCTCTACGGATCCGTGCCCGGCCCCCGGCAGGCCCCCGGCACCACCCTCCGCAGCGACCACGCCGACCCCGGCACGCCCACCGAGGTCACCCTCGAACTCACCGTCGGCGGACGGCGCCTGGAGATCACCCGGCGCCCCGAGCAGGACCGCCCCAAGAAGCGCGGCACCGGCACCACCCGCGACAAGGCCCAGAGCTGGCTGCGCGAGTACACCGCCGCCGACGGCTGGAGCGCCCTCAGCCGCTCCCACCAGGAGATCGGCGAGGAGATCGAGGTCCTGCTCGGCATGAGCCGCGAGCAGTTCTGCCAGGTGGTGCTGCTCCCGCAGGGCGAGTTCGCGCGCTTCCTGCGCGCCGACGCCGAGGCCCGCGGCCGCCTGCTCGGCCGCCTCTTCGACACCCGCCGGTTCGCCGCCGTCGAGGCCCGCCTCGGGGACCGGCGCCGGGCCGCCGAGACCCGGGTGCGCGAGGGGGACGAGCGCGTGCTGGCCGTCGCGCACCGGCTGGCCCAGGCCGCCGGCGACACCGCCGACCTGCGCGCCTGGCCGCTGCCGCAGCTGTCGCCCGGCGACCCCGGGCTGGCCGAGGAGGTACGCGCCTGGGCCGCCGTCGCCCGGGTGAGCGCCCGGGAGCGGCTGACCGTCGCCGAGTACGCCCTCACCGCCGCCGAGAGCGCCCACCACGCGAGCCGCCTCGCCCTGGAGGACGCCCGCGAACTCGACCGCCTCCAGCGCCGCCACGCCGAGGCCCTGCGCCGCTCCGAGGCCCTGGCCGCGGAGGCGCCCGAGCGCGACCGGGTACGGGCCCGCCTGGACCGTGCGGCACGCGCGGACCGCGTCACCCCGGCCCTCGAACTCAGGGCCACCGCCGAGGCCGCGCACCGCGCGGCCCGGGCCGCCGACGCGCGCTGCCGGGCCCAGCTGCCGCCCGCGCTGGCCGAGGCCGGGGCCGAGCAGCTCGCCGCCGTCGAGCGGCGGCTGCGCGAGGAGCTGGGCGCCCTGGGCGCGGCCCGCCGGGACGAGGCCCGCAGCGCGGAGATCACGCGCGAGCGCGCCGCCCTCGACCGGGAGACCCGCGCCGCCGAGGAACGGCTCCACGAGGCCGCCGCCTGGCTGGCCGACTGGGACGCCCGGCGCACCGCGCTCCAGCAGGACGTCGACGCCGCCCAGCAGGCCGCCACCCGGGCCGAGTCGCTCGCCGGCCGGCTCGAACCCGCCCGGCAGCAGCTGGAGACCGCCCGCCGCCGCGACGAGCGCGCCCGCGAGGCCGAGCGCGCGGCCGCGGCACTGCTCTCCGTACGCGAGACCGCCGGCGCCGCACGCGAGCACTGGCTGGAGCTGAAGGAGGCCCGGCTGGCCGGCATCGCCGCCGAGCTGGCCGCCGCCCTCGCCGACGGCGAACCCTGCACGGTCTGCGGGTCCCCCGAGCACCCCCGCCCGGCCAGGCCCGCGGCCGGGCACGTGGACCGGGCCGCCGAGGACGCCGCCCGGACCCGCTTCGAGCGGCTGGACGCCGACCGGGCCGCCGCCGAGCGCACCCTCGCGGTCGTGGAGCAGGCCCGCGACGAGGCGGCGGCCGCCGCCGGTGCGGCCACCACCGCCGAACTCCGCGAGCGCGCCGAACAGCTGACGGCCGAGCACGCCCGCGCCCGGGCCGGGGCGGTGGGGCTGCACGCGGCCGCGGAGGCCCTCGCCCGGGCCGAACGCGAGCAGGCCCGCCGGCTGGAGATCCGCCGCGAGGCGGAGACCGCCCTGGCCGCCGCCGGCTCCCGCCGCGACGGCCTGGAGCGGGAACAGGCCGCCCTGGAGACCGAGTTGGCCCGGGTGCGCGGTGACGCCCCCAGCGTCGCCGCCCAGGCCGGGCTGCTGGAGCGCCGCATCGGGCTGGTCACCGACGCAGGCCGGGCCGCGGCCGACGCCGAGGGCGCGGCACGCCGGCTGAAGGAGGCCGACGCGGCCCTGGCCGACGCCGCCTTCGCCGCGGGCTTCGACACCACCGAGGCCGCCGCGGCGGCCCGGCTCGCCGAACCCGAGCGCCGCGCACTCCAGCACCGCCTCGACGCCTGGGCCGCCGAGCGGGCCGCCCTCGCCGACCGGCTCGCCGAGGCCGACGCCGTCGCGGCGGCGGCCCTGCCGCCCGCCCGGCCCGACGCCGCGGAGGCGGCGGCCGCGACCGCCGCGGCCCGGCTGCGTACCGCGGGCTCCGCCGCCGACGCCGCCCGCGTCCGGTGCGCGGAGCTCGACCGGCTGTCCCGCCAGGCGGAGACGGAGCTGCGGGCGCTCGGACCGCTCCGCGAGGAGTACGGCCGGGTGGCCCGGATGGCCGGGCTCACCGCGGGCACCTCGGCCGACAACGAACGCCGGATGCGCCTGGAGTCGTACGTACTGGCGGCCCGCCTGGAACAGGTCGCCGCCGCCGCGACCGTACGCCTCCTCGCGATGTCCGGCGGCCGCTACACCCTGGTCCACTCCGACGCGCGGGCCGGCCGCGGCGCGAAGTCCGGGCTGGGGCTGCACGTCGTGGACGCCTGGACCGGCAGCACCCGCGACACCGCCACCCTCTCCGGCGGCGAGACCTTCTTCGCCTCCCTCGCCCTGGCGCTCGGGCTGGCGGACGTGGTCACCGACGAGGCGGGCGGCGTGCGCCTGGACACCCTCTTCATCGACGAGGGCTTCGGCAGCCTGGACGACCAGGCGCTCGACGAGGTGCTCGACGTGCTGGACTCGCTGCGCGAACGCGACCGCAGCGTCGGGATCGTCAGCCACGTCGCCGACCTGCGCACCCGCGTCCAGGCCCAGCTGGAGGTGGTCAAGCAGCGCGGCGGCTCGGCCGTACGGCACCACACGGGCGGCACCGGCCACTGAGCCGGCGCACGCGGCGCCGGGCAGGCGGCCGGCTGCGGGACCGCCGCCGGCCCCGCCGGTCAGCGGCCCAGCGCCCGACGGGGCAGCGGCGAGGAGTACACGACGCTGGTGGTCACCGAGCCCAGCGACGACACCTTCCCGGAGATCTCCTCCAGGTGCCCCATCGAGCGGGCCGCGACCTTCAGCACGAAGCAGTCGTCGCCCGTGACGTGGTGCGCCTCCAGGATCTCGGGCGTGGTCTGGAGCAGGTCGTGGAAGGGCTTGTAGTTGCCGTGCGGGTAGCGCAGCCGCGTGTACGCGAGGATCGGCAGCCCGAGCTTCTCCTGGTCGACCACGGCCGTGTAGCCCGTGATCACCCCGGCCTCCTCCAGCCTGCGCACCCGCTCGGTGACCGCGCTCGCGGACATCGAGACGGCGCGGGCGAGGTCGGCGAAGCTGGCTCGGCCGTCCTTCTGGAGGGCCTCCAGGATGCGCCAGTCGGTGGCGTCCGGTGAATAGCTGGTCATGGGCCAGGAATAGCAGGGGATTCCCCGGCGGGGCAACGCAACTGCCGGGGAATCCCGCTTCCACGGATGATCAACAAACCGTAGATTCATTGCCATGACCACGCAGACGAACACCGCCCAGGCCCCCGCACCGGCCAACCCCGTCCTCCGCGTCCCCCCGGCCTCCCCGGCCGCGGCGGCCGCCTACTTCGGTGCCAGCCTCGCCTTCCACGCCGACGTCTCCGACGTCGCGGCCGTGCTCAAGCAGGGCGGGGACCCGGGCTTCGTGCTGGTCGACTCGCGGTCCACCGCCGCGTGGGACCAGGCCCACGTGCCCGGCGCCGTCCACCTGCCGACCGCGCTGATCCCCGAGCAGGCCGAGGACCTCCTCGACAAGAACGTGCCCGTGGTGACGTACTGCTGGGGACCCGGCTGCAACGGCGGCACCCGCGCCGCCCTCGCCCTCGCCGAACTCGGCTACCAGGTCAAGGAGATGCTCGGCGGCATCGAGTACTGGATCCGCGAGGGCTTCGAGGTCGAGACCTGGCAGGGCCGCGAGCAGCGCGCCGAGGCCGACCCGCTGACCGCGCCCACCGACTCGGACGACTGCGGCTGCTGACCGCCCCCCGGACGCCGACGGCCCCCGGGCCGCCCCGCACGCGAACGGCCGCCCGCCCCCGGCAGGGGACGGGCGGCCGTTCGCGCACGCCACGCGTGCGTGCGTCCGTCGGGTGCGCGGTCTCCGCGCGCCCCGGGTCAGAGCTTCGACAGCTCGTCCACCAGGTCGTCCAGGCCCAGCGAGCCCTGCGACAGGGCCGCCATGTGCCACGCCTTGGCGTCGAACGCGTCGCCGTGCGCCTTGCGGGCGTTGTCCCGGCCCAGCAGCCAGGCGCGCTCGCCGAGCTTGTACCCGATGGCCTGGCCCGGCATCGAGAGGTAGCGGGTCAGCTCGCTCTCGACGAAGTCCGCCGGGCGGCCGCTGTGCAGCCCGAAGAACTCCTGCGCGAGGTCGGGGGTCCACCGCTCGCCCGGGTGGAACGACGAGTCGGCCGGGATCTCCAGGCCCAGGTGCATGCCGATGTCCACGATCACCCGGCAGGCGCGCATCATCTGGCAGTCCAGGTAGCCCAGGCGCTGCTCGGCGTCCTTCAGGAAGCCCAGCTCGTCCATCAGGCGCTCGGCGTACAGCGCCCAGCCCTCCGCGTTGGCGCTGACCATGCCGATGGTGGCCTGGTAGCGGGAGAGCTGGTCCGCCACGTGCGTCCACTGCGCGATCTGCAGGTGGTGGCCGGGGACGCCCTCGTGGTACCAGGTCGACACCAGGTCGTACACCGGGAAGCGGGTGGCGCCCATGGTGGGCAGCCAGGTGCGGCCGGGCCGGGAGAAGTCCTCGGACGGGCCGGTGTAGTACGGGGCCGCGGCGCCGCCGGGGGGCGCGATCCGCGACTCCACCTTCCGCACCCGCTCGGCGAGTTCGAAGTGCGTGCCGTCCAGCGCGTCGATCGCCTCGTCCATCAGGCCCTGCAGCCAGGCCTGGACCTCGTCGACGCCCTCGATGTGCGTGCCGTGCTCGTCGAGGTGCTTCAGCGCCTCCCACGGGGTGGCCCCGGGCAGGATCTTCGCCGCCTCGGCCTTCATCTCGGCGTGCAGGCGGTGGTACTCGGCCCAGCCGTACGCGTACGCCTCGTCCAGGTCGAGGTCGGTGCCGTTGAAGTAGCGCGCCCAGCGGGCGTAGCGCTCGCGGCCCACCGTCTCGGCGCGGCCCTCGACGGCCGGGGCGTACACGTCGCGCATCCAGTCGCGCAGGGCGACCACCGCCGCGGTGGCGGTGGCCGCGGCCTCGTCCAGCTCGGCGCGCAGCGCCTCCGGCCCGCCCGCGGCGAAGTCCGTGAAGAAGGCGGGCTCGCCCTTCTCGCCCTGTCCGGCCCAGGCGCTGAGCTGGCCGACGAAGGTGGCGGTCGGGCGCGGGGCGCCGTACAGCCCGCGCTGAAGGCCGAGTTCGAGGCAGGAGCGGTAGCCCTCGAAGGCGGCCGGGACGGCCCGCAGCCGCTCCGCGATCGCGGACCAGTCCTCCTCGGTCTCGGCGGGGGTGATCGTGAACACCTCGCGCACCGCGTGGGCCGGCGAGTGGATGTTGGAGACGGCGCGCAGGTCCTCGTCGGCCTCGTGCACGGCGAGTTCGGCGGTCAGTCGCTCGCGCAGCAGGCGCGCGCAGCGACGTTCGGCGTCGGTGTCCGCGCCCGGCAGCTGCTCGGCGGCGTCGAGCCTGCGCAGCGTGGTGCGCGCCAGCTCGGCGACGGCCTCGCGGCCCGCGGGGGAGAAGTCCGGGAGCTTGCGCGAGCTCTCGGCGACACCCAGGTAGGTGCCGGTGAGCGGGTCGAGGGCGATGAGGTCGTCGACGTACGCGTCCGCGACCTGGCGGGGCAGCAGGGTGCCGTTGAGGGTGTCTGACATGCGGACATCTTCGTACGAAGAAGGGCCCCGCGTCACCACCGTTTCGCCCCGGCCGCCTGTCGCGCGGGGGGCGGGAGGGGCGCTCTGACCTGCCGGCGGCCGGATTCCGCCGGGTGGCCGGGGGGTGGGGGCCGGCGGGGTGCTCCGGCGCGCGGGGGCGGCGCGTGGGGGGCGCGCGCCCGTACCGGCTGGTGACGGGCGTGCCCCCGGTCCCGCGGGGCGGGGCCGGGGGCACGGTGCGGGCCGGGACCTGCGGCGGGGGCGGATCCGGAGGGCTGGCGAAGATCGTCCGGATCCGAGTCCGTGCCGCCGTCAGCGCTGGTGGGTCGGCCGGTCCTGCGGCACGTCGTAGGCGAGGCGGGAGCGTACCGGAGTCGCGTCCAGGCGGGCGGTGATCACCAGGGTGCCCTCCTCGATCTGGTAGTCGAGGGGGAGGCCCAGACCCCGCATGGCGGCCACCATCGCGGTGTTGGAGGACTGGGTGACGGCGTACACGCTGTCGCAGCCGGCCTCGACGGCCATCGCGAGCAGCCGGCGCAGCAGTTCGGAGCCGATGCCGCGGCGCTGCCAGTCGTCCTCGATGAGCAGCGCGACCTCGGTCTCGTCGCCGTCCCAGAGGAGGTGGCCGAGCGCGACCAGCCGGCCCGAGGCGGTCTGCACGGCCAGGGTGCGGCCGAAGCGCGGGCTCAGCAGGTGGTCGAGGTAGCGGTCGGCGTCGTTGACCGGGCCGTGGTAGCGCAGGGCCAGCGTGCGGGGCGAGCAGCGGTCGTGCATCGCGCGGGCGGCGGCCAGGTCGGAGGTGTCCGCGCGGCGGACCGTGATCTCGTTGCCCTCCGGCAGGGTGAGCACGTCCTGGCTGCGCGGTACGCGCGGGCCGAGCCGGGCGTCGAGCTCGACCAGCGCACGGGCCCGGGCGAACTCGGTGGGCGTGAAGGGCAGGTAGGGGCGCTCGATGGTGATGGCGCCGCCCGACGGGTCGCGCAGCCGCATCACCGTGGCCTCCAGGACGCCCTCGACGGGTGCGTCGGCGGCCGCGTTCGGCCGGCCGGAGAGGGTGGTCGCGGGGATCGAGTGGATCGTGCACCGGCCGAGCAGCTGGCGGAGCGCGAGGGGCAGTTCGGCGGCGTCGAGGGCGGTGCGGGTGGCCAGTCCGAGGATCCGGGTCGGCGCGTCGACCAGGTCGTGGGCGTCGGCCCGCTCGGTCCAGGTGCTGTGGCCGCCGGCCAGGGCCGCGGTCCGGGTCAGTTCCGCGGCGGGCAGTTCCTGGGGCGCGCGCAGCAGGAACTCGTCGACGGTGCCGCCCTCGGCGAGCGGGTGGGTCTGGAGCGAGAGGATGTCGACGCCGTGGCGGGCCAGGGCCGTGCACAGGGCCGCGAGGCTGCCCGGCTCGTCCCGTACGGTCGTCCGCATCCGCCACAGGGTGCCCGAGGCGGGCGCAGGCGCCTGACGGCGGGGTGCGGCACCGGATCCGGGGGCGGCGGAGGCCGGTGCCGGCGGGCGGGGCGGCGCATGGCTGTGCCGCCGCGCCCACCAGGTGTGGAATCCGGCCGTGATGAGCAGGGCGACCGCCGAGGCCACCAGGAGGTAGGGCCCTTCCGGGCCGTGCACCACGAGGTTGGCGAGGGCGTCGGCCACGGCCACGGCCGTGAACAGCGCGGCGAGTTCGACCACGTCACGGCGCCAGTGGTGGCGGTGGGCGTGCTGGGCTTCGGCAGGGGTGCGGTCAGTCATGCACACCACTCTGGCCCCGGGGTGTTGCGTGATCACGAACGTACTGTGACCGGCTGGTAAAAGCTGGATCTGGCCGGTTTCGTCCTGTTTTCGTGGGGGCCTTCCGGAGTACGGGCCCGGGGGTGGGGCGCGAGGCCCGGTGCGGGGGGCCGAGGGCCGGCGTGCCGGGGCCGGGGCGTCGCGGATCCGCGCCCGGCCGGCACTCCGCCACCCTACTGCCCCACGCGCCCCGGCGTGAGCACCCGGCTGAAGAGGACCGCACCGCCCTCCTGGCGCAGCCGGACGGTCAGCTCGCCGCAGTCCCCGTCGATCACCACCTCGCCGTAGTGCGGGGGAGCCTCGTCCGGCGACAGGTTCGGGACCGCCGGCGCGTGCACGTACACCTGCTCGGGGCCGAAGGTCCGGTCGAGCCGGCCGGCGGGGAAGGCGCCGGCGCCGATCGGGCCCGAGACGAACTCCCAGAAGGGCGCGAAGTCGCCGAAGGCGGCCCGCTCCGGCGCGTACCGCTGTGCTGCGGTGTAGTGCACGTCCGCCGTGAGCCAGACGGTGCCGGTGATGCGCTCGTGCTTGATGTGACGCAGGAGTTCGGCGATCTGGAGCTCCCGCCCGAGGGGCGCACCCGGGTCGCCCTGGGCGACGGCCTCGAAGTCGGCGGCGCCGTCGGGCACGACGATGCCCAGGGGCATGTCGGCGGCGATGACCTTCCACACGGCCCGCGAGCGCGACAGCTCCCGCTTGAGCCAGCCCAGTTGGCCTGCGCCGAGGATGCCGACCGGGTCGTTGTCCTGGCGTCCCGGGGAGTTGGGGTTGCGGTGCGTGCGCATGTCGAGGACGAACACGTCCAGCAGCGGGCCGTGGCGGACCACCCGGTACATCCGGCCCTGGGCGCGCGGCGCGGGCGCGGCGAGGGGGAAGTACTCGCCGAAGGCCTGCCGGGCGCGGGCGGCCAGTATGTCGACGTCCTTGACGGTGTAGCGGGGGTCGTCCAGGAGCTGGCCCGGGTACCAGTTGTTGCGCACCTCGTGGTCGTCCCACTGGGCGATGACCGGCACCTGGGCCTGGAAGCGCCGGTACGGCTCGTCGAGCAGGTTGTAGCGGAAGGTGCCGCGGAACTCGTCCAGGGTCTCCGCGACCTTCGACTTCTCGGGGGTGGTGAGGTTGCGCCAGACGCGGCCGTCGCGCTGGACGGCGGTGGCCTGGAGGGGGCCGTCGGCGTAGACGGTGTCGCCGCTGAAGAGGAAGAAGTCCGGGTCCAGGGCCCGCATCTCGTCGAAGACCCGGTGCCCGCCGCGGTCGGGGTTGATGCCCCAGCCCTGGCCGGCCAGGTCGCCTGACCAGAGGAAGCGCACGCCGGTGCGGCGCAGCACGGGCGCGGTGCGGAAGCTGCCGGCCACCGGCTCCGAGGTGCGGCGGGGGTCGGCGGGGTCGGCGAGCAGCACCCGGTAGTGGATCCGGGTGCCCGCGGGCAGCCCGTGCAGGGCGGTGACGCCGGTGTGGTCCGTGGCCGGGCCGAGCAGGGGCCCGTACCAGCGGCGCGTGCCGTAGCGGAACGTTTCGCTCGGCGAGGTCTCCACGAGCATCCGGGCGGGACGGTCCGAGCGGACCCAGACCAGCGCGGAGTGCGCGGTGACCTCGCCGGACTGGACGCCCCACAGGGCCTGCGGGCGGCCGGACAGGGCCAGGGCGGGGACGGCCGGCGCCGTACGGGCGGCGGCCTCCGCCGGCGCCCTGCCGGCGGCCGCCTCCGCCGGTGCCGCGAGCGGTACGGCCGGCAGGGCCAGCGCGGCGGTCGCGGCGAGGGAACCGCGTACCAGGGAACGGCGGTCGGGACTGGGCTGCGTCATCGGTGCGCCTCCGGGCGGGGACCATGGGGGACCCCCGCCGCGGGGTGGCCGGGCGGGGGCCGGACCAGTGTGCCGACGGCACACCGGGCCCCGACGTCCGCCGCGCGAACCGCCGGTGAACAGCCGTCAGACAGTCGCGGTCCGGGCCGGACCGCCGGCCACGGCCGAGGCCTCGCGCGCGGTGTCGAGGATGACGCGGGCGACCAGCGCCGGGTCGTCGTTCATCGGCACGTGTCCGCAGCCGGGCAGCCGGACCAGCCGAGCGCCCGGCAGGGTCCGCTTGGCCCGCACCCCCTGGCGGCGCAGCAGCAGCCGGTCCCGCGTGCCCCAGGCGATGGTCACCGGCAGGCCGGGCACGTCCTCGGTCACCAGGACGCCCTCGCCCGCCGCCAGGGTCTCGGCGAAGCCGGGCGCCTCGCGCAGGGCCAGGGTCTCGGCGACCACGGCCTCGGGGGAGCGGCGGCCCGGCCGGGCGTAGATGGTGCTGGTCAGGGCGGCACGGCCGGCGGCGGTGCGGGAGAGGCGGTCCAGCGCGGGCCGGGGGAGCACGCGGGCGCCCGCGCGCATGGCCCGGAGGGTGGAGAAGGCGTAGCGGCGTTCGGCCTCGGACCAGAAGCCGGCGGGGGAGAGGGCGGTGACGGAGCGGACCAGTCCCGCGCGGGCCATCTCCAGGGCCAGCAGGCCGCCGAGGGAGTTGCCCGCCACGTGGGGGCGGTCCAGGCCGAGGGTCGCGCAGAGCGAGCCGAGGGCCGGTACGACGCTGCCGAGCCCGTACGGGACCCCGTCCGGCAGCGCCGGGGAGGCGCCGAAGCCGGGCAGGTCCACGGCGACCACCTCGTGCTCGGTGGCCAGGATGTCCAGCACGGGGTGCCAGGCCTGGAGGTGGTGGCCGATGCCGTGGAGGAGCAGGAGGGGCTCGCCCGCGCCGCGGCGCTCGTAGGCGACGGTGGCCTCGCGGGGGCCGGCCGGTGTGTCGAGCGGGAAGGAGACCGTGGCGGTCATGCTGCTCCTCGTCGAAGGCGGGGGACGCGCCGTTGTGAGACGCGGCGTCAGCAGATGATTACCGCCCGGTAGGGGGCGGTTCAAGGGGTGCGGGCCCGATCTTGGGGAACACGCCGTGAAATCCGGCCAGGCAGCGGCCGCCGCCGGTTCCCGCAACGGCTGTGCGCCCGTAACCACGGGCCGGGTGGGTCCCCCTCGGCACCTGGTCGAGGCCGATTCGCGGACTTTGCACTCCGCAAGAACATCCTGTGAACGGCCTGATACGTATGCCCGGTGTGCCCGGCAAAGGTATGAGGATTGGTCTTGACCAAAGGGTGGCGCGCCCCTATGGTCGCAGGGATAGTGCAGGAACCTTTAATAAACAAAGGCGCGGAACTGCCGCTGGAAGACAGCGATAGCAGGAGGAGTCAGGGTGGGGACCACGCAGCTCGAAACGGTGCCGGAGCCGAAGTACTGGCACCTCAAGACCGTGCTCAGCGAGGCGCTCGATCAGGACTTCGCCGTCGGCGAGGTGCTCCCGAACGAGCGTGAGCTGGCGGCCCGCTTCGGCGTGGCCAGGGCCACGCTCCGGCAGGCCCTGGAGCAGCTGGAGCTGGAGGGCCGTCTTCAGCGCCGCCGCGGCGTCGGCACCACCGTCGCCCCGCCGCGCGTGGGCGTCGCCGTGGACGGAGCCCGCCACGACTGGCCCGGCGACGCGGGCGAGGGCTGGCAGCCCGTGGACTCCGTGGAGGCCGCGCCGGCCGCCGCGGTCGCCCGGCTGCTCGGCGTCGACGCCGGGACCCGCGTCCACACCGTCCGCCGCATCCGCGTCACGCAGGGCCAGCCGGTCGCGGCCGAGCTGCTGTACGTGCCCGCAGCCTCGGTGCCCGGCCTCTCCGGGATAGACGCCCCGGCCGGACCGGCCCGGGCGCGCGCGGTGCTGCGGGAGCTGCGCCGCCTCGAACTCGACGGCCAGGACCGCTCGGTGGAGCTGGGCTCGGCCCGCGCCGACGACGCGAAGGAACTGGACCGCCTGCCCGGCTCGCCGGTGCTGCTGGTGACCACCCGCTACTTCACGAGCGAGGGCACCGCTGCCGTCTCCGTCGCGACCTACCGCGCGGACACCTGCCGCCTCACCTTCGGCGCGGCGGGTGGCGTGGAGATCCACCCGGACACCTCCCGCCAGGCCTCCTGACGGAACGCCGCACCGCCCCGGCGCCGCGAGCGGCGACCGGGGCGGAGCCGTGTCCGTGGCCGTGCCGTCCGGTGCCCGGCGCAGGTGCCGGCGGTGGTCACGGCCGGCCGGGCGACGGGTCCTCCCCCTCCGGGGTCCTCCCGGAGCTCCACGATCACGAGTGCCCGGCTCCCGGGGCCGGACCGAGCCGACCGAGGGGCACGGCCCGACCGCGCGGGCCCGCGCCGCGCCCCTCGGCTCGGAGCCGGGCCCGCCCGACCCCTCCGAGGACAGGGCCTAGTGCCGCCCCGCGCGGGTCAGTTCGCACCTTCCCTCCGTGCAGGAGCGGCGCAGGCGGCCGGCCGAGACCGTCTCCGCCAGGCCGATGGCCCAGCACATCGGACAGCCCCGCAGGGCGACCAGGCCGACCGGGGCGAGCAGCAGGCTCGCCACGCCCACGACGGGCAGCAGGGCCAGGGAGCCGGCGAGCGCGCCGAAACCGAGGGCGCCCCGGGCCAGGTGGCGCGGCACGCTGGCGCTGGCGAAACCGCCCCGGGCCGGTCCGCCGTCGCCGACGCGGACGGGTGTGGCGGCGGGCCCGGCGACGCGGGGTGCGGATGCGGGCGGTGCGGTGGTCGTGGTCGGGTCAGGCGTCATCGTGGGTTCCTCCCCGTCGCGGCCGGGTCCTCGTCCAGTGCCTGGCGCACCGCCGAACGGGCCCGGTGCAGGCGTGACTTCATCGCGGCCGTGCTGAGCCCCAGCCGGTCGGCGACGGCCCGTCCGGGCAGCCCCTGGATGTCCCGCATGACCAGCACCTGCCGCTGGTCGTCCGGGAGCCCGGCGACGGCGGCCGCCACGCGTTCGGCCTCCAGGCGCAGCAGCACGTCCTCCTCGGCGGACCGGGCGGCGCCGGCCGCTGCCTCGAAGGCGTCCGGCTCCCCGCTGCCGCCGGGGACGGCCGCCGGCAGGCGCTGGAGCACACCGCGGGTGCGCCGCAGGCACTCGTTGCGGACGATACGGAACATCCACGACGCCAGCGCACCGGAGGCGCGCAGCATGCCGATCTTCCGGTAGAGGATGATCAGCGCCTCCTGCGCGGCGTCCTCGGCGTCCTGCGGCGTGGCGCACAGCGAGTGCGCGAACCGCTGGACGTGCGGGTGGGACCCGTACACCAGCGCGCTGAGCGCCTCGACGTCGCCGCGCTGCGCCGAGGCGACCAGGGTGGCGCCGGGCCAGGTGTGGTCAGCCACGCCGACGCCCCCGGCGGCGCAGCAGCGTGACGGTGCACGCGCACAGCAGCACGGCGGCCGCGGCGACGATGACGACGGTGGTGGTCATGGGATCCTCCCGGTGGGGTGCGGGGCGGACGCGGTCGTCCGCACACCTACAGGAGACCCGCCGGACGCAAAAGGATTCACCCCGGTCCGCGGGTCCGGCGTTCCGCACGGGGCCGGGCCCGCGGGCGGCGCTGCGCTAGCGGATCTCCGTCGGCGTGCGGCGGTGGGTGGAGCGGCGGTCCTCGATGCGCTGCCAGCGGTCGCCGTAGACGGTGCGGACCACGGCCGGATCGGCGAGGAAGTCGTGGGGGAAGCCGAGCGGTACGGCGCTCGCCCCGTCGAGGAGGGCGACGGCGTCCGCGTCCAGCCGGACCTCCAGGCTGCCGAGGTTGTCGGCGAGCTGGTGCTCCTTCGTGGCGGCGATGATCGGGACAACGTTGCCCGGCCGGCCCCGCAGCCAGGCCAGCGCCACCTGGGCCGGCGTCCAGCCGCCCTGCTCGGCGACCTCCAGGACCGCCGTGACGACCGCCTCCTCCCTCGGGGTCGCCGTGACCTCCCAGGCATCCAGCCGCCCGCCCTCGCCCCGGCGGTACTTGCCGGTCAGCCGGCCGCCGGCCAGCGGGGCCCAGGCCAGCACCGCGAGGTCGAACGCCCGCGCCTGGGGCAGGAGTTCACGCTCCGGGGTGCGCTCCAGCAGGTTGTACCGGAGCTGCGATCCCGCGAAGGCCGTCCAGCCCCGCAGCTCCGCCAGGGTGTTCGCCTGGGCGATCTCCCAGGCCGGCCAGTCCGAGACCCCGACGTAGAGCACCTTGCCGGACCTGACCAGGTCGTCCAGGGCCCGCATCACCTCGTCGACCGGCGTGAGGTTGTCGCGGGCGTGCACCCACAGCACGTCGACGTGGTCGGTGCGCAGCCGGTCCAGGCTCGCCTCGACCGAACGCACCAGGTTCTTGCGGTGGTTGCCGGCGGCGTTGACGTCGCCGTCGCGGGTCGCGCAGGTGTACTTGGTGGCCAGTACGAAGGTGTCGCGCCGCCCCTGGAGCAGCTCGCCCAGCACCCGCTCTGAGCCGCCGCCGGCATAGATGTCGGCCGTGTCCAGGAAGTTGCCGCCCGCGTCTGCGTAGGTGTCGAGGATCCGCGAGGTGGTCTCCCGGTCCACGCCCCCGTCCCCGGCGTCGCCGACGGTCATGGTGCCGAGGCACAGCTCGCTCACCCGCAGACCGGTCCTGCCGAACAGTGTGTACCGCACGTATCGTTCCCCTCCAGCCAGGTCGTGCCCCCGACGCTACGGGCTGGAGCCCACTGCAGGGCAAGCCACGGCCAGGCCCGCGCCCGGGCCGAACCGGAAGCCATCCCCCGACCCGACCGGCGAAAGGCGCTAGCGGCGGGACGTCACCGTCTTCTCGATGGCGAAGAGCTCTTCCTCCACCTGGTCGAGGGCCAGCCGGAGGGCGCCGGTGGCCACCGCCGCCTCGCCGAGCATCGACAGGGCCACTCGGGGCGGGCGCAGGCAGTACCGGGACAGCTCCGCGCGCAGCGGGTCCAGTACGCCGTCCAGACCGGCCGCCCAGCCGCCGACCACGACCAGCTCGGGATCGATGGCCAGCACCAGCGCGGCCACGTCGTGCACCAGCCGCTGGATGAAGCGGTCCACCGCCGCCACGGCGCGCTCGTCACCCCGCCTGGCCTTGGCGAACACCTCGGCCACGGCCTGTTCGTCCAGCGGGTGCAGCGGCTCGCCGGTGGTCGACAGCAGTCGCTCCGGCGTCACGTCCCGGCCCAGCAGGTGCAGGGCGCCGATCTCGCCGGCGGCCCCGCCGAAGCCACGGTGCAGCCGCCCGCCGATCAGCGACCCCGCGCCCGGACTCAGGCCGGCCATGACGAAGACGATGTCGTCCACGTCCTTGGCCGCGCCCTTCCAGTGCTCGGCGACCGCCGCCGCGTTCGCGTCGTTCTCCACCTGGACCGGGCAGCGGAAGGAACGCCGCAGCCGGTCGCCCAGCGGCAGGCCCGTCCAGCCGGGCAGCGCGGTGCCCAGGCGCACGGTGCCGTCCGCCTCCACGATGCCCGGGCTGCCCACGCCGACGGCGCGCAGCGAGTCCCGCGGCACCCCGGCCCGGCGCAGCAGGTCCGCCACGCAGGCCCGGACCTTCTCCAGCCGCTCGTCGGCCGAGGCGGCCTCCGAGACGTCCTTGGTCCCGGCGCCGATCACCCGGCCGTCCAGCCCGGACAACAGCGCGGCCACCCGGTGGGAGCCGATCTCGATGCCCAGCAGGTGCCCCGCCTCGGCACGGAAGCGGAAGCGCCGCGCGGGACGCCCCTGGCGGCGCGCCCCCTCCTCGGCCTCCGCCTCGACGACGAGCCCGGTCGACATCAGCCCGTCCACGACACCCTCGACCGTGGGCCGGGACAGCCCGGTCACGCGGGTGAGGTCGGTGAGCGTGGGTGCCCCCGCCGCGCGCAGCGCGCGCAGCACGACGGCGGAGTTGATCCGCCTGAGCAGAGAGGGATCCCCGCCGGTCAGCTGCCCCAACGTGTGTCCTCCCAGCTCGTGCACCTGTTCAGGCGGATCGTACTGCGCCGCCTCCGCCCGGGCGAGGACGAGGGGGTCCCCCGGCTCTCCGGGCACCCGTCACGCGGGTGCCACGAAGCCCGACTCGTACGCGGCGATGACCGCCTGCGTGCGGTCCCGCGCCCCCAGCTTGGCGAGGATGGCGCTGACGTGCGACTTCACCGTCTCCGCCCCGACGAACAGCCGGCCGGCGATCTCCGCGTTCGACAGCCCCCGCGCCATCAGCCTCAGCACCGCCTCCTCCCGCTCGGTGAGCGCGGCCGCGGCCAGCGCCTCCCGGGCCGCCCGGTTGCCGTACTCGGCGGCCAGCGACCTGACCGCGGCCGGGAACAGCAGGGACTCGCCCTCCGCGACGAGCCGCACCGCGTGCACGATCTCCGAGGGGCGGGCCCGCTTCAGCAGGAACCCGTCCGCACCGGCCCGCAGCGCCTGGTAGACGTACTCGTCGTTCTCGAACGTCGTGACGACGAGGATCTTCGGCGGGGCGTCCACCGAGCGCAGCACGGCCCGGGTCGCCTCGATGCCGTCCAGCAGCGGCATCCGCACGTCCATGGCCACCACGTCCGGCCGCAGTGACCGCACGAGCGGGACCACGGCCGCGCCGTCGGCGGCCTCGCCGACCACCTCGATGTCGGGCTGGGCGTCCAGGACCGCGCGCAACCCCGCGCGCACCAGGGGCTCGTCGTCGACGAGGAGTACGGTGACCGGCATCGGGTCAGGGTATGCGCTCCAGCGGAAGCCGTGCGCGCACCCGCCACTCGCCCGAGTGCGGCCCGGTGTCCGCCACCCCGCCCAGCAGCGCGGCGCGCTCGCGCAGTCCGCGCAGTCCGCTCCCGCTCCCCGCCGGGAGGGCTCCCGTCGTCTCCGGCATCGGATTCGTCACCTCCAACTCCAGTTCCTTCTCCGTCATTTCGATCCTCACCCGGACCGGGACCGGCCCGCAGTGCCGCAGCACGTTGGTGAGCGACTCCTGGAGGATCCGGTACGCCTCCCGGGTCACCGGCCCCGGCAGCCGGTCCAGCGGCCCCGACAACTGCGCGACCACCGGCGACCCCGATCCGCGGGCGGACTCCAGGAGCCGGTCCGCCTCGGCCAGCGTCGGTGCCTGCGAGGGCTTCGTGCCGGACTCCCGCAGCACCACCAGCACCCGCTCCAGGTCCTCCAGCGCCGCGCGCCCGGTCTCCTCGATCGCCTCCAGCGCCCGGTCGGTGAACTCGGGGCTGCCGGCCGCGCGGGCCGCCCCCGCCTGGACGACCGCCACGGTCAGCGCGTGACCGATCGAGTCGTGCAGCTCCCGCGCGATCCGCGTGCGTTCCAGCAGCTGCTCGGTGCGCTCCTCCAGGGCCGTGAGGCGCTCCGCGGCGGAAGGGCCGAGCAGCCGCCGGGCGAGCGCGGTGACCAGCTCGCCGAGCAGTATCATGAGGGCGAGGAGGACCAGCAGTGGCACCGGGACCAGCACGGCCGCCAGCCAGCGGGGCATCTCCACCGGCAGCAGCGTCTCGTCCGCGACCGGACCGCCCACCGTCCGCACCACCAGGTCGACGGTCGTGAAGGGCAGCCAGGCAGTGGAGAGCGAGGCGACGGCGCCCAACGCCAGACGCAGTTCCAGCCACAGCACCGTCCGCCACCGGTCGGGCCAGGTCACGGCCGGTGTCGTGGATATCGGTCCGTCCCGGCGCCCGCGGTCCTCGGGCGTCAGCAGGAACTGCGCCTGCAGACCCTCGGCGCTCCGCACCCACGGCACGAACCCCAGCACCCAGATCCACACCGCGGGTCCCCACGGCCACTCCGGGAACACGAACAGCCAGACGGCGACGACGAGTACGGGCACCCACAGGTGCAGCCACCGGGTGTAGGTGACCGGCCGCAGCGGCGCACGGAGGAATCGGGACATGCCGTCATCGTGCCAGGGCGGTGATCCACTCCGTCTCCCCCGTGCGGGGGAGACGATCCCCCCGTGCGGGGGAGGAGCGGGGCGGGCGGCGGCGGCCACGCTGAAGCCATGAACAGCATCGACATCCGAGACCTGACCAAGGCCTACGGCGCCACCCGCGCCGTGGACCACCTCACCTTCACGGTGCGCCCGGGGACCGTCACCGGATTCCTCGGTCCCAACGGCGCCGGCAAGTCCACCACCATGCGCCTGGTCCTCGGGCTGGACCGCCCCACCTCGGGGACCGCCACCATCGGCGGGCGCCCGTACACCTCGTTCGCCGAGCCGCTGCGCGAGGTCGGCGCGTTGCTCGACGCCCAGGCCGCGCACGGTGCGCGCACCGCACGGGACCACCTCCTCGCGCTCGCCGTCAGCAACCGCCTGCCGGTCCGGCGCGTGGCCGAGGTGATGGAGGAGACCGGCATCGCCCCGGTCGCCCGCCACCGGATCCGGACCTTCTCACTCGGCATGCGCCAGCGCCTCGGAATGGCCGCGGCACTCCTCGGCGACCCGGGCGTGCTGATGCTGGACGAGCCGACGAACGGCCTCGATCCCGAGGGGATCGTATGGATGCGCGAGCTGACGCGCCGGCTGGCCCGGGAGGGCCGCACGGTGCTGGTCTCCAGCCACCTCATGTCCGAGACCGCCGCCATGGCCGGCCACCTCGTCGTGCTGGGCCGTGGGCGGCTGCTCGCCGACATGCCGATGAGGGAGTTCATCGACGCCCGCAGCGCGCCCCGGGCCCGCGTCCGCACCACCGATCCGGAGCGGCTCCGCGCGGTCCTGCGGCGCGAGGGCCACCCGCTGACCGCCGCCGGAGAGGGGCGCTGGTCGGTGGAGGGGATACGTGCCGAGGAACTCGGCGCCCTGGCCGCCCGAGAGGGGATCGGCGTCCTCGAACTCGCCGACGAGCGGGCCTCCCTGGAGCAGGCGTATCTCGACCTCACCGCCACGGAGACCCGGTTCGCCTCGTCGTCCCCCGCCCGTTCCACCCAGGAGGTCTGATCCATGAGCACCGCGAACCCTGCCGTCCGTCCGGTCCTGCACTCGGAGTGGATCAAGATACGCTCCGTCCGCGCCGTGGTGTGGTGCCTGCTGGGCATCGTGCCGGCCGCGGTCGCCATCAGTGTCCTGGCCGGCGCCACCGCCGGTGAGGAGGGAGCGGACGCACTCGGATCCGACCGCCTGGCAGGCGCCTTCTTCGGGCTCAACTTCGGGCAGATAGCGGCCATCGCCTTCGGTGCCACCGCCGTCGCGGGGGAGTATCACCAGGGGGCCTTGCGCGTGTCCCTGAGCGCGGTGCCGGACCGCACCCGGTTCTTCCTCGGCAAGGTCACCGTGATCGGGGCGCTCGCACTGGTCGTGGGATGGGCCGCGGGACTCGTCTCGTTCCTCGCGGGGCAGGCCTTCATGGGGTCGGCGGCGCTGGGGCTCGGCGACCCGGGCGTTCCGCGGGCGGTGTTCGGCAGCGGCTGCTACCTCGCCCTGATGGCGCTGTTCGCGGCCGGGCTCGCCGCGCTGCTGCGCAGCGGGGGCGCGGTGCTGGGCCTCCTCATACCCTTCGTGCTGATCGTCTCGTTCGTCGTCGGGGACACGGTGGGCGGAGTCGCCCGGTACCTCCCCGACCGGGCCGGGCAGGCGGTGCTGCACCAGGACACGGCGGGCGGTCTCGGTCCGTGGAGCGGAGTCGCCGTCACGGCCCTGTGGGCCGGGGCCGCGTTGGCCGCCGGGTGGCTGGCCGTGCGCCGCAGGGACGCCTGACGCCGGGCCAGTTGTCAGTGGGGGCAGCTTTACTGACGGTATGACCACGGCACATCAGCTGGAGACCATCGACCGGATGCGGAGGCTCGCCTTCCCGGCCGGTGCGGGACGGGAGGACGGCATCCGGAGCGGGCCGGGGTACCACCTCGCCGAGCTGGGCGAAGCCCGCTGGGAGGCGGACGAGGACGCCGCGCTGCGGGCGGGCCGCGACGAACAGGTCGCGGCGGAGTACGGGGCACTCGTGGCGGCCCTGAGTACGCGCTGGGGGGACCCGCAGCAGGTGGGCCTGGGCGCGAGACTGGACCGGATGGTCCTGACCGGGGACATGCCGGAACCCTGGTCCGAGCTGTGCGGGCTCACCGACCACGTCCACCTCTGGTGGGTGGAGGAACGCTGGATCGTCGTGTGCGCGGCGCGTTGGGGGGAGGACCAGCCGTGGCTCCTGGTCGCGGCGGTCACCGAGGTGGACCTGCCGTAGCGGCGGGGAGACCGCCGGCCAAGGGGGAAATCCAGGGGGCCGGTCAGGCGAGGGGCTCGGTCTCCGCGGCCGCGCGGAGGCGGGCGTACTCCTCCGCCATGGACTCCGCGGTCCAGTGGGCGTTGAGGCCGCTGGGGTTGGGCAGGGCCCAGATGCGGGTGGAGCCGATGGTGCGCTCCTGCGGGCCGATCTGCGCGCGGCGCTCGCCGAAGGCCGTGCGGT
The DNA here is from genome assembly GCF_044759225.1 of Streptomyces sp. NPDC101132. Classification (NCBI taxonomy): domain Bacteria; kingdom Bacillati; phylum Actinomycetota; class Actinomycetes; order Kitasatosporales; family Streptomycetaceae; genus Streptomyces; species Streptomyces sp. NPDC101132. Next base: position 96,627 of record NZ_JBIVYX010000009.1, read on the forward strand.
AGGCGGTGACGCCGACGACCGCCAGCCACTGGGGGCGGAGCTCCTCCACCTTGGCGGTCAGGATCCGTCCGCCCTCGCGGAACTCCTCGGCGCTCAGCTCGTCGGCCCGCGCGGTGGCCCGGGCCACGACGTTGGTGATGCCCAGCCGGTAGGTGAGCAGTTCGTCCTGCTCGGCGGGGGCGAGGCGGCGGGGGGTGAAGCCCGACAGGTGGAGCACCGGCCAGAAGCGGTTGCCCGGGCGGGCGAAGTGGTGGCCGGTGGCGGCCGAGAGCAGGCCTGGGTTGATGCCGCAGAACAGCACGCGCAGACCGCCCGCGACCACGTCCGGGAGGACGCGGTCACGGGCGGCGGCCAGCTCTTCGGGGGTCAGAGGATCGACCCCGGCGCGTAGGCGGCTGCCTCCGGGTGCTGCTTGGCGATCTCCTCGATGCGGGAGACCACGGTGGCGACCTGGTCGCCGGCGGCACCGGTGAAGGACAGCTTGTCGGCCATCAGGGCGTCCAGCTGGGCGCGGTCCAGCGGGATGCGCTCGTCCGCGGCGAGCTTGTCCAGCAGCTCGTTGCGCTCGGCGCCCTGCTCGCGCATCGCCAGCGCGGAGGCCACGGCGTGCTCCTTGATGACCTCGTGCGCGACCTCGCGGCCGACACCGGCCCGCACCGCGCCCATCAGGACCTTGGTGGTGGCCAGGAAGGGGAGGTAGCGGTCCAGCTCGCGGGCCACGACGGCGGGGAAGGCGCCGAACTCGTCGAGCACCGTGAGGAAGGTCTCCATCAGGCCGTCCAGCGCGAAGAACGCGTCGGGCAGGGCCACGCGGCGGACCACGGAGCAGGAGACGTCGCCCTCGTTCCACTGGTCGCCCGCGAGCTCGCCGGTCATCGAGGCGTAACCGCGCAGGATGATCATGAAGCCGTTGACGCGCTCGCAGGAGCGGGTGTTCATCTTGTGCGGCATCGCCGACGAGCCGACCTGGCCCGGCTTGAAGCCCTCGGTCACCAGCTCGTGGCCGGCCATCAGCCGGATCGTCTTCGCGATCGAGGACGGGGCGGCGGCCAGCTGCACCAGCGCGGTGACCACGTCGTAGTCGAGGGAGCGGGGGTAGACCTGGCCCACGGAGGTGAAGGCGTGACCGAAGCCCAGGTGAGCGGCGATGCGCTGCTCCAGCTCGGCGAGCTTGGCGGTGTCGCCGCCGAGGAGGTCCAGCATGTCCTGTGCGGTGCCGACGGGGCCCTTGATGCCGCGCAGCGGGTACCGGCCGAGGAGGTCCTCGAGGCGGGCGTAGGCGACCAGCAGCTCGTCCGCCGCGGTGGCGAAGCGCTTGCCGAGGGTGGTGGCCTGCGCGGCGACGTTGTGGGAGCGGCCCGCCATCACGAGCTCGGCGTGCTCGCCGGCCAGCTTGCCCAGGCGGGTCAGCACGGCCACGGTGCGGTCGCGGACCAGTTCGAGGGAGAGGCGGATCTGGAGCTGCTCGACGTTCTCGGTGAGGTCGCGCGAGGTCATGCCCTTGTGGACGTGCTCGTGGCCGGCGAGGGCGTTGAACTCCTCGATGCGGGCCTTCACGTCGTGGCGGGTGACCTTCTCGCGCTCGGCGATGGAGGCGAGGTCGACCTGCTCCAGGACGCGCTCGTAATCGGCGAGGGCCGCGTCCGGCACCTCGATACCGAGGTCCTTCTGCGCACGCAGCACGGCGAGCCACAGCCGACGCTCCAGCGTCACCTTGTACTCGGGGGACCACAGGACGGCGAGCTCCGCGGAGGCGTAGCGGCCGGCCAGGACATTGGGGATGCGGGGCTTGGCTGTCACGTAAACGGATTCTACTGTCGGTTCGCGCAGGCCAGCGCCCCGCCCCCGGTTGTGGCTTGCTACGAGAGGGTGCACCCCGCACGCACCGGAAGCCGGGCCTCCGCCGCCGCGGGCCGCGCGGGTCCCGGTGTCGCCGCCCTAGCGGTGCCGGGCGTCGTACGGCAGCAGGTCGGGGCGCTTGGGCGGCAGCCCGTCGCCCGAGGAGCGGCCGCTGAGCCGCCTTCCGATCCAGGGCAGCAGGTGCTCGCGGGCGAAGCGCGCGTCGGCGGCGCGGCGCGCGGCCCAGCCCGGCGGCAGGGAGGGCGGCAGCTCGGTGCGCCAGTCCTCCTCCGGGGGCAGCCCCAGGGTCTGCCAGACCGCCTCGGCCACCCGCCGGTGGCCCTCGGAGGTCAGGTGGAGCCGGTCCACGTCCCACAGGCGCGGGTCGCCGAGCGCGGGTGCCCCGTACAGGTCGACCACGAGCGTGCCGTAGCGCGCCGACAGCTCCGCGATGAAGGCGAACAGCTCCTCCATGCGGGGCCGGAAGCGCTCCATCACCGGACCGTTGCGGCCGGGGGAGCGCATCAGCACCAGGCGGTCGCAGGAGGGGGCGAGCTTCCCGACGGCCTCCTCCAGGAGGCCCTTGACCCGGCCCATGTCGCACTTGGGCCGGAGCGTGTCGTTCAGCCCGCCCACCAGGGTGACGACGTCGGCCCGCATCGCGGCGGCGGCATCCACCTGCTCCTCGACGATCTGGCCGATGAGCTTCCCGCGCACGGCGAGGTTCGCGTACCGGAAGTCCGGTTCGCGGGCGGCCAGCCGCGCCGCCAGCAGATCGGCCCAGCCCCGGTACGTCCCGTCCGGCAGCCGGTCGGACATCCCCTCCGTGAAGGAGTCTCCGAGGGCGACGAAACTGGTGTACGAGGCATTCATTTCCATGGCGGTGCGATGTTACCGCGCGGTTCGGTCCGGCGCCCCCGAAACCCGGACCCCGAGGGGTCCCCGGGCTCCGGGGGCGCGGGCTCAGGCGGCCGGGGCGTTGCCGAACAGCTCCCGCAGCACGTCCTCCATGGTGACCAGGCCCGTGAGGGCCCCGTCGGCGCCGAGCACGGCCGCCAGGTGGGTCCGGCTGCGCCGCATGGCGGTCAGCACGTCGTCCAGCGGGGTGTCCGACCGCACCTGGGCGATCGGCCGCAGCGCCTGGGCGGGGAAGGCCCGGTCCCGCTCCGCGGCGTCCAGCGCGTCCTTGACGTGCAGGTACCCGAGGATCCGGCGCTGGTCGTCGATCACCGGGAAGCGGGAGTACCCGCTGGAGGCGGACAGCCGCTCCAGCTCCGCGGGGGTGATCCCCTCGTGTGCGGTCACCACCCGCTCCTCGGGCAGCACCACGTCGGTCACCGGGCGCCGGCCCAGCTCCAGCGCGTCGTGCAGGCGCTCGCTGGCCCGGCCGTCGATCAGTCCGGCCTCGCTGGAGTCCTTCACGATCCGGGCCAGCTCGTCGTCGGAGAAGGTCGCGGAGACCTCGTCCTTCGTCTCCACCCGCAGCAGCTTGAGCAGCGCGTTGGCGAAGGCGTTGATCGCGAAGATCACCGGCCTCAGCGCCCGGGTCAGGGTCACCAGCGGCGGACCGAGCAGCAGCGCGGTGCGCACCGGCTCCGCCAGCGCCATGTTCTTCGGCACCATCTCGCCGAAGAGCATGTGCAGGTAGGTGGCCAGGGCCAGGGCGACGACGAAGGAGATCGCGTGCGTCAGCCCGTCCGGCACCCCGAAGAAGTCGAACACCGGCGTCAGCAGGTGCTCGATGGCCGGCTCGGCGACGACACCCAGCACCAGGGTGCAGAGCGTGATGCCGAGCTGCGCGGCCGCCATCAGGGCCGACACGTGCTCCAGGCCCCACAGCACGCTGTGCGCACGCCGGTCGCCGCGCTCGGCGTAGGGCTCGATCTGGCTGCGCCGCACCGAGATCAGGGCGAACTCGGCGCCGACGAAGAAGGCGTTCACGACCAGCGTCAGGAAGCCGATCAGCAGCTGCACCGCGGTCATCGGTCCGTCCCCGTCCCTCGCTCGCCCTCGCCGGCGGAGCCGGCGACCGGGGCGTGCAGCAGCACGCGCGCCGCCCGCCTGCCGCTGGCGTCCACCACGTCCACCTTCCAGCCGTCCATCTCCAGGCTGTCGCCCACGGCCGGGATCCGGCCCAGCACGGTGGCTATCAGCCCGGCCAGCGTCTCGTACGGTCCCTCGGGGGCCCGGAGACCGATGCGCTCCAGCTGGTCGGTGCGGGCCGCGCCGTCGGCCGAGTACAGCCTGCGGCCGTTGGCGTCGGTGCCGGCCGGGGCCAGGTCGGGGGTCTCGTGCGGGTCGTGCTCGTCGCGGACCTCGCCGACGACCTCCTCCACGATGTCCTCCAGGGTGGCCACGCCGGCCGTGCCGCCGTACTCGTCGATCACCACGGCCATCGTCTGCCGGCCGGACAGCCGGTCCAGCAGCCGGTCCACGGTCAGCGACTCGGGCACCAGCAGCGGCTCGCGCAGCAGCTGGGACACCGGGTACCGGTGCCGCTGCTCGGCGGGCAGCGCCAGCACGTCCTTGATGTGCACCGTGCCGACCACCGTGTCGAGGCTGCCCCGGTACACGGGGAACCGCGACAGGCCGGTGGCCATGGTGGCGTTCGCCACGTCCTCCGCGGTGGTCTGCACGTCGAGCGCCGTCACCTGCACGCGCGGGGTCATCACGTTCTCCGCGGTCAGGTCGGCCAGGTTCAGCGTCCGCACGAACAGCTCGGCCGTGTCCTTCTCCAGCGCGCCCTCCTTCGCGGAGTGCCGCGCCAGTGCCACCAGCTCCTGCGGGGTGCGCGCGGAGGCCAGCTCCTCGGCCGGCTCCATGCCGAAGCGCCGTACCACGCGGTTCGCGGTGGAGTTGAGGTGCCCGATCAGCGGCTTGAAGGCCGCGCTGAAGACCCGCTGGGGCGTGGCCACGTGCCGGGCCACGTTCAGCGGCGAGGAGATCGCCCAGTTCTTGGGCACCAGCTCGCCCACGACCATCAGCACCACGGTCGACAGGGCGGTGCCGAGCACCAGCGCCACCGAGGAGGCCGTGGTCTCCGAGAGGCCCATGTCCTCGAAGGGGCCGCTCAGCAGCTTGGCGATCGACGGCTCGGACAGCATGCCGATGACCAGGTTGGTGACGGTGATGCCGAGCTGGGCGCCGGAGAGCTGGAAGGTGAGGCTGCGCACCGCCTTGAGCGCGCTCGCGGCCCCGCGGTCGCCGCGCTCGACCGCCCGCTCGAGCTCACTGCGCTCGACCGTGGTCAGCGAGAACTCCGCGGCCACGAAGGCGCCGCAGGCGACGCAGAGCAGCAGCGCCACGGCGAGCAGAAGCACTTCGGTCATCGGTTCACCTCCGTCCCATGATCAGCCAGGAGGAGGGGTATCGCGCGATGTCGGGTACTGGGAGGCTCGCCCATGGGCGGACGCTCACACCTTTCGAATGCCGGGGTGGTCCTTCGTACGGTCACCCCATAGTAAAGGACAGGCAAAGCGGCTCAGGCGGGCAGGGGCTTCACCCAGCGCGTCCACTGCTCCTCCGGCCCGTACCCGGCGGCCCGCCACGCGTGGTGCGCCCGCTCGTTCCGGTCCAGCACCATCGCGTCGCCGCGCCGCCCGCCGAGCGCGGTGAACCGCTCCTCCGCGGCCGCCAGCAGCGCGGTCCCGATGCCCTGCCGCCGGTGCCCCGGGTCCACCGCCAGGCGGTAGAGGTGGCAGCGCCACCCGTCGAAGCCCGCGATCACCGTCCCGACGAGCCGGCCGTCCCGCTCCGCGAGGAGCAGAGCCCCGGGGTCCCGCTCGACCAGCCGCGTCACGCCCGCGATGTCGTCACTGATGCTGGTGCCCTCGGCGGACGAGGCCCAGAAGGCGAGGACGGCCGCGAGGTCGCCGGCACCCGCCGGCCTGATGTGAAGATCATCCATGGCGGCATCCCACCACCCGCCCGCCGGCGGGTGCCACAGGTTTCCACCATGCGGGCAGCCGCCCGGGGGCGGCCGTCACTCGTGTGCGATGGCCGCCAGTACGTTCATCCGCGCCGCCCGCAGCGCCGGCAGCACCGCCGCCGCAAGCCCGACCACGACGGAGCCCACCAGCACCGCCACCATCACCGGCCACGGCACCGCCAGCGCCGTCATCCCCTCCAAGGCCAGCACCCGCTGCGCCGCCAGTCCCCACACCAGCCCCAGTCCGAGCCCCAGCACCGCGCCGAACACGGCGATCACCACCGACTCCAGGTGGATCATCCGCCGCAGCTGCCGCCGGGACAGCCCGATCGCCCGCAGCAGTCCGATCTCCCGGGTGCGCTCCACCACCGACAGGGCCAGGGTGTTCACCACCCCCAGCACGGCGATGACGATCGCCAGTGCCAGCAGCCCGTACACCAGCCGCAGCAGCACCGAGATCTGGCCCCGGATCAGCTCCTTGTAGTCCGCCTGGTCCCGCACCTGCACCTGCGGGTAGGCGTCGAGCGCCGCCTCCAGCCGCCCCCGCAGCACGTCCGGGGGCACCCCCTCCGCCGCGTTCACGTACAGGGCGGCGTCCTGCGCCCCCGGCGCGTACCGCTCCAGCGTGGCCATCCCCAGGAAGAGCCCGCCCGCCATCCCGGGCCCCCGGGGCGCGTCCAGATCGGTGAGCGCCGCCACCCGCAGCGAGGCCGTGCGCCCGCCCGGGAAGAGCGCCGGCAGCACCGCCCCGGTCCGCACCCCGTGCTCCCGCGCGAACTCCTCGTCCATACCCACCGCGCCGTCGGCCAGCGCCGCTGCGGTCGACCCCGAGAGGTACGGCACGTGCGCCACGTCGTCCAGCCGCGGGTCGTACCCGGAGGCCGTGGTCTCCACCCGCGCGCCGTCGGGCAGCGTCACCCGCAGCGCGGTGAACCGCTGCCGCACCACCAGGCCGACCCCGTCCACCCGCCGGACCGCGTCGGTGACCTCCTGGGGGAAGGGGCCGAAGTTGGCGCCCTGCAGCACGAAGTCCGCGCCCAGCGTCCGGTCGATCTGCCGGTCGAAGGAGGCGGCCATCGAGGCACTGGCCACCGACAGCCCGCCCACCAGCGCCAGCCCCACCATCAGTGCCGAGGCCGTCGCCCCGGTACGCCGCGGGTTGCGCAGGGCGTTGCGCTGCCCCAGCCGCCCGACCGGCCCGAACACCCGCGGGAACGCCCCGCCCAGCACCCGGATCACCGGCCGCACCAGCAGCGGCCCGCCCACCACCATGGCCACCAGCGTCAGCGCGATCCCCAGCCCCAGCAGCGACGCGGCCCGCCCCGTCGGCTCGGCGACCGCGCACCCGGCCAGCGCCGCCGCACCGGCCGCCCCCACCACCAGGGCCACCAGCCCGCGCACCCGCAGGGGCCGCCCCACGCCCGCCACCTCGGCATCCGACAGCGCGGCCATCGGCGAGACCGCGGCGGCCCGCCGGGCCGGCAGGTACGCCGCCACCACCGTCACCCCGAGCCCCACCACGTACGCCGAGACCGGCACGGCCGCGGTCACCGCCATCTCCGCGGCGCTCAGGTTCACCCCGGCCAGCCCGAGCAGCGCGATCAGCCCCGCCGCCAGCCCGATGCCGGTGGCCAGCCCCAGGGTCGAGCCCACCAGCCCCAGCAGCAGCGCCTCCGCGAGCACCGACCGCCGCACCTGCCGCCGGTCCGCGCCCAGCGCCCGCAGCAGGCCCAGCTCCCGGGTGCGCTGCGCGATCAGCATCGAGAAGGTGTTGACGATCAGGAAGATCCCGACCAGCACCGCGACCCCGGCGAAGCCCAGCATCACGTACTTGATCACGTCGAGGAACCCGCCCAGCCGCTGGGCGGCGTTCTTCGCCTGCTCGTCGGCGGTCCGCAGCTCGTACCCGGGGCCGACGGCCGCCGCGACCCGCGCCTTCAGCTCCCCGTCCGGCACCCCGGGCGCCGCGTCCACCGACAGCGAGGAGGCCCGGCCGGGACCGCCGAGCAGCCGCACCTGGGCGGTCGGGGTGTCCAGGAACACCAGCGCGGCACCGGGGTTGGTGGTCGTGAAGGTCACGATGCCGGTCACCCGGACCGGGAACGAACCGGGCCCGGCGAGCACGGTCAGCCGGTCCCCGATCCGCACCTTCCCCCTGTCCGCCGTGGTGCGGTCCAGCAGCGCCTCGCCCGGGCCGTGCGGCGCCCGGCCGGCGGTCAGCTCCACCGCCATGTGCTCGCGCGGCGACCAGTTCGAGACGATCGTGGGCGCGCCGTTCGTCGGGCCCACGGTCTCCCGCCGGGAGTCGACCACCGTGGCGTTGCGCGCCGCCGCGTCCACGTGCACCGCCGCGACGCCCGGCACGGCCGCGACCTCCGTCGCGAGTGAGGCGGGCAGGGTGCGGACGGCGCCGGACGGCATCCGCTCGGTGAGGTCCTCCAGCGGAGCCACCGTCACGTCGGCGGCGGTCGAGGCGAACAGCCGGTCGAAGGTACGCGTCACCGTGTCCGAGAAGATCAGGCTGCCGGTGACGAACGCGACCGAGAGCAGCACCGCCAGCGCCGACAGCAGCAGCCGTCCGCGGTGGGCGAGGAAGCTGCGCAGGGTCGCCTTGAGCACGCCTCAGTCCTCACCGTCGTACGGGCCGGACCCCTCCGGCACCGGCGGGGAGCCGGCCGGGGCCGGCGCCGCGGAACCCGCGTCCGTTCCCGGATGCTCCGGCAGCCGCCGCATCCGCTCCAGCACCGACGCGGCCGTCGGCTCCGCCAGCCGGTCCACGATCCGCCCGTCCGCCAGGAACAGCACCAGGTCCGCGTACCCGGCCGCCACCGGGTCGTGCGTCACCATCACCACCGTCTGCTCCAGCGAGTCGACCGCCTCGCGCAGGAACGCCAGCACCTCGGCGCCCGCCCGCGAGTCCAGGTTGCCCGTCGGCTCGTCGGCGAAGATCAGCTCCGGCCGTGAGGCGAGCGCCCGCGCGCAGGCCACCCGCTGCTGCTGACCGCCCGACAGCTGGCTCGGCCGGTGCCCCAGCCGCCCGCGCAGCCCCAGCGTGTCGACCACCCGGTCCAGCCACTCGCGGTCGGGCTTCCGGCCGGCGATGTCCATCGGCAGCGTGATGTTCTCCGCCGCGGTCAGGGTGGGCAGCAGGTTGAAGGACTGGAACATGAACCCGATCCGGTCCCGCCGCAGCCGGGTCAGCGCCCGGTCCTTCAGCCCGGTGATCTCCGTGTCGCCCAGCCACACCCGGCCCCCCGACACCGAGTCGAGCCCGGCCAGGCAGTGCATCAGCGTCGACTTGCCCGAGCCGCTCGGCCCCATCACCGCGGTGAACCGGCCCCGCTCGATGTCCACGTCGACCGCGTCCAGCGCGACCACGGCGGTCTCGCCCGACCCGTACGCCTTCGTCAGGTCCCTGGCCCGCGCCGCCGCTCCCCGTTCCGTCATCCGCCTACACCGGCGAGCGTCGGGCGGACCCGATCACGCAGTACGAGTCGGGGAAGGCCGGCCCCCGCTCCGGGATGCGCAGGCTCCGCTGCCGCACGATCCGGAAGCCGGCGGCCTCGATCGCGGCCAGCGGGTCGCGCGCGGTGTGGCAGCCCCCGCACAGCCGGGGCCACACCGTGCGGTCCAGCACCCGCTGGAACGCCGCCATGTTCGGGCCCGGCGCCAGCCCGTGCTCGAAGAACCGCAGCTCGCCCCCCGGCCGCAGCACCCGGTGGACCTCGGCCAGGGAGCGGGCCAGGTCCCGTACCGAACAGAGCACCAGGGACGCCACGGCACCGTCGAAGGCCTCGCTCTTGACCGGCAGGGCCTCCGCCACCCCGGGCACCACGTCCACCGGCACGTCGGCCCGCAGCGCGGTGCGCACCGCCAGCCGGCGCAGCGTGCGCTCCGGCTCGACGGCCACCACCTCGGAGACGGCCCGCGGGTAGTGCGAGAAGTTGCGGCCGTTGCCCGCGCCGATCTCGATCACCCGCCCGCTCAGCCCGTGGAGCAGTTCCTCGCGCAGCTCCGCCACGCCGGCCCGGGTGTCGGCCTGGACGCTCATCCGGGCGTAGAAGCGCGCGAACAGCGGGTGGTGCACGGGATCCTGCGGTACGCGGGTGCGGCGCAGCGGCATGGTGGGGCCTCCTCACGCGAGCGGTGGCGTACCCACAGTCTCCCCCCGCCACCGCCGGGCAAGCCCGCACGCCGCGGGGCGCGGCGGGAAACCGGCCGCCACCCGCCGCGGTCCGCGGGGCCCGCCGGGCGGCCGGACCCGGGGGTACGGGCCACCCGCCGCGCAGCCGAAGCCGCCGGACGCGGGCCCGCCCCGAGCCCTCCCCAGCCCTGCGCGGGGCCCGCCGTTACGCCGGCCAGCTCGCCAGGAACCGCCCGGCGTCCCAGGTACCGCCCAGCTCCGGCGCCAGCCACCCGGGAGCGGCCGCCCGGAACCCGGCCGGTTCCAGCCGGCCGGCGCCCTCCGGCACCGCACCCACCAGCGGGGCGCGGGAGACCGTCGGGAGGTCGGCCAGGTTGCACCGCTCGGCCAGCCCCGGCGCGTCCGGCCAGCTGCCGATCACCAGCCCCGCGTGTGCCAGCCCCCGCGAGGCCATGGCCTCGCTGGTCATGAAGGCGGAGTTGAGCGTCCCCAGCCCGGCCGGGACCACCACCAGGACCGGCGCGTCCAGCAGCCGGGCCGCGTCGGCGAGCGTGCGCCCCGCGCCGTCGAAGCGCACGAACAGCCCGCCCGCGCCCTCCACCAGCACCAGGTCGTGCTCCGCGGCCAGCTTCCCGGCCGCCTCGGCCACGTCCTCGGGGGAGACGTACGGCAGGCCGGCCCGGCGCGCGGCGGTGTCCGGCGCCAACGGCTCCGGGTAGCGGGCCAGTTCGAGGCCGGTCAGCCGCCCCGCGAGCCGGGCCGCCTCGGCGACGTCCCCGGCCTCGTCCGGCGCCACCCCGGTCTGGGCGGGCTTGAGCACCGCCACCGACCGTCCGGCCGCCAGGGCGGCGGCCGCGATCGCCGAGGTCACCACCGTCTTGCCGATCTCCGTGCCCGTACCGGACACGACGAGCACGCTCATCTCAGCCTTCCCGCGCCGCCGCGCACACCGCGCGGCCGATCCGCGCCACGTCCTCGTCCGAGGACACGTACGGCGGCATCGTGTAGATCAGGTCCCGGAAGGGACGCAGCCAGACGCCCTCCCGCACCGCGGCCCGGGTGGCCGCGGCCATGTCCACCTCGTGGTCCAGCTGCACCACGCCGATGGCACCCAGCACCCGGACGTCCTCGACCCCGGGCAGCGCCGCGGCCCCGGCCAGCCCTTCCCGCAGGCCCGCCTCGATCCGCTTGACCTCCCCGGCCCAGTCCTGGCCGAGCAGCAGGTCGATCGAGGCCAGCGCCACCGAGGCGGCCAGCGGGTTGCCCATGAAGGTGGGCCCGTGCGCCAGCACCGGCACCTCGCCGCGCGAGATCCCGTCCGCCACCCGTGCCGTGCACAGCGTGGCGGCCATCGAGAGGTAACCGCCCGTCAGCGCCTTGCCCACGCACATCACGTCGGGGGTGATCCCCGCGTGGTCCGCGGCGAACAGCGCCCCGGTGCGCCCGAAGCCGGTCGCGATCTCGTCCAGGACCAGCAGGACCTCGTACTCGTCGCACAGCTCGCGCAGCACCCGCAGGTACCCGGGGGAGTGGAAGCGCATGCCGCCCGCGCCCTGCACCACCGGCTCCACGATCACCGCGGCCAGCTCGTCCGCGTGCGCCGCCACCAGCTCGCGCAGGTGGGCGACGTACGCCGGGTCCGGCTCGGCGTCGAAGCCGGCCGGCGGCGCGTCCGCGAACACCTGGCGCGGCAGCGCACCCGACCACAGCTCGTGCATGCCGCCGTCCGGGTCGCAGACGGCCATCGGCTGCCAGGTGTCGCCGTGGTAGCCGCCCCGCCAGGTGAGCAGCCGGGTCTTGCCCGGCCGGCCCACCGAGCGCCAGTGCTGGAGGCACATCTTGATCGCGACCTCGACCGAGACCGACCCGGAGTCGGACAGGAAGACGTGCTCCAGACCCTCGGGGGTGAGCTCGACCAGCCGGGCGGCGAGCCGGACGGCGGGCTCGTGCGTGAGCCCGCCGAACATCACGTGGCTCATCCGGTCCAGCTGCCCGCGCACGGCCTCGTTCAGCACCGGGTGGTTGTAGCCGTGGACGGCGGACCACCAGGAGGACATCCCGTCGACCAGCTCGTCCCGGCCCTCGGCCGGCTCGGCCAGCCGCAGCCGGACCCCGGACGCCGAGGAGACCACCAGGGGCTCCTGCCGTCCGGGCATCGGACCGTACGGGTGCCAGACGTGCTGCCGGTCGAGCGCGAGCAGGTCGGCGGCGGAGAGCGGATCAGGCATTCGGCGCGAGGTCCGTTCCCGCACCGCGACGGCGTACGGCGACCAGCTCGGGCCGCACCTCGCCCGGCTCGGCCTGCTCCGGCGCGGCCGCGGCGGCTTCCGCCGGTACGTCGGCCCGCGCGGCCGGCTCCTCGTGCGCACCGCACCCGCCGCAGCCGGAACCGCAGCCCGCGCCGGCCTGGGAACCGCACAGCGAGGCGCCGCCCGCGTGGGAGCCGCAGCCGCCGCCGGCCGTGACCTCGGAGCGGTGCTTCGGGAGGGTGGTCTCACCGGCGCCCTCGACCTCGAAACCGGCGTCCGCGATCATGTCGAGGTCGGCCTGGCCGGCCTGGCCCTCACTGGTGAGGTAGTCGCCCAGGAAGATCGAGTTGGCGATGTGCAGCGCGAGCGGCTGCATCGAGCGCAGGTGCACCTCGCGGCCGCCCGCGATCCGGACCTCCACGTCGGGGCAGACGAAGCGGACCATCGCCAGGATCCGCAGACAGCGCTGCGGGGTGAGGTTCCACTCCTTGGCCAGCGGGGTGCCCTCGAAGGGGATCAGGAAGTTGACCGGCACCGAGTCCGAGTCCAGCTCGCGCAGCGCGTAGACGACGTCGACCAGGTCCTCGTCGCTCTCGCCCATGCCCGCGATCAGGCCCGAGCAGGCCGACAGGCCGGCGGCGTGCGCCTTCTGCACGGTGTCCACCCGGTCGGCGTACGTGTGGGTCTTGGTGATCTGCCCGTACGTGGCCTCGGAGGTGTTGAGGTTGTGGTTGTACGCGTCGGCCCCGGCCTCGCGCAGCCGCTCGGCCTGGCCGTCGGCGAGCAGGCCGAGGCACGCGCAGACCTCGATGCCCTCGTTCTCCTGCTTGATCGCCTCGATGGTCTTGGACACCCGGTCCACGTCGCGGTCCGTCGGGCCGCGGCCGCTGGCCACCAGGCAGACGCGCTTGGCGCCGCCCGCCACGCCCGCGGCGGCGGCCTTGGAGGCCTCCTCGGGCTTCAGCCACGTGTACTTGAGGATGTCGGCCTTCGAGCCGAGCCGCTGCGAGCAGTACGAGCAGTCCTCGGGGCACAGCCCGGACTTCAGGTTGACGAGGTAGTTCAGCTTGACCCGGCGGCCGAACCACTGGCGGCGCACCTTGCCGGCCGCGGCCACCACGTCGAGCAGTTCGTCGTCGGAAGTCGCCAGCACGGCGAGCGCCTCTTCGCGGGTCGGCAGCTCACGCCGCAGCCCCTTGTCCACCAGGGTGTTCAGCAGGTCCATGACGGTGATCCTGGCTTACGGGACCGCCCTCGGCCAAGGAGAGATCGGACAACATGGCGGCTTCGGGGTGTGTGTATCGCCACACCTCGGTCACGATCAGTGCCCGTTAGGGTCTGTGGACAGCCGACAAATCGCGAGGACTGAGCCGATGACGCAGGACGCACCGCCGCCCGTTCCGCCGCACCCCGTCCCCGCGCCGGCGGACGTGTTCGCCTGGATCGACGAGGCGGCCCGCGCCCGTGAGCAGGCCGGACTCGTCCGGACCCTGCGCCCCCGGCCCGCGGAGTCGGATCTGCTGGACCTCGCGAGCAACGACTACCTCGGTCTGGCCCACCACCCGGAGACCACCGGGGCGGCCGCCGCGGCCGCCCGCCGCTGGGGAGCCGGGGCCACCGGATCGCGCCTCGTCACCGGCACGACCGAGCTTCATGCGGAGCTCGAGCGGGAGCTGGCCGAGTTCTGCGGCTTCGAGGCCGCGCTGGTGCTGTCCTCCGGTTACGCCGCCAACCTCGCCGCCGTCACCGCGCTGAGCGCCCGGGACACCCTGGTCGTCTCCGACGCGGGCAACCACGCCTCGATCGTCGACGGCTGCCGCCTCTCGCGCGCGGGGACCGCGGTGGTCCCGCACTCCGACCCGGAGGCGGTCCGCAAGACCCTGGAGGCCTTCGGCGGCCGGGCCATGGTGGTCACGGACTCCGTCTTCTCCGTGGACGGGGACGCGGCCCCGCTCGCCGCCCATGCCGAGGTCTGCCGCGACCACGGTGCCGCCCTGGTCGTCGACGACGCGCACGGCCTCGGGGTGCTGGGCGAGGGCGGCCGGGGTGCGCTCGCCGCGGCCGGCCTGGCGGGAGCCGACGGGATCGTCGCCACGCTGACCCTGTCGAAGTCGCTGGGCAGCCAGGGCGGCGCGGTCCTCGGCCCGGCCAGGGTCATCGAGCACCTGGTCAACACCGCCAGGACCTTCATCTTCGACACCGGGCTCGCTCCCGCGGCCGTGGGCGCGGCGCTCGGCAGCCTGCGGCTGCTGCGCCGGGAGCCGGAGCGGGCCGCGCGGGCCCGCGAGGTGGCGGCGGAGCTGTACGGCAGGCTCACCGGGGCGGGGCTCACCGCGGCCCGGCCCGACGCGGCCGTGGTCTCGGTGCGGGCGCCCTCGCCGACGGCAGCGCTGCGCTGGGCGGCGGACTGCCGCGAGGCGGGGCTGGCGGTGGGCTGCTTCCGGCCGCCGTCGGTGCCGGACGGCATCTCGCGGCTGCGGCTGACCGCCCGGGCCGACCTGACGGAGGCCCAGATCACGCAGGCGGTCGGCACGATCCTGCGGACCGCGCCGACCGCGGACTGAGACCTGCCGGTTCCGGGGGAGCGGGGGTCAGCTCCCGGAGCCGGGCGGGTCCGCCCGTACGTACGACAGGAAGCCCTGCCAGGCCGTCGCGGTGAAGTGCAGTGCGGGTCCTCCGGCCCGCTTGGAGTCGCGTACGGCCAGTACGCCGCCGGCGGGGCCGGCGGTCTCGACGCAGTTGTTCATGCCGGTGCTGTAGCTGCTGCGCCGCCAGTTCGCGCTGTTCCTGAGTCCGCTCGGGGGAGAGGGGGTTGCGGACATGGGGCTGTGCCTCCTTACGCGCCGTCAGCGATCGCGCTGATGAGGTCCGACGAGTCCTGGGGCGGGAGGGCGTGCGCCTGGATGGTGCGGAAGGCGGCGCTGTACGCCTCGAGGTCTTCTTTCCGCTCCAGATAGAGGCTACTCGTCAAATGGTCGAGAACAACCACATCCAGATCAGCAATGTTCGGAAATGAGAAGATGACGAAAGGCCCCGTGAGGCCGAGATGACCCCCCACGCTGAACGGCAGTACTTGGAGCCGCACTTGGGGCAGCCGGGCCACCGCCACGAGGTGCCGCAGCTGCTCCGCCATCACCACCGGCCCGCCGATCTGCCGTCGCAGCACCGCCTCGTCGAGCACCGCGCTCAGCTCCAGGGGCGGATCCGCCCGCAGCACCGTCTGCCGCGCCAGCCGTACGTCGACCAGCGCGTCCACCTTGGGCTCGGGCAGCCCTCCGAGCGCGGCCCGGGTCACGGCCCGCGCGTACGCGGCGGTCTGGAGCAGCCCCGGCACCACCGACAGCTCCACGGTGCGGGCCGCGCTCGCGCCGGCCTCCAGGCTGATGAAGTCCCGGTACTCCTGCGGCAGCAGCCCCCGGTACTCGTGCCACCACTGTCGGCCCCGCCCCGTGTCGCCCGCCGAGGCGGCCAGAGCCTCCAGCAGCGCCCGCTCCTGGGCGTCGGCGACCCCGTATGCGTCCAGCAGCAGCCGGACGTCCTCGGGTTTCACGCCACTGCGGCCCGTCTCGATCCGGCTGATCTTCGACTGGTGCCAGCCGAGCATCCGGGCCGTCTCACCGCTGGTGAGCCCGGTCCGGTCGCGCAGCGCCCGCAGCTCCTCACCCAGCTTGCGTCGGCGAACCGCGGGACCGTGCTGCATGCCGGACTCCTTCCACCCGGCGCACCCGCCGGTCTTGCGCCCAAATACGGTCTTCCGTAGCAGAGTTCACCGCTTTGAGCGACAGATATATGCATATCTTGGTGGAACGCCAGCACCGGCGGCACCCGGAGTGGCAGTCTGGCGCGAAGCACAGATCCGGAGCCGTCCTCGAGGTCATCCGCGCCAAGTCGGAGTCCGGCCCCGGTGGGAAAGGGACAGCGTCGCCATGGCAGACCACCTGGAAGCATCCGTCACTCTGCCGAGCGATCCCGCGTCGGTGGCCACGGCGCGGAGGTACGTCGCGGACGTGCTGTCCGAATGGGGGCTGCCCGCGGAGGACGAGCAGGCCGACTCCGTCCGCCTGATGGTCTCCGAACTCGCCACCAACGCCGTGCAGCACACCTTCGGCCAGTCCCCCGTCTTCACGGTCGAGCTGCGCCTGGAGCGCGACGAGCAGCTGCGGATCGGTGTCACGGACAGCCATCCGCGCTGGCCCAGGCGGCTGCCGGCCGCCGTCCAGCAGGACAACGGCCGCGGCATGGTGATCATCCGCTGGCTCACCGCCGAAGCGGGGGGCCGGCTGTCGGTCAGCCCGACCGAGGACGGCGGCAAGACCGTGTGGATCGCGCTGCCGTGGCGGGCGGCGGCCCGGCCGGCGGGCGCCGACCGGCCCCGCTGAGCGCGCGCCGGCCGCCGGCTCCCACCGCCCGTGCCGCCCGTCCGTTCCGCCCGAGCCGACGCACCCGCCCCGCCCCGACCGGAGACGGGCACGCCGCGGGCCGTGCCTCAGGCGAGGCCGCGCTCGGCCGCGCCGCGTTCCACGCAGAACTCGTTGCCCTCCGGGTCCGCCATCACGACCCAGCCCGTGCCGTCCGGCTTCCGCCGGTCGTCGACCACCCGCGCGCCGAGCCCGATGAGCCGCTCGACCTCCTCGTCCCGGGTGCCGACGGGCGGCTGGATGTCCAGGTGGACGCGGTTCTTGACCGTCTTGGCGTCGGGGACGCGGATGAAGAGCAGCCCCGGCACCCCGGGCACGCCCGGGTCCACGAGCACCTCGTCGTCACCCGGCTCGTCGTCCGGATGGACCGACGCGCCGGTCAGCGCGGCCCAGAACCCGGCCACCAGGTAGGGGTCGTGGGAATCGAAGGTGATGTGCCGGACGGGATTGAGGTAGGACACGGGTCTCCCTTGTGCTGACGCCGCGGCGGGGTGCCGCCGCGGCGTCAACCTAACCGCGCACCGGGAGCCGCGCAGCCGAATTCCCGGCGGGTCAGCGCACCCGGCCGTACGTGACGCTGCTGGTCCAGATCCCCTCCAGACGGACCGTCGAACCGGTCTTGGGGGAGTGCCAGATCCGGCCGTCGCCGGCGTAGATGCCCACGTGGTAGACGCTGCCCCCGGAGTGGAAGAAGACCAGGTCGCCGGGTTGCCGGGAGCCGGCCGAGACGCGCGTGGTGCGGTTGTACTGCTGGGCCGCGGTGCGGGGCAGCGACTTGCCTGCGCGCTTGTACGAGTAGAGCGTGAGCCCCGAGCAGTCGAAGCGGTGCGGACCCGTGGCGCCCCACAGGTACGGGGAGCCCTTCTTGGACGCCGCCACCCGGAGGGCCTTCACGGCGGGCGACGCCGCGGCCCGGGCCTCGGGAGCGGCGCCGGGGGCGAGGAGGGTGCCCCCGAGGACGGCCAGGGTGAGGGCCGAGGTGACCCCGGCCCGGGACAGCATCGACGGAACGTTTTTTTCCAGCACGTTCCCGTACGGGACGTTCGTGTTCAGCGCGGACATGCGCAACCCTTCGTCAGCCGCCTGTGAAGGATGACCTGTCGGGTTCGGACCTGCGAAGTTCGCCCGGCCGCACCGGTCCCTCCCGTGCGGGAAGGGCCGGGGCGGCTTCACCCCGAGGAACGGACGGGCCGGTGGCCCGCCGCTCCGCACTGCCTGGGTCCTCCACTCCTGCCGGTGCACTCCTGTCGACCAGTCACCCGGGTGAGGCGGCAGGACTCGGCGTCCGCCCGGGCCGCCCCGCCGCGGTGGCGGGGGCTTGTCGTCCCCCGGATCCTGGCCCACCAAGTGTCCGAATTACGCGTTAAGTCACCCTTATGTGACGCTCATCACGTGTGCCCCGAATGGGATTTCGGCCCCGGGCGCCCGTCCCGCCCGGACGGGCGAAACGGGTCCGGACCTGCGCCGACGGCCGCGACCGCTCCGGCCGGTCCCGCCGTACGGGTACGACACGAGGGCGTTACTCCGAACGGGGAGCCGTGGCGGCGCGGTTACGCCCAACGGACGTCACGCACCGTGTCCGGGTGCGTACGGTGAGCCCGCGCAAGTGCCGTATACGGAAGGGCATCCGAATCGCCGGACATCCCGAACCGAGCCACCGCCGGAAACGTGAATTAACGCGACGGTAAAGCGCGCGCCCTAACGTTCGAGGCCGGTTGTGACTCGCCAGGACGACAGTGAGGTGGCACCGTGCAACTGACGCCGCACGAGCAGGAAAGGCTCCTCATCCACGTCGCGGCCGACGTGGCGGAGCGCCGCAGGGCCCGCGGGCTGCTGCTGAACCACCCCGAGGCCATCGCCCTGATCACCAGCCACATCCTCGAAGGCGCCCGGGACGGCAGGACGGTGGCCGAGCTGATGGCCTCCGGCCGCAAGGTCCTCGCCCGCGAGGACGTGATGGAGGGCATCCCGGAGATGCTCCACGACGTCCAGGTGGAGGCGACCTTCCCGGACGGGACCAAGCTCGTCACCGTCCACGACCCCATCGTCTGAGGAGCACCGTGATCCCCGGCGAAATCCTCCTGGGAGAGGGCCCCGTGCCCCTCAACGCGGGCCGCCCGGTCACCCGGCTCACCGTGCTCAACACCGCGGACCGGCCCGTCCAGGTCGGCTCCCACTACCACTTCGCCGAGGCCAACCCCGGCCTCGGCTTCGACCGTGCCGCGGCGCGCGGACTGCGGCTGAACGTCGCGGCGGGCACCGCCGTGCGCTTCGAGCCCGGCATCCCGGTCGAGGTGGAGCTCGTACCGCTGGCCGGACTGCGCACCGTACCCGGGCTGCGCGGCGAGACGGGGGGACCCCTCGATGGCTGAACTGACCCGGCAGACCTACGCCGACCTCTACGGCCCCACCACCGGCGACCGCATCCGGCTCGCCGACACCGACCTGCTCGTCGAGATCGAGGAGGACCGCTGCGGCGGCCCCGGCCGCGCGGGCGACGAGGCGGTGTTCGGCGGCGGCAAGGTGATCCGCGAGTCGATGGGCCAGGCCAGGACCACCCGCGCCGAGGGCGCGCCCGACACCGTGATCACCGGCGCCGTCATCCTCGACCACTGGGGCGTCGTGAAGGCGGACGTCGGTGTGCGCGACGGCCGGATCACCGGCATCGGGAAGGCCGGCAACCCCGACACCATGGACGGCGTGGACCCGGCCCTGGTCATCGGCCCCGAGACCGAGATCATCTCTGGCAACGGCAGGATCCTCACGGCCGGCGCCATCGACGCGCACGTCCACTTCATCTCGCCGACCATCCTCGACGAGGCGCTCGCCTCCGGCATCACCACCCTCGTCGGCGGCGGCACCGGCCCCGCCGAGGGCACCAAGGCCACCACCGTCACACCGGGGTCCTGGCACCTGGCCCGGATGTTCGCCGCCCTCGACGCCCACCCGGTCAACATAGGCCTGCTCGGCAAGGGGAACACCACCTCCCGCGAGGCCATGCACGCGCAACTGCGCGGCGGCGCGCTCGGGTTCAAGATCCACGAGGACTGGGGGGCCACGCCCGCGGTCATCGACGCCTGCCTGGGCGTGTGCGAGGAGACCGGCGCGCAGCTGGCCGTGCACACCGACACCCTCAACGAGGCGGGCTTCGTCGGCGACACCCTCGCCGCCATCGCCGGCCGGACCATCCACGCGTACCACACCGAGGGTGCGGGCGGCGGGCACGCGCCCGACATCATCACCGTGGTGTCCGAGGCCAACGTGCTGCCGAGCTCGACCAACCCGACCCGGCCGCACACCGTCAACACCGTCGAGGAACACCTCGACATGCTGATGGTCTGCCACCACCTGAACCCCGCGGTACCCGAGGACCTCGCCTTCGCCGAGTCCCGCATCCGGCCCTCGACCATCGCCGCGGAGGACGTGCTGCACGACCTCGGCGCCATCTCGATCATCTCCTCCGACTCCCAGGCCATGGGCCGGGTCGGCGAGGTGGTCCTGCGGACCTGGCAGACCGCGCACGTGATGAAGCGCCGCCGCGGCGCCCTGCCCGGAGACGGCCGGGCCGACAACCACCGGGCCCGCCGCTACGTCGCGAAGTACACGATCAACCCGGCCGTCGCCCAGGGCCTGGCCCGCGAGATCGGCTCGGTCGAGACCGGCAAGCTCGCCGACCTGGTGCTCTGGGAGCCCGCGTTCTTCGGCGTCCGCCCCCAGCTGGTGATCAAGGGCGGCCAGATCGCCTACGCGCAGATGGGCGACGCCAACGCCTCGATCCCCACCCCGCAACCCGTGCTGCCGCGGCCCATGTTCGGCGGTCACGGGCGGGCCCCGGCCCGCAACTCCGTCAACTTCACCGCTCCGGCGGCGCTGGCCGACGGGCTGCCCGAACGCCTGGGGCTGGGCAAGGAGTTCGTGGCCATCGACAGCACCCGCGCCGTGACCAAGGCGGACATGCGGGAGAACGACGCCCGGCCACGGGTGGAGGTCGATCCCGACACCTTCACGGTGACGATCGACGGCGAGGCCGTGGAGCCGGCTCCGGCCCGCGAACTGCCCATGGCCCAGCGGTACTTCCTCTTCTGAACGGGAAGGCGCCGACCCGAATGACGACCACCGCCACGGCCCGGTCCGCCGCCGCGCCCCCGCCCGAGCCCCTGCCGACCGCACCCGCGGGCGGCCGGGCCGCCCTCCTGCTGCTCGCGGACGGGCGGTTCCCGGCGGGCGGCCACGCCCACTCCGGGGGCGCCGAGGCAGCGGTCACGGCAGGACGGATCCGGGACGCCGCCACCCTGGAGGACTTCTGCCGGGGCCGGCTCCACACCGCGGGGCTCGTCGCCGCCGCCCTCGCGGCCGCCGCCGCGCTGGGGACCGACCCCGCGGAGCTCGACGCCGCGGCGGACGCCCGTACCCCCGCGCCCGCCCTCCGGGCCACCGCCCGCCGCCTGGGCCGGCAGCTCACCCGGGCCGCCCGGACCGTCTGGCCCGGTGACCCGGGACTGGAGGCGCTGGCGGCCGCGTACCCCCGGGGCGCCCACCAGCCGGTGGCCCTGGGACTGGCCGCCCACGCCGCCGGGCTCGGCCCGCTCGACGCCGCCCACGTGGCCGCGTACGAGAGCACCGGCGGACCGGCCACCGCGACCGTACGGCTGCTCGGCCTCGACCCGTTCGAGGCCACCGCCGTCCTGGCCCGGCTCACCCCCGTACTCGACGAGGTCGCCGAACGCGCCACGGCCGCCGCCCTCCACGCCCGCGACGCCGGCACCGGCGCACTGCCGGCCGCGTCCTCGCCCCTGCTGGAGATCGGCGCGCAGGCCCACGCCGCCTGGCCGGTACGGCTGTTCGCCTCCTGACCGCACCGCCGTCCCCCGGCCGGCACCCCCGCCACCCGCCCCACCCGACCTGGAGCACCCATGCACCTGGACCACGCCGAGACCTACCCCCCGCGCCACACCCACAGCGCCCCGCCTGTGCGCGACGGCCGGCGCCGCGCCCTGCGCATCGGGCTGGGCGGCCCGGTCGGTTCGGGCAAGACCGCCACCGTCGCCGCCCTCTGCCGGGCGCTGCGCGAGGAGTTCTCCCTCGCGGTGGTCACCAACGACATCTACACGCGCGAGGACGCCGACTTCCTGCTGCGCGCCGCCGTGCTGCCGCCCGAGCGGATCGCCGCCGTGGAGACGGGAGCCTGCCCGCACACCGCCATCCGCGACGACATCTCCGCCAACCTGGAGGCGGTGGAGGACCTGGAGGACGCGGTCGGCCCGCTGGACCTGGTGCTGGTGGAGTCCGGCGGGGACAACCTCACGGCCACCTTCTCCAAGGGCCTGGTCGACGCGCAGATCTTCGTGATCGACGTGGCGGGCGGGGACGACATCCCGCGCAAGGGCGGGCCCGGCGTCACCACCTCCGACCTCCTCGTGGTCAACAAGACCGACCTCGCCCCGCACGTCGGCTCCGACCTCGGCCGGATGGCCGAGGACGCCCGGGCCCAGCGAGGTGAACTCCCGGTGGCCTTCACCTCGCTGGCCGCCGAGGACGGCGTGGCCCCCGTCGC
The DNA here is from genome assembly GCF_044759225.1 of Streptomyces sp. NPDC101132. Lineage (NCBI taxonomy): Bacteria > Bacillati > Actinomycetota > Actinomycetes > Kitasatosporales > Streptomycetaceae > Streptomyces > Streptomyces sp. NPDC101132. Next base: position 118,759 of record NZ_JBIVYX010000009.1, read on the forward strand.
GGCCTGGGTACGGGAGCGGCTGGCCGCCTGGACCGCCCTCGCCGCATGACCGCGCCCGCCGCCCCCGGCATCCGCGCCACCGCCCGGATCACCGCGACCGCCGACGGGCGCGGCGGCACCGCGCTGCCCGAACTCCACGGTGAGGGCCCCCTGGCGCTCCGCCGCACCCGCTCCGCCGGCACCGGCGCCCGCGTCACCCTGGTCGGCGCCATGAGCGCCCCGCTGGGCGGCGACCACCTCGCGGTCGAGGCCACCGTCGGCCCGGGCGCCGACCTCACCGTCACGTCCGCCGCGGCCACCCTCGCCCTCCCCGGCCGCACCGGTGCGCCCGCCCGCTACGACGTGCGCCTGGAGGTGGCCGACGGGGCGGCGCTCCAGTGGCTCCCCGAGCCCCTGGTCTCCGTGCGCGGCAGCCGGCTGTACGCCACCACCCGCGCCGAACTGGCCCCCACCGCGCGCCTGCTGCTGCGCGAGGAGCAGGTACTGGGCCGTGCGGGTGAGCCGTCCGGGCTGCTCACCGGCAGGCTCACGGCCACGCTGGGCGGCCGGCCGCTGCTGGACCAGGAACTGTCCTGCGGGCCGGGCGCCCCCGGCGGCTGGGACGGCCCCGCGGTCCTCGGCGGGCACCGGGCACTGGGGCAGCTGCTCGTCGTGCGGCCCGAGTTCGCCACCGCTCCGCCCGCGCCGGCCCTGCTCGGCGAGTCCGCCGCCGTCACCCCGCTCGCCGGGCCCGCGGTGCTGGTCACCGTGCTGGCCGCGGACGGGCTGCGGCTGCGGCGGCTGCTGGACGAGGCCTGCCGCACGTACGCCGGCTGACGCAGGACCGCCGACGCCTGCCGGGCCGGGGGCGTCAACTGCCGTACCGCTCAGCGGTACACGTCGGTCCGGTTATCGGGTTGGTAAAGAACGGCCCGCCACCCTGTTGCCGGGGACCTCACAGACGACAGGATCCATCTGCAGTCAGACACAAGACGGCCACAAAACGGTCGCACATGACGCAGGGGGACTTACACGTGATACGCACAGCGGTGCTCGGCAGCGCGGGCACTCTGATGGCGGGCACGCTCATCGCGGGTGCCTTCGTGGCACCGTCGGCCGCGGCCGACACCCAGACCCAGAGCGGAACGACCACCTCCGCGGCGCGTGGCACGGCGATCGCCGCCGCCCGCGCCGCCCGCAAGGGCATCGACTGGAAGGCCTGTCCGGCCGACTGGGGCTTCGAGGCCCCGATCCAGTGCGGCTTCGTCAAGGTCCCGCTGGACTACACCAAGCCGTACGGCAAGCAGATCGAGCTCGCCGTCGACCGCATCGGCAACACCGGCACCAAGGCCGAGCGCCAGGGCGCCCTCCTCTACAACCCCGGCGGCCCCGGCGGTTCCGGCATGCGCTTCCCGCGCCGGGTGACCACCAAGGCCCCGCTGTGGGTGAACACCTCGAAGGCGTACGACTTCGTGGGCTTCGACCCGCGCGGTGTGGGCCACTCCACCCCGATCTCCTGCATCGACCCGCAGGAGTTCGTCAAGGGCCCGAAGATGGACCCGGTCCCGGACACCGAGGCCGACAAGCGCGCCCAGCGCAAGCTCGCCGCCGAGTACGCGGACGGCTGCAAGGAGCGCAGCGGCTGGATGCTGCCGCACATGACCACGCCGAACACCGCGCGCGACATCGACGTGATCCGCGCCGCCCTCGGCGAGAAGAAGCTCAACTTCCTCGGCGTCTCGTACGGCACCTACATCGGCGCCGTCTACGCGGAGCTGTTCCCGACGCACGTGCGCCGCATGATCGTCGACAGCGTCGTGAACCCGTCGAAGGAGAAGATCTGGTACCAGGCCAACCTGGACCAGGACGTCGCCTTCCAGATGCGCTGGAACGACTGGAAGAAGTGGGTCGCGAAGAACGACGCCACCTTCCACCTCGGCGACACCTCCGCCAAGGTCGAGGCCCAGTGGCTGAAGCTCCGCGCCGAGGCCAAGAAGGCCCCGCTCGGCGGCAAGGTCGGTCCGGCCGAGCTGATCGGCTTCTTCCAGAGCGCCCCGTACTACGACTCCGCCTGGGTGCCGGTCGCCCAGACCTGGGCCGACTACGTGGCGGGCAACAAGCAGGGCCTCATCGACGCGGCCGCCGCGGACATGACGGACATCGCCGGCAACAAGGCCGCGGAGAACGGCAACGCCGTCTACACCGCCGTCGAGTGCGCCGACGCCAAGTGGCCCACCGCCTGGAGCGTCTGGAACCGCGACAACACCAAGCTCCACAAGGACTACCCGTTCATGACCTGGGCGAACGCCTGGATGAACCTCCCCTGCGCCACCTGGGGTGCCAAGCAGTCCACCCCGGTCGAGGTGAAGGTCAACAGCGGTCTCCCCGCCGTCCTGATCGTCCAGGCCACCCGTGACGCGGCCACCCCGTACGAGGGTGCCGTCGAGCTGCACAAGCGCCTCGCCGGCTCGCGCCTGATCACCGAGAAGGGTGCCGGCTCGCACGGTGTCACCGGTCTGGTGAACCCCTGCATCAACAGCCGCGTGGACGACTACCTGCTCAACGGCAAGATCGACGTGCGCGACGTGACCTGCGCCCCGCACGCCGCTCCGGTGGTGCCCTCCGCCGCCAAGGCCCGCGCCGAGGCCAAGGCCCTGGCCGGCGCCGACCTGCCGGCCGTCCGCTAACACCGGACCCGGGCGTCCGGACCGGACGCCCGGCGGCCCGTGATACGTGAGGAAGGCTCAGCGCGACCTGCGCTGGGCCTTCTTCGCCTCCTCGGCCTCGGCCTTGACGACGGTCGCGTACCGGTCGACGTATTCCTGCCCCGACAGGCCGAGGATCGCGTACATGATCTCGTCGGTGACCGCCCGCAGCACCGCCTTCTCGCCTTCCATCCCGGCGTAGCGGGAGAAGTCCAGCGGCTCCCCGAACCGGATGGTGACCCGCCGGATCCGCGGCACGACCTGGCCGGGCGGCTGGATCTCGAAGGTGCCGACCATCGCGCACGGGACCACCGGCACCCCCGCCGTGAGGGCCATCGCGGCCACCCCGACCTTCCCCTTGTACAGCCGCCCGTCGTGCGAGCGGGTGCCCTCGGGGTAGATCCCCAGCAACTCGCCCTTGGCCAGCACCCCGAGCCCCTCGCGGATCGCGGCCTGCCCGGCCTCCTTGCCCGACCGGTCCACCGGGATCTGCCCCGCGCTGCGGAAGAACGCCGCCGTCAGCCGGCCCTTGACCCCGGGGCCCGTGAAGTACTCGGCCTTGGCCAGGAAGGTGATCCGGCGCTTGAGGATCGCGGGCATCAGGAAGTGGTCGGAGAACGACAGGTGGTTGCCCGCCACGATCGCCGCACCCTCCTCCGGAATGTTCTCCAGTCCCTCGATGCGCGGACGGAACAGCAGCCGCAGCAGCGGCCCCAGCAGGACGTGCTTGAGCAGGTGGTAGAACACGCGGTAGCCCCCTAACGGCCCGGAAGCGACCACTCTAAGAGCGGGGACCGCGCAGGGTAAGCACCCGGCGACACGGGGTGGCACCACCCGGTGGCCGGCCGGGGCGGGGGCGGCGGGTCAGGCGCTGCGCGAGGCGGCCACGCCCGCCGTCAGGAGGGCCAGGACGATCCACGCGAACCAGAGCCACCCGTTGCTGCCGATGGTGGCCGAGTAGGCGGAGATCACCACGAGGGCCCCCACGAGGAGCACGGCCATCGCCTTCAAGGATCCGGACATACCACCATCGTGGGGCCTGGACCGCCGGATGCGCTACCGGCGCGGCCCGGCCGGCTCGTCCCGCCGGGTCCCCGGGAGCGGTCAGCGGCCGCGCGTCTGGAGCGAGGCCAGGTACGCGTTGTACGCCTCCAGCTCCTTGTCGCCGTCCCGGTCGGCGGCGCGGTCGGCCCGCTTGGCCTGGCGCTGCTCCGAGCGGTACCACTGGAAGATCAGCGCGATCAGCACCAGCACCGAGGGGATCTCGCTGAACGCCCAGGCGATGCCGCCGGCCGCCGTCTGGTCGGACAGGGCGTCGATGCCCAGGGAGGCCGGCGGGTTCGCGTACGTGCCGACCATCGGCTCGCTCGCCATCATCAGCGCGATGCCGAAGAAGGCGTGGAACGGCATGCCGGCGAACAGCTCCAGCATCCGCATGATGTAGCCCGGGCGGTGCGGGCCCGGGTCCACGCCCATGATCGGCCAGAAGAACACCAGGCCCACCATCAGGAAGTGCACCATCATCGCGATGTGCCCGGCCTTGCTGCCCATCAGGAAGTCGAACAGCGGCGTGAAGTACAGGCCGTACAGCGAGGCGATGAACATCGGGATCGTGAACACCGGGTGGGTGATCACCCGCATGTACCGGCTGTGCAGCAGCATCAGCAGCAGCTCGCGCGGACCCCTGCGGCCCCGCCCGGCCGGCGGCAGCGCCCGCAGCGCCAGCGTCATCGGCGCGCCCAGCAGCAGCAGGATCGGCGACAGCATCGAGATGACCATGTGCTGCACCATGTGGACGCTGAACATCACCATGCCGTAGTCGTTCAGCATGGTGTTCATCACCAGCGCCACGCTCAGCACGCCGGCCGCCCACGCGACGGTGCGGCCGGCCGGCCAGGCGTCCCCGCGGCGGCGCAGCCGGAGCACGCCCCACCCGTAGAGGCCGAGCCCCAGCAGGCAGGCGACCAGGAAGAAGGGGTCGGAGGAGAACTCCAGCCCCCGCCCCAGGGTGAACGGCGGGAGGTCCATGGTCATGCCGTCCATGCCGTGCCCGCTGTGGTCCATGTGTTCACTCCTGGAGGTGGGCCCTCGTGGGGCCCGCGTGGTGGTGCCTGTGGTGCCCCACCACACTAGACCCGCCCCCGGACGCCGGAGCGGCCGGGGGCGGGTCTGTACGGGTTGATCACATCACAGTACGTTCTGCGCCTCGGCGTACCGTTCGGCCGGGACGGTCTTCAGCGAGGCCGTCGCGTCCGCCAGCGGCACCATCTCGATCTCGGTGCCGCGCAGCGCGGTCAGCATGCCGAACTCGCCGCGGTGGGCGGCCTCCACCGCGTGCCAGCCGAAGCGGGTGGCGAGCACCCGGTCGTACGCGGTGGGCGTGCCGCCGCGCTGCACGTGGCCCAGGATGACCGGCCGCGCCTCCTTGCCCAGGCGGCGCTCCAGCTCGACGGCGAGGATGTTGCCGATGCCCGCGAAGCGCTCGTGGCCGTAGATGTCCGTACCGCCCGAGGCGAACTCCATCGTGCCCTCCAGCGGCTTGGCGCCCTCGGCGACGACGACGATCGCGAACCGCTTCCCGGCGGAGAAGCGCTCACCGACGATCTTCGTGAGCTCCTCGATGTCGAAGGGACGCTCCGGCACGACGATGGCGTGGGCGCCGGCGGCCATGCCCGAGTGCAGGGCGATCCAGCCGGTGTGGCGGCCCATCACCTCGACGACCATCACCCGCTGGTGCGACTCGGCGGTGGTCTTGAGGCGGTCGAGCGCCTCGGTGGCCACGCCCACGGCGGTGTCGAAGCCGAAGGTGACGTCGGTCGAGGAGATGTCGTTGTCGATGGTCTTCGGCACGCCGACGATGGGCAGGCCGGCCTGCGAGAGCAGGTTCGCCGCCTTGAGGGTGCCCTCGCCGCCGATCGGGATGATGGCGTCGAGGCCGAGGTCCGCGACGTGCCCGCGGGCCCGCTCCACGCCGTCGCGCAGGTGCGCGGGCTGCACCCGGGAGGAGCCGAGGATGGTGCCGCCGCGGGCCAGGATGCCGGCGACCGCGTCCAGGTCGAGCTTGCGGTGGTCGCCCTCCAGCAGGCCCTTCCACCCGTCGTGGAAGCCGATGACCTCGTCGCCGTGGTCGACGACGGCGCGGTGGACGACGGAGCGGATGACGGCGTTCAGACCGGGGCAGTCGCCGCCGGAAGTGAGCACACCAATGCGCATGGCAGGAAGAACCTTTGCAACGTGGGCCGACGACCGGACCACGTCGTCCGGTTGGAACTACCGCCACCCTACAAGCGGATCGGCGCTGGACTGAACCATGCTCCAGATTCCGGTCAGGTGTATTTGGAGGAAACTCCGACGAGCGTGGAGGTGCCCAGAAGAGCATCCGAATTGGGGCGAAATGACCGACGGCCGGGACGCCTCCTGGAGGTGTCCCGGCCGTCGGGCCGCGTCGCGGTCCGGGCGGACCGCCCGGCAGGTCAGGCGGGCTGCGTGGCCGCCGCGATGCGCTCGGCGCGCAGCGCCTCGTACCAGCGGTCGTCGACCGGCGGCAGGGCGTTCACGTCGAGGGCCAGCTTCAGCAGCAGGTCCGCGATCTGCGGGTTGCGGGCCATCACGGGGCCGTGCATGTACGTGCCGAAGACGGTGTCGTTGTACGCGCCCTCGGTGCCGTCCCCGGTGCCGTTGCCCCGGCCCAGGCGGACCCGGGCGAACGGGCGGGCGGTCGGGCCGAGGTGCGTGACGCCCTGGTGGTTCTCGAAGCCGGTCAGCTGCGGGAGGTTCAGGTTCGGGTCGATGTCCGCGAGGACGTCGCCGACGCACCGCTCGCCCTCGCCGCGCACCGTCACCACGTCGAGCAGGCCCAGGCCCTCCTGGCGCCGGCCCTGGTCGTTGACGAACTCCTGGCCCAGGATCTGGTACCCGGCGCACACCGAGAAGACGATCGCGCCGTTGGACACCGCGCGCTGGAGGCCGCCGTCGCGCAGCAGCCGCTCGGCGGCCAGCCGCTGGGGCCGGTCCTCGCCGCCGCCGATCAGGTAGATGTCACCGGAGGTGGGCACCGGCTGGTCGCTGCGCACGTCGAGGCGCTGGACGTCCAGGCCCCGCTGGCGGGCGCGGCGCTCGACGACGAGGGCGTTGCCCTGGTCTCCGTACGTGCTGAGCAGGTCCGGGTAGACCCACACCAGACGCAGGCTGTTGTCGCTCATGCTCATGTGTCCTTGAGGGTGCTAGTTGCCGACGCGGCGGCGGACGTCCTGGAAGGCGGTGTAGTTCGCGATGAGCTCGATCTGCCCGGGCGGCGCGAGCTGCACGGCCTCGTCGAGGGTCTCGCAGACCCGGAAGTCCACGCCCGCGACCTCCAGGCGCACCGCGAGGTCCAGCTTGCGGTCGCCGATCACGAAGATCGGGTGGCCGGCCAGGCGCCCGTAGTCGACGTCCCACAGCCAGGAGGTGTCGGTGCCGTCGGCGCCGCGCGCGTTCACCGAGAGGACCACCGGAGTCGGCGGCGGGTCGATGAGGGAAAACGTTTCGAGCCAGCCCGCCGGGTTCTTCGCGAGCAGCAGGCGCACCTGCCGGCCCAGGAACTCGACCACGTCGTAGCGGCCGGCCACGGCCTGCACCTGGTACATGCGCTCCAGCGCGACCTGCGGCGGGACGCCGAAGACGGCGGCGACGGCGGCCGAGGTGGCGGCGTTCGACTTGTTCGCGCGGCCGGGCAGCTGGAGGTGGATGGGCCAGGCGCTGCCGTGCGGGTCGAGCACGTGGTCGCCGCTGAGGGCCCAGCTCGGGGTCGGGCGGCGGAAGCCGCACTCGCCGCAGAACCAGTCGTCGCCCGGGCGCTGCATCACGCCGCCGCAGGAGGGGCACGACCAGGCGTCGTCCTTCCACTCCTGGCCGGCGGCCACCCACACCACGTTGGGGGAGGAGGAGGCGGCCCACACGATCAGCGGGTCGTCGGCGTTCGCCACGACCACGGCCTTGGTGCCGGACAGGCCCTCGCGCCACTTCTCCGCCAGCATCCGGGTCTCGGCGGCGCGGTCGAGCTGGTCGCGCGAGAGGTTCAGCAGCGCGATCGCCTTGGGAGTGGTGTCCTTGGCCACGCCGGCCAGGTACTTCTCGTCGACCTCGATGACGCCGTACTTGGCGTCCGAGCCGCCCGCCAGGGCGGAGGTGATGCCCGCGGGCATGTTCGCGCCGAGCGCGTTGGAGACGACCGGGCCGCTGGCCCGCAGGGCCTCCGCGATCAGCCGGGTCGTCGTGGTCTTGCCGTTCGTCGCCGAGACGAGGACGACGTCGAGGTGCTGCGCGAGCCGTCCCAGCAGATCGGGGTCGAGCTTGAGCGCGACCCTGCCTCCGATCACCGATCCGCTGCCCCGCCCCGCGGCCCGCGACACCGCCGCCGCGGCCTTGCCCGCCGTCACGGCCAGCTTGGCCCGCGGCGAAAGCGGCTCCGTGTTGCCTGCCATCGTCCCTGCTCCTCCTTGCGTCGGTCCGGGCTCAGCCTATCCAGATCCGGCCAGGGCCCCGACCAGGCGCCCTTGTGGATCCCTCATATATTCGCCCGACGTACCCTTACGGCCATGCGACAGCGCCCGATCCCCGGCACTTCCGGTCTCGTCCGCACCATGAGCCTGCTGGGCGATCCGGTGCTCCACTCCGCGTGCGCGGAGGTCACCGAGTTCGGCCCCGCCCTCGACCGGCTGGTCGAGGACATGTTCGCCACGATGTACGCCCACCAGGGCGTGGGACTCGCGGCCAATCAGATCGGCGTCCCCCAGCGGGTGTTCGTCTACGACTGCCCCGACGACGATGATGTCCGGCACGTGGGGCACGTCGTCAACCCCCGGCTGGTCGAGACGGGCGGGATCGAGCTGCGCGGCCCGGAGGGCTGCCTGTCCCTGCCCGGCCTGGAGGCCGGGACGGTCCGCTTCGACCACGCCGTCGTCGAGGGGGTCACCACCGACGGCCGGCCGGTCCGCGTCGCGGGCACCGGGTTCTTCGCCCGCTGCCTGCAGCACGAGTGCGACCACCTCGACGGCACGGTGTACGCGGACCGCGTCACCGGCTTCCGGGCCCGGCGGCTGCGCCGGCAGATCGCCCGGGCGCCCTGGGGCCGCGCCTGAGCCGCCGGCTCAGAAGCCCGGGCCGTCCGCCCGGTTGCCGGCCGTGGACAGCCGGCCCCACAGCAGGTCGGTGAGGCCCGAGACCAGCTCCGCGCGGCCGCACGGGCGCTCGCCGAGCCACCAGTCGCCGGCCGCGTGCATCATGCCCACGATGCCGTGGCCCCAGATGCGCGCCAGCTGCTCGCCGCCGGGGCCGAGGTCCACCCGCTCCGCGACGACCTGGGCCAGCTCCTCGCCGAGCCGCCGCAGCAGGGGAGCGGAGTGCAGGCCCACGTCGAAGCCGCGCTCGCCCGCGTGCGAGTCCTCGGCCGGGTGCATCAGGAAGCGGTAGACCTGCGGGCGCGCCTCGATGGCGGCCAGGTACGTGTCGAGGGTGGCCTCGACCCGGCGGCGCCGCTCGGTCGGTGCGTCCAGCGCGGCCCGCAGCGAGTCCAGCAGGGCGTCGGTGTGCCGGACGGCGAGGGCCTGGTACAGCCCCGCCTTGTCGCCGAAGTGCCGGTAGAGGATGGGCTTGGTGATGCCCGCCTCGGCGGCGATGGCGTTCATGGAGGCCTTGGGGCCCTCCCGCAGCACGACGCGGTCGGCCGCTTCGAGCAGCTCCCGACGCCTGCGCTCGGCCGCCGCCTGGTGGTCGGCCTGTTCGGCCTGCTGGGTGGTCTCCATGACGCGTGTATCTCCCCGCCCGTACGAATTGCGTGACGCAGGCGCAACGTAACACCAGGACCGCCTCCGGAGCCGAATCGGCGACGGTGGTTGACAGGCCCTACTGGCGAGTAACAGACTGCTGTTACCGCAGGTAACAAGCCTTGTCGCCGCGCGGTTACCGGAAGTAAGGGCACGGCCCGGTTCGAGCGTACAGCCAGGAGGGGACATGGCGGAGTTCACCATGGAGCTCAACGACGACCAGAAGGAGGTACGCGACTGGCTCCACGGCTTCGCCGCCGACGTGATCCGCCCCGCCGCCGCCGAGTGGGACGAGCGCGAGGAGACCCCCTGGCCGGTGATCCAGGAGGCCGCCAAGGTCGGCATCTACTCCCTCGACTTCTACGCGCAGCAGTTCTTCGACCCCACCGGCCTCGGCATCCCGATGGCCATGGAGGAGCTCTTCTGGGGCGACGCGGGCATCGCGCTGTCGATCGTCGGCACCGGCCTCGCCGCCATCGGCGTCGTCGCCAACGGCACCGAGGAGCAGATCGGCACCTGGATCCCGCAGATGTACGGCACCCCCGACGACGTCAAGGTGGCCGCCTTCTGCTCCTCCGAGCCCGACGCCGGCTCCGACGTCGGCTCCATGCGCACCCGCGCCGTCTACGACCAGGCCAAGGACGAGTGGGTGCTCAACGGCACCAAGACCTGGGCCACCAACGGCGGCATCGCCAACGTCCACATCGTCGTCGCGGTCGTCGACCCCGAGCTGGGCACCAAGGGTCACGCCTCCTTCATCGTCCCGCCCGGCACCCCCGGCCTCTCCCAGGGCCAGAAGTTCAAGAAGCACGGCATCCGCGCCTCCCACACCGCCGAGGTCGTCCTGGAGGACGTCCGCGTCCCCGGCTCCTGCCTGCTCGGCGGCAAGGAGAAGCTCGACGAGCGCCTCGCCCGGGCCCGCGAGCGCGCCAGGGCCGATGGCGTGGGGGCATCTTCCAGCGGTAGCCGGGGGAGGGTGAAGAACGCCGCCATGGCCACCTTCGAGGCCTCCCGCCCCGCCGTGGGCGCCATGGCCGTCGGCACCGCCCGGGCCGCGTACGAGGTCGCCCTCGACTACGCCATGAACCGAACCCAGTTCGGCCGCCCGATCATCGACAACCAGGGCGTCGCCTTCCAGCTCGCCGACATGCGCACCCAGATCGACGCCGCCCGCCTCCTGGTGTGGCGCGCCTCCTGGATGGCGACCGCCGGCAGGCCGTTCACCTCCGCCGAGGGCTCGATGTCCAAGCTCTTCGCGAGCGAGGTCGCCAAGAAGGTCACCGCACAGGCGGTCCAGATCCTCGGGGGCAACGGCTACACCCGCGAGTACCCGGTGGAGCGCATGCACCGGGACAGCGCGATCTACACCATCTTCGAGGGCACCAGCGAGATCCAGCGCCTGGTCATCGCCCGCACCCTCTCCGGCATGCCGATCCGCTAGCGCGGCGCGGGGCGGTCGTGGGCGGGGCGGACCCCTCGGGGCTGCGCCCCGGGCACCCGGTCGGTCAGGGTGTCGGACCCGTGCCGTCCAGCAGGCGGTCGAGGGCCCTGCCGAAGAGCGCCCGGCCGGCCAGGGCCACCGGGGCGTCCAGCAACCGCGGGACGCCCCGCAGCCGTACCTCCTCCAGCCACACCACCTCGGCGCCCCCGCTCCCGTCCCCGGCCGGCCGCACCTCGATCTCCGCCCAGCCCAGCACCACGCGCCCGCGCTTCACCAGCCGGCAGCGCCCCGCCGTCCCGTCCGCCGGCGGCACCCAGCCGACCACCTCCATCGGGTCGTCGAGCGCCAGCCGGCCCACCCCGGTGCGCGCGGTGAACACCGTGCCCTCCCGCGTGGGCGGCGCCGTCTCCCTCACGATCCGTGTGAAGGGCATCTGCGCAGCGTGGCGTGGCCAGTCGGTGACCCGCAGCCACGCCTCGGCGGGCGGCACGGGGGCGGTGCGCACAATCCGGATAAGAGACATGAACCGATCGTAAAACTCCATCCGGTCCGTGAGACGAACGTCGAATACGGGTTCCGTCCGGCACCGCTGATCAGTAATACTCCTCGCCACCGTGGATGGCGGCCAGGCCCGCACTGACCACCCGGCCCTCCGCCGCCACAGAGCGAGGAGGTGCGCCATGTGTAACCACCAGCCACCCTGTCCGAGTGCCGACAGCGCCGACCGCGACGCGGCCCGCACCGTGGCCTTCCATCCGGAACAGGGCTGGAGCCTGCTCTGCAACGGCGTCGTCCTCTTCGACGACACCGGAGAACAGCTCCCCGACGGCCGCGCGGTACAGCCGCGCCGTCCGGTCCTCGTCTGAGCCGGCCGACGCCCGCCCATCCCAAGACCCCCGTCTGTGCCGAGAGGGAGATCCCATGCGCCAGACCCAGATACGCAAACCCGCCCCCAAGCCCGCGCCCCGAGACCTGGACCTGCGCACACCGTCGGGCAGACCCCTCCCGTACTGACGGGAGCCCGGAGTCCCCCGCCCGCCCGGCGGGGGACGCAACGCCCCAGGACCCCGGCCGCCCGCCGGGGCCCCGGCCTCAGCCGGTGTGCGGCAGCGTCTCCGCGCCGCCGCGGAACGCCCGTTCGTACGCCTCGTCCCCGATCGCCTCGCGCGCCTGCCGCTCGCCCGCGTCCCGCACCGCCCGCAGGGACGGTGAGCCCATCTGCGGCCGGCCGACCACCCGCCACCACGCGTGCCCGGTGCCCAGCAGCCGCGCCGCCAGCTCCCCGTCGCCCTCCGCCGCCACGGCCGCCGCCAGCAGGTCCAGGCCGATGGCGATGCCGAAGCTGTCGTGCAGCAGCCGCTTGCCGGACAGCGCGGCCCGCACGTGCCGTGCGGCCTCGCCCGGCCGGTCCAGGCTGAGCGCGGCGACCGCGAGGATGTAGTCCGCGAACGCCCGCAGCCAGCGGTCGCCCATCCGCTCGCAGGCCTCCCGCAGCCCGGTGGCCTCCGCCGTGGCCTCCTCGAAGCGGCCCAGGCCGCACAGCGCGTACGAGGCGGCGAGCCGGCACAGCAGCGTCCCCGCCCCGTCGGCGGGACCCGCGTGCGCCGCCCGTGCCCGCCCACTCGTGAACTCCAGCGCCCCCGCCGGATCCCCCGGCATCAGCACCGAGACCCCCACCAGGTAAGCGGCCCGCAGCCGCGCCTCGGCGTCCCCCAGCACGGCGGCCGCCCGCAGGCAGTCCTCGCCCCAGGACAGGCTGCTCACCAGGTCGCCCTGGAGGAGTGCGGTCAGCCCGACCGCCCACAGCCCCTGGACGTACGCCCGCCCCTCCGCGGGGACGAGGGCCAGCGCCCGCTCCAGGAAGGCGCGCCCCTCGCCCAGGTGTCCGCAGCAGAACCAGAAGAACCACAGGTGCCCGGCCATCTCCAGGGCGGTGGCGGGGTCCGTGCCCAGCAGGTGCTCCAGCGCGGTGCGCAGCTCCATGTGGTCCGCGCTGATCCGCCGGTACCAGTCCAGCTGCTCGGGACCGAGCCAGCCCGCGTCGGCCTGCCGGGACAGGGCCGCGTACCAGTGGGCGTGGCGGTCGGCGACGGTGTGCTCCTCGCCGAGCTCGGCGAGCCACTGGCGGCCGTACTCGCGGATGGTGTCGAGCATCCGGTACCGCTCGCGGGCGCCCTCGACGGTACGGCGCACCACCGACTTGCCGGCCAGCCCGGCGAGCAGGCCCTCGATCCGGGCGGCGGGGAGCGGGCCGCCGGAGCAGACGGCGCGGGCGGCGGCCAGGTCGAAGTCACCGGCGAAGACCGAGAGCCGGGCCCACAGCAGCCGCTCCAGCGGCTCGCACAGCTCGTGGCTCCAGCCGATGGCGGTGCGCATGGTCTGGTGGCGGGGGAGGTGCGCGGCGCCGGTGTCGGAGAGCACCTCGAAGCGGGCCTCCAGGCGCTCCGCCATCTGCTCCAGGGTCCACAACCGCAGCCGGGCGCCCGCGAGTTCGAGGGCGAGCGGGATGCCGTCGAGCCGGCGGCAGACCTCGGCCGCGGTGGCGGTGCGGCCGGCGTCGGCGAAGGCGTGGCCGGCCTGCGGGGTGGCGGCGAGGGCGCGGTGCCGGAAGAGGGTGAGGGCGTCGCTGTCCGCGCCCTCCACCGGCAGCGGGCGCACCTCGTTCACGGTCTCGCCGTAACACCCCAGCGGCTGGCGGCTGGTGGCCACCACGGTGAGCCCCGGTGCGGCCTGGAGGAGTTCGCCGACGAGGTGGCGGCAGGCCTCCACGACGTGCTCGCAGGTGTCGAGCACCAGCAGCAGCCGCTTGTCGGCGAGCCAGGCGCAGAGGTCCTCGTCGGGGGTGCGGCCGGAGTGCTCGGTGAGTCCGAAGGCGTGGGCGACGGTGGCCGACAGCAGGCCGGGGTCGCGCAGCGGGGAGAGCTCCACCCACCAGACGCCGTCCGGGTAGGCGCCGCGGGCGTCGCGCACGGCACGCAGCGCCAGCCGTGACTTCCCGACGCCGCCGACCCCCGTCAGCGTGATCAGCCGACGGTCCCGCAGCAGGCCCCCCAGCCTTTCGAGTTCGTCCCGACGCCCCACAAAGCTCGCCGTCTCCGACGGCACGTTCCCCAGCACGGCGTCAGATTCTGTCCCAGAGGGCCGGTCGGACAAGCCCTATTGATCATTGTTGATCGAATAGTCACCAACCGGGTGCGCGGATCGGACCCTGATTGGCGCCTGGCCTACGGGTTTGGCTCACGCGTTTCGCCTACGGGGTTGGCTTACGGGGTTGGCCTACGGGGTTGCCGTGGACGGGACCAGGGTGACGTTCCGCTCCTCGGAGAACCCACCCCAGGTGCCGTCGGGCAGCCGGGCCCGGAGCTTGAGCGTCCACACCGTGCCGCCCGGTTCGGTGGCGGACAGGCGGTGCACCACCCGGCCGGCGGGCACGGCCTCGGCGCCGAACTGCAGGACGGTGGTGGCCCGGCCGTTGACGTACAGCTGGTACGCGGTGACGGGTTCGCCGGTCTCGGGGGCGGTCCAGGACAGCTCCACGGTGCCCGGTGCCGCGGTGACCGCGAACTCCGTCGGGGCGGTGCCGCCGGTGTCGGGGGCCTCGGCGGTGGTCAGGGGTGCGGCCGGGCTGTCGGGGGAGGAGTTGTCGGCCGCGTCGCGGGCGCGGACCGTGAAGCGGTAGGCGGTGGCGGGGCGCAGGCCGGTGAGGCGGGTGGTGGTCTCGCGGGCGGGGACGGTGTGGATGCGTACGCCGCCCTGGTAGACGTCGTACGCGGTGACGCCGGTGTCGTCGGTGGCCCGCGGCCAGGACAGCACGGCCGCGCGGGCGCCCTCGGGGCGGGCGGAGAGGCGGGCCGGGGCGGCCGGGGGCCGGGTGTCCTTCGTGCCGGCGGCGGTGGTGACCCGGGCGGAGGCGGTGAGGGGGGAGAGGTTGCCGGCCGCGTCGGCGGCCCGTACGGCGAAGGCGTAGGTGGTGCCGGGGGCCAGCCCTTCGACGTCCACCATCCTTTTGCCGGCCGGGAGTTCACGGAGCAGGGCGCCGTCGCGGAACAGCTGGTAGCGGGTGACGCCGTCGGCCGGTGCGGCTGCCTCCCACATCACGTGGGCGGAGGTGGCGCTGCCCGACTCGGCGGTCAGGCCGGCGGGCGCGGGCGGGGGCTCGGTGTCCCGGTCCGGCCCCCCGCAGGCGGCCAGCAGGCAGCAGAGCAACACGGCCGGGGCGGCGGCTCGTCGCACGGCCCCTCCTTCCCCGGGCGGGCGAGAGTCTGGACGTAAAGGTCTAGACATGTATGACACAGGGGCCGGGCGCGGCTCAAGGATGCGGGTTGATAACCTCTTATTGCGATCAAGTCGCAATAACTTTTGATCTTCAGTAGAGCAGGGATGTGCACCGGATGACCGCCCGAACGGCACGGGGACTGGCCACCACCACGCTGGCCGCCGCACTCATCGCGAGCGCGGCGGCGTGTTCCGCGCCCGGCGGAGGGGGAGCCGCGGCGGGGGACCGGGCGGCCGACTCCGTCGTCGTCGGCATCGCCAACGAACCGGAGACCCTCAGCCCGCTCCTCGGCTACGGCAAGGACGGCAACTCGAAGATCTTCGACGGACTGCTCACGCACGACGCCGGCATGGCGCTCCGGCCCGCCCTGGCGGCCGCCCTGCCCGAGGTGTCCCCGGACGGCCTCACGTACACCTACCGGCTGCGGCAGGGCGTGAAGTTCAGCGACGGCCGGCCCTTCACCGCCAAGGACGTGGTCTTCACCTACCGGACCATCCTCGACCCCAAGACCAACAACCCCTCGCGCAGCGAACTCGACGCCCTGGCCCGGGTCGAGGCCAAGGGCGACGACACCGTCGTCTTCACCCTCAAGTACCCCTACGCGCCGTTCGCCGAGCGGACCGTGCTCCCCATCGCCCCCGAGCACGTCGCCGGCCGCCAGGACGTCAACACCGGCGCGTTCACCACCCGGCCCGTCGGCACCGGACCGTACGTGCTCACCGCCTGGTCCAAGGGCGAGAAGCTGAGCTTCAAGGCCAACCCCGGCTACTGGGGCGGCGAACCGGCCGTCAAGAAGTTCACCATGGCCGTCATCAAGGACGACGACGTGCGCGCCACCCGGCTGCGCGCGGGCGAACTCGACGGCGCCATCCTGCCGCCCAACCTCGCCAAGGGCTTCGCCGGCGAGCGGGGCCGGACCACGTACGCGGCCAAGTCCTTCGACTACCGCAACGTCACGCTGCCCTCGCACCACGCGGTGACCGGCGACACCGCGGTGCGCCGGGCCCTCGACCTCGCCGTCGACCGCAAGGTGATGGTCGACCGGATCCTCGAAGGCGCCGGCAAGCCCGCCTACGGTCCGGTCCCCACCGACAGCCCCTGGTTCGCCGCCGGCACCGAGCGCCCCCACGACCCGGCCACGGCGCGGCGGATCCTCGACGCCGCCGGCTGGAAGCCCGGCCCCGACGGCATCCGCACCAGGGACGGCGTCCGTGCCTCCTTCCCCCTCTGGTACCTCTCCGGCGACAAGCTCCGCCAGGAGCACGCCCTCGCCTACGCCTCCGACGCCAAGAAGATCGGCATCGAGATCAAGACCGAGGCAGGCACCTGGGAGGCCATCGAGCCCCGGATGAAGCAGGAGGCCGTCCTCGCCGGCGGCGGCTCGCCCGCCGACCCCGACTTCGACCAGTACCTGCTGCTCGACTCCGCCGCCGCGGGCCAGGGCTTCAACAACATGGCCTGGTACGCCAACCCGGCCGTCGACAAGGCCCTGGAGCAGGGGCGCCGCAGCGGCGACCACGCCACCCGCAAGGCCGCGTACGACACCGTCCAGCGCGAACTCGTCAAGAACCCGGGCTACACCTTCCTCACCCACATCGACCACCTCTACGTGATGGGCGACCGCTGGGGGAAGCTGACCACCCAGGTCGAACCGCACGACCACGGCCTGGCCTCCGGTCCCTGGTGGAACATCGAGAGCTGGAAGCCCGCCCCGTGACCCTCCGCCTCCCCTGGGGGCCGATGGCACGGATGACGGGGCGGCGGGCACTGTCCGCCGCCCCCGTCCTCCTCGTCGTCACCTTCGGCGTCTTCGCCGCCGCGGCGGCCTCCCCCTTCGACCCCGTCAAGGCGTACGCCGGCACCGCCGGCCTCACCGCCTCCACGGAGAACCTCGACCAGCTGCGCGCCAACCTCGGCGCCGACCAGCCCCTCGTCGCCCGCTGGTGGGACTGGCTCACCTCCGCCCTCACCGGCGACCTCGGGGCCTCCGCCGTGATGCGCCAGCCCGTGGCCGACGTCATCACCGAACGCCTCGGCTGGTCCGCCCTCCTCGCCGCCACCGCCTTCCTGTTCGCGGTGACCCTCGGCACCGGCCTCGGCGTGCTCGCCGCCCGCCGCCCCGGCCGCCTCCTCGACCGGGCCGTCTCGGCCGCCGCGTACACCCTCGAAGCCGCCCCCGCCTTCTGGCTGGGCCTGCTCGCCGTGTGGTTCTTCGCCGTCCGGCTCGGCGTGCTCCCGGCCGGCGGGCTCACCGACGCGGGCAGCGACACCGTCACCGCCGGCCAGGTGGGGACCCACCTCGTACTGCCCGCGCTGGTCCTCGGCCTCTCCCAGCTGCCCTGGTTCTTCCTGTACGTGCGCCAGGGCGTCGCCGACGCCCTCGCCGAGGACCCCGTACGCGGCGCCCGGGCCCGCGGACTCGCCGAGCGCACCGTCCTCCTCCGGCACGCCCTGCGCTCCGGGATGCTGCCCGTCCTCACGCTGATCGGCTCCCGGGTGCCGGAGCTGATCACCGGCGCGCTGCTCGTCGAGACCGTGTTCAGCTGGCCCGGCATCGCCGCCGCCACCGTGCAGGCCGCCGTCGCCGTGGACTTCCCGCTGCTGGCCGCGCTCACCGTGCTCGCCACCGCCGCGGTGCTGCTGGGCAACCTGCTCTCCGACCTGCTGTACGGGCTGGCCGACCCGAGGGTGGGCTTCGATGGGTAGCCGCGGCCGCGTCCGCCTCTCCGCCGGCATCGTCGTCCTGGCCGTGCTCGCCGTGCTGCTGGTGCCCCCGCTGGCCCGGCTGGACCAGCAGGCCGTCGACCTCGCCGCGAAGCTCCTGCCGCCCTCCCCGGCCCATCCGTTCGGCACCGACGAACTGGGCCGCGACCTGCTGCTGCGCTGCGTCTACGGGCTGCGGGTCTCGCTGCTGGTCGGCGTGGTCGCGGCCCTGGTCGCCACGGTGATCGGCACCGCCGTCGGCGCGGCGGCGGGCGCCCTGGGCGGCTGGTTCGACCGGGTCGTGATGCGGGTGGTGGACACCTTCGCGTCCGTCCCGCACCTGCTGCTGGGCATCTTCGTCGTGGCCCTCTTCCGGCCCGGGGTCTGGCCCGTGGTGGTGTCCGTCGCGCTCACCCACTGGCTCTCGACCGCCCGGATCGTCCGCGCCGAGGTGCTCTCGCTGCGGTCCCGCCCCTTCGTCGACGCCGCCGTCTCGGGCGGCGCCTCCCGGCTGCGCGTGGCCCTGCGCCACCTGGTGCCCGGGGTCCTGCCGCAGGCCGGGCTCGCCGCCGTGCTGATGGTGCCGCACGCCATGTGGCACGAATCGGCCCTCTCCTTCCTCGGCCTGGGCCTGCCCGCGCACCAGGCCAGCCTCGGCAACCTCGTGCAGACCGCGCGCGGTTCCCTGCTCGCCGGCGACTGGTGGCCCACGCTCTTCCCGGGCCTGTTCCTGATCGTCCCGACCCTGGCCATCGCCTCGCTGGCGGCGGCCTGGCGCACCCGGCTGAACCCGCGGCGCCGCTCGGAGCTCACCCTGTGACCGACCACATCGCACCCCCGGACCCGACCGGGCGCCCGGACACCCCGCTCCGCCCCGCCGCCCCGCCGCCCGTCCTCCGCGTCGAGGGCCTCTCGGTCCGCTTCCGGATGCGCGGCGGCGCGGAGGTCGCGGCCGTCTCCGACGCCCGCTTCACCCTCGCCCCCGGCGAGTGCCTGGCCCTGGTCGGCGAGAGCGGCTGCGGCAAGTCCGTCCTCGCCTCCGCACTCCTCGGGCTGCTCCCGGGCAACGCCCTGGCGACCGGGTCCGCCCGCCTCGCCGACGGCCTGGACCTGCTCGACGCGGACGAGCGCACCCTCGCCCGGACGGTACGCGGCCGGCGCGTCGGACTCGTACCCCAGAGCCCGGCCGCCCACCTCACCCCCGTACGCACCGTCCGCTCCCAGCTCCGCGAGACCGTCCGCGCCCTCACCCGCACGCCCCGGGCCGCCCTGGCCGGGGCCACCGAGACCGCGGCGGCCCGCGCCGCCTTCCCCGCGAGCCACCTCGACCGGCACCCCCACGAACTCTCCGGCGGCCTCGCCCAGCGCGCCGCCACCGCCCTCGCCCTCGTCGGCGACGCGCCCCTGCTGCTGGCCGACGAGCCCACCACCGGCCTCGACCGCGAACTGGTCGAGCGCACCGTGGACGAACTGCGCGCCCACACCAGGCAGGCGGACCGCGCCCTGCTCATGATCACCCACGACCTGGCGGCCGCCCGGCGCATCGCCGACACCGTCGCCGTGATGTACGCGGGCCGGATCGTCGAACTCGCCCCCGCCGAAGCCTTCTTCGGCGACCCCGGTCCCCGCCACCCGTACGCCCGGGGCCTGCTGGAGGCCCTCCCCGAGCGTTCCTTCACGCCCATCCCCGGCACCCCGCCCGAGCTCGGCGCCCTGCCGCCCGGCTGCGCCTTCGCGGCCCGCTGCCCGGCCGCGGGGCCGGCCTGCGCCGAACGCCCGGCCCTCACCGACGGCGTGGCCTGCCACCACCCCCTCCAGCCCGCCCCGCCCACCACCGCGCCTGAGGCAGACCGTGCTTGAGCTGAGGAACATCACCGCCGGATACGTGCGCCACGCCCCCGTGGTGCGGGACGTCAGCCTCACGCTCGCCCCCGGCGAGTCCCTGGGGCTGCGCGGACCCAGTGGCTGCGGCAAGTCCACCCTCGCCCGCGTCGCCGCCCTGCTGCACCGGCCCGACCGCGGCACCCTCGTGCTGGACGGCACGCCCGTCACCGCCTGGCGGCACCGGGCGCCGCGCGAGCAGCGCACCGCCGTCGGCGTGGTCTTCCAGCAGCCCCGGCTCGCCGCCGACCCCCGCCTCCGGCTGCGCGACCTGATCGCCGAACCGCTGCGCGCCACCGGCCGGCGCTCCGAAGTGGCCCACGCCGTGGACCGGTTGAGCCACCGGGTCGGCCTGGGCGCCGACCTGCTGGCCCGCCGGCCGCACGAGGTCAGCGACGGCCAGCTGCAACGGGCCTGCCTCGCCCGGGCCCTGGTGCTCCGACCGCGCTGGCTGGTCTGCGACGAGATGACCGCCATGCTCGACGCGTCCACCACGGCCGCGCTGGTCGGCGTCGTCGAGGAGTACCGGGCCGAGACCGGTGCCGGACTGCTCGCCGTCGGGCACGACGGGGTGCTGCTGGAGCGCTGGTGCGACCGGACGGCCGACTGGTCCGGCCTCACCGGGGCGGCGGCACCCGCCGCGGCGGCCGCCTGGGAGGACACGGACGCCGAGGGCACACGTCGGCGGGAACGGCACCTCGAATAGATCCGGAACGCCGAGATCCCGCCCGGTCAATCAGATCGGGCGGGATCTCGTGAACTCTGCCTGAGCCGACTCAGGAACAGTCGCCTGGGTTCAGGGAGAGAGTCAGGCGGCACGCAGCCATCGGCGCAGCAGGGCCAGGTCGCCCTCGCCGACCAGGATCTCCATCCGTTCCCCCTGAGGGGTGCGGTAGTCCAGGAGCGCGAAGCCGGGCCGCATGCTACTGCGCTGCGAGGCCGCCCCGCCGGGGGCGATGGTCCGCGGCCCACGCAGCGGGTTCTTGAACCGGAGCCCCTCGGGGGTGACGGTCACCTTCCCGTACCGGGACAGTCCCTTGCGGTCCTGCCGGTACCAGGCGATCCGGCAGGGGACTGCCGCGCGGTCCCCCGCTCCGGCCCGCCGCTCGGCGCGGCGCGCGGAGACCAGCCGGGCGGTCGTTCCCACACATACCGCGACGGCAGCAAGGAACACCAGCTCCCAGAAGCCGGACATATCAGAACCCTTCGGTGAGGCGTGTGATGGAGGCGAGGGAGCTGATGGCCGCGCACCGGGGCGTGTGCCCCCGATGGACGAGCCGGGCGGTCACCCCGCCCCACAGGAGGACGAACAGCCCCACCACGATCCCGCCGCCGACCGGCCCGCCGCCGAGGGCGAACACCCCGAGGGCCAGGGCCAACCAGAACACCAGGAAGAGCCACTCGGCCCCCAGAACGGCCGGGACCGTCACGCGGACGCCCTCAGGCTCCCCCTCGAGAGGCTTGTCGAGATGGATGTGTGCGCGCGTTCCACAGGCGCTGCGGTCCATGGTTCCTCCTGTGCCGGCGGGGCCTGTAAGACCCCGCCGGTCAGATGATACGGGCGGCGATGAGGCTAGAAGAGGCGCCGTCCGATGCTCATGGCGCGGGGCCAGCGCTCGGTGAAGATCCTCTTCGTGTCCCTGATCAGGGACGCGCCCCTGCCGGCAGAGTGGGCGATCGGGTTGCCGCCGGCGAAGTAGCCGGTGGTTCGCGGGTGCCAACCGAGCTTCTCCACCAAGCCGACCTTGCTGCCGCCGCCCTTCCACAGGGCACCGCCGATCCCGCGGCCCCAGGTGGCGCCGAGGGCGATGCCCTTGACCTCGGACATCGCCGTCCGCTGGAGGAACTGGGCGCCGCCCTTCTTGCGCTCTTCCTCGGAGGCCACTGCGATGTGCGCGCCGAGACCCGCGACGAACAGGGCCGAGGCACCCACCACGAACAGGCCCATTCCGCAGACCGCCGAGGCGATGCACAAGGCCGTTCCGGCCACGGCCAAGGCGGTGATCACCTTGTCCACGCCCTTGTGGCGCCAGTACTCCCAGGTCTGCATCTTCTTCCACTCGTCCTTGGCACCGTCCCACTTCGCCTGAACGGCGCCTCGGACGTCACCGGAGGCCACGCTCTGCCAGAAGCCCTTCTTCTTTTCGGGCTTCTTCGCGGGCGGGGTGTAGGAGGAACCGGAGGAGTAGGTCCGGCCGGAACGGCAGTCGGGGTCGTGGCGGCAGGCCCGGTTCTCGGCGGCCTTGCGGTTCAGGTAGTCCTGGGAGACGGTGCCGCCCGCCGCCCGGACCTCGGTCTCGTAGCGGTTGCCGTAGTCGTACGGCTGGGTGCCGTTGCGGCACTTGTACATGCCGCTCGCGCACTCGGCCAGGGCCATGCCATCCGGATCCCAGTTGGCGACGGGGTTGGCGTTGGCGTAGGTGTAACCGTTCATCTGCAGCGGGTCGCTGTCGTCGATGAGCGGGTCCACGGTGATGAACCGGCCGGTTGCGGGCTCGTACTCGCGGGCCCCGATGTGCGTCAGGCCCGTGGCAGAGTCCTCGGTACCGGTGCCCAGGAAGGTCCGGTTCCCGCGCCAGTTGTCGCCGAAGGCGCCGCGCTGGTTGCCGTACGGGTCGAACTTGCGACGGGTCAGGGCCTGGCCCGTCGCCGCGGCGACCATGGTGGTGGCCGTGTTGTGGTGATCCGACAGCAGCACGCTCAGGGTGTTCGAGGAGCCGCGGACGAACCGCACGGTCACCGGGGCGCCCGGGCTCGCGTAGTAGCGCACGGCGCTCAGAGCCTGTCCGGCCTTGTCCACCGTGACTTCCGCCTCACCCAGGTGCAGGGTGCGGCTGGAGCCGTTCTCCGAGATCAGCCGGTTGCCCTCGGCGTCGTACAGGTACGAGGAGCCGTCGGTGTAGCCCCACTGCTGGTTCGGGCCGCCGGCACAGGCGTAGAGGATCAGGTCGGTGCCGTCGGCGCTGTTGCCGCCGGGCACGTCCACGCAGCTGTCGGTGGCGGTGTGGCGCAGGGTCTTGTCCGCGGCGCGGTACTCGAACTTCTGCTTGGGGTTGCCGTCACAGGTGGCTATGCGCAGGGCGCCGGACTCGTTGGAGAGGCACTTGCCCAGGGCTCGGACGGTGCCGCCGGTCAGGCGCCACTGCTGGGCCTTGGACTCGTTGCAGCCCCACAGCTGGACGGCGGTGCCGTCGGCGCTGCGGCCCGACTCGACGTCGAGACACTTCCCGGCCAGGCCGGTGATGGCGACGGAGCCGACGCCCGCGGAGGTGGCCGAGCTCAGCTTGTTGTGTCGGTCCCAGGTCAGGGTCTGGGTGTCGTTGCCGATGGTGCGCTTGGTGGTGTTGCCGAGGCTGTCGTAGGTGTAGGAGGACTGCGTGGTCGTGGTCGAATTCGCGGTGCGGACCGTGGTCTCGGCCGTGGCCAGCGCGTGCGGCTGCGTCTTGATCGGCGGCTGGGGCCCACCCGGGATCGGGATCCCGTAGGAGTAGGTCGTCTCGTCGTCCAGTGCGGAGTTCGTCAGGTCGTGCTGGACCAGCTTCGTCCGGTTGCCGATCTTGTCGAAGCGGTAGGACTGCCAGTAGCCGTCACCGTCGGGTCCGGCGGTGACGTCGTTGAGCGTCGGACCGGCGCACTGGTCGGTCTTGCCGGTCCACGCCTCTGTCAGCTGGCCCATCGCGTCGAACTGGAAGCACTGGCGATCGGTCCAGCCGCCCGGGCGGTTCTCGGTGATGGAGGTGACGTTGCCGACCGTGTCGTAGCCGTAGGAGAGCTGCGCGATGCGGTTCGGGGCGGTCTCACGGTCGGAGAAGGTGTCCGTTACACGGCCGGTGTTCGGGTCGTACAGGTTGGTGGTCCACACCCGGTTCGGGGCGCTGCCGGACGCAGTGCGCAGGACCTCGCCGAACGGGTTGTAGACCGTACCCGCGGTGTACCAGGCCAGACCGGACATGGTGATCTGGCGGTCGTCGGCGTCGAAGCGGTTGACCAGGCGCTCGGCAGCCAGGCCGCCGGGCGTCGCGGGGACCGTGGAGGACTGGACGTTGCCCGTGCGGGTGTAGCTGGTGCCGTAGGTGTATGTGCCCGCCAGGCCCTTGGTGGCCGCGGTGTCGGGGACGGTGATCTTCCGGCCGGTGGGGCGGTACTCGGCGTCGTAGCCGGTGACCTCAGTGGTCACGGCCGTGCCGCCGGTGTGGCGGGTGGCGGCGACGGGGTGGCCCTTGGCCCCGGGCAGCGTGTCGTAGGTCCAGCTGGCCGACAGGGTGCCGTTCGGCTCGTCCTCGACCTCGGAGGTCTTGCGCCCGAGCTTGTCGTAGGTCGTGAAGGTCTTGCGTCCGGCGGAGTCCTGGACCCAGACCCGACGGTCGAGGTCGTCGTAGCCGAAGGCGGCGGACCCGGTATCGGGGTCGGTGGAGGCGGTGGGCCGGCCGCGGGAGTCGTAGGTGTTGGTCCAGACGTTGCCCGCGGGGTCGGTGACCCTGGCCAGGTTGCCGCGCGGGTCGTAGGTGTAGGTGTTGTCGCCCCAGGTGGTGAGGTCGGTGGCGGTGTAGTTGCGGATCAGCGTGGTCCGGTCGAGGGCGTCGGTCCACTTCTTGGTGGCCCGGCTGCCCTTGAGCGGGGTGGTGCCGTCGGCGGACATGCCGGTGCGGGTGAGGGTGGACTCGCCGTCGTAGACCTGGACGGTGGAGTGCTTCGGCTCGTCCGCGAACAGCGTGGTCACCTGCAGCGGACGGTCGAGGCCGTCGTAGGAGGTCTTGGCGGAGTTGGGCACGTGGAAGACGGTCTCCGGGACGAAGATCTTCGTGCCCGGCTCGCCCTCGGCGTAGTAGTCGTTGTTGGTCTGTCGGATCGTGCCGTTCTGGTTGTAGAAGGTGTCGGTGACGATCCGGCCGCCGCCGGCGGCCTCCTTCTGGACCTGGCGCGGGCGCAGCAGTCCGTCGTAAATCGTGACGGACGTCTCGTACGTGCCGTTGTCGCGCAGCTCACCGGTGACGACGGTCGGCGTCTGGTGCTCGGCGATCTGGTACTGGAAGGTGTGCATCGGCTTGTCGGACGCCGGGTTCTGCGAGGAGGTCCACACGTCGGTCACGCGGCCGAAGGCGTCGTAACGACTGGTGGACTTCCGGGCGTTGGCGTCGATGACCTCGACGGCGCTGCCGCGGCCCGGGTCCACCTTGGTGGTGGAAGTGTGGCCGAGGGCGTTGGTGGTGGTGGTGCTGAAGGCCGGGCCGGTGGCCGGGCTGTAGGCGTAGCCGGTGGCGTTGCCCGCGGCGTCGGTGACCTTGGTCTTGCGGCCGAGGGAGTCGTACTCGATCTTCGACTGGGTGATCCAACCGGTGCCGGCCGCGTCGGTGCCGTCCACCTGGGCCGCCAGACCCGCCACGGGGGCGGTGCCGAAGGCGTTCGGCGCGTCGTAGGAGGTCCGGGTGTCCGTGACGACGGTGCCGGTGGCCGCCTGCGCGCAGGTGCCGGTGGTGGTCCGCTCCCGCTGGGGCAGGCCGATGATGTGCTTCGCGGTGTTGTGGACGTACGTTGTGGTGTCACACCGCTGGTCCGTCACGGTCCAGCCACCGGAGCCGTCCGAGGTGTGGACCCCCGTCTGCGAGGTGACGGCGAGGTCGTAGGTGCCGTCGAAGGTGTCCTCGGTGCGGACGATCCGGCTGCGGCCGCCGCTGATCGCCTCGATCTTGTCGGTGCGGGCGGTGTCGTTTCGGTACGCCTCCAGGGCGGTGGTGCCGTCGCGCGGGCGCGAGGCCGTCTTGCGGCTGCGAGGCCAGCTCAGGACCCGGCTGTCGATCTCCCCGCCGGCCTTGGTGTACGTGATGGTCTCGGCGGTGAGGCCCGCGTACTGGGCCAGGTCTTCGCCGAGGGTCTCGGTGCCGGTGGAGTCCTTCACCATGATCTGCGCGCGGCCCGCGTCCCCGGACATACCGCGGAAGTAGCGGGTGCGTGTCTGGGACTGCACGGTGGCGTCGGCGCGACCGGTGTCGGCCGTGGCGCCCTTGCGGACGACGACGGACGCGTAGCCCCGCCACTGGCCGTAGGTGCGCAGTTCGGGCTTGGAGAACTCGTCGCTGTCCTTGGCCCAGGCAGCAGGGCCCTCGTAGGTGTAGGAGGTGACGACGTCGGGCTGCCGGGCGACTCGGTCCTTCTCGACGACGGCGTCGACCACGTACTTGTTGAACCACTCAAGCGGGGGCTTCTCCAAGGCGCTGTCGGGTGACCAGTGCACGGGGAAGCAGCGGGTGGTGTTCTCTTCCGGCTTGGGGTGGGTGGTGCCCACCGGGCAGGGGTCGGAGTAGTCGACGAAGACCTCGCCGCCGGTTTCGTTGCGGATGGTCTCCACTCGCAGCCGGTCGAAGTCGGGGGTGGCGTCGGTGCTGCTCTTGGCGACGCGGTTGGGCATGTCCTTCTGGTTGGCCAGGAAGGTGACCGGAGGCAGCGGCACGCCGGTCTGGTTGCCGCTCGCGTCCTTGGTGGTGTAGCCGGTGCGGCGGACGGACTCCAGCCACAGCGGTGGGTGGGTGTCGGTGCGCTGCTTGGGGAAGGACTGGGTCAGGCCCCAGCTGTCCACCTTTGACAGCTCGGTGCTGCCGGGGGTGCGCTGGGCCCAGGTGGTGACGGCCGTCAGACGCTTGCGGGTCCAGAAGGTCGGCGAGGAGTTGTAGCAGTTCTCTGCGTCCCACTTGCAGTGCAGCGTGGTCGGGGTGTCCCACCAGGCTTGCTTGTCGCCGTAGTTCTTGGACTCGAACTGGGTGTCACCGCACTTGACGCCGCCCTCTTCGATGCAGCGTTCGGCGACGGAGAACTCGACTTTCGCGGACGGGGCAGCGGAGAGGTTCCCGGCACGCAGGCCGTAGGAGATCTGGGCCGGGTAGCCGCCACGGACGTAGCCGACCTGGGCGCGGTCCTTCTCCTTGAACTTCTCGTTCTTGGCGTAGCGGTTCTCTTCGCGCTTCCAGTCCACGACCATGGCGTTGCCGTGGACGTCCTCGACGTAGTCGAGGTTCCAGCGCCAGCCCTGGCGGCAGGAGGAGGAGGCGTACGCGCTCTGGTAGCAGGGCTCGCCCGGGTGGTTGCCGAAGACCGGCACGGTGAACACCGAGTCGGTCACGGTGCGGGTGCCCGCGCCGTCCACGTCGTGGCGGCCGAAGTGGTAGCGGGTTCCGTCGCGGGTGGTGAGGACCCAGTACTCGCCGTCCTTGGCGCCGTTGGCGACGGTGGTGTCGGTCTTGCGCTCGACCTTGGAGCCGTCGTCGTTGGCGGGGACCCAGGCGCCGGTGGTGGCGTCCTTGACCAGGTCGGTGGTGGCGCCGCCGAAGGACATCACGACGTTGTCGCCCGCCCAGCAGAGGTCGCTCTTCTTCTTGTCGGCGGTGCCGTTGTTGTTGGGCGCGTTCGGGGTGGTCTTGCGGTCCTCGTCGCAGGAGCGGTAGCGGCGCTCGATGTAGCCGGGCTCGTAGTCCCAGCCGTCACCGATCCAGGAGGCCTGGCTGTTGGCGACGGAGGTCTTGCCGTCCACGGCCTGCGAGGAGTACGTGAAGGTGACCTTCGGCGCGGGCCCGGCCGGCGGAGCCGGCAGGGTCAGCGGGTAGGACCAGCTCATGGCACCGCTGCTGCCGCCCGCCGACCAGCTGCCGGAGGGGGAGAGCGGGGTGGCCTTGTAGGTGCCGCCGGCGCCGGAGGCGGAGTCGGTCGCGGCCAGTACGGTCGTGCCGCCGCCGCCCGCCATGGTGGTCATGCCGGCGGCCGGGGTGGCCTGCGGGTCCACGGTCGCACGGACGGTGCCGGTGGCCGGGTCGTTGGTGCTGGGTACTTCCTGGGCGACGGAGCACTCGGGAAGTTCCGGCGTGGTCAGGAAGCACTCCGGGAGCTGCTTGAGCTCCAGGCGGGAGGACCACTCGGTGCCGTAGAGGTCCTCGAACTTCTGGTAGTCGAGCTGGACGTCCACGGGCGCGGCGCTCTCGGCCGGCGCGGTGACCGTGATGAGCGCGCCGTCCACACCGGCCGCCTCGGTGGCGGTGCGCGCTTCGACCGCCACGGACCAGGTGCCGGTCGGGGCGGGCGGTGCCGGGTTCTCCTCGGTCGGCGTGGCCTTGCCGATGGCCACGGGCAGAGAGCCCACGGGCACGAGTTGGTCGCCGGTGGCCGTGGTCAGTGCGACCTCGGCCGACCCGCCCGACGGCGGCGTGACCTTGGACGGCTCGTACTCGACCGGCGGCTGGGCAGGTACGCCGGCCCAACCCTCCAGCTTCGCTGCGGCGACCTGGTCCAACTTCGCCCTCAGGTCTTCCTGAAGGCCGGGCAACTGCAGCCCGCTGCGGTCGCCCGGTGACGCTGCCCACGCCTCGATCGGCAGCAAGGAGACGACAAGCGCCACGGTAACCGTGACGCCGGTACGCCTGACCATCCGGCTGCGCGATTGTCTGGCTTTCCTGTTTCCGGGCAGGCGGAAATTACGCGCCGAGAACGGCGACATGTGACCCCCCAAGCCACTGCCACCGGCCCAAGGCACAGAGATGGCAGGGAACTGACAAATTACTCGATGATTGTGGGGCGGTGAAATGCGTAACGCCACACCTTGTTGCCCTATGTGATCATGATCACGGAGCGCCGGATGCATATTCGGGCATAGGGGATGCAACGACGCTTGCCTGCTGGTCCGTTGACCGATCGGGAGATGACGAACCCGGCCGGATGGTCCATGCTCACCTCGCACATTTCTGCGTGAAGGCAGGCCGGAACCAGGCCGATCGCCTGAGGCCACTGCGCATGGCCAACACCAAGCACCAAGGGGGCACCCTCGTGCGCCTGGGGGGAGACGAAAAACCATGGCAACCCGCGATTCTGTGGGCGTGAGCCCATCAGATCCGGCCACCCCGGACAGTTCCGGCGACCCGGCCGGTCGTCGCGACGCGACCCGCCGCCGCAGGGCAGTTGGAGCGCTCGCGGCGCTGCTCGCCGTCGCCGTCGCCGTGCCGGTTGGCGTGCAACTGTCCTCGCCGGAGCGCCGGCAGCCGGAGTCGGAGACGAAGAAGCAGGTCGGGCAGGGACCAGTCGCGGCCCGGAACGCGCTTCGACTGGCGAAGCAGACCGGGAAGCCGGTCGAGGTGGTTGCGGATCGCACCGAGAGTCGGACGGTGTGGGCGCAGCCCGACGGACGGCTCAAGGCCAACGTCCACAGCCAGCCCGTCCGGGCCAAGGTCGATGGCCAATGGCGCGCCATTGATACCGATCTGCGGCCGGTGAAGGGCGGATTCGCCCCCAAGGCGGTCAACGGCGGCCTGGTCTTCAGCGCCGGAAGCCGCGCTTCGGACCGGCCCGCCCGCGTGGCGAACCGTCGTGCCCTGACCTCTGGTCCTGCCGCGCCGCTGTGGACCGAGCTGGTCCGCCTGAACACGGGCGGACGCGAGGTCGTCGTCAGCTGGCCGGGTGAACTGCCCGCGCCGGTGATCGACGGCCCGCGTGCGCTGTACGAGAACGTTCGCCCCGGAATCGACCTGCTGATGACCGCTCAGGACGGCGGATATTCTCATCTCCTGGTGGTGAAGGACCGCAAGGCTTCCGCCGATCCACTGCTGAAGAGCTTGAACTACCGGCTGGCCGGGCCCGGTCTGACATTCCGCCTGGATCCGAAGTCGGGGGCGGTCAGCGCCCGCGACGCAAAGGGCAAGGAGGTGGCCGGCGCCCCCTCGCCGCTCATGTGGGACTCCTCCGGCCGAGTCGCCACCACCGACGGCAAGCCCGCCCTGGCCCCCAGCGCAGTGGCGGGAAAGCATCCCTCACTGGGGCTGGCCGGACTCGCCGGTGCGGAAGGGGCGCATCTGGCCGTCGCCAAGGCGAAGCTGACCTCCGGGACCTTGTCCTTGAAGGCCGACGAGAAGCTCCTCAACGCACCCGACACCAAATACCCGGTATTTGTCGACCCGTCTTTCAAGGGCCACAAGAGCGGCTGGGCCCACCTGTACAAAACCGCTGGGGACTCGAGTTTCTGGAACGGCCAGAACTTCAATGCGGGCGGCACGAACGAGGCCCGCGTCGGATATGAGTCCACCACTGGAGGCACGTCCCGAGCGATTTTCAATTTCGACTTCGGCAGCACTCTCCACGGTGCCGGAATTTCTGATGCCCGTGTGCGCGCACTCCAGACGTATTCATGGTCCTGTGGGTCGAGGGCCATGGACATCTACAGCACTCCCTGGGTGAGTTCCACGAACACCTGGAACAACACCTCCGGCTGGTGGGGCAAGAAGGTCGCCTCTGAGAGCGCCGGGTACGGCTACAACAGCACCTGCCCGGACAACTGGGTGGCGCCGGTGGTCAAGGACCTGATCCAGGAGGCCGCCAACAACCGGTGGGGCGCTGTCTCGCTCGGCTTCCGGGCCGCGAGTGAGTCGGACCCGTACTACTGGAAGAAGTTCATGGCCAACGGCGAGACCGCGCCGTACCTGGAGATCACCTACAACCGCCGTCCCGACGTGCCGGTCGCGGCGAACATGACCACCAGTCCCGGTGGCGCCTGCCTCACCCAGGCCCCGGTCACCAGCATCGGCAAGACCGATGTGGAGTTCCAGGTCAAGGGCAGCGACCCGGACGGCAATCTCAAGGAGATCCAGATCGAGATCTGGGGCTCCGACGGCAGCCACCCGACCCCGACGGTCAACCTGCCGGTCAACAGCGACGGTAGGGTCACCCACCGGGTCACCTGGGACAAATTCGCCTCCGGCCGGACCTACTACTGGCTGGCGCGGGCCTTCGACTACGACGGCTGGATGTCCCCGGGCAGCGGTCCGCTGGACTCCGGGGGCGGCGGCTGGTGCACCTTCACCGTGGACCACACGGCGCCCGCCAGCCCGGCCGTCCGCTCGGTCCACTTCCCCCAGCCCGGGCCCGACGGCTCCGAGTGGAGCCTGGAGCCGGCCGGCACCGACAACCAGTGGGTGGAGTTCCTCGGCAACGGCACCAAGGCCGAGGACATCCGGGAGTACCAGTGGAGCCTGAACCGCCCGCTGTACGACCAGAAGACCTCGCCTTGGAGCGCCGACCTCGCATCGATCAAACTGAAGGTCGACACGGCAGGTCCGAACGTCCTGTACGTCCGAACGGTCAGCAAGGCCGGCAACGTCTCGGCTCCCACCACGTACCTCTTCTACGTGCGCCCGCGGCCCGGCCAGGACAAGCCCGGCGACGTCACCGGTGACGGACTGCCCGACATCCTCGGCATCGACGCCAAGGGCAACCTGCGCACGTACGCGGGTGACGCGGTCGGCGACACGGACGCTTGGTTGCCCGGTGCCCTCGACGACGGCAAGCCGGTGGCCGACGGGTACTGGCAGGATGCCTCCGGCAAGGCCGCACTGATCAGTCATGCCACTGACTGGTTCCCCGGCGACGGCCTGACCGACCTGGTCGCGCGGATGCCCGACGGCAAGCTGTACGTCTACCCGGGCGACGGCAACGGCCGCTTCGAGGTGGCCCAGCGGATGGAGATCCTGCTGCCGACGGGCGCCCCTGACCCGGCGACGCTGACTCAGCTGGTGGTCACCGAGGACGTCACGGGAGACGGCATGCCCGACGCCTTCGCCCGCGCCGGCGACGCCTTCTGGGCCTTCAGCGGCTACAGCGGCGGCGTCTTCGCCGAGGCCCGTCTGATGTCGGCGACCGGCTGGACCAGGCGGGACATCATCGGTGTCCGCGACGTCTCCGGCGACAAGATCCCCGACCTGCTGTTCCGCGACGACGTCGACCCGAACCGAGGGCTTGCCCTGCGCAAGGGCAAGCCCGGCACGAACGGCGGCGTGGACTTGGCCTCCCTGGCCACGGCGGGGGCGGCGTTGGACGCCAAGGACTACACGTACGGCGGAACCGGCTGGGGTCGGGTCGAGTTCCCGATGATCCATGGGACTCCTGACGCCACCGGCGACGGGATCCCCGACTTCTGGGTGGTGCGCAAGGACGGGGTGCAGCTCCTCTACAAGGGCGGGTCCGCCACCCACGACTGGCCGTCCGGTGCCGACGAGGACGCCTGGAACACCTTCAAGGGGATCGGCTGACCGTTCCCAGGGGCATCGCCTGAGCGATCGCCCACACCGTACGCCCGGCCGCGGAATTTCCGGCCGGGCGTACGGCGTTGCCGATCACGGGGAGGAACGGTGCTCCCTGGGGCTGGGGCGTGGTCGGCCGCAGTGCGCGGCGCTGCTGCGGACGGGGCGGCTGCCCCGCCCGGCTGACGTGCCGTCACGGACGGTCAACCACCCGTGCGGCGGACACGTCGGTCACCCGTCAGGCCGCCCGGCTGCGCCACCATGGCGCCCGAATGCCGCAGCCGGACCGGCCGTGCGGCGTAGGAGGTTGTGATGGCCGTTTCCATCTCCGTCGTACTGCTGCTCCTCATCCTCGCGGTGATCTTCCTGCGCAGCGGCGGGCTGAAGTTCTCGCACGCGCTGGTCTGCCTGCTCCTGGGGTTCTACCTGGCGAGCAGCAGCATCGCGCCCACCATCCACGACGGCCTGACCGCCACCGCCGGCGTCGTCGGGAGCCTCCGTCCCTGACCGGCGGTGACGGTCAACGCCGGTATGAGGGCGCCTTGTTGACGCACTGTTGATCAACTGTTGCGGGTCCGTGAATCATCCGGCGCCCCTATGGATTCCTCAGGCAACGAGTTCTAGCGTCGGGCGGCGGCGCGATCCCGTACGCACGCGAGGAGGAACCGACCGGATGTTCCGAAGAGCGCTGAACTGCGCCGTGCTCCCGGCCCTGATGCTGGCCACGGCCGGGTCCGGGCTGTACCCGGCCCAGGCCGAGGAGATACCCAAGGCACCCGGCCACCGCCTGGTCAGCCACTACGACGGCGCACCCGCGACGGCAGCCCCGCTGCCCGGCGAAGGCCCGCCGCGCCACCCCCACCTGGCCCCCAACGGGCGCAGTGGCATGCACGCCGACGCCGCGGGCAGCGCCACCTACCCGTGGTCCGGGCCCCTCGGCAGGAACCCGGAGGTGCGCAGCGAGAAGATCGCCGCCCTGGGCGGCGAGTGCGCCACCGCCACCTTCGACTCGGGCGGCCGCCTGGTCACCGTCTGCGGCACCTTCGCCGGGTTCCGGGTGAAGCTGCTGGACCCGGGGACCCTCGCCACGCTGGCCGAGTACCGGCTCCCGCAGCGTTCCTCCACCGTCGAGGCCGTCACCAGCCTCGACTTCTCCAAGATCTTCAAGGACACCTCGGGAGGCGCCTACTTCTACCTGGACGACCAGGACCGGGCCGTCCTCGCCGACTCCCGCCAGCACATCCTGCGCCTGGGCCACTCCCAGGACCCCGACGGAAGCTGGAAGTTCACCGTCGAGGACGACTGGGACCTCACCCCGGTCGTCCCGCACGACTGCGTCAGCTGGACCAACCTGTGGCCCGGCGGCACCTGTGACCCGGTCACCTCCGTGATGCCCGACTGGGACGGCCGCATCTGGTGGGTCACCCGCCAGGGCCGGGTCGGCACCGTCGACCCCGCCACCTCCGCCGTCCGCTCCGTCCGGCTGGCCGGCGAAGAGATCCAGAACTCCTTCTCGGTGGGCCCGGACGGCGTCTCGATCGTCACCGACCACGCCCTCTACAGCTTCACCACCACCCCCGACGGCACCCCGAAGGTGCAGTGGCGCGAGACCTACGACCGCGGCACCGGGACCAAGCCCGGCTCCGTGAACCAGGGTTCGGGCACCACACCGGACCTCTTCGGCGACGGCTACGTCGCCATCACCGACAACGCCGACGACCGGATGAACGTCCTGGTCTACCGGCGCGCCGTGGACGTCCCGGCCGGCGGGCGGCTGGTCTGCAAGGTGCCGGTCTTCGGCCCCGGCGCCTCCACCACGGACAACTCCCTGATCAGCTGGGGCAACAGCCTCGTCGTCGAGAACAACTACGGCTACGAGAACCCCACCAGCCTGCTCCTCGGCAAGAGCGTCGTCGGCGGCGCCACCCGCATCGACGTCCGCCCCGACGGCAGCGGCTGCGACACCGTCTGGCAGAGCGCCGTCCGCTCCCCGTCCACCGTGCCCAAGCTCTCCACCGCCAACGGACTGCTCTACTTCTACGAGAAGGAGCCCAACGTCTGGGGCATCGACGCCTGGTACCTGACCGCCGTCGACTTCCGCACCGGTGAGCGCCGCTGGCGGCGGCTGACCGGCACCGGCCCCGCCTACGACAACAACTGGGCCCCCATCACCCTGGGCCCCGACGGCACCGCCTACGTCGGCGTCTTCAACGGCATCCTCGCCGTGCGCGACACCTCCTGACCCCCGCCGGCACCTCCGGGCCGTCCCCCCGGCCGCACGCCCCGCGTCACAGGTGAGCACCACCTCGGCGCGGGCGTGCTCCACCTCCGGGCACCGGACCGCCTCGGCCGCCTCGGCCTGTGAGCCCGCCCGGGGCACTCACCAGGCCAGACCCTCGAAGGCGTCCAGGTCCGGTTCCGGTCCCGCCGCGCCGGGGCCCTGCGCCGCCCCGGTCAGCGGCAGCTCCGCCCAGATCACCTTCCCGCGCTGCGTGTAGCGCGTACCCCAGCGCTCCGCGAACTGCGCCACCAGGAACAGGCCCCGCCCGCCCTCGTCCGTCGTGGCCGCGTACCGCAGGTGCGGGGAGGTGCTGCTGCTGTCCGACACCTCGCACACCAGCGAGCGGTCCCGCAGCAGCCGCACCCGGATCGGCTCGCCGCCGTACCTGATCGCGTTGGTCACCAGCTCGCTCAGGATCAGCTCGGTGGTGAACGCGATCTCCTCCAGGCCCCACTCGGCCAGCTGCCGCGCCCCCGCGTTCCGCACCGTGCCCACGGCCGCCGGGTCGGACGGCACGGACCACTCCGCGACCTGCTCCGCCTCCAGCCGCCGGGTCCGCGCCACCAGCAGCGCGATGTCGTCGGTCGGCTCCTGCGGCAGCAGCGAGTGCAGCACGTCCGCACAGGTCTGCTCGGGGGAGCGGCCCGGATGGGCCAGCGAGGCACGCAGCAGGGCGAGCCCGCTCTCCAGGTCCCGCTCGCGGTCCTCCAGCAGCCCGTCGGTGAACAGCACCAGGCTGCTGGCCTCGGGCAGCGTCATGGCGGCCGACTCGTACGGCATGCCGCCCAGCCCCAGGGGCAGCCCCGGCGGCACCTCCGGGAAGTCCACCGCGCCGTCCGGGGCGACCACCGCCGGACCCGGGTGCCCGGCGCGGGCCATCACGCAGTGCCCGGTGGAGGGGTCGTAGACCGCGTACAGGCAGGTCGCACCCGTGATGCTGACCCCGTCCCGGGTCTCGTCCTGGTCGATCCTGGCGACCAGCTCGTCCAGGTGCCCCAGCAGCTCGTCGGGCGGCAGGTCCAGGGTGGAGAAGTTGTGCACCGCGGTCCGCAGCCGGCCCATGGTGGCCGCCGCGTGCAGCCCGTGCCCCACCACGTCGCCCACGACCAGCGCCACCCGCGCCCCGGGCAGCGGGATCACGTCGAACCAGTCGCCGCCCACCCCGGACTGGGCCGGCAGGTAACGGTAGGCCACGTCCACGGCGTTCTGCTCGGGCAGCACCCGCGGCAGCAGGCTGCGCTGGAGCGTCACCGCCATCGTGTGCTCCCGCGTGTAGCGGCGGGCGTTGTCGATCGACACGGCGGCCCTTGCGGCCAGCTCCTCCGCGAAGGACAGGTCCTCCGGGCCGAAGGGCTCGGACGCGTCCGTCCGCCAGAAGTTCACCAGCCCCAGCACCACGCCCCGGGCCTGGAGCGGGGCCGCGATCAGCGAGGTGATGCCGTACTGCAGCGCGTCCTCGGCGCCCTCCGGGTCGTGCTCGCGCCAGCCGTGCGCCGCCTTCAGGTCCGCCTCCAGCACCGCGTGCCCGCCGTCCAGGGCCTGGGCCATCGGCGTGCGCGGCGAGACGAACCTGATCAGGTCGCCCACGGGCTGCAGCGGCTGGTCCGAGCGGACGCCGTGCAGCGCGGTGCGGCGCATCTCGCTGTACGAGCCCGAGGGCTCGTCCCCGTTCAGCACCGGGTCCAGCAGCTCCACCGTGACGAATTCGGCGAACCGCGGCACCGCCACCTCCGACAGCTCCTCGGAGGTCCGCACCACGTCCAGCGTGGTCCCGATCCCCACACCCGCCTCGTACAGCAGCTGGAGCCGCCCGCCGGCCACCTCGGCCCGCCCGGTGAGCGCCGCCAGCTCCGTCGTGTCGCGCAGGGTCATCACCGAGCCCGAGTCCCGGCCCTGGGTCGTGGTGGGCCGGACGTTCACCGCCAGCAGCCGGTCCCCGGCCAGGTGCACCTCGTCCGTGGCCGCCCGCCCCGACTCCAGCAGCTCCACCGTGCCCGGGGCCAGGCCCAGCTCGCCCACGTGCTTCTGCTCGGCGTCCGGCGGCAGGTCCAGCAGTCGCCGCGCCTCGTCGTTGGCCAGCAGCAGGCGCCGGTCCGGGCCGATGATCAGCACGCCCTCGCGCACGGCGTGCAGCACCGCCTCGTGGTGCTCGCTCATCCGGGCCATCTCGACGGGCCCCAGGCCGCGGGTCTGCCGCAGCAGCCGCCGGCTGACCAGCGCGGCCCCCGCGGTGGCCAGGACCAGGGCGCCCGCGGCGGCGCCCAGCAGCAGCGGCAGCTGGCCCTCCACCACCTCCGCCACGTTGCGCACCTCTATGCCCGTGCCGACCAGCCCGACCACCGTGCCCCGCTCGTTCCGCACCGGGACCACCGCCCGCACCGCGTCGCTCGGCTCGCCGGTGAAGACCTCGGTGAAGGACTCCC
The DNA here is from genome assembly GCF_044759225.1 of Streptomyces sp. NPDC101132. Classification (NCBI taxonomy): domain Bacteria; kingdom Bacillati; phylum Actinomycetota; class Actinomycetes; order Kitasatosporales; family Streptomycetaceae; genus Streptomyces; species Streptomyces sp. NPDC101132. Next base: position 155,295 of record NZ_JBIVYX010000009.1, read on the forward strand.
CGGCCGCCGCGCGGGTGACGTCGGCGGCGCGCTGCCCGATCAGCTCGGGTCTGGAGTCGGTGTAGCGGGTCCCGTCGACGCCCATCACGGCGACGAAGTCCACGCCGGACGCGCGGCGCACGGCCTCCGCGCGCGGCTGGAGCAGGGCGGTCGGGTCGGGCGCGAGGAGGGCGGCGGCCACTCCGGGGGCCCGCGCGAAGGCCTCGGCCACCGCGAGCGTGCGGTTGCGGGCGTCGCGCTGGCTGTCGTACCTGGCCTGCAGGACGAGCGCGAGCGCGCCGACCGCGACCAGCAGCACCACGATCAGCGCCTGGAGGGCGAAGACCTGCCCGGCGACGCTGCGCGGCTTCGGCCCGGGCGTCACGGCAGGCTCCGGGCGATCAGCAGGGCCACGTCGTCCAGGTCGTCGGCCTGCCGCAGCGCGTCGAGGAGCAGGTCGCAGGTCTCCTCCAGGGGCCGGTGCTGGGCCCCGTCCAGCAGGGCGACGAGGGCGTCCATCCGCTCGTCGATCGCGTCGTGGCGGGTCTCCACCAGCCCGTCCGTGTACAGCACCAGCAGGTCGCCGGGGGAGAAGGGCACGGTGACGGTCTCGAAGGGCACGCCGCCGACGCCCAGGGGCGCGCCGCTGGGCACGGCCACCAGCCGGGCCGGCCCGTCGGCGGGGACCAGGGCGGGCGGCAGGTGCCCGGCGTTGGCGATGAGGCAGGTCGCGGAGTGCGGGTCGTGTACGGCGTACAGGCAGGTGGCGATGTAGTGCTCCAGGCCCGTGGTGATCCGGTCGAGGTGGTGCAGGACCTGCGAGGGTTCCAGGTCGAGGTCGGCGAAGGCGCAGGTGGCCGTGCGCAGCCGGCCCATGGTGGCGGCCGCGTCGATGCCGCTGCCCATGACGTCGCCGACCACCAGGGCGGTCTTGTCGTCGGCCAGCCGGATCACGTCGTACCAGTCGCCGCCCACCTCGCTGGAGGCGTACGCGGGACGGTAGCGCGAGGCGATCTCCAGGCCGGCCTGGGGCGGCGGGCTGCCGGGCAGCAGGCTGCGCTGGAGGGTGACGGCGGAGTTGCGCACGCTCTGGTACCAGCGGGCGTTGTCGATGCTGACGGCGGCCCGCGAGGCCAGCTCGGAGGCCAGCACCACGTCGTCGTCGTCGAAGGGCAGCGGGTTGCGGGCCCGGATCAGGCCGAGCGTGCCCAGCACCTCGCCGCGCGCGATCAGCGGCACCGCCAGGTACGAGTGCACGCCCGCCCGCTCCAGCAGCTCGGCGGCCTCGGCGTTGCGGGCGATCCTGGCGAGGTCCTCGGGTCCGGCCCGCGGCACGAGGACCGGCCGGGCGGTGTGCACGCAGCGGGTGACGATGCGGTCGGCGCCGTACATGGCGAGCTCGCCCGTCCGGTCGGGGGCCAGCAGCGCCTCCGTGGGATAGGCGGCCTTCACCGCGAGGGCCCGGAACAGCTCCGGACCGCTGTCCGCGGTGCCGAGGCGGCGCAGGGACAGCACGGAGTCCAGCACGTCCACGGTCGTGATGTCGGCCAGCTCGGGGACCGTGACCTCCGCCAGCTCGTCGGCGGTGCGGCGGACCTCCAGCGTCGTGCCCACCTTGGCCGACGCGTCCGCGATCAGGGCCAGCCGGCGGCGGGCCCGGTCGGCCTCCCGCGAGGCCCGGTGGCGTTCGGTGACGTCGACCACCGAGATGGCCACGCCGAGGACCCGGCCCTGCGCACCCTCCAGCCGGTAGAACGAGACCGACCAGGCGTGCTCGGTGCCGGGGTCGCCCGGGAGGGCGCCCACGGCCTCCTGGTCGAGCAGCGGCGTGCCCGTGTCCAGCACGTGGCGCAGCGCCCGCTCGACCCGGTCGATGTCGAGGAAGGGCAGCGTGTCGCGGACCCGGCGGCCGATGTGCTGGGCGGCCGGGATGCCGTTGATGCGTTCCAGCGCCGGGTTGACCAGCACGTACCGCAGGTCGGTGTCCATGAGGGCCAGGCCGATCGGGGACTGGGAGACGAGCCGCTCGGACAGGGCGAGGTCGGTCTCGACGCGCTGGACGGTGGCGTGGTCGGCGGCGATGCCGAGCGCGTACACGTCGCCCATCCCGTCCGTGAGCCGCATGTTGCGGAACTCCACGAGGCGGGTGCTGCCGTCCTTGTGCCGTATGGGGAAGGCGCCGGCCCAGCTGTCACCGCTGCTGATGACCTCGGAGAAGAGCCGGACGACCAGGTCCAGGTGGCGTTCGTGGACGAGGACCTGGGCCGCGTACCGGCCGAGCGCCTCCGCGGCCGTGTAGCCGAAGAGCTCGTCCGCCTGCGGACTCCAGAACACGATGCGGCCGTCGGCGTCGAGCACCACCGCCGCCACACCGAGTACGTCGAGCAGCCCCATGGGCTCCGATTCGGCTGTCACCCGTGCACTCCCTCCGCCGGGAGGGTGTCGCCCGATGGAATCAGTGGCCCGTCATCCGGGGAGCTCGGTGCGTTCCCACCACTCGTACACCGGCAGGCGGCCCTCCGGGGTGTCCTCGTGGCGCACCGTGATCCTGAAGTGCTCGTACCCGCCGCGGTGCGGGATCTTCAGTTCCTGGCCGGGCGGGGTGACCGGGACGACCCGCTGGGAGAGGTCCGCCGGTCCGCCCTCCAGCCATGCCTTGCTCGTCATGTTCCCAGTCTTCCCGGACGGGGCGCCCGGCGCATGCCGGGGTGGACCGGACGGGCGCCGTCCGGGGCCGGGACACCGTGCGGCGGGCTCGCACCGGCGGGGGCGCTCGCACCGGCCGGCGCCGTCAGACCCGCACCAGGCCGGCGATGTGCGAGGTGATCATGTCGAGCAGGTCGGCCACGGCCTCCGCGTCGCCGAGGACCAGGTAGTTCAGGGTCAGTCCGTCGGTCATGGCGGCGAGGTAGCGGGCGAGTACGGGCACGGGCACCCGGAGTTCGAAGCCCATCACGCCCCGGAGCTGCTCGATCAGCTCGGCGAAGGTGTCGCGGTACAGCTCGTGCTGGCGCCTGGCCAGCTCCTCGAAGCCCGGCTGGCGCAGGGCGTACTGCGTGAGCTCGTAGGTGAGCATGTGCTCGCCGGGGTGGGCGGCCACGTGGTCCCAGTACGCCTGGAAGCCGGCGCGCACGGTCTCCTGGAGGGTGGCCCGGGGCCGCAGCGCCTCCCGCACGCGGGAGACGGAGTGCTCGGTGATGGTCTGGATGACGGCTTCCAGCAGGGCCTGCTTGGAGTCGAAGCAGTAGTGGAAGACGCTCAGCGACACGCCCGCCTCGGCGGCGATGGACCGGGTGGTGGTCCTGGCGACCCCGTCCCGGGTCATCGCGCGGATGGCCGCCTCGGTCAGCTGGCGTCGCCGCTCCGCCGAGGGCAGGCGTGTCATCTGGGCTCCTTGCTTCCGTGCCGTTCTCGGTGCTGTCGTGCCGTGTCGTGCCGTGCCGTCCGGTGCCGGACCGGGATCAGGCGCTGTAGGCCCCGACCTCGTAGAGGGAGTAGCCCCAGCCCGTGCCGCGCTGCACGCCCTGCACCCGCAGGTAGCGGGCCGGAGTGGCCGCGAAGCGCGCCGTGTCGAGGCCGCCGTCACCGTCGGACGTGGACCACACGGTGGTCCAGTGCGAACCGTCGGTGGACAGCTCGATGCGGTACGCCCTGCCGTACGCCCGCTCCCAGTCGAGGGTCACCCGCTTGACCAGGCCGGTGGAGCCGAGGTCGACCTGGAACCACTGGCCGTCGCTCCACTCGCTGGCCCACCGGGTGCCGGTGTCGCCGTCGAGGGCCCGGCCGGGCGCGTAGCTGACGAAGGGGTTCCACCACTCGGTGGAGGAGGCCGCGGCGGGCCGGCCGGCGGCGAGGTTGACGCCCGCCTTGTGCTTCTCCGACGCGCCCCAGGTGGTGAGGTAGGACTCGGCCCCGCGGAAGAGGTCGTCGACCACGTCCTGGCCGCCGACGAGCCGGACGTCCTCGATCCAGTCGGGGACCAGGCCGTAGTGGGAGGCCCCGTCGGTGTTGAGGTCCCAGGTGCGCTGCCCGGTGGTCACCTTGTCGATCACGGAGCCGCCGTCGGTGCTGCGGAACGGGTACTTCACCGGGTTCGGGGTGCCGGCCCCCCGCGGGCCGGGCCAGCCGCCGACGCCGTTCATGTCGGTGCCGTAGCCGTAGCCCACGCCGTATTTGTCGCGCAGCGCGTCCTTGGCCTTCGCCTCGGCGCTGAAGCCCTCGGCGCCGTTCATGTACTGGGCGGCGAACCCGCCGAGCTTGTAGAGGCGCTCGGTCCAGCTGCTGTCCATCCAGCTGTGCGAGGAGATGGCGCCCGGGTACGACTCGGACTCCATGATGTCGAAGGCGCGGCCCGCGGCCTTGACGCTCATGTGGTCGAGTTCGAGCATCATCTTGCGCTTCATCATGCCGCGCACGGCGTACTCGCCGAGTTCCGTGAGTCCCCGGGTGTTGCACTGGGCGTCCGCCGCGTACGAGGGGACCGCGACGCCCTCGGGGAGCTTCTGCTCCGCCGCCGGTGCCGCGCCGAGCCCGATCGGGTTGTCGTGCTGGGGGCCGGCGCACTTCTCGGTCTTCCAGAAGGTGCCGGTGGACAGGAACTGGCCCACGTTGATGGCGGTGCCGAGGGCACCGGAGTCGAAGCGGACCCCGCACAGGGCGTTGTCGAACTTGTGGCAGAGGAACATGCTGCGCACGCCCAGCTGGTACAGCTCGTCCAGGCCGCGGTCGATGTCGTCCCTGCCGCACTGGGCGATGTCGAGGATCTGCTTGCAGCCGAAGGGCTCCGAGGTCTCCACGCCGAGCACGACGGCGAGCTTGCCCTGCGCGATGACCTCGCGCGCCTGGGCGCTGTCGGTGACGATGCGGAACCAGCCCTTGCCCGGGCCGCCGTACATCTTGTCGACGTAGGCCTGCATGTCGTACGTCTTGCGGGCCTGGAGCCGGATCGAGGTCATCTCGTCGCAGCTGCGGTCCTTGAAGAAGTAGACCGAGCAGATCACGCCGTTGGTGACCAGGTCGTTGACGAGGACGCGCTGGCCGCCGCGCCAGGCGCGCTCCACCCAGGCGTAGTACGTCTGCTCGTGGGTCAGCGAGTCGTGGGCCGGCCAGTCCTTGAAGGTGGGCCAGCCGTCGGGGTCGTGCTTGCCGTCGCCGCCCTTGGTGATGAAGTCGAACACCGCGAGGGTGCCGTCGGGGTAGTGCTCGGGACAGTCCTTGAGGGCGTCGGCGATGCCGTCGTCCGAGAAGGGCTTGCCGCAGATGAGCCGTCCGCCGAAGGCCTCGTTCGACATGAGGTGGACGTGCGCGTCGACGAAGCCGCGGATCTCCCCCTTGTCGTTGGTGCCCTTGAACGGCTCACCGGAGACGTTGATCTGGGAGTCGGGGGCGGGCCGGGCGGTCGGGTTCCACCAGCCGGGGTCGGCCGCGGAGCCGGGGTCGGCGACGGAGCCGGGCGCGGGGCCCAGCACCATCGCCATGGCGGCGAGGAGCAGCGAGAGCACCGCCAGGGGGCGGCGGCGCCCGCCGGAGGGGGTTCGGGTCATGGCGAGACCTCAGGGGGTGTGGGGTGTCCGGATTGGCCGATTGTCATGTACCGATAAATCGTGCTGAGAGAATCCCGACCGGTGAGTAACAAGTCAAGGGTCCGGGACGCTTGACCTGATGGATCGTCATTTCCTCCAACAGGAGTCGAGGCAGCCGCCCCACGGGCCCCGGGCGGTCCGCCGGTCCGCCGCGAGGACGTGTCCGCGCGCTGTCCGAAAACACCTGGACCCGGTGGCCGCGGCCGGTTAGGTTCGCGGGGCACCGCCCGGCCCGCCCCCTGACGCAAAAGGACCTCCGTGCCCCTCCTGCGCACCGCCCGCCCCGAAGAACTCCCCGCGCTCGTCGAGCATCCCGGCGACCCCGAGCGCAACGCGGCCACCCGCGCGTACCTCGCCGGCCTCCTCGACGCCGGGTGTACCCGGCCCGAGTGGTGCCTGGTCGCGGAGGGTCCCGACGGCCGCCCGGCCGGCAGTGTGGTCCTGTGGACCCTCCCCGGGGAGGAAGTCCCGCTCGCCGTCGTCCTGTTCGAGGCGCCCGAGGACGAGCCCGAGACCGGCACCGCCCTGCTGGACGCGGCCGCCGGCCTCGCCCGGGAGCTCGGTGCGGCCGACCTGGAACACGTCGTGGACTCGCCCGCGCAGGCGCCGCAGTTCCAGCGGGACCCCGAGCGCCGCGGCGGACTGCTGCGCGCCGCCGGCTTCGTGCCCGTGCGCGACGGCCGCCGCTTCCGGCTGGCGGTCCCGGCGGAGCTGCCCGCCGACGACCCCCGGCTGACCTTCCGCTCGCTGGCCGAACTCGGGCCCGGGCCGTTCCTCGCGGTACTGGAGGAGTTGCTCGCCGACACCGCCGACGCGCGCCTGGCCGCGGACGTCGCCGAGCACGGGCTCGCCGGCGCGGCCCGGAGGCTCTTCGACGACACCGCCGAACTCCGCCACGAACCCGGCTGGTGGGAGATCGGGTACGCGCCCGACGGCACCCCGGCCGTCCTCAGCCTGCCCGCCGAGAACCCGGCCGTGCCCGTGATCGGGTTCGTCGGGGTCGCACCTGCCCACCGCGGCCGGGGATACGCCACCGCCGCGGTGGTGCGCGGCACCCGGGTCCTGGCGGCCCAGGGCGCCACGGAGATCCGCGGCGACTGCGACGCGGCCAACGGTGCGATGGCCCGGGCCTTCCGGGCCGCCGGGTACGAGAACTTCGCGGACCGGCTGGAGTTCGTACGCGGCCTCTGACCACCCCGTCCGGACCAGCAGCCCCATCCGTCACCGTGCAGTGGCGGAAATGAGTCGTCTTGTCTGGATATGACAGGTAACTGATCGTCTGGTGAGCGGAATTGGCAAAGACCTGGCGCCACGAGGCAACCCCGGCCGCCGACTTGCCGTCCTCGGGGGGCGAGGGAGGTTCCGGAGGACCACCGGGACGCCCCGAGCACACCGACGATGAGGATGACCACCTTGATACGTGTCACACGCGTGGTGACCGCCGCCGCGGCGGTACTCGCGCTGGCAGCGGCGACGCCGGGGCTCGCGTACGCGCAGCCCTCGGCCGCCGCCTCCGAGGGCCGCGGGGGAGCGGCCGACGGCAGCCTCCCCGAGGGCTGGCGGATCACCGGCACGGGGGCCGGCCGGCAACTGGTGTGGACCGCCGACCGGCGCGTGCCCATGGGCGACGCCCGTGTCGAGTTCCACGCGGGGGACCGGCTCCTCGGCGTACCCGCGCCGGGCCCCGACGGCCGCAGCTTCAGCCTTCCGCTCGCCGGCGCGCGCGTCGGCGACGGCCAGGACCTGCGGGTGCTCGCCGCCGGCCGCCGCCTGGACGCCGCGGGCGCCCGCGAGACCCGTACGCCGGACGACGCGCCGGCCGCGGGCCTGCCCGGTACCGCCCTGCCGGCCAACGCCGTCGACCCCGGCAAGCCCGGCTCGTACCGCACCGCCACCGGCGAGTACGCCCTGAAGTCCGTGAAGCTGCCCGGCTTCGCCGCGCCCGTCGAGATGCGCGCCGTCGTGGTGGGCCCGGTGAACGCCCCCGGCACCCGCCCGCTCGCCCTCTTCCTGCACGGCCGCCACTACACCTGCTACGGCGGCGGCCAGCAGACCGGCGACTGGCCCTGCAAGCCGGGCACCCAGCCGGTGCCCAGCCACCGCGGCTACCTCGGCGCCCAGAAGCTCCTCGCCTCGCAGGGCTACACCACCCTCTCCATCGCGGCCAACGGCATCAACGGCCAGGACTGGAACGCGGAGGACGGCGGCGCCCAGGCCCGCTCCTCCCTGGTGCGCCTGCACCTGGCCCGCTGGGCCGAGTGGGCCGCGAAGCGCTCCGAGGCCCCCAAGGCCGTCCGCGACGTCGCGCCCGCCGACCTCGACCGCGTCATGCTGGTCGGCCACTCCCGCGGCGGCGAGGGCGTCAACCGCGCCGCGCTCGACAGCCTGTACACCGCCCCCGCCGACCGCGACGGCTACCGCGGCCCGGTGCGCTGGAAGATCCGCGGCAACGTGCTGATCGGCCCCACGATCTTCGGCCAGAACCCGGTCCCGGACGTGCCGTCCGCGACCATCCTGCCGGGCTGCGACGGCGACGTCTCCGACCTCCAGGGCCAGATCTACGCCGACGGCACCCGCGGCCTGAGCCGCGGCGCCGCCCTGCACAGCTCGGTCTACGTGGTCGGCGCGAACCACAACTTCTTCAACTCCGAGTGGACCCCCGGCCAGTCCAAGGCGCCCTCCGAGGACGACTTCTGGCCCGGCGACACCCCCGACCCGGTCTGCGGCGTCGGCAAGAAGACCCGCCTGACCGCCACGCAGCAGCAGGCCGCCGGCGCCACGTACATCGCCGCCGCGGCCCGCCTGTTCGTGGCCGGCGACGACCGGGTCCGCCCGCTGCTCGACGGCACCGGCCGGCGCGCCCCCTCGGCCGACCCGGCCCGCGTCCTGACCCACGCCGTCGGCGGCAACCGCACCACCGCGGTCCTGCCCGGATCCACCGTGAAGGTCTCCGGCACCGGCGCCCGCATCTGCGCCCAGATCAGCCGCGACCCCGCCAGGACCTGCCTGCCCGGCGAGTCCGGCGGCCAGTCCCCGCACTTCGCCGGCTGGGAGGCCTCTCCCGAGCCCGGCCGCGACGCGGTCGCGCTGCGCTGGACCGCCCCCGGCACGGCGGCCGTGCTCCGCCCCGCCGCCCCGGTCTCCCTCAAGGGCTCCGAGTCCCTGGCGCTGCGCCTGATCGTGCCGCCGAACACCACCGGCACCCTGGTCGACGTGTCCGTCACCGACGCCTCCGGCCGCCGCGCGAAGCTCGGCCAGGTCCGCGCGGACGGGCTGCCCGGCACCGAGCGCACCGCCTCCTACTGGGCGCGTGAGCTGCGCGTACCGCTGACCGCCGCCACCCGCGCCGGCCTCGACCTCACCAAGGTCGCCACCCTGGAGCTGACCCCGCGCAGCCGCGCCGGAAAGGCCTGGCTCATGGACGCCTGGGGCTGGCGCCCCGGCACCCCGGCCGTGCGCGCGGAGAAGCTGGTCCGCCTCGACGTCGGCCGCCTGGAGGTCAAGGAGGGCGACTCCGGCACCAAGACGTACCGCGTGCCCGTCAGCGTCACCGGCCAGGGCACCGCCCGCGTGCGGCTGTTCGTGCCCAACGCCGAGGGGGACAAGGTCACCTCGAAGCTCGTCACCGTCCGCCCGGGCCGCAACGACATCGACGTGCCCTTCTCGGTCACCGGCAACACCCGCTTCGGCCGCGACACGAACCAGGACATCTTCGTCAAGGCCGTGCGCGGAGCCGTGGTGGGCGCCCACCGCGGCGGCGTGACCGCCAAGAACGACGACCCGATGCCGAAGGTCAGGGTCACCGCGGTCGACGACGACGTCACCGAGGGCCAGGCGCTCACCTGGCGCGTCTCCCTCTCCGAGAAGGCCGACGCCGACATCATGGGCGAGTTCGCGCTGCTGCCCGTGACCGGCGGGGCCGAGCTGTCCACCGCCGACGTCGACCGGCGCTGGCTGGAGGAGTGGATGGGCCACGTGCCGGACCCGGCGCGTCCGCTGTCCCAGGCCTTCGAGCAGCCCGCCCTGTACGTCCACATCCCGGCGGGCAAGCTCTCCACGCTGGTCACCGTGCCCACCGTGAAGGACCGGCTGACCGAGCCGAAGGAGTTCCTGCGGGCGCAGCTGCGCACGTACGACGCCGACTGGATGCCGCAGCCGGGGCCCGAGGTCACCGGCACGGTCCGGAACGCCTCGTAACGCGGGCGCAGGTACCGACCCGCACGCACGAAAAAGGGACACCGACCCCCGCGGGGGCCGGTGTCCCGGTGCGTTCGGGGGTGCCGCCGGTCGCGGCCCCCGGCGCGGTCAGCCGGCCGGCAGCGGCGGTACGACCTCCGCCGGGCGCGTGGTCGGCTCGTAGCGCTGCAGGAACGTGGTGCTCGGGACGAGGTCGCGGTGGACGGCGCGGGCGACGGCCTGGATGGTGGCCACGCCGTAGTCCATGGTCGCGTTGTCCTGGGTGAGCACCGTCATGTAGTAGTCGTGCCCGCCGCCCTGGAAGGCGCCGACGCTGTGCACCCGCCAGCCGTGCGTGGCACGCGGCAGCCAGCCGTTCTTGACGTGCACCTTCACGGTGGAGGGGGCGCCGGCCGGGGTGCCCCAGCGCTGCGAGGCGACCACCTGGTTCATCAGCTTCAGGGCGTAGGCCCGGGCGTTGTCGCTGAGCACGGTGTTCTTGCGGGTCAGCAGCGAGAGGAGCTTCTGCTCGTCGCCGACGTTGATCTGCGTGAGGCCCCAGTAGCCGTCGGCGCCCGGCACGGTCCGGGTCATGTCCGCGGCCGCGAGGAAGCCCTTGATCTTGGTCATGCCCAGCTGCCGCCACAGCGCGGTGGTCGCGTTGTTGTCCGACTGGGTGATCATGGCGCGGGTGAGGTCCACCTCGCGCTGGGTGAGGTAGCGGTTCTGCTTCTTCGCGTCCCAGAGCAGGGTCGCCAGGACGGTGACCTTGACGACGCTGGCGGAGTCGAAGGCCGTGGTGGAGCGCAGCCGGCAGCTGGTCTTCGTGGTCCGGTCGTACACGCCGATGGCGACGGTGCCCTTGCGGTTGGCCAGGGCGGCGGTGATGTCACGCTGGAGCTTGGCGGCCAGACCGGCCTTCGCGGAGGTGCAGGCGACCTGCGGCGTGGCGGCGGCGGTGACCGCCGGCGCGGTGCGCGGCGCGGCGGCCGGGCCCGCGGCGGCCGCGGGCGTGGCGGTGGCCACGAGCGGTACGAGGACCCCGGCCGCCAGGCCCGCGGACAGGCCGCGGGCGCGCAGGGACATCCGGTGGTTCATGTGGTGGCTTCCCATCCCCTTGGTCGAGCGGGCGCGCTCCCCGCGCACCCGCTCGACATGACGCGCCGGGGGCCCCGATGGTTGCACTAAAAATGAAAATATGTTCAGCCGGTGAAGCCTGCGGTGATCGCCGTGAACTGCCAGTCGCTCTGCGCGATGCCCGAGCAGGTCTCCTGGAGGCCGCCGCCGGGGCAGCCGCGGTCCCGGTTGACCGACCAGAAGGCCAGCCGGGCGAGGTGGCGGGAGTTCGCCCAGTCGCGGATCGCGGTCCAGTTCTGGAGCGTGGTGGTCTCGCCGGTGTCGCTGATGCCGTTCATCCCGGAGATGCCGATGTGGGCGTAGGCGGTGGCGTCGTCCCATCCGAAGACGGACCGCAGCTTGGCCTTCAGCCCCTCGGTGGCGCTCACCGTGCTCGCGTACATGTCGGTGGAGGCGTTGCCGAAGTCGAACGGCATGATCGTGAACACGTCGATGCCGGCGTCGAGCGCCTTCGCCTGCTCGATCAGACGGTTGCCCCACGAGGTCGGGCCGGTGGTGCTCGTGCCGAAGGTGAGGATGGTCCGCAGGCCCGGGTTGTTCCGCTTGACGATCTTCAGGGCGCCGAGGATCCGGTCCTGCACCGCGGCGTTCTCGAACTCGTCCGTGTTCTCGATGTCCACGTCGATCGCCTTCAGCCCGTACGCGTCGATCACCTTCTGGTACGCGCCGGCCAGCGCCTCGGGCGTGGCGCAGTTCGGGCCGAGCTTGTTGCCCTGCCAGCCGCCGACGGACGGCACGATGTCGCCCCCGGCCGCCCGGATCGCGGCGATGGTGCTCTGGTCGACGCCGCCGGTCAGCGGCCGCTGGCCGTCCCAGGCGGGGTTGCAGCCGCCGGAGGAGAGGATGAAGGCCATGGTGAACCACTTCACGCCGGTCGCGTTCATCACGGTGGTCGCGCTCGGCGGGTTGCCCCAGCCGAGGTAGAGGTAGGGCGCGGCCTGCTTGAAGCCGGCCGGCTGCGTGGGGCCGGTGTCGGTGGTCACCGTGAGCGCGCCGGAGGCCGGGGAGGTGTTGCCCGCCAGGTCCCGGGCGCGGACGGTGAAGGTGTACGCGGTGTTCGCGGCCAGTCCGGTCACGGTGGCGGAGGTGCCGGCGGTGGTCGCGGCCAGGGTGCCGCCCTGGTACACGTCGTACCCGGTGACGCCGGTGTCGTCGGTGGCGGCGGTCCAGGCCAGCGAGACGCTGGAGGAGGTCCTGCCGGTGGTGGCGAGTCCGCCGGGCGCGGTGGGCGGGGTGGTGTCGCCGCCGCCGGGGCCGTCCAGGACGATGTCGTCGGCGTGGTAGGTGCCCTGCCCGTACCAGCCGTTGACGTACACCTCGGCGCTGGTCTGGGCGGCACCGGTGGTGAAGGAGACGCTGAGCTTCGCGTAGGCGCCGGGCGAGCTGGTCCAGGTGGAGGCGCCGCCGGTGACGCCGAGGTAGGCGTAGCTGCCGCGGACCCAGCCGGAGAGGGTGTAGGCGGTGTTGGGCCGGACGGCCACGGTCTGGACGCACTTGGCGTTGTCGGAGGCGGTCGCGGCGCCGGCCAGGGCCTTGCCGCCGCCGTGGACGGGTGAGGAGACGACGGAGCCGAGGCCGCCGCTGCACGACCAGGGGCCGAGGGAGCCGGTCTCGAAGTCGCCGTTGCCGAGGGCGTTGGCGCCGAAGGCGGCGCCGGGGGCGCTGAGCACGGCGGCCGCGCCGAACAGGGTGGCGCCGATGCCGCAGGCCAGGCGGGTGCGGGTACGCAAGGGAGGGCCTCCAGAGGGGAAGGGAGGTGCGCGGAAGACGGGCGAGGGGCGCGGGTGAGGGCGGCCCGGGGCGGCCGTACTGCCGTGCGGGCAGCGGGAGTTGAGGGGGGAAACGGCCGTGTCCCGTCCCCGGGAACCTAACCGTCCGCATCCACGGCGGTCAATAGGTCTGGACCAATTCCCGTCGTGTTGCGGAGCGGTGAACACCGGGTGGCCGGGCGCCGCGCCGCGGCGCGGGGTGTTCCCCCCTGGCGGCGTGCCGCCCATACTGATCCGGACATGGCTGGAACCAGCCCTGCTTCAGCACGGGTGAACGGGTGTGCGGGGGCGTGCCGATGAGGGGAAGGGTGGCCGTGGCCTGTGGCCGCGGACGGGAACGGAACGGCCCGCCGGGGCGGGCCGCGGAACTGGCGGGGCTGCTGGTCTCGGTGCGGCGGGGCCGGGTCGTGTCGGTCACCCGGCACGCGCGGCCGGCGGCCGGCCTGATGGTGCGCGAGGCGGCGGAACGCCTGCGCTCGAACTACCTCGACGGGGTGGTCCACGTGTGCCTGGTCCGGCCGACCGGCGCCGAGGACCTGGCCAGGACCCTCGCCGCCCGGGGCCGCCGCCCGGCCGCGGCCGGCCAGGGCCCGCGCACCGCCTGGCGGACCCCGCCGCTCGCCGAACAGGACGTGCTGGTGGCCCTGGACGGCAGTGAGTTCCTCACGCCCGACGCGCTGGTCTGGCTCCAGAACCTGCTCGACGCCGGGCCCGGCGTCACGATCCTCGCCGCCGGCCGCCACCCGCTGCCGCTGCACGCCGAACACGGCCCGCCGAGCCGCTGGGCCTGAGCGGGGCGGACGGCCCCACCGCGCCCCGGGGGCCCACCGCGCCCCGGGGGCCCACCGCGCCCCGGGGGCCCACCGCGTGGGCCCACCGCGCCCCGCGGGTTCACCGCGTGGGCCCACCGCGCCCCGCGGGCTCACCGCGTCGCGGGCCGTCCCGGGCTGCCCGGGCGCTCGGCGATCCGGTCCAGCGCGTCGTCGAGGGTGTTCGCCGCCATGATCAGCGACAGGTGCGTGAACGCCTGCGGGAAGTTGCCCAGTTGCTCGCCGCTCGGCCCGATCTCCTCGGAGAACAGGCCCACGTGGTTGGCGTACGTCAGCATCTTCTCGAAGGAGAAGCGCGCCCGCCGCACCCGCCCGGCCCGCGCCAGCGCGTCCACGTACAGGAAGGTGCACAGGCTGAACGTGCCCTCCGCGCCCCGCAGTCCGTCCGGTGAGGCGCTCGGGTCGTACCGGTACACCAGGTTGTCCTTCACCAGGTCCCGGTCGATGGCGTCCAGGGTGCTCAGCCAGACCGGGTCGGTCGGGTTGAGCAGCCCGACCCGTGGGATCAGCAGCAGGGAGGCGTCGAGCACGTCGCCGCCGAAGTGCTGCACGAGCGCGCCGCGCCGCTCGCTCCACCCGCGGGTCATGATCTGCTCGAAGATCCGGTCGCGTTCGCCCCGCCAGACGTCCCGGGCGGCCGGCCGCCCGAACTCCTCGGCCAGCCGCAGCCCCCGGTCGAAGGCCACCCACGACATCACCCGGCTGTACGTGAAGTCCTGCGGGCCGCCCCGCGTCTCCCAGATGCCCTCGTCGCGGTTGTCCCAGGCCCCCGCCAGCCAGTCCAGCATCGAGGACAGGGCCTGCCAGCCCCGGTACGTCGGCTGGGTGTCCAGCCCCCGGCCCTGTGCCAGCGCGTACAGCGCCTCCCCGTAGATGTCGAGCTGCACCTGGTCCACCGCCGCGTTGCCCACGCGTACGGGGAACGAGCCCCGGTACCCCTCGAAGTGGTCCAGCGTCTCCTCCGGCAGCCAGGGGTCGCCGTCCACCCGGTACATGATCTGCAGCGGCTGGGTGCCGGCCGTGGGACGCCCCCTGTGCTCGCCGACCCGTTCGGTGAGCCAGGAGGTGAAGGCGGCCGCCTCCTCCACGAAGCCCAGGTCCAGCAGGGCCCGTACGGACAGGGAGCCGTCCCGGATCCAGGTGTAGCGGTAGTCCCAGTTCCGCTCCCCGCCGACCAGCTCGGGCAGGCCCAGGGTGGCCGCAGCGATCGGCGCTCCGGTGGGCAGGTAGGTCAGCAGCTTCAGCGTGATCGCCGACCGGTGCACCATGTCCGGCCAGCGCCCCCGGTACCGCGTGGTGCGCACCCAGTTCTGCCAGAAGTCGACGGTCTCCCACAGCTCCGCCTCGACCGCCTCCAGGTCCGGCAGCGGCGGCGCGGCCTCGTCCGGGCCGCACACCGTGAACGAGGCACCCGCCTGCTCGCCCTCACCGAGCGTCAGGCTGCCCCGCACGTCGTGCGCGCCGTCGCGTTCCAGGGGGATGTTCGACTGGAGGAAGGCCGACATGCCCGACGCCCGGAAGGACGCCGTCCGGCCGTCCAGCTCCAGCTCGTGCCTGGCCCGCCCGAAGTCGAACCGCGGCCGGCACTCCAGCGTGAACCGCACCGTCCCGCGCATGCACCGCACCACGCGCTTGATGCCGTGCCGGTCCGTCGGCCGCCCGGTGCGGTCGGGCGGCATCCAGTCGAGCAGTTCGCCCACGCCGTCCGGCGACATGAAACGGGTGACCAGGATCGCGGTGTCCGGGTAGTACAGCTGCTTCGTCCGGACGTCCGGCGAATCCACGGACAGGCTGAACCAGCCGCCGCGGTCGTGGTCCAGCAGCGCGGAGAAGACACCGGGGGAGTCGAACCGGGGCGCCGCGAACCAGTCGACCACGCCCTCGTCGGAGACGAGCGCGGCGGTCTGCAGGTCCCCCACCAGTCCGTGGTCCGCGATGAGCGGGTAGCGCTCCATGGCACCACTATCGGGGAGACCCGCCGTACCCGCAGGCCGGAGGGGGTGCGTACGGGCAACCCGGCGCCCGCCGAGATGCCGACCGGGGACCCGCGGAGCACCATGGTCTCGTGGGTCGCGCCCCCCGTGGGGCACCGCCCGCGCGGCTCGGGGACGCCCCCATCGGAGACGGCGACACCATGAACGCTGCAGCAGTCGACAAGGGGAACCGGCCGCCCAGGAAGAGCGCCCTCTACCGGCTCGGGCACTGGTGTGCCCGGCACTTCGTCATCGTCATCGTCGCGTGGCTCGTCGCGGTCGGCGGGCTCCAGGCGCTCGACCGTGCCTTCGGCGGCGAGTACTCCGACAACTTCTCCCTCCCGGGCGTCCAGTCCGCGGAGGGCCTCACCGTGCTCCAGGAGCACGAGCCGGCGGCGGGCGGGTACGGCGCCCAGATCGTCCTCAACGACCCCTCGAAGCCGCTCACCCAGGACGCCGCCACCGTCAACTCGGTCGTCGCCGGCCTGCAGAAGCTGCCCGACGTGCTCGCCGCCCAGAACCCGCTGCCCCCTCCGGGCACCACGCCGCCCGCCACCCCCGCCGACGTGCCCAACACCGGCCCGCTGTCCACGGACGGCAAGACCGCGTACATCACCATCCGGTTCAGCGTGCCGCCGTCGACCCTCGGCGACGACTACCTCCCGAAGGTCGACGCGGCCGTGCAGCCGCTGCGCGACGCCGGCGTCACCGTCGAGTACGGCGGCCCGCTGGGCGAGTTGGCCCGGCCCGAGCCCGACGACCGGACCAGCGAGGCGATCGGCTTCGCCGTCGCGATCGTGGTGCTGCTGATCGGCTTCGGCAGCATCATCGGCGCCGTGATGCCCCTCGTCACCGCCCTGATCGGCGCGATCTGCGGACTGGCCCTGCTGGGCCTGGTGGCAGCGGCGTTCACCTTCGGCACCGTGTCACCCACCCTGGCCACGATGATCGGACTCGGCGTCGGCATCGACTACGCCCTGTTCCTGATCACCCGTCACCGCCAGAACCTGATGAACGGACACGATCCCGCCGACTCCGCGGGCCTGGCGACCACCACCAGCGGCCGGGCCGTCCTGGTCTCCGGCTGCACCGTCATCATCGCGCTGTCCGGCCTGTGGGTCTCCGGAGTGACCTTCATCGGCAAACTCGGCCTGGCCGCCGCCTTCACGGTGGTCACCGCCGTCATCGCCGCCCTCACCCTGGTCCCCGCCATGCTGGGCCTGGTCGGCCGGCGGATCGACAAGTGGCACGTGCGCAAGCCGGTCGCCGAGACCGACGCCGAACCCGGCGCACCCGCGCACGGCACCTGGCACACCTACGCGCAGAAGGTCGAGCGGCGGCCCTGGTGGTTCCTGGTCAGCGGCGTGGTCGTACTGCTGGTCCTCGCCTTCCCCCTGCTGTTCATCCAGCTCGGCCACATCGGCGACGGCGCGGACCCCAAGTCCTTCACCGACCGGCGCGCCTACGACCTCATCTCCACCGCCTTCGGGCCCGGCGCCAACGGGCCCCTGACCGTGGTCGTCGACCAGACGAACGTGCCCGCCGGCGACCGGGCAGCCCTGGGCACCCAACTCCAGCAGGCGCTGACCAACGTGCCCGACGCGGCCTCCATCACCCCCCTGAGACCCACCACGGACGGCGACGTGCTCATCGGCACCGCCTACTCCGTGGCCTCCCCGCAGGACGAGAAGACCACCGACCTCACCGAGCACCTGGTGAACGACGTGCTGCCGGGCGCGGTCGCCGGCACCGACGCCAAGACCTACGTCACCGGAACCACGGCGGCCCAGGTCGACTTCCTGGAGATCGTCTCCAGCCGGCTGCCGCTGATCATCGCGGTGGTGGTGGGCCTGGCGTTCCTGGTCATCCTGATCGTCTTCCGGGGCCTGCTGGTCGCCCTCAAGGCGGCCGTGCTCAACGTGCTCTCCATCGCCGCCTCGTACGGCGTGGTCGTCGCCGTGTTCCAGTGGGGCTGGGGCGGACCGGCCCTCGGGGTCTCCGGCAAGGTCCCCATCGAGAGCTACGTACCGATGATGATGTTCGCCATCGTCTTCGGCCTGAGCATGGACTACGAGATCTTCCTGCTCTCCCGGGTCCGCGAGGCCTGGCTGCGCACCGGGGATCCCAAGGCCAGCGTGGCCCACGCCCTGGAGATCACCGCCCGGGTCATCACCTGCGCCGCGCTGATCATGGTGAGCGTGTTCGCGGCGTTCATCGTCTCGGACAACATCGTCGTCAAGATGCTCGGCCTCGGCCTGGCCGCCAGCGTCCTGATCGACGCCACCGTGGTCCGGCTGCTGCTGGTGCCCGCCGTGATGACCCTGCTCGGCAAGCACGCCTGGTGGACCCCGGCCTGGCTGGACCGGATCCTGCCGCACCTCGACACCGAGGGCGAGCACGCCCTGGAACAGGACGAGGCGCAGTCGGTCCCGGCCGGCGGCCCTCCGCCGCCCGCCGCCCGCTGACCGCCGCGGGCCCCGGGGCCGGCCCGGCCCGCGGGGCGAGTGAGGAAAACCTCTCCCACCCCCCCTGATCGATCAAATATCGGAGGGGTTAGCATATGAGCGCTGCCTAGCTCGAAAGATACGCCTGTGACTGTCAACGATGACTCGTTCACCAACTGGATGAACCGCGAGGAGATCGCGGAATCGATGATCCCGATCATCGGGAAGCTGCACCGCGAGCGGGACGTCAACGTCCTCCTCCACAGCCGCTCCTTGGTGAACAAGTCGGTGGTCAGCATCCTGAAGACCCACCGGTTCGCCCGGCAGATCGACGGCGAGGAGCTCTCGGTCACCGAGACCATGCCGTTCCTGCAGGCACTGACCGCGCTCGACCTGGGCCCGTCCCAGATCGACCTCGGCATGCTGGCCGCCAACTACAAGGCGGACGACCGCGGCCTCTCGGTCGAGGAGTTCACCGCCCAGGCCGTCGCCGGCGCCATGGGTGAGAACAAGCTGGAGCGCGGCGAGGGCCGCGACGTCGTCCTGTACGGCTTCGGCCGCATCGGCCGCCTGGTCGCCCGCCTGCTCATCGAGAAGGCCGGCTCCGGCAAGGGCCTGCGCCTGCGCGCCATCGTCGTCCGCGGCGGCGGCAGCCAGGACCTGGTCAAGCGCGCCTCGCTGCTGCGCCGCGACTCGATCCACGGCCAGTTCCAGGGCACCATCACCGTCGACGAGGCGAACAGCACGATCGTCGCCAACGGCAACGCGATCAAGGTGATCTACGCCAACGACCCCTCCGAGGTCGACTACACGGCGTACGGCATCAAGGACGCCATCCTCATCGACAACACGGGCAAGTGGCGCGACCGTGAGGGCCTCTCCAAGCACCTGCGCCCGGGCATCGACAAGGTCGTCCTGACGGCCCCCGGCAAGGGCGACGTCCCGAACATCGTCCACGGCGTCAACCACGACACCGTCAAGCCGGACGAGCGCATCCTGTCCTGCGCCTCCTGCACCACCAACGCCATCGTCCCGCCGCTGAAGGCCATGGACGACGAGTACGGCGTGCTGCGCGGTCACGTGGAGACCGTCCACTCGTTCACGAACGACCAGAACCTGCTGGACAACTACCACAAGGCCGACCGCCGCGGCCGCTCCGCGCCGCTCAACATGGTCATCACCGAGACCGGTGCCGCCTCCGCCGTGGCCAAGGCCCTGCCGGACCTCAAGGCCCCGATCACCGGCAGCTCGATCCGCGTCCCCGTTCCGGACGTCTCGATCGCCATCCTGAGCCTGCGCCTGGGCCGCGAGACCACCCGCGAAGAGGTCCTCGACCACCTCCGCGACGTCTCGCTGCACTCGCCGCTGAAGCGCCAGATCGACTTCACCACCGCCCCCGACGCCGTCTCCATGGACTTCGTCGGCTCGCGCCACGCCTCGATCATCGACGCCGGCGCGACCAAGGTGGACGGCGACAACGCGATCCTCTACCTCTGGTACGACAACGAGTTCGGCTACTCGTGCCAGGTCATCCGGGTCGTCCAGCACGTCTCCGGGGTTGAGTACCCGACCTTCCCGGCTCCGGCGGTCTGACCCACGGCGGTCCGATCCGCCCCCCGGACGAGGGCCCCCACCCGGCACGAACCGGGTGGGGGCCCTTCTCCTTGCACCCGCCCCCGGTCACCGCGGCGCGAACACCGTCGCCAGGTAGTCCGCCAGCGGCCCGGGTGCCGGCGGGGAGATCCGGGCCCCCAGGTAGCCGTCCGGCCGCACCGCGAACGCCGTGGGCCGGCCGTCGGCGCCGTACAGCCGGGCGAAGGCGCCCTCCGCGTCCCGGTACACCGGCAGCCGGCCGCCCCCGTACGGGCCCGCGTCCGCGCCCAGCACCCCGCACAGCTCCAGCCGGCCGTCCGCCAGCGCCGCCGTCTCCGCCGCGAACCGGTCCAGCACCGCCCCGGCGTCCGGCCCGTCCGCGTACACCAGCAGGACGTGCTCCCGGCCGCGCAGCACGTCGTACAGCCGCAGCGGGAACGCCGCCAGGCCCGTCGTCAGCCCCGCGCAGTCCGGTGCCCGGTCGCCGGGACGCGGGCCCGGCCCACCGTCCGCCGAGGGCAGCGTGAGCGGCCCGTCCCGGTAGCCCACCAGCAGCTGCGCCTCCCGCAGCAGCCCCGCCGCGGGATCGTCCGGCGCCCCCTGCTCCTGCTGCCGCGCGTTGCGGACCGTACGTCCCACCACCTCCTCGCCGACCGGCCGGCGCTCCGCGTCGTAGCTGGCGGTCAGCGCCGGGTGCGCGTCGCCCCCGACGGCCAGCGCGAGCTTCCAGACCAGGTTGTACGCGTCCTGGATCCCGGTGTTCATGCCCTGCCCGCCCGTCGGCGGGTGGATGTGCGCCGCGTCGCCCGCCACGAACACCCGGCCGCTCCCGTACCGGTCCACGATCCGGTGGCTGATCCGGAACACCGAGGACCAGCGCAGGTCCGAGAGGGCGGCCGGACGCGGCGACAGCCGGTCCACCACCGACTGGAGGTCCGCCAGAGTGGGCAGCCGGCCGCTCTCGCCCCGGAGCCCGTGCACCACCCCGTCCCCGCCCGCGTCCCCCTCGCCACCGGCGTCGCCCTCCCCGGCCGCCAGGGCGGGCGGCACCATCATCGACAGCCGGTACCGGCCGCCGGGCAGCGGCACCCCGACCAGCATGTCGTCCACCGCGCCCGACGCGTCCCGATGCAGCGAGCGGAGGGCGTACCCGGGCGGCAGGTCCCAGTCCACGCGGACGTCGCCGAGCATGAACCCCTCCGGGAAGGCGCCGCCCTCGAAGCTCAGCCCCAGCCCCTTGCGGACCAGCGAGTGCGCCCCGTCGCAGCCCACCAGGAACCGCGAGCGCACCTCCTCGGGGCCGTCGGGCCCGCCCTCCAGCACGCTGGTCACCCCGTCGGCGTCCTGCCGGAAGGACTCCAGCGCGGTGCCCCGCTCGATCCGGCCGCCCAGCCGCTCCAGGTACTCCTCCAGGAGCCGCTCGGTCTCGTACTGGGGGAGCGCCGCGAAGCCGTACGGCACCTCCGGCGGCAGCCGCAGCTCGGCCCGCTCCCGCTCCTCGCCGTTCACGTACACCAGATGGCCGCGCAGCCGCACCGCGGCC
This sequence comes from Streptomyces sp. NPDC101132, assembly GCF_044759225.1. NCBI lineage: Bacteria > Bacillati > Actinomycetota > Actinomycetes > Kitasatosporales > Streptomycetaceae > Streptomyces > Streptomyces sp. NPDC101132. The sequence goes on from NZ_JBIVYX010000009.1 coordinate 176,321, forward strand.
TCCAGGACCTCCCGCACGCAGCCCATCCGGTCCCAGACCTCCAGGGTGCGCGGCTGGACGCCCACCGCCTTGGCGTACCCCAGCCGGGCCGGCAGCCGGTCCACCAGCCGGCACCGCACCCCGCGCCGCCGCAGCTCCACCGCCGCGGTCAGGCCCACCGGTCCCGCGCCGACGACCAGGACGTCCGGCTCGGCGAAGCTGTCGGAGCGTGGCACGGTCGTCTCCTGCCGTGAGGCCCCCCGGCGAACGGATGCCCGCCCAGGATCCCCCGGCCGCGGGGCCCCGGCCATCCCGGCCGTCCCGGGCGGCATCCCCCGGCCGTCCCGGCGGGCCGTCCCCCGGCCGGTCCGGTCGGCTGCCCTGCGGGCCCCGCCCGGAGCGTCTACCGTCGGCCCATGGACCGTGACCGCACCGGATGGCGCGACTGCCTGCTCGCCGGCGCCGTGTTCCTGGTGTGCATGGCCGGCACCACCCTGCCGACCCCGCTGTACGGCCTCTACCAGGAGAAGTTCGGGTTCTCCGAGCTGATCGTGACCGTCGTCTACGCCGTGTACGCCTTCGGGGTGATCGGCGTGCTCCTGCTGGCCGGCAACGCCTCGGACGCCGTCGGCCGCCGACCGGTGCTGCTGATGGGCCTCGGCTGCGCGGCCGCCAGCGCGCTCTGCTTCCTCGCCGCCACGGGCCTCGGCTGGCTCTACGCGGGCCGGCTGCTGTCGGGCCTGTCAGCCGGCCTGTTCACCGGGGCGGCCACGGCGTACGTCCTCGAACTCGCGCCCCCGGGCCGGTCCGAGCGGGCCACCTTCGTCGCCACGGCCAGCAACATGGGCGGCCTGGGCTGCGGGCCGCTGCTGGCCGGGCTGCTGGCCCAGTACGCCGCCCGGCCGCTCCAGCTCCCCTTCGTCGTACACCTCGTCTTGGTCGCCGTCTCCGCCGGAATCCTGCTGCGGCTGCCCGAGACGGTGCGGGAGCGGCGCCCGCTCGCCACCGTCCGGCCGCAGAAGCCGGGGCTGCCGGCCCAGGTGCGTGCGGTGTTCGCGCCCGCGGCCACCGCCTCGTTCGTCGGCTTCGCGCTGTTCGGGGTGTTCACCTCGGTCAGCCCCGCCTTCCTGGCCCAGTCCCTGGACGTGCACAACCGCGCCGTCAGCGGCCTGGTCGTGGCGCTGGCCTTCTTCGCCTCCACCGCCGGGCAGCTGGCGGTCGGCCGGGTCGGCGTGCGCCGGGCGCTGCCGCTGGGCTGCGCGGCGCTGCTGGGCGGGCTGGTACTGCTGGCGGGGGCGCTGCGCTGGGACCTGCTGCCGCTGGTGGTCGCCAGCGCCGTGGTCGGCGGGGCCGGGCAGGGGCTGTCCTTCCGCGCGGCCCTGGTCGCGGTGGCGGGGGCGTCACCGGAGCACGAGCGCGCCGCCGTGATCTCCACGCTGTTCGTGGTGGCCTACGCCGGCATCTCGGTGCCGGTGATCGGCGTCGGTCTGCTGGCCGACCCGATGGGGCTGGAGGGAGCCGGCCTGGTCTTCATCACCTGCATGTCCGTGCTCGTCACCGGCGCGGCCGTGTACCTGCTGCGCCGGCCGGTGGGGGCCGCCCGCACCTGAGGGCCGGGCTCCGGGCCGGTGTCCGTCACCGGCCGGGCCCGTGAGGGGCCGTGCGCAACGGTCGCGGGCCGGCCCGGTCCCGGCTACGGCGCGTCGTACCAGGAGAACGCGGCGATCCGCCAGCCGTCCGGGGTGCGGACGAACTGGATGGTCTTGCTGCCGCCGCCCTCGAAGGGCTCCCCGTCCAGGACCCCGGACTTGCCGTACGTGCCGAACCGCGAGGCGATGTCGCCCGCGATCTCCGTACGCTCGGAGGTCTCCCACTCCGCGAACTCGGCCAGCCGGTCACCGGCCAGCAGCCGTTCGCGCGGCTCGATGAACTCCTCCACCGAGTAGACGGTGAAGTCGGGGCCGGTCTTGACGATCACCCCGCCCGGGACGACCAGCCGCCGGATCCGCGCCAGGTCGGCGGGCTTCCCGCCCCGGGTGTCGAAAGCGCCGTAGAACTCGGCGGTCACTGCGTCTATCTCGGCCTTGGACATGGCGCGACCCTAACACCGGTGGACACCCGCCGAGTCGGGTCCGTCCGCCGGCGCTCAGAGCTCCGGGAACTCCGGGGCCACGCCGAGGAAGGGGGCGATGGTCGCCCAGACGGTCGACCGGGCCGTGGCCAGGTCCACCCGCGGGTCGTCCAGCATCACGCGGATGCCCAGCCCGTCGCAGAGCGCCAGCACCAGGGTGCCCAGGGCGGCCACGTCACACTGCCTGAACTCGCCCGAGGCGATGCCGCGTTCGACCGCGCCCGTGACCCAGGAGTGCAGCTGGTCGTAGAGGTCGACGGCGAGGTGACGGGCCGTCCGGTCCCGCTGCGCCCGCACCCACAGCTCCTGCCACAGCTTCCAGTCCTGGCGCAGCTCCTCGTCCGTCGGCAGCATGCTGCGCAGGATCCGCGCCAGCAGCACGGCCGCGGGCAGGCCGGCGGCCTCGTCCTCGGTGTCCGTGCCGGTCTGGGCGAACGAGTGGGTCATCGCCTCGGCGAACAGCTTCTCCCTGGTGTCGAAGTGGTAGTGCAGCAGGGCCTTCGAGACGCCCGCGTGCTCGGCGACCTTGCGCATGCTGATGTTCTCGAACCCGATCTCCGCGATCACTTCGCACGCGGCCTTCAGGATCCGCTCCCGCGTCTCGAGTGCGCGCTCGGCCTTGGTCACCGGGTCCCTCCGCGGATGCCCCGGCCTTGGGGCCGGGGAGGAATCGGACTCCTGCGGAGCAGGGCGGGAAAAGGTGAATCGCCGTCAGGGCGATTCGGCGTCCGCCTCGACGGTGGCGCGCTCGACCTCCAGGCGGTGGACGATCTCGGAGTTGAGTGACCGGTGGGCGGCTTTCGCCTGGGTGACGAGCCATGTGTGGAGGTCGGCGGGGAGGCGGAGCGTGATGCGTGATTCATGATTCATACCTTCAACTCTAGTGCCAGAATGACACCATGGCGACACTGCAAACGAGGGAGGATGCCGGGCACGCCCGGTACGCCTACCGGCTTCGTGTGTCGTCGGCCGCACGCGCCGGCCTGGAAGCCGAGTGGGCGCGCTGTCGGTGGGTGTGGAACGAGTGCGTGGCCATGTCCCGCAAGGTCCACGGCCTGAACAGGGGCGCTGCCGAGAAGACGACGTGCGGCCCCGCGCAGCTCGACAAGATGCCGACTGAGGCCCGTGCCGTCATGGCCTGGCTGCGTGAGGGCAGTTCGGTGCCGCAGCAGCAGACCATCCGGGACTTCGCCAAGTCCCGCGCCAAGGCCTTGAAGGAGGTCATCGGTGTCGACCGGGGCGTCAAGGAGACCGCGACCACCACGTCCGACGCCCATGACCTCCCGCACGCCCGGCACGGGAAGACGGCTGCCGCGAAACCGGCCCGCTACCAGAGGATGATGGCGCGCCGCCACACCCCGAAGAACCGGCCCGACACGGCGTGCGGAGCGAGAACCAAGCACGCACTTCCTCTTTCGAAACGTACCTACACCTGCACCACGTGGGGCGCCCGCGGTATGGGCGGGCCCGGCTGCCGGGCCCGCCTGTCCACCATCCTCGCGCATCCCGCGCCCTGACTCCCTCCGTCCGGGCACGCCGGTTCAGGGGTACGTGTGGAACCCGCGCCCCGTCTTGCGGCCCAGCAGGCCCGCGTCCACCATCCGCGCCAGCAGCGGGGGCGGCGCGTACAGCGGCTCGCGGTACTCGGCGTACATCGAGCGGGCGATGGCCTGCACCGTGTCCAGGCCGATCAGGTCGGCCAGGGCCAGCGGCCCGAGCGGATGCGCGCAGCCCAGGACCATGCCCTGGTCGATGTCCTCGGCCGAGGCGGTGCCCGACTCGGCCATCCGCACCGCCGCCAGCAGGTACGGCACGAGCAGGGCGTTCACCACGAACCCCGCGCGGTCCTGGGCGCGGATCACCCGCTTGCCCAGCACCCCGGAGGCGAACTCCCGGGTCCGCCGCAGCGTTTCGTCGCCGGTGAGCAGCGACGGCACCAGCTCCACGAGCGGCAGCACCGGGACGGGGTTGAAGAAGTGCAGGCCGATCACCCGGTCGGGCCGCGAGGTGGCGGCGGCCAGCCGGATCACCGGGAGCGAGGAGGTGTTGGTCGCCAGGACCGCGTCCCGCCGCTCCACCACCGCGTCGATCCGGGCGAACACCTCGGTCTTCGCCCGCTCGTCCTCGGCCACCGCCTCGACCACCAGGTCCCGGTCGGCCAGCCGCTCCATCTCGGTGCTGACCGTGATCCGGGCGGCCGCGGCCGCCCGCCCGTCGGCGGTGAGCTTCCCGGCGCCCTCGGCCCGGGCCAGCGAGCGGGTGATCCGCGCCAGCCCGGCCGCGGCGGCCGCCGTGCCCGTCTCCACCACCACGACCTCCAGGCCCGCCCGCGCGCAGACCTCGGCGATGCCGGACCCATCAGCCCGCACCCCACGACCCCGACGCGTTCGACATCGGTCATCGGACTCCTCCTCCTTCCTCGCGTACCCGTGGTGCGGACGGACCGGCGGCCGCGCGCGGCACCCGGCGCCCGGCCCCCGCGCCCCTCACACGGAGCCGGGCATGTGCAGGACGCCGGTGCCCCGCTTCACGAGCTCGCCGGCGACGATCAGGCGCTGGATCTCCGAGGTGCCCTCCCAGATGCGGTCCACCCGCAGCTCCCGGTAGAGCCGCTCGACGGCGTACGACCGGTCGTACCCGCGCCCGCCGAAGATCTGCAGGCACCGGTCGACCACGCGCCCCGACGCCTCGCTCGCGGCGAGCTTGGCCATGGCCGCCTTGGCGTGCAGGGTCTTGCGGTCGGCGACGCCCGCGTCGACCTCCCAGGCGACCTGGTGGGTGTAGGCGCGGTTCACGGCGATGTCGACGGCACTGTCCGCGAGCATGCCCTGGATCAGCTGGAAATCGGCGATGCGGGAGCCGAACTGGCGGCGCTCCACGGCCCAGTCGCGGGCCAGCTCCAGGGCCCGCTCGGCGGCGCCGATGGTCCGCGCGGCGATCATCAGGCGCTCCTCGGTGAACCAGGAGCGGGTGATGTCGTAGCCGTTGCCGATCCCGCCGAGGACGGCGTCGTCGCCCACCCGCACGTCGGTGAACGTGAACTCGGGGTGCTCGTAGACGAAGGTGTGCATCCAGCGGGGCACCCGGGTCATCTCGACGCCCGGCGTGTCCTTGTCGACGAGGAACAGGGTCGGGGCCCGCTCCTCGCCGGCCGCGGCCAGCACGATCATGAAGTCCGCGTGGTCGCCGACGGTCACGAACCACTTCTCGCCGTTCAGCAGCCAGCCGCCGTCGGTCCGGGTCGCCGTGGTCCTGACCGCCTGCGGGTCGGAGCCCGCCTCCGGCTCGCTGACCGCGTAGCAGTCGCGGCGGCGCCCGTGGATCACCGGGACGAGGTAGCGCGCGCGCTGCTCGGGCGTGCAGAAGGACAGGGCGTTGGCCGGCCGCCAGACCATGTCCCAGAGCGCTCCGGTGAGCCGCCCCAGCTCGGCCTGGACGACCACCTGCTCCAGGATGGTGAGCCCGGCGCCGCCCCACTCGGCGGGCATGTTGACCGCCTGGAGGCCGCTTTCCAGGACGGCGTCGCGGATCTCGGTGTGGGCGGCCGGCGGGAGGCCGTTGTTCTCCTCGCAGTCGAGCTCGTACTTGGTGATGAAGTCGGTCAGGGCGCGGGCCGAGGCCTTGAGCTCCTCCTGGCGCGGGGTGAGGCGGAAGTCCATGTCGCTCCTCGTGTTTCTCGGACGGGTGGCGTGGGGGTGGTTGCGGGGCCGGTCAGGGGGCCGGCGGGCCGGCGGGTCAGACGCCCGGGTGCCCGGGCGAGGAGGCGGGGAAGGCCAGGGCGCGGGTGCCGCGCTTGATCATTTCGTTGGCGATGATCAGCCGCTGGATCTCGGAGGTGCCCTCCCAGATGCGGTCCACGCGCAGCTCGCGGTACATGCGCTCGACCGGGTACGAGCGGTCGTACCCGCGCCCGCCGAAGATCTGCACGCACCGGTCGATGACCCGTCCCGCGGCCTCGCTCGCCGCGAGCTTCGCGGTCGAGGCCTTGGCGTGCAGGGTCTTGCGGTCGGTGCCCGGCTGGTCGGCCTCCCAGGCGACCTGGTGGGTGTAGGCGCGGTTCACGGCGATGTCGACGGCGCAGTCGGCGAGCATGCCCTGGATCAGCTGGAAGTCGGCGAGGGGCGAGCCGAACTGGCGGCGCTCCACGGCCCAGTCGCGGGCCAGCTCCAGGGCGCGCTCGGCGGCGCCGACCGTGCGGGCCGCGATCATCAGCCGCTCGTCGGTGAACCACTCCTTGGTGAGTTCGTAGCCGTGGCCGACGCCGCCGAGCACGTCCTCGTCGGGGACGAAGACGTCGGTGAAGACGAACTCCGGGTGCCCGTTGACGGCGGAGTGCATGAAGCGCGGGACCCGGGTCATCTCGACCCCCGGCGCCGCCTTGTCCACGAAGAACAGGGTGGGGGCCGCCTCCGGACCCGCATCCGCCTGCACCAGCAGGAAGTCCGCGATGTCCCCGCAGGTCACGAACCACTTCTCGCCGCTCAGCAGCCAGCCGCCCTCGGTACGGACCGCCGTGCTGGTACCCGATCCGGGGTCGGAGCCGGCGCCCGGCTCGGTGACCGCGAAGGCGTCGAACCGCTCGCCGCGGATCACGGGCAGGAGGTACTTCTCCCGCTGGGCCCCGGTGCCGTACGCGAGGACGTTCGCGGGCCGCCAGGGAATGTCCCAGAGGCAGTTGGTGACCTTGCCGAACTCCTCCTCGACGATGACCTGGTCCAGCAGGGACAGCCCGGCGCCGCCCCACTCGGCCGGCATGTTGATCGCGTACACGCCGGCGTCGATCGCGGCGTGGGTGAGCTCGCGGACCGTGTCGGCGGGGAGCGGGCCGCCGGCCTCCTCGGACTGGTCCTCGTACTGCATCAGGAGGCGTGCGTAGCCGGCGGCGCGGGCCTTGAGCGCGGCCTGCTCGGGGGTGTAGCGGAAGTCCATGGTCGTCCTCCGGGAGGGGGGTGCGGGCTGGGCGGGTGTGGGATGGCCGGTGGTGGCCGTGGTGGCCGCGGGGCCGTGGGGCCGCGGGGACCGGGCTCGCGGCCCTGGCCCTGGTCTCCGGGCTTCGGCCGGCGGGCCGGGTGGCGCGGTGCGCCGGTCAGGCCAGGACGGCCCGGGCGTCCAGGGCCAGGACGGCCCGGGCGTCCAGGGCCAGGGCCCCGTCGGGGCGCACCAGCAGCGGGTTGACCTCGAGTTCGGCGATCTCCGGGTGCTCGGCGGCCACGGTGGTGATCCGTTCGATCACCTCGGCCGCGGCGGCCACGTCGACGCCGGGCCGGCCGCGGACACCCGCCAGCAGCGGCGCCGTCCGCAGACCCCGCAGCAGGTCTGCGGCGCGCGCGGCCGGTACGGGCGCCAGCGCGAAGGCCACGTCCCGCAGCGTCTCGGTCAGCACGCCGCCAAGGCCGACCAGGGCCACCGGGCCGAACCGGGGGTCCCGGTTCACCCCCACGATCAGCTCGATGCCGTCGGTCAGGTCGGCCATGGCCTCCACCGAGTACGCGGGCGCGCCGAGCCGCGCGTGCATCTCGCGGTACGCGGCCAGCAGCGCGTCCCGGCCGTCCAGGCGCAGGGCCACGCCGCCGGCGTCGGACTTGTGCAGGACGTGCAGGGCCTTCAGTACGTACGGGCCCCCGAACTCGGCCGCAGCAGCCAGCAGCCCGGCCTCGTCGTTGACCTCCCGGGCGGCCGGGAACGGCACCCCGGCGGCGGCCAGCAGCGCCCGCACCCCGTGGTAGCCGGGGTCCCGCAGCGGCGGCGCGGCGGGCGGCAGTGCCGGGATCCCCGAGGGGCCGGCGGCAGCCCGGCCGGTCAGCGCGGCCAGCGCGCGGGCGGCGTCCTCCGTGGCGGAGAACACCGGCACGCCCGCCTCGGCCAGCACCCGGCAGCTCGGCGACGCCGGGTACATGGACTGCACGACCAGGGGCTTCCGAGCCGCCGTGAGGTGCCCGACAATCTCCTTCGCGGCCCGGGTCTCGCCCTCGGCGAGCACCGACCCGCCGGTCTGGCCGCCGCCGCCCAGACCGCCGTCGGAGGCGGCGTACCCCCCGAAGTAGCCGGTCATCAGCACGGCGTCGACCTCGTCCGCGCCGAGCAGTCCGGCGACGGTGTCGGCGTACGAGAGGGGGCGCTGCTCGCCCATGCCCGCCAGGTCGACCGGGTTGCCGACCGCGGACTGCTCCCAGAGCACCGAGCGGAGCCGGTCCTGGGTGGGGGCGGAGAGTTCGGGCACGGTGAGCCCGGCGTCCTCGGCGGCGTCGGCGGCGATCACACCGTGCCCGCCGCCGTCGGTGAACACGGCGGTCCGCCGTCCCGGCCCGGCCGGGGACGGCCCGCTCCGCGTGCCGCCCGTGCCGTGCGCCAGGGCGGCCAGTACGACGGTCATCTCCCGCGGGGTCCGCACCAGCTCCACCCCCGCGTCGCGGCAGGCGGCCGCCACCACGTCGGCGGACGAGGTCAGGGCGCCGGTGTGCGACTGGGCACTGCGGGCGGAGGCGCTGCCGCGGCCGGCGGTGAGCAGCACGACCGGCTTGCCGGCCGCCGCGGCGGCCCGGGCGAAGGCCCTGCCGTCGCCGAAGTCCTCGGCGTACACGGCGATGGCGGCCGTCGGCTCGTGGCGCGCGCAGTCCTCGACCAGGTCGACGAGGGTGACGTCGGCCTGGTTGCCGAGCGAGACGAAGCGGGAGAAGCCGAGGCCGTGCGGGGCGCAGCGGAGCTGGAGTTCGAGAGCCAGGTTGCCGCTCTGGCTGAGCAGGGCGACACCGCCGGGCGCGAAGCGGTCCGAGGCGAGGTACAGCTCGGTGGTGTTGTCCGCGATGCCGAGGCAGTTGGGGCCGACGAGGACGGCCCCGGCGGCGCGTACCCGCTCGGCGACGGCCCGCTGCCGGGCCAGGCCGGCCGCGCCGGCCTCCGCGAACCCGGCGGTGATGGCGACGACGGCCCGCGCACCGCAGGCCAGGGCGTCGTCGACGGCGGCCTCGAAGCCGGCCGCCGGCACGGAGACGACCACCAGCTCGACGGGCTCGCCGATCTCGGCGAGGGAGGTGGCCGCGGTGCGGCCCAGTACGGTGCCGCCGCGCCGGTTCACCAGGTGTACGGGCCGGCGGCCGGGGGCGCGGAGTGCCTGCGCGGCGACGGCGTGGCCGTACTTGGCGGGGTCGTCGCTGGCGCCGACGACGGCGACGGAGGCGGGGTCGAAGAGGGCGGTGAGGTCGCGTCCCATGTCATCCCTCCACGCGGAGCGCGGAGTTGGGGCAGCTCTCGGCACAGGCGCGCGCCGCGGTCTCGCCGCCGGCGGGCACGTCGACGACGACGATCCTGGCGTAGCCCCACTCGTCGAGCTCGACCATCTCGGGGGCGTGCTCCTGGCACACCCCGTATCCCTGACAGAGGGTGGCGTCCAGCAGGAGTTTCACGGGGATGTCCTTTCGGGTGGTACGACGGCCCTCGGGGCCGGTGTCGGCAGTGCTGCTGTTGCGGGGGCCGGTGCGGACTGCGGGTGCGCGGGGTGGCCGCTGCGCGGAGCGGGTCCCCTCCCCGCCCCGCCCCTCTCCCGCTCACCGGGGCTCCGCCCCGGCCCCCGTCGCCTCGAACGCCGGGCGGGCCGGGAGACGGGCGCGGCGCAGGAGCCTTGCGGCCTTGCCGGCTCCGTGCCGGGGTGCAGGGCCGGGCCGGCGGGGACGGCTTGTCGGTCGGCGTGCGGGTGTCGGGGGAGCGGCGCAGGGCGGCTGGGTGGTCCGTGACGGGGCTCGATGGACGGGGTCGGTTCGGTTGCGTGGGGCGGGTTGTGGTCCGGGGTGAGTCCGGGGCCGGTTCTCGTCCGGTGCCGCGCAGGTGGCGGTCTGGGCCGGACCGGAAGGGCCCCTCCTCCTACGGGTCGGGGATCGGGGCTGGCCGAGGGCGGGTTCGTCCGACCTCCACCGGCCCCCCGCCCGGCGGCGAGGACTCCTGTCCCGTGGCCCGCCCGTCGGCGGCGGCCGGTGCCGGGCCCGCAGGCCGGTACGTCCCGGCGACGGGATGCGCCGACGGGACGGCGGGGCGGGTGGCCCCGGCGGCCGGGCCGGGCCGGCCCGGGTTCCCCGGTACGGCGAGGACGAGCCGGCCGGAGTCCGCCGGTGCCGGTCCGGCGAGCGGCCGCCCGGGGGGACCGGCGACGCCCGGCAGGTCCGTGACCGGCGGCACCGGGACCGTCAACCGGTGGGTCGGGTCCGCCCCGGTGCAGGCGTCGCACGGGGTGCTGAGGTGGGACCGCACCGCGGTCGGGAAGGCACGGAGGAGGCTGCCCGCCAGGGCAGCGGCCGCGTCCAGGAGGGCGCACGCCCCCCGGCCCCGCAGGCCCGCGGACCAGCGTTCCAGGTGGGCGGCGGTGTCCGCGGCGGCCGTGCCCGCGGCGAGGCCGGCCAGGGACCCCGCGATCGCGGCCGTGCCGGACACGCACACCCCGCACTGCCGCGAGCTCTCGGCCGCGAGGTACCCGCCCGCGTCGGCCGCGGCCGACACCGGGCACTCGCCGCCCGCGAGGAACCGCACCGCGCCGCAGCCCAGCGCCGTGCCCGCGGCGGCCAGCGCGTCCGGTTCGAGCGGGAGGGTGAGGGCGCGGGCGTCGACGAGCCCGCCGAACAGGCCGCCCATCAGCGCCCCCGCCGCATCCGGCACCCCGACGGCGTCCGCCAGGACGTGCAGGGGCGTGCCGTACGGGACTTCGGTGAGCAGCGGTGTGCCGGGGCCGCCGGACAGCGTCACCAGAGTGCTGCGCGCGATGCGCAGCCGCAGGTCGGGGCGGGCCGCGGTGAGGGCGATCCGGGCCAGTGTCTCGACGTTGGACACGAGCGTCGGCGCGCCGCCCACGCCCCGCTCGAAGGGGCGCGGCGGCTTCGCGCGGGGGAGGGCGGGACCGCCGTCGATCCTGCGGACCACCGCGCTCTCCTCGCCGGCCACGTACGCGTGCCCGGTCTCGACCACCTCCACCGGCAGCGCAGGCGGCCGCTCGGCGAGCGCACCGCGGACGCGGGCGGCGGCCTCCGGGTCGGAGAGGTACACGTAGCCGCGGCCGGCCCCGGTGACCGCCGCGGCCAGCGCGAGGCCGTCGAGCACCAGGTGCGGGCGGGCCCGCAGCAGCCACCGGTCCTTGACCGAACCGGGCTCGCCCTCCTCGCCGTTGGCCACCACGACCGGCCTGGCCCCGCCGTCCGCACGGCCCCGGTCGCGTACGGCGCGGAGCTTGACGGCGGCGGGGAAGCCGGCCCCGCCGCGGCCGCGCAGCCCGGCCGCGTCGAGGTGGTCCAGCAGCACGTCCGGGGCGGTGGTGCCGGCGTAGCCGCCGGCGGCGACGTACGCCTCGGCGCTCTCCGCCGTACCGGGCGCGGGGCCCAGCACGCCGGCGGACGGCGGGACCGTCAGGTGCCGGATCACGGTCATCGGGGGTCTCCGGTGCGGGTGGTGGTGCGCAGGGCCCGTACCGCCTCTTCGAGCGCGGTGCGGTCCCGGGCGGTGCGGCCGTACCCCGGGCCGGGGAGGCCGATGAGCATGCGGTGGTGGTCGAGGACCACCTCGGCGGCGAGCAGGGCGGCGGAGCGCTCGCCGGAGCGCTCGCCGGGGCGGGTGCCGGCGGCCACGGCCGTGACCAGGCCGGTGACTTCGGCGAGGTAGCGCAGCCAGTCGTGCCGGCCGCCGCGCAGGACCAGGCGCTCGACGCGCCGCCGCTCGGCGGCGACGAGCACGGCCAGGCCCGCCGTGGCGGCGGAGCCTGCGCCGGTCCCAGCCGTGGCGGCGGGGTCCGGGCCGGCCGCAGCCGCCGAGGTGGCGATGGCACCCGTTGCGGCACCGGCACCGGCACCAACCCCGGCACTGACACCAGCACCAACACCGCCGGCCGTGCCCGTGGGCGGGTGGGGGAGCGAGGCGCGCAGCGCGGCGACCGCCGCGGGGAGTTCCCGCTCCGGTTCGGGGGTGAGACCGAGCCAGTCCAGACGCCGACGACCGCTCATGCGTGCCTCCGGGAGGGTGGGTCCGCCGCCACGGCCGGGACGGCCGTGGCGGCGGAGGGGTTCGGGAGGGAGGGGGCGAAGCCGGGCCGTATACGGCCCTGGAGCAGCGCGTACGCGGTGGAAACACGTACGCGGCGAAACGCATCACGCTTACTGACCGATCGGTCAGTGACCTGTTTCACGCTAGCTGACCGATCGGTCAGCGTACAAGTCTTGACCCGGCGGAAATCAGCCAGCAATCTGACTGTCCAATCGGTCAGCAACCACGCGGCCCCGGCCCGAGTGCTGCCCCGCCCCCCTGGCACGCCTCGACACCCGATCGCCGTACGGACGGCATGGAGGAGTCACCCGATGCAGTCCAGAGCGCCAGAAACACCACTCCACGAGCCCGGTGACGACACCCCGGGCACGGCAGCACCCCCCACGGCGGACCGGCCCCCGGCCACACCCGGCTCCGCTCCCGCCGCGGACCGGCCCCCGGCCACACCCGGTTCCGCTCCCGCCGCGGACCCGCCCCCGGTTCCACCCGCCTCCGCACCCGCCGCGGATCGCCCGGCCCCTGCCGAGGAGCGCCCGGCCCCCGCCGCCCCCGACCGCCCCGGGCCCCCGCCCGGGGCCCGTGACGACCCCGGCCCCGCGCTCCCGGCCCGCTACTACACCGACCCCGGCACGGCGGCCGCCGAAACCCGGCACGTCTTCGCCAAGTCCTGGCAGCTGGTCTGCCACGAGTCCGACCTGCCGGGCCCCGGCGCCCGGCTCGCCGCCACCGTCGCGGACCGCGAGGTCCTCGTCGTCCGCACCGAGGACGGCGGCCTCGCCGCCCACCTCAACGTCTGCCGCCACCGCGGAACCCGCCTGGTCACCGCGCCGGAGCCGGCCGGCAAGGCGATCCGCTGCCCGTACCACGGCTGGACCTACCGGCTCGACGGGAGTCTGGTCGGTGCCCCCGAGGCCCGGCAGATCCCCTGCCTCGACAAGCCCCGGCTGGGCCTCTTCCCGGCCCGCGTCGAGTCCTTCCTCGGCTTCGTCTTCGTCAACCTCGACCCGGACGCGGTCCCCCTGGCCGAGCAGTGCGCCGGCCTCGCCGAGGAGGTCGGCCACTACGCCGGCGCCGACCTCGTGCCGATCGGCCGCAGCCGCATCCACGACCTGGCCGGTGCCGAGGTGCAGGAGGCCAACTGGAAGGTGGCCGTCGACAACTACCTGGAGGGCTACCACGTGCCGGTCGCCCACCCCGGGCTGATGCGGCTGCTGGACTACCAGCGCTACAGCTGCCGTACCGAGGAGGCGTACGCCCTGTTCGCCTCCCCGCTGCGGGAGAAGCCGTCCTCCAACTGGGCCGAGCGCCTGTACCAGCGCATCGCCGCCCCCATGCCGGGCCTGGCCGAGGCCGACCGCCGGGTCTGGCGGTACTCGGTGATCTACCCCAACACGCTCATCGACTTCTACCCGGACCACGTGCTGGCCTGGACCGCCATCCCGACGGCCGTGGACCGGGTGGCCGTGCCCGGGGCGTTCTACACCCGGCGCGGCACGAGCCTGCGCACCCGCCTCGCCCGACGGCTGAACATCCACATCGGCTGGATCACCAACGACGAGGACGCCGAACTGGTCGCCCGCGTCCAGCAGGGCCTCTCCACACCCGGGTTCGAGCCGGGTCCGCTGTCCCGCCGCGAGTCGGCGGTCGGCTGGTTCGCCTCCCGGATCCGCGCCGACCTCCGGGCGGCCGAACGCGAAGCGGCCGCCCACGGCGCCGCGGACACCGATGACGCGGGCCTGGGTGCGGCCGCCCACGGCACCGCCGCCCACGCCGACACCGCCGCCCCCGAAGCCGCCGGCCCGGGCCCCGCGGAGCGCTGACCCGCGGAACCGGACAGGCAACCCCCGTGCGCCGAGGCGCAGTTCACCACCCCCGCCGTCCCCCGGCGGCCCTACGGAGAGGACCCCCATGTCCCCCGAGGCACGACCACTGTCCCGCCGCTCCCTCCTCCGCGCCGGTGTCGCCGGCACCACCGCCGCCCTCGGACTCGGCGCGGCCGGCTGCGGATTCTCCGCCGGACCCGACCCGGAGCCCGGGGAGTCCGGCGAAGAGCCGATCGACGTCAAGGTCGACGGCGACCTGGTCTACTTCAACTGGGCCGACTTCGTCGACCCGGCCGTCTTCGAGGGCTTCTCGAAGGAGTACGGCGTCAAGGTCATCCAGTCGAACTACGACTCCATGGAGGGCATGGCCGCCAAGCTCAACGCCGGCAACCGCTACGACATCATCTTCCCCACCGCCAAGTGGGCCCAGCGCCTCACCGCCGGCGGCCGGCTCCGCGCCCTCGACCACTCCCGGCTCAGGAACGCCGAGGCGGTCTTCGGCGGTTACGCGTACTTCGCCGACCCCTGGTACGACGCGAAGTCCGCCCACACCGTCCCCTTCACGATGTACAAGACCGGCATCGGCTGGCGCAAGGACCGCCTCGGCGACCTCACCGGCTCCTGGCAGGACCTGTGGAACGCCCGCGCCAAGGGCAGGGTCTTCGTCCTCGACGACCGCGACGAGGTGCTCGGCCTCGGCGCCCTCAAACACGGCCTCGACGTCAGCACCGAGGACCCCGACGACCTCAAGACGATCACCGAGACGCTGCGCGGGCTCCGCCCCCGGCTGCGCGGCTTCTCCAGCGACAGCTACAACAACCTGCTCAACGGCAACGCGGACATGACCCAGGCGTGGAGCGGCGACATGGCCGCCATGCTCGCCCAGGCCGAGGACCCGAACGTCTTCGGCTTCGAGGTCGCCCGGGAGGGCGCCCCCGTCAACTCCGACTGCTACGCGATCCCCGCCAACGCGCAGCACCCCGGCACGGCGATGCTCTTCATCGACTACATGCTCCGCCCGGAGAACGTGAAGAAGAACATCGAGTACATCGGCTACCCGATGCCGGTGCGCGGCACCGAGGACACCTACAGCGCCCTCGTGGAGCCCTTCCCGCAGTGCCAGGTCAGCGCCGGCGACCTCAAGGACGACCTCTACTACCGCAACGCCACCGCCGCGGGCGAACGCGCCCGCGACGCCGCCTGGACCGAAGTGAAGGCCGGCTGACATGCCACGACGCGACCGTCCCGGGCCCGCCGCGGCGGGGTCCCGGCTGTGGACCTGGCTCATGCTCCCCGGCACCCTCTGGATGACCGGCTTCCTCGTGGTGTCGCTGCTGCTCGTCGCCACCCTCGCCTTCGGCACCACCGACCCGCTGGGCAACCCCCGGTTCGGCCTGGACACGTCCAGCATCGCCGCCCTCGCCGACCCGGCCTACCGCACCGTCCTGCTCCGCTCCCTCGGCTACGCGCTGGTCACCTGCCTCGTGTGCCTCGCCGTCGCCTACCCGGTCGCGTACGCCATCGCGATGTGCGGCGGCCGGTACAAGAACCTGCTGATCGCCGCGATCGTCGTACCGTTCTTCGCCAACTACCTGGTCAGGATGTACGGCTGGTCCGTGGTCCTGTCCGACGACGGACCGCTGCTGCGGGCGCTGCGCGGCCTCGGCCTCGCCGACCACGGCACGAAGATCCTCCAGACCGGTCCCGGCGTCGTGGCCGGACTCGTCTACGGCTTCGTGGTGTTCATGGTCATCCCGCTGTACGCGGCCCTGGAGCGGATGGACACCTCGCTCATCGAGGCCGGCCGCGACCTCTACGGCGGACCCCTGCGCACGTTCCTCTTCGTGACCGTGCCCGCCACCCGGCAGGGGGCCGCGGCCGGCTGCGTCCTCGTCTTCCTGCCCGCCATGGGCGACTTCGTCAGCGCCCAGCTCATGGGAGGCCCCGACCAGATCATGATCGGCAACCTGATCCAGGACAAGTTCTTCCAGGGCCAGAACTGGCCCCTCGGCTCGGCCCTCACCATGCTGCTGATGGCCGTGCTGTTCCTCGGGATGCTCGGCTACCTCCGGCGCACCCGCAAGGACGAGGCGGAGGCGGCCCGATGACCCTCGCCGCCACCCGCCCGCCGGCCGGTACGCGGACCCGCGCGGCCGCCCCCACCGCCCGCCGCCGGCGCGGGGCCGAGCGACGGCCCCGGTTCGCCCTCGCCGTCACCGTCCTCTTCTTCGCCCTCCTCTACCTGCCCATCGGCGTCGTCGTCCTCTTCTCCTTCAACTCGCAGAAGTCCCTCACCGTCTTCAAGGACTTCAGCCTCCGCTGGTACTCCGCCTTCCTCCACGACGACGTGCTGGTCGAGTCGGTCGGCATGAGCCTGGAGGTCTCCCTCGTCGCCATGGCCGGCTCGATCGTCCTCGGCGTCGCCCTCGCCCTCGGCCTGGTCCGCGGCCGCGGCCGGCTCGGCTCCTTCGCCGGCCTGGTGATGCTCGTACCGCTGATCACCCCCGAGATCGTCACCGGCGTGGCCGCCATGCTGCTCTTCAAGGGCCTGGGCATCACCCTTTCCACCACCACCGTCATGCTCGCCGAGATCACCTTCTCCATCTCGTACGTGACGGTGATCCTGCGCTCGCGCATCGCCGCCCTCAACCCCGAGGTCGAAGAGGCCGCCATGGACCTCGGCGCCACCCGGCGGCAGGCACTGCGCCTGGTCACCCTGCCCGCCCTGTTCCCCAGCATCCTGGCGTCCGCGGTGCTGATCTTCGCCCTGGTCTTCGACGACTTCGTGCTGGCCTACTTCACCACCGGCGTCGACCCCCAGCCGCTGTCCGTCCGCATCTACTCGGCGATCAGGTTCGGCGTACAGCCCACCATCAACGCCGTCGGCACCCTCATGCTCGCCGGGTCCATCGCGCTCATCGCCCTGGCGCTCGCCATCCCGCGCCTCTTCGGCCGCCGCGGCGGCCTCGACCTGCTCTCCGGGAAGTGACACCCATGCAGCACCCGCACCCCGCAGTCCGTCTCGACCAGGTCTCCAAGCGGTACGCCGGAGCCGCCGGCGACGCCTACGCGGTCCGCGGCGTCAGCCTCGACGTCGCCCCCGGCGAGTTCTTCTCCCTCCTCGGCCCCTCCGGCTGCGGCAAGACCACCCTGCTCCGCATGACCGGCGGCTTCGCCGACCCCACCGAGGGCAGCGTGCTCCTCGGCGGCGAGGACGTCACCGGCCTGCCGCCCAACAAGCGCGACGTCAACACCGTCTTCCAGAGCTACGCCCTCTTCGACCACCTCTCGCTGGCCGACAACGTGGCCTTCGGGCTCAAGCGCAAGGGCGTCGCCCGCGCCGAGATCCGCCGGCGCGTCGCCGAGATGCTCGACCTCGTGCAGCTCGGCGGCCTCGCCGACCGCAAGCCGGCCACCCTCTCCGGCGGCCAGCGGCAGCGCGTCGCGCTCGCCCGCGCCCTGGTCAACCGCCCGCAGGTGCTGCTCCTCGACGAGCCGCTCGCCGCCCTCGACCTCAAGCTGCGCCGCCAGATGCAGGTCGAGCTCAAGCAGATCCAGCGCGAGGTCGGCATCACCTTCGTCTTCGTCACCCACGACCAGGACGAGGCCCTCACCATGTCCGACCGCCTCGCCGTCATGAACGAGGGCCGCGTCGAGCAGTGCGGCACGCCGGAGGACGTGTACGAGCGCCCCACCAGCGGCTTCGTGGCCTCCTTCATGGGTACGTCGAACCTGGTCCCCGGCACCTACCGGGCCGGCCAGGTGCTGCTTGACGCGGGCGGCCCCGCCCTGCCCGTCGGCCCCCGCCCCGACGTCCCCGACGACAGCCCCGTCTGCCTCTCGATCCGCCCCGAGAAGATCTGGCTCTCCGACTTCGAACCGGGCATGGCCAAGGCCGGCGGGGTGGTCCGGGAGACCGTCTACTCCGGCCCGACCACCACCTACCTCATCGAACTCGCCCCCGGCGTCACGGTCTCGGTCCTGGAGCAGAACACCGTGCGCTCGCGCATGGAGGACCGCTGGAGCGGCGGCGAGCAGGTCGAGATCGCCTGGAAGCCGGAGCACTGCCTGGTCCTGGACCGCCCGGCCTCCTGATCCGCCCCCGGACAGCCGGGCCGCCCCGGACCCCTGCCCCGCGCCGCCGCACCGGCGCCGACCGGAGGAACACCCCCGTGAACCACGACGTCATCGTGCTCGGCGCCGGCCTGGCCGGCCTGGCCGCGGCCCGTGACCTGGCCGCCGGCGGAGCCGACGTCCTCGTCGTCGAAGCCCGCGACCGGGTCGGCGGCCGCGTCGAGCAGACCCGGCTCCCCGACGGCCGCCTCGTGCAGCTCGGCGGCGAGGTGGCCGGCCGCGCCCACACCGCGTACACCGGCCTCGTCGCCGAACTCGGCCTCACCCTGGTCCCCAGCTACGTCGCCGAGCCCGGCGCCCTCGCCCGCGCCACCCCCGAGGGCGTCTCCGCCGGCGACCCGCCCCACTGGTTCGGCCCCGGGGACGACGCCGCCCACCGCAAGGCCACCGCCGCCTTCACCGCGCTCGCCGCGACCGTCGACCCCGACGACCCGTGGTCCCACCCCGACGCCGCGGCCCTCGACCGCCTGTCCGTCGGCGACTGGCTGCGCTCCGAGGGGGCCGGCCCCGCCGTCGTACGCCTCTGGGAGATCGGACAGCTCGCCCTCGCCGACGGCTCGTACGAGCGCACCTCCCTCCTCGCCGCCCTCCGCAAGCACGCCGCCGTGCCCGGCGACGGCCACTACGCGTACGAGGCGTGGGAGGGCCTGCGGGTGGCCGAGGGCTCCGCCACCGTCGCCCTGCGGATGGCCGAGGGGCTCACCGGCCGGATCCGCACGGGCGCCCCGGTCGCCGCCGTCGCCGTCCGCCGCCCGGGCGGCTGCACCGTACGCCTCGCCGACGGCGAGACCCTCACCGCCGGCGCCGTCGTCAGCGCCCTGCCCGTCGGCCCCCTCCGCTCGGTCGCCGTCACGGGAGTCTCCGACGAGCGCCTCGGCTCCCTGCACCGCCAGCGCCACGCGGTCGCGGCCAAGTTCGCCGCCGCCTACGCGGAACCCTTCTGGCGGCGCCGCGGCCTCAGCGGCCTCTCCGAGTCCGAGGGCGTGCTCGGCAGCACCTGGCCGCAGAGCGAGGGCGTCCTCTCCGCCCTCGTGCCGCCCGAGCGGTACGGCGTGCTGCTCGGCACGCCGCCCGCCCTGCGCACCGCCGGACTGCTGGCCGAGGTGGCCCGCCTCTACGGCGACGAGGCGCACCGGCCGCTCGCCGCGTACCTCCGCCTGTGGGGCACCGACCCCTGGACCCAGGGGTACGTCACCCACTGGACGCCCGGCGACGTCCTCGCCGTGGGACCCCGGCACGGCACCCACGAGCCGCCCTTCTACGTCTGCGGGTCCGACCAGTGGGTGGCCGGCTACATGGAAGGCGCGGTCCGCACCGGCCGCGCCGCCGCGAAGGAGGCACTGGCCCGTGGCTGACACCCTGGAGAACCACATCGGAGGCACCGGCCGGCCCGCCGCCTCCGGCGAGACCTCGGACCTGGTCGACCCCGCGACCGGCCGGGTCCACGGCCGCGCCCCCCGCTCCGGCCGGGCCGACACCGACGCGGCCTGCGCGGCCGCCGCCGCGGCCTTCCCGCACTGGGCGGCGACCACGCCGGCCACCCGGCAGCGCGCCCTCCTCGCCCTCGCCGACGCGGTCGAGGACCACGCCGGCGAACTGACGGCGGCCGAGAGCCGCGACACCGGCAAACCGCCCGAGCGCTTCCTCGCCGACGAACTCCCCGCCATCGCCGACACCTTCCGCTTCTTCGCCGGCGCCGCACGGAACCTGCCGGGTGCCGCCGCGGCCGAGTACACCGAGGGCCGCACCTCGCTGCTGCGGCGCGAGCCCGTCGGCGTGTGCGCCCAGATCACCCCCTGGAACTATCCGCTGATGATGGCCGCCTGGAAGATCGCGCCGGCCCTCGCCGCCGGGAACACCACCGTGCTCAAGCCCGCGGACACCACCCCCTCCTCCGCCGCGCTGCTCGCCGCCCTGGCCGCGGAGCACCTGCCGCCGGGCGTCCTCAACGTGGTGTGCGGGGGCCGCGACACCGGCCGGGCGCTCGTCGAGCACCCGGACGTGGCCCTGATCGCGGTCACCGGGAGCGTACGCGCGGGCCGGCAGATCGCCGCGGCGGCGGCCGGCGGCCTGAAGCGGCTCCACCTGGAGCTCGGCGGCAACGCCCCGGTCCTCGTCCACGACGACGTGGACGTCGCCGCCACCGCGGCCGCCCTGGCCGAGGTCGCGTACTACAACGCCGGCCAGGACTGCACCGCGCCGTCCCGGCTGCTGGTCCACGAGCGGGTGTACGACGACTTCCTCGCGGCCTTCGCCGCCGCCGCGGCGGCACCCCCGTACCGGGACGCGGCCTTCGGCCCGCTGAACAGCGCCGCCCGGCTCGCCGCCACCCGGGGCCTGCTGGACCGGCTCCCCGCGCACGCCCGGATCGTCACCGGCGGCCGGACCCTCCCGCGCCCCGGCTTCTTCCACCAGGCCACCGTCGTGGCCGGGGTCCGCCAGGACGACGAACTGGTCCGGGAGGAGACGTTCGCCCCCGTCGTCACGGTGCAGCCCTTCGCCACCGAGGAGGAGGCCCTCCGGCTGGCCGACGACGTCCGCTTCGGCCTGGCCGCGAGCGTCTGGACCAGGGACCACGACCGGGCCATGCGGGCCACCCGGGCCCTGCGCACCGGGATCGTCTGGGTCAACACCCACGGCACCACGGTCTCGGAGATGCCCCACGGCGGCACCCGGCAGTCCGGCTACGGGAGCGACCTCTCGATGGCCGGCCTGCTGGACTACACCCACCCCAAGCACGTGATGCTCTGACCCCGCGGGGTCAGAGGCGGGCCGGAGTCGTCCACAGGCTCCGGCTCGCGGGCCATCGGTGTCGGCCGCTGCCGATAGGCTTCCCGAATGGCCCTCTCCGACGTGTCCCCCGATGTCTCCCCGGCGCTCGACGTGCTCCACCGCGTCTTCGGCTACAGCTCCTTCCGCGGCGAGCAGCAGGAGATCATCGAGCAGGTCGTCGGCGGCGGCGACGCCCTGGTCCTGATGCCGACCGGCGGCGGGAAGTCCCTGTGCTACCAGATCCCGGCGCTGGTCAGAGAGGGCACCGGCATCGTGATCTCCCCGCTGATCGCGCTCATGCAGGACCAGGTGGACGCGCTCACCGCCCTCGGGGTGCGGGCCGGCTTCCTCAACTCCACCCAGGACCCGTACGAGCGGCAGGCCGTCGAGCAGGCCTTCCTCGCCGACGAGCTGGACCTGCTGTACCTGGCGCCCGAGCGGCTGCGCACGGAGGGCACCCAGCGGCTCCTCGACCGCGGCAAGGTCTCGCTCTTCGCCATCGACGAGGCGCACTGCGTGGCCCAGTGGGGCCACGACTTCCGCCCGGACTACCTCGCCCTGTCGATGCTCCACGAGCGCTGGCCCAAGGTCCCGCGGATCGCGCTGACCGCGACCGCCACCGAGGCCACGCACGCCGAGATCGCGGCGCGGCTGGGCCTGGAGGACGCGCGGCACTTCGTCGCCAGCTTCGACCGGCCCAACATCCAGTACCGCATCGTCCCGAAGAACAACCCGCTCAAGCAGCTGCTGGAGCTGATCAGGACCGAGCACGCGGGCGACGCCGGAGTCGTCTACTGCCTCTCCCGCTCCTCGGTCGAGAAGACCGCGGCCTCGCTGGCCGAGCACGGCATCGACGCCGTGCCGTACCACGCCGGCATGGACGCCCGCACGCGCGCCGCGAACCAGGCGCGCTTCCTGCGGGAGGACGGCGTGGTGGTCGTGGCGACCATCGCCTTCGGCATGGGCATCGACAAGCCGGACGTCCGCTTCGTGGCCCACCTCGACCTGCCCAAGTCGGTGGAGGGCTACTACCAGGAGACCGGCCGCGCCGGCCGCGACGGCGAGCCGGCCACCGCCTGGCTGGCGTACGGCCTCCAGGACGTGGTCCAGCAGCGCAAGCTCATCGACACCTCCGAGGGCGACGACCAGCACCGCCGGTCGCTGGCCCTGCACCTGGAGGCGATGCTCGCGCTGTGCGAGACCGTCGACTGCCGGCGGGTGCGGCTGCTCGCCTACTTCGGGCAGGCGGGCGAGCCCTGCGGCAACTGCGACACCTGCCTGACCCCGGCCGAGTCCTGGGACGGCACCGTCGCCGCCCAGAAGCTGCTGTCCACGGTGTGGCGGCTGGCGCGGGAGCGGCGCCAGAAGTTCGGGGCCGGCCAGATCATCGACATCCTCCAGGGCAAGAAGACCGCCAAGGTCATCCAGTTCGACCACGACCAGCTGTCCGTGTTCGGCGTCGGCGCCGACCTCGGCACGGCGGAGTGGCGGGGCGTCGTGCGCCAGCTGCTGGCCCAGGGACTGCTGGCGGTCGAGGGCGACTACGGCACGCTCGTCCTGACCGACGCCAGCGGCGAGGTGCTCGGGGGCAGGCGGCCCGTGCCGATGCGCAAGGAGAAGGCCGTCGCCGCGGCCCGCAAGGAGTCCGGCACGCGCTCCGGGAAGGGCGCCCGGGTGCCGGTCGACCTGCCGGCCGCCGCCGTGCCGGTCTTCGAGGCGCTGCGCGCGTGGCGGGCCGCGACCGCACGCGAGCAGGGCGTACCGGCGTACGTGGTCTTCCACGACGCCACCCTGCGGGAGATCGCCACCCTGCAGCCGGCCACGGTCGAGGAACTCGCCGGCGTCGGCGGCGTCGGCGAGGCCAAGCTGGAGAAGTACGGCGAGGGCGTCCTCGACGCGCTGGCCGAGCACCGCGCGGGCAGCCCGGACACCCCGGCCACCGCCGCACCCGGCGCCGCGTCCGCGCCGGCGTCCGCGCGCCCCGCCGGGCCCGCCCGGGGCGCCCGTACCGCCGGCGCCGGTGCGGCCTCCGCGGCCGTCGCCGAGCCCCCGGAGCCGTTCGACGACGAGCCGCCGTTCGACCCGGAGGAGCCGGACCCGGCCTGGGACGACTGGCAGTAGGGGGGACGGCGGAGGGCACGCCCGCCCGCGTCACCCGGGCGGGCGGCCCGCGGTCCCCGCGCGCTGCGGGCGCGGCCGGACCGGGACACCAAGGGCTCGTGGCCTTCGAGGTGGCCGCGCTGCAGGGCGACGGCGTGGGCCCGCACACCGCGGACCCGCAACGCGGAACGGGCCGGCCCGGCGCCCACGAGGGCGCCGGGCCGGCCCGTTCCCACGGTCCCGGCTGCGGGGGAGCGTCAGTCCGTGCCGAACTCCATCGCGGCCCGGTCCAGCATCTGGTCCTCCTCCGAGACCTCGCCGCGCGAGGCGATGGCCTCGGCGCCGCCCTCGGGCAGCTCCGGCATGGTGCCGATCAGCCCGGTCGCGGCGGCCTGGGAGGCGCCGATGGTCGGGCTGCCGGTGCCGATCAGGCCCAGGCCGGCGTACTGCTCCAGCTTGGCGCGGGAGTCGGCGATGTCCAGGTTCCGCATGGTGAGCTGGCCGATCCGGTCGACCGGGCCGAAGGCCGAGTCCTCGGTGCGCTCCATGGACAGCTTGTCCGGGTGGTAGCTGAAGGCCGGGCCCGTGGTGTCGAGGATCGAGTAGTCCTCGCCGCGCCGCAGCCGCAGGGTCACCTCGCCGGTGACCGCCGCGCCGACCCAGCGCTGGAGGGACTCGCGGATCATCAGCGCCTGCGGGTCCAGCCAGCGGCCCTCGTACATGAGCCGGCCGAGGCGGCGGCCCTCGTTGTGGTACTGCGCGAGGGTGTCCTCGTTGTGGATCGCGTTGACGAGGCGCTCGTACGCGGCGTGCAGCAGGGCCATGCCCGGGGCCTCGTAGATGCCGCGGCTCTTGGCCTCGATGATCCGGTTCTCGATCTGGTCGGACATGCCCAGGCCGTGGCGGCCGCCGATCGCGTTGGCCTCCATCACCAGGTCGACCGCGGTGGCGAACTCCTTGCCGTTGATCGTCACCGGCCGGCCCTGGTCGAAGCCGATGGTCACGTCCTCGGCGGCGATCTCGACCGACGGGTCCCAGAACCGCACGCCCATGATCGGGTCGACGGTCTCGATGCCGGTGTCCAGGTGCTCGAGGGTCTTCGCCTCGTGCGTGGCGCCCCAGATGTTGGCGTCGGTGGAGTAGGCCTTCTCGGTGCTGTCCCGGTAGGGCAGCCCGTGGGCCAGCAGCCACTCGGACATCTCCTTGCGGCCGCCGAGCTCGGTCACGAAGTCCGCGTCGAGCCACGGCTTGTAGATCCGCAGGTGCGGGTTGGCCAGCAGGCCGTAGCGGTAGAACCGCTCGATGTCGTTGCCCTTGAAGGTCGAGCCGTCGCCCCAGATCTGTACGTCGTCCTCCAGCATCGCCCGGACCAGCAGGGTGCCGGTGACGGCGCGGCCCAGGGGCGTGGTGTTGAAGTACGCGCGGCCGCCCGAGCGGATGTGGAACGCGCCGCAGGTGAGCGCGGCAAGGCCCTCCTCGACGAGCGCGGCGCGGCAGTCGACCAGACGCGCGATCTCGGCGCCGTAGGTCTTGGCGCGGCCGGGCACCGAGGCGATGTCGGGCTCGTCGTACTGGCCGATGTCGGCGGTGTAGGTGCACGGAACGGCGCCCTTGTCGCGCATCCACGCGACGGCGACCGACGTGTCGAGGCCGCCGGAGAAGGCGATGCCGACGCGCTCGCCGGCGGGGAGGGAGGTGAGGACCTTGGACATAGGAAGAGTATGCAAGGTATCGCATGATCATGCAACACCCCTTCGGGTGGCCTCCCTCACCGCCCCTCGCCGCACCGGGTCGAGCCGCCCCCCTCAGCGCTCCTTCCGCTCGTACACGGTGACCCGCCGGCCGCCCGACACCTCCGACCGGACCGCCACGAAGGCCCCGGCCAGCACCCGCCGCTTGGCCCGGTCGCGCGCGTTGGCGGGCGCGCCGGCCCCCGCGTCGTCGACCAGCACCACGCGGCGCTCCCGCAGCAGCGCGCCGGCGATCGCCCCGGGCCCGGCCTCCACGCCGTGCAGCGTGCCGGACGCGGCGGGAGTGCGTACGAGCGCCAGGTCCCGCAGCCCCCGGAACGCGGCCGGTGTGACCAGCGCGGTGTCCCGGCGCGCGGCCGGCACGAACACCACCCCGGCACCGCCCGGTCCCCGCGCCGAGGCCACCAGTGCGGCGGCCCCGCGCACGTCGTCCACCCGGCCCCCGGCCGTCCGCAGCCGGTGCTCGACCGGCAGCAGCGCGAGGAAGACCAGCGCGGCGACCCCGGCCGTGAAGGCTCCCGGCCGTGCCCCGAGCCGGGCGCCGAGCGCGGTGACCAGCACGCCGAGCGCCAGGGCGAGGCCCAGCGCGGCGAACAGCACGTACCGGTCGACGAACAGCGGCTGCACGGTCAGCGAGACCGCGAGCAGCACCACCTGCGGCACGGCACACAGGGGGACCGCCACGGCCGCCGGGCCCACCCGCCCGCCGGGCCCGGCCGGTGGCGCCCCGCCGTACCGGGCACCGCGCAGCAGGGCGCAGCCGCCCGCGAGCAGCACCGACCCGGCCACCAGCGCGACGGTCCCGGCGCCGGCCGGACGGATCCACGCCACCTGTCCCGCCTGGCTGCGGCTGGCGCAGATCAGCGGCAGCGCGCCGAGCACCGCCGCGCCCGCCGCGTACGCCCATCCGCGCCGCACGGCGCGGGGCGCGCGGACGAGCAGCAGCGTGCAGGCGTGCGCACACAGGACCAGCAGCGAGAACCAGTTGAGCAGCGCGCCGGCCAGGACCGCCGCGGCGTACGCGCACCAGGTGCGGGCCCGCGGCCGCCGGATCCCGGCCACCAGCAGCCAGGTCGCGAGTGCGGCCGCGGCCGTCACCAGGGCGTACGGGCGGCCCTCCTGCGCGTACCGCTGGACCGGCGGCAGCAGCGCGAGGGCGAGGCCGGCGGCCAGTCCGGCCCGCGGGCCGGCGAGCCGGGCCCCGACGTCGGCCAGGAGCGCGGCCGCGGCGGCGACCGCCAGGACGGAGGGCAGGCGGAGGGCGACCAGGCCTTCGCCGAAGACGGCGAAGACGGCGTGGACGAAGGCGTAGTAGAGGCCGTGGACCAGGTCCACCTGGTCCAGCATCCGCCACAGCTCGGGCAGGCTGCGCCGGGCGACCTGCCAGGTGGCGGCCTCGTCGCGCCAGAGCGAGTCCTGCCGGGTGATGCCCCACAGGCCGAGGGCCAGGGCCAGGGCGGCGGGGAGGGCGCGGACGGTGCGGAGGGAGGGAGAGGGGGAGGAGGGGTGGGCCGGTTGTCCGGTGGTGCGGTCGGAGGGCGGATCCGCGGCACGGGCCCCGGGCGGGGGCGGGGGCGGAGGCGGAGGCGGGGGTTGCGGCGCCGGCGGGGGCGCGGGCGGCGGCGCGGACCGGGCGGCCGGTCCGGGCGGGCCCGGCGGATCGGGCGGACTGTGCGGACCCGTTGGACCGGGCGGACCGGGCGGATCGGGCCGGTGGGGGCCGGCCGGGGGCCGGTGCGGTGCGGGGGCGGGGCGGGCCGGCAGGAGGCCGGGCGGTCCCGTGGGCGGAGGCGGCATGGCGGGCTCCGGGCGGTGCGTCAGGCGGCGGCCGGCGCCAGCGGCGAACGGCTCACCCGGATCTTGGACTGGCCGTGCGGCCGCGTCTCCCAGTCGTCCATGAAGCGGGCGTGCAGCCCGTGCTTGGCCGCGAGGGCGAGCAGCGTCTCCGTGCGGTAGTAGAAGTCCTCCCGCAGCACCTGGTGTTCGGTGCCCTCCGTGCGGTCGAAGGTGAAGTCGAAGAACCCGGTGTCGGTCAGGATGCGCCCGACGTGCGCGAGGCATTCGTCGATCACCGGCAGCGGGGAGTGCGAGAACACGCTGTGCGCGTGGACCACGTCGAAGTGGCGGTCGGGCAGGAAGTCCAGGGTGAGGTCGTCGGTGATGGTCAGGTGCGGCAGCTTCGCCTGGAGCCCGCGGTCCCTCAGCGTCCGCTTGGCGGCTATGAGGATGTCGGGCGAGATGTCGATGCCGTAGTAGTGGCCGGTGTCGAGGTGGCCGATGAACCGCCAGCCGCCGCGCAGGTTCCCGCAGCCGATGTCGAGCATCCGGTGCTCGGGCCGCAGGCCGTGCTCCACCAGGTAGTCGAACTGCATCCGGCCGAGCGCCAGCCACCGGTCGTGGGTCTGGCTGCCGACCGCGGCCTCGGGGTTGCGCCGGGTGTCGGAGGCCATCACGGCGCGGTAGTACGCCACGTGGTCGGGGTACTGGCGGCGCAGCCAGGCGTCGCGGGTGGCGCGGCGCAGGTACGGGGCGACGCGGCCGGGGTTGCGCAGCGCGTAGCCCACCTTGTGGGTCAGGGCGGCGCGGTTGTTGTTCAGCTTCTTGGGGGACTTGGCGTTTTCGGGCATGCCGAAGCGACCTCCTTGCTCGGTACGTGATGAAGGAAAAGAGGGAGTGAAAGGGAAAGGAGAGGGGCGCCCTGGCGGGCGGGGTTCAGACGCGGCGGCGCAGCAGCAGGACCGTCGCGACGACGAGGACTGCGGCCAGCCCGCCGAGGAGCGCCGTGTCGGTCCACTGGAAGGCCCAGTAGTCGCCGGACGGGTTGGCCTCGTAGAAGCGGGACACGTAGCCGTGCCGGGTCATGCAGTCGGTGAGCTCCGGGCCGGAGGGGAAGGCGCAGTTCATGACGTCGTCACGGCGTCCGGAGGCGGTGATCAGGCCGTAGTTGCCCGTCGACCACTTGTCCTCCATGAGCGGCTTGGGCGCGGAGCCCGCGCTCACGTAGCTGTGCGGCGGGACGAACACGCGGGCCCGGTGGGCCAGTTCCATCAGCCCGGTGACGGCGACGGTGACCACGAGGGTCACTGCCATGCCGGACATCACCCGGCGCACCAGCAGCCCGGCCAGGGTGCCGACGGAGAGGCCGAAGAGGGCGGCGGCGACGGTACGCGGGCCGGAACCGCTGAGGGACGCCGTGTCGTACCAGAACATCCCGTAGCTGCGGTCGGCCGCGGGCTCCCACCACCAGGTGAACAGCAGCGCCAGCAGCCCGGAGACGGCCACGCTGCCGAGGGCGGCGAGGGCGAAGCGGCCGGTGAACCACTGGGCGCGGCCGATGCCCTGGGCCAGCACCATGCGGTGGGTGCCGAGTTCGCGGTCGCGGCCGAGCAGCGGGGCACCCCAGAACATGCCGATGAGGGTGGGCAGCGCGATGTTGAGGAAGCCCAGCAGCTGGAGGGGCCCGATGTCGAGCAGCAGCGGTAGGCCGTCGGCGCCGCTGCAGTGCAGGGGCCCGGTCTCGCAGTGGTCGAACCTGCCGCTGGCCAGGTCGGACACCATGCCGGCGCGCGAGACCACCGCGACCGTCAGGGCGACGGCCAGCAGGGCCGCGCCGCTCAGCACCAGTGCGCGCTGCTGGCGCCAGGCCAGCCAGAGGGAGCCCTTCACGCCGCGTCCTCGTGGTTCCGGTGGGTGGGGGCGGTCGGCTGGGTCGGGTGGGCCGGGTCGGTCGGGTGTTTCACTTCGTTCTCTTCGGGTTCGGTGCGGAGGTGTCCGATCAGTACGTCCTCCAGGCTGGGGCGCCGTACCTGCCAGTCGCCGGCGAGCTCGCCGGCGAGGCGGACCAGGGCGGTGAGCTGCCGGCCGTTGGTGCGCGCGTGCACCACCGTGTGCCCGGCCAGGTCCGGGGCGCCGTCCCGGTGCCCGGTCAGCAGGACGTGGCCGGTGCGCAGTTCGTCGGTGTCCTCGCTCAGCGCCATGCGGCCCTCGCGGAGCAGGACGACCCAGTCGCAGGTCTGCTCCAGCTCGGACAGCACGTGGGAGGACATCACGATGCTGGTGCCGTGCTCGGCGGCCTCGGCCATCAGCGTGGCCATGATCTCGCCGCGGACCAGCGGGTCGAGGTTGGACAGCGGCTCGTCGAGCAGCAGCAGGTCGGGCCGCTTGCCGAGGGCCAGGGCGAGGGCCACCCGGGCGCGGCGGCCGGGGGACAGCTCCCCCACCCGTGCGTCGAGGGCGATGTTCCCCTCGCGGACGGTCCGTTCGGCCGCCTCGCGGTCCCAGACGCGGTTGAGCCGGGCGCCCATGCGCAGGGTGTCGGCCACCGTGAAGCGGGGGTAGAGCGGCTTCTCCTGGGTGAGGAGCGAGACCCGGGCGCGGGCCTCGGGCGTGCCGGGCGCCGCGCCGAGGACCCGTACCCGGCCCGTCGTCGGACGGAGCAGGCCGGCGGCCAGGTGCAGCAGGGTGCTCTTGCCGGCGCCGTTGCGGCCCACGAGGGCGGTGACGCGGCCCCGCGGGACCGTGAAGGTGCAGTCCTCCAGCGCCCAGCCGGCGCGTGCCCGGTACCGGTGGCCGAGGCCCGTGGCGCTCAGGGCGGCGGGCTCGGTGGGCCCGGTCATGCGTTCTCCTCTGTGTCGTCCCGGACTTCCGGGGGTGGTACGGGTCCGCCCGCGTCCATCTCCTCGACGGCGGCGGTGATCAGCGCGAGGACGTCGGCGCGCTCCAGGCCCGCCGCACGGGCGCGCGCCATCCAGGCGGCGAGCTCCGCACGGAGCGGGGAGTCCGCCGCCGTGGCGGGACGCGCCAGCGAGCGGCGCACGAAGGTGCCGAGGCCGCGCCGGGCCTCGACCAGCCCCTCCCGCTCCAGCTCGCGGTAGGCCTTGAGCACCGTGTTGGGGTTGATCGCGGTGGCCTCGACGACCTCCTTGGCGGTGGGCAGCCTGTCGCCGACCTGGAGCGTGCCCATGCGCAGGGCCTGCTCGGTCTGCCGGACGATCTGCACGTACGCCGGGACGCCGCTCGACCGGTCGATCTGGTACTCGACCACGTCACCTTCCATGCTTTCACTAATTGAGTAGTGAAAGCATGGATCTTGGGTGGCGTTCCTGTCAAACGGCCCGGCGCGCGAGGATGGGGGCCGACCCGGCAACTCCCGTCCGCCACACCGAGGAAGACCGAGGAACCGCAGATGAGCCACGTGCCCGAGTCCCTGCCCCTGCCCGGGCCCGAGTCCGAGTCGGCCTCCGCGTCCGGGTCCGGGCCGGCGTCCGGCCGGGAGTCCTTCGCCCTGCTGCCCGGCGCGGCCGCGTCGCCGGTGATCCTCCACGTGCCGCACGCCTCCCGGGCCGTACCGGCGGCCGTGCGTGCCGGCATCGTGCTGGACGACCGGGCGCTGGAGCGGGAACTGGACCACATCACCGACGCCCACACCGACCTGATCGCCGCACGGGCCGCGGCCGCCTGCGCCGTCACGCCCTGGCGGTTCGTGAACCGGCTGTCCCGGCTGGTCGTCGACCCCGAGCGGTTCCCCGACGACCGCGAGGAGATGCGGTCCGTGGGCATGGGCGCGGTGTACACCCGCACCACCCACCGCGAACCGCTGCGCCCGGAGGGCTTCGACGACGGGCCGCTGCTCGACCGCTACTTCCACCCGTACGCGGAGGCCATGACCCGTGCCGTCGAGGAGCGGCTGGCCGCCACCGGGCGGGCCCTGGTCGTCGACGTCCACTCGTATCCCGCGCGGGCCCTCCCGTACGAGCTGCACGGCGACGGCGCGCGGCCGCCGGTCTGCCTGGGCACGGACGCCTTCCACACGCCGGCCGGGCTGCTCGCCGCGGCCGAGGAGGCGTTCGCCGGATTCGGCGGCACCGGCCTGGACAGCCCCTTCGCCGGCACGTACGTGCCGCTGCGGTACTACGGCCGGGACGACCGGGTGGGCGCCCTGATGGTGGAGATCCGCCGGGACCTCTACCAGTCGCGGCCGGGTGGGCCTGCCGGACCGGGAGCCGACGCCCTGGCGAAGGCCCTGGCCGCGCTCGTCGACCGCCTCCACCCGTAGCGCGGGGCATACCCCCGCGGTCCCCGGGCAGCCGCGCGCCGACGGAACGAACACCGGCGACCCGGCGACACGCGCGGGTCGCCCGGCCGGCGTGCCGCTCCGGCGGCGCGGCGCGCCGCAGGAGTGAGCGAGAGGAGTGAAGGAACGGTGACGCAAGCGACCGAGCCGGAACCCGAGGGGCCCGAACCCGTCCCCTCCGAGCCCGATCCGGTGCCGCACGACCCGCGGCCCGCGCCCCCGTCGGGCC
Source organism: Streptomyces sp. NPDC101132 (assembly GCF_044759225.1). Lineage (NCBI taxonomy): Bacteria > Bacillati > Actinomycetota > Actinomycetes > Kitasatosporales > Streptomycetaceae > Streptomyces > Streptomyces sp. NPDC101132. The sequence goes on from NZ_JBIVYX010000009.1 coordinate 207,327, forward strand.
CGCCCGGCGAACCCCCGCCGGGCCCGGGGCCCGCGGAGGAGCCCGTACCCGAGCCGCCCGACTAGGCCCTGATCCGGGACAGGGGCCAGGCGGTGGCCCCGGGAGCGGGCGACGCCACCCGCATGCCGGGGCCGGAAGCGGGTAGCAGCGGCTCTGCGAGAGGGGCCGGGGCCCGTCCGGGTGTCCGCCCGGCAGCGCCCGCCGCCCCGGAGTGGAGAACAGAAATGATCATCCTCGGTCTCATCCTGCTGGTGCTCGGCTGGGCGCTGGGCATCTCCATCCTCTGGACGATCGGCATCATCCTGCTCGTCCTCGGCGCCATCCTCTGGATCATGGGCTCCATGGGCCACGCGGTGGGCGGCCGGAACCACTACTGGTGACCCGGCACCGGCCCGGCGGCCATGACCGGCACGGACGACCACCGCTGGCGAGGGCGGCTGGGCCCCACGGCCGCCGCCCTCCGGGCGCGCCTGCGCACGGCCGACGGTGACGGCGCCGGTGCCGTGGACGGGGGACCCGTCACCGCGGCCGGAGCCGCCCGGGCCCGGGCCGGACCGCCGTCCCGCATCCCGCCGTCGGAGGCCATCCCCTGGGGGCTGCGGGTGGCCGCCGAGGCGGCCTGGCGGCTCCTGGTCATCGCGGGCGGCCTCTGGGTGCTGTTCCGCGTGGTCTCGGCGCTGCGCATCGTGGTGCTCGCCTTCGCCGTGGCGCTCCTCGTCACGGCCCTGCTCCAGCCGACCGGGGCCCGGCTGCACCGGCACGGTCTGCCGCGCGGCCCGGCGACCGCGCTGACGGCGCTCTGCGGCTTCGTACTCCTCGGCCTGGCCGGCTGGTTCGTGGTCTGGCAGGTCATGGACAACGCGGACGTGCTCACCGCACGGGTCCGCGAGGGCGTCGAAGAGCTGAAGCAGTGGCTGCTGCGCAGCCCGCTGCACGTCACGGAGAAGCAGATCAACTCCGTCGCCGACAGCCTGAGCGACGGCCTGGCCTCCGGCGGCGGGATCGCCTCCCGCGGCCTGCAGGGCGTCACGGTGCTCGTGGAGGTGCTCACCGGCATCCTCCTGGCGATCTTCTCGACCCTGTTCCTGCTGTACGACGGGCCGCGCATCTGGCGCTGGAGCCTCATCGCCGTACCGGCCGCCGCCCGGCCCGCCGTGGCCGACTGCGGACCGGCCGCCTGGGCGACGCTGACCGGCTACGTCCGCGGAACCGTGATCGTGGCCCTGGTCGACGCGGTGTTCATCGGGCTCGGGGTGTACTTCCTCGGGGTGCCGCTGGCCGTGCCCCTCGGCGTCTTCATCTTCCTCTTCTCGTTCATCCCCCTGGTGGGCGCCGTGGTCTCGGGGGCCCTCGCGGTGGTCGTCGCCCTCGTCACGGAAGGGCTGTTCGCCGCCGCGATGGTGCTGATGGTCGTGCTGCTCGTCCAGCAGATCGAGGGCCACGTCCTGCAGCCGTTCATCCTCGGCCGGGCCGTCCGGGTGCATCCGCTGGGCGTCGTCCTGGCCGTCTCCGCGGGCGGCACGGTCGCGGGGATCGGCGGTGCGGTGGTGGCCGTCCCGCTGGTCGCGGTGCTGAAGACCGTGGTCGGCCAGCTCCGGCGCACGGCCGCGGCCGCGGATCCGGCGGCCGCGGATCCGGCCGCCCCCGCCGCGCCGGGGTACGCGCCACCGCCTCCGGAGGCGTCGGAGCCCGGGCCGGCACCGCCCGGCCCACCGGAGCCCGGACCGCCGCGGCCCGGGTCGCCGGGGCACGGAGCCCCGGAACCCGACGGCCCGGCGCCCCGCCGGCCGGCCCCCGGCCGGCGGCCGGGGCCGGACCCGCCCCCGGCGGAGTCACCACCGTGACCCGTGGTCCGTGACCCGGGGTCCGTGACGCCGGGTCCGTGACACGTCACCCGTGGCCGGGGCGGAGGGACCCGCGCCGGGAGCCCGTCACGGCCGGTGGAAGACCGCCTCGGGGGCCTCGGCGGACGGGCCGCGCAGCAGCGGCTGCGGGACGCCCTTGAGGTGGCGGTCCATGAAGGCACCGACGAACGCGCGGGTCAGCTGCACCGAACGGGCCCCGGACAGCGGGGACTCCAGGTCCGGCAGCCCCAGCTGGTCGCCGATGGACGGGACGTCGGTGAACGTGAAGTGGTCCGCGCCCTTGAAGCTGATCCAGCGCTTCCAGCCGTCGAGGCGCGGCCAGTCCCGGTCCCAGCTGGCCTCCCCGCCCGGAGCCCCGTCGGCGGCGGCGAGCAGCATGAACGGGCGGCCGCCCAGCCCCTTCTCCGGCACCGGGGTGAACAGGGTGCCGTCCATGTCGACCCCGGCGCGGATCCGCGGGTCGGCGGCCATGGCCGCGGCCGTGCCCGCCCCGCCGATCGAGTGCCCGGCCATCGCGATCCGCCCGCGGTCGATCAGGTGGGACTTGCCCCAGGCCGGGTGCCGGCCGGTCAGGCGGTCCAGGAGGAACGACACGTCGCGGGCCCGGCCGTCGCTGACGGCCCGGTAGCCCGAGGGATCCTCGCCGACCCGGGTGCACGCCAGGCATTCCAGCACCCGGCCCCCCGGGAAGGCGGTGCCGACGCTCTCGTACGCGTGGTCCACCGAGGCCACGACGTAGCCCCGGGAGGCGAGTTCCTCGGCCAGGGAGGTCAGCGTGGCGCGGTGCACGGTGAAGCCGGGGGACAGGACGACCAGGGGGTGGCGGCCGGGGAGGGCGCGCGCCCCCTCCCGCGCGTGGGCGACCGTACCGGCGAGGGTCTCGGCCGGCACCACCTCGTCCAGCTCCCGGGCGGCCAGCAGCAGCCGGGCCTCCTCGTGGGTGAGGTACCGCACCGGCCCGCCGGTGCCCCGTACGGCCGGGTACCGCATGGTGACCATCAGCTCGCGCGGCCCGCTGCCGGCCCACGGGTCGGTACGGGTGCGGTCGGCCAGGTGCAGGGTCTCCTGGCCCACGGCGAACCGGCCGGTGGGCCGGGGGAGTTCGATCCGGGCCGTCGCCCGCGGCCCGGTGGCGGCGGCGGTTGCGCCGGCCGGCGCCGAGGCGGACGCGGAGGCCGTCACCGGGACGGGAGCGGCGGCCGCGGAGGCGGCGATCGGCAGCGGCAGGATTAAGGCGAGGAGTGCGGCGGCGGCAGCCGCGTGGCGTCGGTTCATGACCACGAAGCTATGCGGCGGAAACGGACGGATCGTCAACTCCGGGAACTACCGCATGTCCCCCGCGCGGAGGGGCCGCGCATCCTCCTGAAGTCGCACCCCGTTCCCTCCCGGTCAGCCGCAGGGGCGGCTCATGTACAGCGCGGTCTCGCCCGCCGCCGGGGTGCCGTCGTACAGATGGGTGTCGAGCCCGCAGAAGGCGAAGCCCAGGCGCCGGTAGGCCCGCACCGCGGGGACGTTGACGCTGGAGACCTCCAGCCACAGGTGCTCGGCCCCCCGCTCCCGCCCGAACTCCGCCGCGTGCTCCATGAGGGCCCGGCCGATGCCGCGGCCGCGGTGTTCCGGGGCGACCTCGATGTCCTCGACGGTCAGCCGCCGGTTCCAGGGCGCGTACCGGACCGCCACGAAGCCGCACACCCGCCCGTCCTCGCCGCCGTCGAGGGCGACCACGGTCCGCTCGTCGGCGGCCACGTCCGCGCCCGGCGACTGCTCGTCGTGCTCCTCGGGCGGGAAGACCTTGCGCACCGGCGGGTCCACGGCGCGCTCGCGGATGCCGAAGCCGTCGGACGTGACGACCACGTCCAGGACGGCATCGGTGGTGAAGGAGCCGTCCAGGGCCTCGATGGGGCCGGCGTCCCCGGGGCGCGCCACGCGGTAGGTGATCGTCACGGGACGACGGTACCCCGGCAGCCGCGCGGTGCGGGTCCCGCGCGCGGCGGCGGCCGGCGCGCCCCACCGGCCGGCGCGCCCCGGCACCCGCGTGCGGCCAAGGCCGGCCCCGGGGATTCCGTCCAGGATCCCGCGGAAGCCTCGCGTGTTACCCGACGGTAGGCAATGATGGCGGCGACCATCCACACGCCCGAGGTGCTGAGGTAGCGGTGACGAGTTTCGAGGAACGGCCCACGGTGCACGCCTTCAGGGACGACGCGCTGGGGGAGCACGACGCCGTCGGGCTCGCGGCGGCGATCCGGCGCGGCGAGGTCGGCGCCGCCGAGGCCGCCCGGGACGCGGCGGAGCGGGTACGGGCCGTCGACGCGCGGCTGCGCGCCGTCCAGGTGTACGCCGACACCCCGGAGCCCGCGGGCGGGACGGCCGGTGCCTTCGCCGGCGTACCGACCTTCGTCAAGGACAACACCGACTACCGGGGCCTGCCCACGGGCCACGGCAGTGCCGCCTTCACCCCGCGGACCGCGCGCCGGCACGCCCCCTTCGCCCGGCAGCTCCTGAGCAGCGGCGTCACGGTGCTCGGCAAGACCCGGCTGCCCGAGTTCGGCTTCAGCCCGACCACGGAGTACGAGGGCGCGGAGCCCGTACGCAACCCCTGGCACACCGGCCACTCCGCGGGCGGCTCCTCCGGCGGCAGCGCCGCCCTCGTCGCCGCCGGAGCCGTGCCGATCGCGCACGCCAACGACGGCGGCGGCTCGATACGGATACCCGCCGCCTGCTGCGGCCTCGTCGGGCTCAAGCCGACCCGGGGCCGCGTCGTGCGCAACGCCCAGAGCCGCCAACTCCCGCTGGACATCGTCTCCGACGGGATCGTCAGCCGCTCCGTACGGGACTCCGCGGCCTGGCTGGCCGCCGCCGAGGCCCACTGGCGCAACCCGAAGCTGCCGCCGGTGGGCCTGGTCGAGGGCCCCTCCGACCGGCCGCTGCGCATCGGCTTCCTCGTCGACTCGCCGAACGGGGTCGACGCCGACGCCACCACCCGGGCGGCCGTCACGGAGACCGCGGCCCGACTGGAGGCGCTGGGCCACCGCGTGCAGCCCGTCGAGGTGACCGTCGACCCCCGCTTCACCGACGACTTCCTCACCTACTGGGGACTGCTCTCCTTCCTCATCGGCGCCACCGGCCGCACCTTCGGCCCGGACTTCGACCGGCACCGCATGGACGGGCTCAGCCGGGGGCTCCGCGAGGAGTACCTGGGACACTGGCGCGGCACCCCGGGCGTGCTGCGCCGGCTCAGGCGCACCAAGGAGGCGTACGCGGCGGCGTTCCGCGGGATCGACCTCGTGCTCTCGCCCGTCCTCGCGCACACCACCCCCGCGATCGGGCGCCTCAGCCCGGACGTCCCGTACCGGGAGCTGGTCGAGCGGATCCTCGCCTACGTGGCCTTCACCCCGCTCAACAACGTCGTCGGCACGCCGTCGGTGTCGGTGCCGGCCGCGCGGGCGACCGAGGACGGGCTGCCCGTGGGGGTCATGTTCTCCGGCCGGCCCGGCAGCGAACGCCTGCTGCTGGAGGTCGCGTTCGCCCTGGAGGCGGACCGCCCGTTCCGGCGCATCCAGGACGCGTGAGCCGGCCCGGCCACGGGCCGCCGGGCACCGCGGTCAGTCCACCGGCCAGGTGTGCACCGGGGCGTTGAGGTGCATGAACTCCATGTACTGGCAGGTCATCCGGCGCAGTGCCTCGTGCCGGTCGCGGTGCAGCGTGTCGTCCAGGTGGTGGAACATCTCCGCCTGCCAGGTCGCCCCGTTGCGCCCGGTCACACAGCGCTGCTCGATCACGCCCAGCAGCGGCTCCCGCCAGGCGTCGTCCATGCCCGCCGCCGCCAGCCCCCGGTGCGCCAGGGGCAGCAGCCGGCGCAGCACGAGTTCGGCCGGGGGCACCTCGCCCATGCCCGGCCAGTACAGGGCCGCGTCCATGCCGTGCCGGGCGGCCGCGTGCAGGTTGTCCTCGGCGGCCGCGAAGGACATCCGGGACCACACCGGGCGCTCCTCCTCCACGAGCGCGCGGGTCAGCCCGTAGTAGAAGGCGCCGTTGGCGAGGGTGTCGGCGACCGTCGGGCCGGCCGGCAGCACCCGGTTCTCCACCCGCAGGTGCGGCTTGCCGTGCGCGACGGCGTACACCGGCCGGTTCCAGCGGTACACCGTGCCGTTGTGCAGCGTCAGCTCCGCCAGCTCGGGGACGTCCCCCGCCTCCAGCATCTCGTGCGGGTCCTCGTCCTCGCACAGCGGCAGCAGCGCGGGGAAGTAGCGCTGGTTCTCCTCGAAGAGGTCGAACACGCTGGTGATCCAGCGCTCCCCGAACCACACCCGGGGCCGCACGCCCTGGACCTTGATCTCCTCCGGGCGGGTGTCCGTGGCCTGCTCGAACAGCGGGATGCGGGTCTCGCGCCACAGCTCCTTGCCGAACAGGAACGGCGAGTTCGCCGCCAGTGCCACCTGCACACCGGCGATGGCCTGCGCCGCGTTCCAGTACGCGGCGAACTCCTCCGGCGCGACCTGGAGGTGGAACTGCGTACTGGTGCACGCCGCCTCCGGGGTGATCGTGTCGGCGTACGCGCGCAGCCGCTCGATCCCGTCCAGCGCGAGCCGCAGGTCCTCGCCGCGGGCCGCGAAGACCTGCTCGTTGAGCAGGTGGTAGCGCGGGTTCTCGGAGAGCGCGTGCTCGCCCACGTCCGACAGCCGCAGCGTCGGCAGGATCCCGATCATCAGCAGGTGCGCGCCGACCCCGGCGGCCCGTTCCTCGGCGTGGTTCAGCGCGTCCCGGATCTCCCGCTCCCAGGCGTCCGGGCCGCCCTCGGTCAGCCGCCGCGGCGGAATGTTGATCTCCAGGTTGAACTGGCCCAGCTCGGTCGCCCAGGCCGGATCGGCGATCGCGGAGAGCACGTCCGCGTTCCGCATGGCCGCCTCACCGGTGCCGTCCACCAGGTTCAGCTCGATCTCCAGCCCGACCTGCGGCCGCTCGTTGTCGAAGCGGGACTCGCGCAGCATGCGCGCGAGGGCGTCGAGGCAGGACTGCGTCTTGTTGCGGTAGCGGCGCCGGTCCTCCCGCGTGAACACCAGCGCCGGGACATCCCGTCCCATCGGACCTCCCGAGTCCCCCGGGCCGGGCCCGGGCACTCGTCGGCGTTCTCCCTCCAGCGTCGCACGTCGCCCGCCGCGCCGCCCGTGGCGCACGCGGCGTCCTGGACTACGCTCGAAGAACGCGCGTCCGGATGCGTGCGCCGGGCGCGTACGAGAGAAAGGACGCGCCATGTGCCGCTGGCTGGCCTACGCCGGTGCCCCCGTCCTGCTGGACGACGTCCTGTACAAGCCGGACCACTCCCTGATCGACCAGAGCCTGCACTCGAAGCTGGGCGTGGAGACCACCAACGGCGACGGCTTCGGCGTCGGCTGGTACGGGGCGAACGGCGACGCCGAACCCGGCGTCGTCCGGGACATCGGGCCCGCCTGGAACAACCGCAACCTGCGGGAGATCGCCGCGCACGTGCGCTCGCCGCTGTTCTTCGCCCACGTCCGGGCCTCGACCGGCACGGCGGTGCAGCAGACCAACTGCCACCCGTTCCGGCACGGGCGCTGGCTGTGGATGCACAACGGCGCGATCACCGACTTCCACCGGCTGCGGCGCGACCTGTGCATGGCCGTGGACCCGGCCCTCTTCGCCTCCATCGAGGGCTCCACGGACTCCGAGGTGATGTTCTACCTCGCGGTGACCTTCGGCCTGGACCAGGACGTGCCCGGCGCGGTGGCCCGGATGGCGGGCTTCGTGGAGCGGCTGGGCAAGGAGCACGGCGTGGAGTCGCCCCTCCAGATGACCGTCGCGGTCTCGGACGGCGAGCGGCTGTGGGCCTTCCGCTACTCCACCCAGGGCCGCTCCCGCTCCCTCTTCTACAGCAGCAGGGCCGACGAGATCCGCCAGCTCCACCCGAACCTGGCCTTCCTGCGTCTCTCCGACACCACCCGGCTGGTCGTCTCGGAACCGCTGGGCGACCTGCCCGGCGCCTGGAACGAGCTGCCGGAGAGCAGCTACATCATCTGCCCGACGGGGGAGGGCGAGGCGGACTACTTCCCGTTCTGGCCCGAGTCCCCGTGACACGGTGGGCAGCGCGACGGCCCCCGCACGTCGCGGGGGCCGTCGGCGCGCCGCCCCGCTAGCCCAGCAGGCGCCGCTTCTGCTCGGCGAACTCCTCCTCGGTCAGCACGCCCTGCTCCTTGAGGGCGCCCAGCTCCTTGAGCTGGTCGATCTTGGCCGACATCTCGTCGGCGGCGGCCGGCGGCGCCGGGGCCGGGGGCGGAGGCGGAGGCTGGTAGGCCTGCTGCTGGTACGCCTGCTGCTCCTCCTCCTGCCGGGCCCAGCGGCCGGCCTGACGGCGGCTCACACGGTTGGACACCGCGGTGGCGGTGCCGGCGACGACGGCGGTACGGGCGACGCCGCGAAGAAGTCCGGGCATGATCCTCATCTCCAGGCCGGGCCGGGGTTCACTCCCCGTCGTAGATCTCTTCCAGGGCGTCGAGCGACGCCAGCAGCGCCTGGACGGGGATCCGTCCGGCCGCGACGAGCTGCGCCCCGCCGCGCCGCAGGGCACGGGCGAACGGTGCCGCCCAGGTGTTCTCGTACACGATGATCCCGGCCGAGTTGCCGGGTTCCAGGGCGCTGCCGGCCTCGTCCAGGTCGCCCTGGTCCAGCAGGCCCGACGAAGCGCCCTCGAACACGGACAGGTCGACCTCGCCGCCCAGGTCCTGGAGCTCGACCGCGGTCACGGTGCCGTCCAGGTCCTTGCGGATGAAGACGAAGTCGAAGATGCGGATGATCCCGCGGTCGACGAGGTCGACGAGGATCGGGAGTCCCTCACCCGTCATCCGGTTGCCGGGGAACTCGACCACCACGTAGTCGACCGGGCCCAGTTCCTCGATGTCACCGAAGCCCGGCGCGGTCTCGGCCTCGCTGCTCATGCGCAGCTCCTGTCGGTATGGGGTGAAATGTCATTTCATTCCAGCATGTGCCCCCGGCGCTCGCACGTCCGGAACCGCGCCCCCGCAGGCCACCTCCGGTCTGATGAACCCACCGGCGAGCATCCGTCCGATTCATCCGCTTCCGTGACAGTCTGCGGCCATGACACAGGCGGATGCGGCCGGCACGGCGGGGGGCGCGAGGGTCGTCCTGCTGACGCTGGCGACCGGTCAGTTCCTGATGGCCCTCGACAGCTCGGTGATGAACGTTTCCATCGCCACCGTCGCGGAGGACGTCGGCACCACGGTGAGCGGCATGCAGGGCGCGATCACCGCGTACACCCTCGTCATGGCGATGCTCATGATCAGCGGGGGCAAGGTCGGCGCCCTCATCGGCCGCCGGCGCGCCTTCATGATCGGCTGCGTCGTCTACGGCTGCGGATCCCTGCTCACCTCCCTCGCCCCCAACCTGACCGTCCTGCTGGTGGGCTGGTCGTTCCTGGAGGGCGTGGGCGCGGCGCTGATCATGCCGGCCATCGTGGCGCTCGTCGCCTCGAACTTCGGCAAGGAGCAGCGCCCCGCCGCCTACGGCCTGGTCGCCGCCGCGGCCGCGGTGGCCATCGCGGTGGGCCCGCTCATCGGCGGCCTGGCCACCACCTTCTTCTCCTGGCGCTGGGTGTTCGCGGGGGAGTCGGTCCTGGTGCTCGTCATCCTGGTGCTCGCCCGCCGTTTCGCGGACGCCCCGGCGGACCACCGCCCGCGCGTCGACGTACCGGGCGCGGTCCTGTCCGCCGCCGGCATCGGGCTCTTCGTCTTCGCCCTGCTGCGCACCAGCGAATGGGGCTGGTTCCGGCCCAAGCCCGGGGGCCCCGCCTGGTTCACCCTCTCGCCCGTCGTCTGGCTGATGCTCGGCGGCGTGCTGCTGGTCTGGGTGTTCTTCCGCTGGGAGGCACGCCTGGTGAAGCGCGGGGCGGAGCCGCTGGTCGACCCCGGCCTGCTGGAGAACCGGCAGCTCACCGGCGGCCTCACCATTTTCCTCTTCCAGTACCTCGTCCAGATGGGCGTCTTCTTCGTCGTCCCCCTCTACCTGTCCGTGGCGCTCGGCCTCTCCGCCCTCCACACGGGCGCGCTGATCCTGCCGCTCTCCCTGACGCTGCTGGCCGCCGCGGTCGGGATCCCGCGGTTCCTGCCGCGCGCGTCGCCCCGGCGCGTCGTGCGGTTCGGCATCCTGGTGATGCTCGTCGGCGCCGTCGTCCTGATGGCCCTGCTCGACCCGGACTCCGGCCCGGAGGTCGTCACCGTCCCGATGCTCCTGATCGGCCTCGGGATCGGCGCGCTCGCCTCCCAGCTCGGCGCCGTCACCGTCTCCGCCGTACCGGACGAGCAGAGCGCCGAGGTCGGCGGCGTCCAGAACACCGTCACCAACCTCGGCGCCTCGATCGGCACCGCCCTCGCCGGCTCGATCATGGTCGCGGTGCTGGCCTCGTCCTTCCTCGCCAGCATCGACCAGAACCCCGCGGTCCCGGCCGGGGTGAAGACCCAGGCGCACACCAGCCTCGCCGGCAGCGCCCCCTTCCTCTCCGACGCGCAACTGGAGGACGCGCTCGACGCGGCCGGCACGGACCCGGCCGTGACGGAGGCCGCGCTGGAGGCCAACGACAGCGCCCGCATCGAAGGGCTCAAGGCGGCGCTCGGCATCCTCGCCTTCGCCGCGCTGCTCTCCCTCTTCTTCACCCAGCGGATCCCCGGGGCCCAGCCCGGCGCGGTGCGGGCGGCCGGGGACGCCCCGGCCTGACGCACGCCGGCGCCCCGCCCGGACGGCGGCGCCGTGGGCGCCGGGCCGGGACGGGGCGCCGGAGACCGTGCGGTCAGGACGAGCCGGGCGGGCCGGACGGGCCGGCTGAGCCGGACGGGCCGGTCGGGCCGGTCGGGCCGGATGAGCCGGTCGGGCTGGACGGTCCCGGCGGTCCCGGCGTGAGCCGGTCGGCCGGCTGGTCCGCCGGGTCGGGGTGGGTGTCCGCGGCGAGGAACTCCGCCACCGCGAGCGCGAAGAGCAGGGCCAGCGCGAGCCCCACGACCACCCAGCCCGTCGGGTAGGACCACAGGATGTAGACCAGGGCGGCCACCGCCACCAGGCCCCAGGTGATCCAGGTGCGGTGCCGCCGGACGAACGGGCCCACCGGGCCGGTGCGCAGCCCCAGGCGGTCGGCGGCGGCCCGGGTCGAGGTGATGCCGGAGTGCCACACCGAGCGGACCGCCGTCGCGTACCGGCCGGGGCCGGAGAGCCAGGCCGCGAGGGCCACCACGACGCCGAGGACGACGACCATGCGGATCGTCGTGCGCAGCAGGCGGATCAAGGCGTCGTACACCGAGCCGGCGGCCGGCTGGGACACCGTGTCCGGCAGCGCGTTCAGGTACACGGTGCGGAAGACGGTCAGCACGACGCCCAGGACGAGGGCGGCGAACGCGAGGCCCAGCGCCCCCGCGACCAGGGTGCGCCGGCGGTGGACGGAGGTCAGGATGCCGGCGACGACCAGCAGCACGGCCACGACCGGCAGCCAGACCCCGGCGAGCTCCAGCAGCCGGAAGCCGGTCTTGACCCGGCCGATGTCCTCGGACTGCACCACGGTGAAGTCGGTGTGGATCTCGGGGATCTTCGCCGCGACGTTCATCCCGGAGTCCACCAGGCGCTGTTTGACCTGCTCGACCACCGGCGCCAGGTCCACCGTCACCGTGTCGTTCTTGATCTCCACGGCGCCGTCGCCGCTGCCGGTCAGGGCGCGGACCACGGAGGTGTGGATGGTGCGGTTGGCGTTGGTCCAGATGTTCTCGAAGGCGTCCGACGCGACGACGTCCCGCGCCTTCTCCTTCACGAAGCTGGCGACCGCGTCCTCCAGCGAGCCGCCCAGCTTGCCCAGCGCCTTCTCCAGCAGCGGCCGGTCCTCGGGGGCCGCGTCCGTGAGCAGCGTGGCGAGGTCGAGCCGTTCCTTCACCGCGTTGGTGACCCGGTTCGCCACGGCCTCCTGGACGTCCGGGTCGGAGGCGAGCGGCGCGACCGTGGAGACGTACCGGTCGGTGTTCCCCACGATCTGGGAGGTCCAGGCGGCGACGATGCCCAGGGGGGCCAGGACACAGCCGATGACGATCAGCAGCGTGGACAGCAGCGCCCGCATCCGGTGGTGCTCGCGCGGTGGCCGCTGCGCGGTCGCCTGCTCGGCCTCCAGGGCCGCGATCCTGGCCCGGAGAGCGGCGATCTCACCCGCGCCTTCCTCACCCTGACCCTGCACGGCTGACCTCCTACGGCGTCGGGGCACGGGAGCCGCGGGGGCGGCCCACGTGCCCCACAGCCTGCCGCCGCCGCGCCGGGGCGGCACGCGGTGCGCGGCCGACCGGATGACGGCGGCCCGTCACGCACGCCGGGCATGGCGGCCGCGGCAGCGGGCAACCGCAGGTCACGGGGGCGGGCACCGCCGCCGCAGGCCGGCGACGCGCCGTACGCCGCGCGAACCCCGACCCGGCCGGGCCGCCGGGGCGGCGTGACCCGGCCCGGCGGAGGGCCGCCGGACCACCGGGACGGGCGGAAAAGGCTGCCCGTCCGTCCTTGGCCCGGCGGCCCCCCGCCGGGCGGGGCCGGGCCCGGGGTCCGGCCGCCGGTTCAGCCCTCGACGCCCGTGGCCGCGTGGGCCGCGCCCACCGGCTTGGACTCCGGGGAGCCGCGCTGCCGCAGGTAGACGGAGAGGATCGCCATCGCCGCGACCGCGAGCAGTTCGGACTGCCAGTTCTGCAGCGAGCGGTTCCAGAAGTCCGCCGAGGCCAGGTACGCGCCCCAGCCGACCGGCTCCTCCAGCTGCCGCAGCTGCTGCTCGTCGTACGCCGCGACGCCCGCGATGGACTGCGCCAGCCACGAGAGCAGGAACAGGCAGGCCATGACGGTGCCGAGCGAGTGCGCGTACAGCGCCTGGCGCCAGCCGCCGCGGCCCGCCCAGCGCGGCGACTCCGGCCGGGCGTGCGGGCCCATGCGCTGCTCCCGCTCGCTCTCCGGCCCCGCCTTGTGCAGCTCCTTCGACTCCGGCGAGCCCCGCTGGAGCAGCCACACCGTGCCGAAGATGTAGAGGAAGAACTGGAGGAACTCCGACTGCCAGTTCTCGCTCACGTCCACGGCGAAGTCCGAGGACATCAGGTACTCGCCGAGGCTGAGCCGTTGGAGCCCGTCCACGGCGAGCGCCTCGTTGAACTCGGCGTGCCCGGCCAGCGCCTGCCCGGCCAGGACCACCAGGAACGCGGAACCGAACACCAGGGTCAGGCTGTTGTCGCGCCAGAAACCGTGCCGCCGGCCGCGGCCGCCGTCCGCGCGGCTCACCGGTGCATCACCCCGATGGCGATGAAGTAGCCGAGCCCGCCCACGACCACGACCAGGCAGGCGACGAACAGTGCGCGCACCTCAGGCCCCTTCCACCGTGCACCGGTACGGGAGGTCGGGGCGCGGCTCGCACCCCGCGGCCACCACCTTCCAGCCGCCCCGGAACTGCGAGAGGAACAGCGTGTCCGCCGTCAGCCGCAGCAGCGCCTGGCGCCCGTACACCTCGGTGCCGTGCACCGCACCGCCACGCGGCAGGTCCTGGTCGCCCAGGGCGGCGGCGCAGGGCCGCTCCTCCTGCTCCTCCAGCCGGGTCCGCGTGACCGGGGCGAGCAGCGCGCAGGCGGCGGCGTGGTCACCGGCGGCCAGGGCGCGCTCGAAGGCGGCGCCGGCCTCCCGCGCCGCGTTCTGCCGGGAGGCGGGCGCCCCGCACCCGGCCAGCAGCACGGCCGCCGCCGCGCAGCCCAGCACGGGCCCGAGGCGGCGTGGGCGGGACGCGGCCGGGGGCGGCGGCGCCCCCGCTGTGGTGTCCATCGGCTGCTCCTCGGCCGGGTGCCGGCGGCGGCCCGCCGGCGTTCGCCGGAGTGTTCCCGCGGACCGCCCGCCCCAGCCCCACCGCGCCGCAATTCCACCCGCCGGCCCCACCCGGCCCCACCCGGCCGGACCCCGAGGACCCGGTCCGGCGGGGTCGCCCGAACAGGCGAGCACGGCCTAGGGGCGGTCCTCCTCGAAGCGGCGCAGCAGGTCCGCCGCGACGCTCACCGCGATGGTGGCGGGTTCCTTGCCGGTGATCCCGGCGATCCCGATCGGGGTCCTGATCCGGTCGATCGCCTCGGCGGCGTGGCCGCCCTCGGTGGCCAGCCGCTGCCGGAACCGCGCCCACTTGGCGGCCGAGCCGATCAGTCCGACCGAGCCGAGGCCCTCCGTGCGCAGGGCGGCGTCGCAGAGCGCGGCGTCCTCCGCGTGGTCGTGCGTCATGATCAGGACGTGCGTGCCGGCCGGCAGCTGCTCCAGCACCTCCTCCGGGAGCAGCGGGGTGTGGTGCACCCGGACCTGCGCCACCGCGTCCGCGAGCACGCCCAGCCGTTCCTCCGCGAGCATGTCCGGCCGCGAGTCGACCAGGTGCAGGTCGAGGTCGTGGCGGGCCAGGATGCGGGCCAGCTCCAGCCCCACGTGCCCGACGCCGAACACCGCCACCGCCGGGACCGTCGGCAGCGGTTCGAGCAGCACGCCGACGGCGCCGCCGCAGCACTGCACGCCGTGCGGGCCGGTGACCTTGTCGTTCAGGGCGAAGTCCAGCAGCTCCGGCTCCGCCCCCGGCGTGCCGAGCAGGACCCGGGCCCGGTCGATCACGACGGCCTCGATGTTGCCGCCACCGATCGAACCCCAGGTGCCGGTCCGGCCGACGACGAGCTTGGCCCCCGCCTTGCGGGGTGCGTGGCCGCGCACGGTCGCGACGGTCGCGAGCACGCCGGGTTCCCGGCGCGCCCGCAACCGCGCGACCGAGGCCACCCAGGTGGTGTCAGGCATGGCTCAGGGCGCCGGTGTCCGTGCGCGTCCCCGCGCCGTCGCCCGGGGCGTCGCCGTCGCCGCGCGCACCGCCGGCGCGGGCCGCCTCGACCGCCCAGTACACCGCCTCGGGCGTCGCGGGGGAGGCGAGCTCGACGCAGACCCCCTCGGGCCCGAACGCGGCGGCGGCCTGCCGCAGCGCCTCCCGCACCGAGAACGCCAGCATCAGCGGGGGCTCGCCCACCGCCTTCGAGCCGTAGACGGCGCCCTCCTCGGTGGCGTTCTGCAGCAGCCGTACGTGGAACTCCTCGGGCATCTCGGAGAAGCTGGGCAGCTTGTACGTGCTGGCCGCCTGGGTCAGCAGCCGGCCCCGGTTCGGTCCGTCCCCGGTGTCCCAGCGCAGGTCCTCCAGCGTCAGCCAGCCCGCCCCCTGCACGAAGCCGCCCTCGACCTGCCCGACGTCGATCATCGGCGACAGGCTGTCGCCCACGTCGTGCACGATGTCCACCCGCCGGATGCGGTACGCCCCGGTGAACCCGTCCACCTCCACCTCGGCGGCGGCGGCGCCGTACGCGAAGTACTTGAACGGGGAGCCCCGGAAGGCCTTGGCGTCCCAGTGCAGCCCTTCCGTCCGGTAGAAGCCGGCCGCCGACAGCTGGACCCGCTGGAAGTACGCGGTGCGCACCAGGTCGTCCCAGGCCAGCTCCCGGTCGCCGCCCAGGACGCGCGCGACGCCCTCGGTGATCCGCACGTCGGAGGCGTTGGCGCCGAGCTGGGTGCCGGCCACCCGCAGCAGCCGCTCCAGCAGCTGCTCGCAGGCGTTCTTCACCGCCGCGCCGTTCAGGTCGGTGCCCGCGCTGGCCGCGGTGGCCGAGGTGTTGGGCACCTTGTCGGTCCGGGTCGGGGCCAGCCGCACCTTGTGCAGCGGGATGCCCAGCGTGGTCGCGGCCACCTGCAGCATCTTCGTGTGCAGGCCCTGGCCCATCTCGGTGCCGCCGTGGTTGATCAGGACCGAGCCGTCCTTGTAGATCAGCACCAGCGCCCCGCCCTGGTTGAAGGCGGTGAGGTTGAAGGAGATGCCGAACTTGATGCCGGTGACCGCGAGTGCCCGCTTGGTGTGCGGGTGCGCGGCGTTGAAGGCCGCGATCTCGCGCTGCCGGTCGGCGAGCCCGGCGTCCTCGCGCACCTGGTCCCAGACGACGGAGATCCGCTCGGCCTGGGTGACCGGCTGCCCGTACGGGGTGGTCTGGCCCTGCCCCGGCCGGTAGAAGTTACGCTCCCGCAGCTCCATCGGGTCCAGGCCGAGCAGCGGCGCGCACCGGCCCAGGACGTCCTCGATGACCAGCATGCCCTGGGGTCCGCCGAACCCGCGGAAGGCGGTGTTCGAGACCTTGTTGGTCCGGGCGATGCGCCCCGTGACGCGGGCGTTCGGGATCCAGTACGTGTTGTCGATGTGGCACAGCGCGCGGGCCACCACCGGCTCCGACAGGTCCAGGCTCCAGCCGCCGTCCGCGGTCAGGGTGGCGTCCAGGGCCTGGATGCGGCCCTCGGCGTCGAAGCCGATCCGCCACGCGGCGTGGAAGCCGTGGCGCTTGCCGGACATGGTCAGGTCCTGGGTGCGGTTGAGCCGTACCCGGACCGGCCGGCCGGTCAGCCGGGCGCCGAGCGCGGCGACGGCCGCGAAGCCGTGCGGCTGCATCTCCTTGCCGCCGAACCCGCCGCCCATGCGCAGGCACTGCACCGTCACCTCGTGGCTGTGCAGGCCCAGTACGTGCGCCACGATCTCCTGGGTCTCGGAGGGGTGCTGGGTGCTGCTCTGGACGAACACCTGCCCGTTCTCGTCGATCAGGGCGAGTGCCGCGTGCGTCTCCAGGTAGAAGTGCTCCTGGTCGGAGAAGAGGAACTCGCCGGTGAACACGTGCGCCGAGTCGGCGAAGCCGGCCGCCACGTCGCCGGACTCCATCACGGGCCGGGCGCCGTGGAAGCTGCCCGCGGCGATCGCGTCCGGCAGGGTGAGCACGGAGGGCCGCTCGTCGAGCTCCACCTCGACGGCCTCCGCGCCGAGCCGCGCCGCCTCCAGCGTCTCGCCCAGCACCCAGGCGACCGCGTGGCCGTGGAACATGACCTCGTCGGGGAAGAGCGGCTCGTCGTGCTTCATGCCGGCGTCGTTGACGCCCGGCACGTCGGCCCCGGTCAGCACCCGGACCACGCCGGGCACGGCGAGCGCGGGCGCGGTGCGCAGCGCGGTGATCCGGCCGTGGGCCTTCATGACCTGCACCGGGTAGGCGTGCAGCACGTCCTTCGTGCGGTGCACCAGGTCGTCCGTGTAGAGCGCCGCGCCGGTCACGTGCAGGTGCGCGCTCTCGTGCGGCATCGACACGCCCACGACGGGCTTCTCGGGACGCTCGGACAGTCGGCTCATGACGTCACCGCCTCGGTGGTCTGCGCGTACAGCTTCAACAGGCTCTGGCCGAGCATCGCGGAGCGGTAGCCCGCGCTGGCCCGGTGGTCGTCCATCGGGGTGCCCTCGGTGCGCAGCACCTCGGCCGCGGCGCCGACGGTCTCCGCCGACCACGGCCGGCCCTCCAGGGCCGCCTCGGCGGCCAGGGCGCGGAGGGGGGTGGCGGCGACGCCGCCGAGGCCGACGCGGGCCCTGCGGACGGTCCCGTCCTCGATGTCCAGGGCGAACGCGACGGCCACGCTGGAGATGTCGTCGAAACGCCGCTTCGCGATCTTGTGGAACGCGGTCACCGGGGCGAGCGGCAGCGGAATCCGCACGGCGCGGATCAGCTCACCGGGCCGGCGTACGCTCTGCCGGTAGCCGGTGAAGTAGTCGCCGAGCGGCACCTCGCGCTCGCCGTCGGCGCCGGCCAGCACCAGCGACGCGTCCAGCGCGAGCAGCGCCGGCGGGGCGTCGCCGATGGGCGAGCCGGTGCCGAGGTTGCCGCCCAGGGTGGCGCTGTTGCGGATCAGCCGGGACGCGAACTGGGGGAACAACTGCGCCAGCAGGGGGATGCGCCCGTCCAGACGGCGTTCGAGCTCGGTGAGCGTCAACGCCGCGCCGATCTCGACGTGTCCGGACGCGAAGCGCAGTTCCCGCAGTTCGGCCAGCCGGTCGACGGCGACCGCACAACCGGCCCGCCGGGAGCGGATGTTCACCTCCACGCCCCAGTCGGTGCTGCCCGCGACCACCACGGCCTCGGGACGCTCGGCCAGCACGCGCAGCGCCTCCGGGAGGGTGGTGGGACGCAGGAACGTGCTGCCGTCCGCGGTGTACGCGGTGGCGGCCGGTGCCGGCGGCGCCTGCTCGCGGCGCCGGGCCAGTGGGTCGTCCTCGGCGGGCTCGCCGACGGCGAACGCGGCGTCGCGGATGGGCCGGTAGCCGGTGCAGCGGCACAGGTTGCCGCTCAGCGCGTGCAGGTCGAAGCCGTTGGGGCCGTGCTCGTGATCCGTACCGCGGGCGGGGTCCGGGCTGCCGGCCGCGTCCGTGCCGCCCGCCGCGTCCGTGCCGCCCGCCGGATCCGTACCGGCGGCGGGCCCGGCGTGGGCGCAGCGGCCGGGCCGGTAGAACTCCGCGGCCATGCTGCACACGAACCCCGGCGTGCAGTAACCGCATTGGGAGCCGCCGCGCACGGCCAGCTCCTCCTGCACCGGGTGCAGCGTGGGCGGCGTACCGTCCGCACCTCCCGTGGCCAGGCCCTCCGAGGTGACGACCTCCTGGCCGTCGAGCGCCGCGGCCGGGACCAGGCAGGCGTTGACCGCCACCCAGTCCGTGGGCCTGTCCACACCCGGCCGGGCCACCAGCACCGAGCAGGCGCCGCACTCGCCCTCCGCGCAGCCCTCCTTGGCGCCGGTCAGGCCGCGCTCGCGCAGGAAGTCCAGCAGCGTGGTGTGGGGAGCGGCGGGGGCGAGGGGGGCCTGCGCCCCGTTGACCGTGATCCGCGCCGCGGTCATCGCACGACCTCTTCTCGGTGGGCGTTCGTACTGTTCGTTCTGGTCGCCATGGCAGCAGCCTTCTGTTTCGGGTGGCGCAGCTCGAGAACCCGGCGCGCGCTCGGCACGCAACGGCGCGTGCCGCGGCCGGGTGAGAGGAATCAGGAGAATTCAGGGAAAACAGAGAACACGAAAGGGCCGGGGCCCGCGATCGGGCACACCGGGAAAGGGGGGACTGCTCAGCAGCCGTGCGCTACACGGCCCGGAGTCCAGGCGGTCTCGTGAGCGGGGCGGGGCGCAGGGAAGACGACCGGCATCCGACGCCGCCCCCTTCCGTCACCTCACGAACCAGTGCGCCCGAAGCTACGTCGCGGCAGGTCCGCAGGTCAAGCCCCGCCGGGCCACGGCGCCGGGCGCGGCGGGGGGCCGGCGGGTAGCGTGGAGGCCGGGGAGGGCCGAGACGAACCGCCGGCGACGGAAGGACGGACTCCGCAGTGCCTTCCCGCGATCCGGACCACGGCACCCCGGACGCCCGCCCGCGCGGCCGGTGGCCCGGCCCCCTCGGCACCTGGCCGGCGGTCGCGCTCACCGTGGCCGTGCTCGCCGCCGCCAACGTCCTCATCCACCAGTGGTCCGGTGCGGCCGCCCTGCTGACGTCCGTCGTCGCGGCCGTCCTGCTGCTCGGCGTGCTCTTCCTGGCCGGCGGCACCCTCGCCGACGCGGGCCTGGCGCCCGGCACGCTGGGCCGCGGTGCCCGCTGGGCGCTGGCGCTGATCGGCCTGGTCGGCGCCGTCTACCTGGCCGGGGCCCTGCTGCCGGCCACCCGGACGCTGTTCGAGGACCGGCGCTACGCGGACATGGACGCGGGCCAACTGACGCTCCGCGTACTCGTGCTGGTCCCCCTCGGCACCGTCCTGCTGGAGGAGACCGCGTTCCGCGGGGTGCTGTACGGGCTGGTCGGCCGGGCGCGGGGCGCCGGGTGGGCGACGGCCGTGTCGAGCGTGCTGTTCGGGCTGTGGCACGTACTGCCGTCGCTGCGCCTGTCGACCGCGAAGCCCGCGCTGAACTCGGTGTTCGGCGACTCGGCGCCGGGGGCCGGGCTCGCGGTCGCGGGGGCGGTGCTGTTCACGGCCGCCGCGGGTGTCCTTTTCTGTGAACTGCGGCGCCGCAGCGGCAGTCTGCTGGCGCCGATGGGGCTGCACTGGGCGGTCAACGCGCTCGGCTACCTCTTCGGCTTCGTACTGCGCTGACCGCCCCCGAGGGGGGCCGGCCGGCACCGCTCAGTCCTGGGGCCGGACCAGTTCCCTCAGCCGGTCCAGGTCCTGGGGCGTGAACCCGGTGGGCCGCATGACGGCGTTCCAGCCGTCGACGTACTCGGCCTTGTACGTGTGCCCGTGGCCGTCCGGCACCCCGGTGGAGAACGGCAGGTCGGCGGTGACCTGCCAGAACGTCACGAACGGGATCCACACCATCGCTTCGAGCACGTCGCCGCCCGGCGCCTCCCCGATCCAGTCGGGTTCGGAGAGCAGCAGGTCGGGGCTCCACCAGACGATCGGGTCGGACGGGTGCATCAGGTACAGCACCCGGCTGCCGTCCCACGGCCGGTCCGCGGGCGGGATCCCGGACGCCGGCCCGTCCGTGAAGCGTACGGTCCGCCCCTCCTTGTAGACGGGCTCGATCTCGGGGCTGCCGGGCTCGCGGTGGTCGCTGAACTCCCGGAACAGGACGTTGAAGTTGGGCGGTCCGGCGAAGAGGGTGCCGGCGGTGCGGTTGCGCAGGTCGTACTCGCCGCTGAAGGCCGTCTCGCCGCCGAACGAGCCGAGGCTCTCGCCCGCCACGAACAGCCGCGGCCGCGCGTCCTGGGGCAGCCCGGACCAGACGTCGTACACCGCGTCGAAGAGCTCGCGGCCGGCCTCGCGCGCCTTGGACTGGTCCACGAGGTACGACAGCCACGACGGCAGGTACGAGTACTGCATCGCGACGGTGGCCGCGTCGCCGCCGCCCAGGTACTCGAACGTGTCCACCGCCGCCGGGTCGACCCAGCCGCTCCCGGTGGTGGTCATGACCAGCAGGTTCGCCCGGTCGAAGCCGCCCGCCCGCCGGAGGTCGGCGACGGCCCGCTCCGCCCGGTCCTCCGCGCTGCCCGCCGTGTCCAGGCCGGCGTAGGCGCGTACGGGCTCGCGGGCCGTGCGGTGCGTGAACGCGCTGATGTCCGCGGCGGTCGGGCCGCTGCCGGTGAAGGCCCGGCCCTGGCGGCCCAGCGTGTCCCACGGGATGAGCGAGCCGGGGCCGCCGGAGCGCAGGGTGGAGGTGGGCTGGTGCACGCCCTCCGGCGTCTCGGTGTCGCGCAGCGAGAAGGCCTCGTTGGCGGCGTTGACGAAGCCGCCGAGCAGCACGCCGCTGAACACGGACCAGGCCAGACCCGCCACCACGAGCCAGCCGACCACCCGGGTGGCCTTCGGACCGATCCAGCGCCCGAGGAGGCCGACGACCCCGTGGTACGCGCGCCGGAGCCCGCGTCCCGCGCACAGCAGCAGCCAGAAGACCAGCAGGGCGATGAACGGGCAGGCGACGGCGGCCGGGACGCTGAAGTCGGTGACGCCCATGAGCGTGCGGATCTCCCGCTGCCAGTACTGGCCGAACCCGAAGGCGAGCCCGAACAGCACGACGGCGGTGACGACCAGGACCTGCCACGACCGGTGCGAGGCGGGCCGCGCCTCCCGGTCGGCGAACGCGCGCCACACGTACGCGGCGACGACGCCCAGCCCGTACCCGATGGCCCCGCTGATGCCGCAGATCAGGCCCTGGAGGACGCCGCCGCGGGGGAGCAGCGAGGGGGTGAACGACAGGCAGGCCAGCAGCAGGGCGCCCCAGCAGCCGGGCAGCGTGAGGCTGGTCCACCGGCGGCGCCTCCGGGAGGGCGAGGGCGCGGCCTCCCCGGCGGGCGCCGGTCCTCCGGGGCGCGTCCGCTCTCCGGGACGCTCATGGGGACGCTCTTCGCGACGCTCCGGGGGACGCTCTTCGGGACGCGCCGGTCCGCCCGGGCGCGCGGGTTCCTCCGGAGGCTCCGGCTCGTCGGGAGGCTTCGGCCGGTCGGCGATCATCGTGTCCCCCCGGCCCGCCCGGCCCGCCCGGCCTGCCCGGCCCGCCTGGCCAGCCACTTGCCCAGCTCCCACAGCACCAGCAGCACCAGCGCGGCGAGCACGGCCCAGCCGAACTGCCGGGCGTCGATCCTGGTCGTCCCGAGCAGGTTCCGGAAGCCGTCCAGCTGCGTCACCAGCACGGCGAGCGCCAGCTGGGCCAGCGCCACCCAGTTCATCTGCCGGCTGTCGAAGGTGGCGGGGGTCAGCACCGACTCCGTCTCGCTTCGGCACTCGAACGCCGCCACGATCAGGCAGAGCGAGAACGCCGTGAACGCGATGGACTGGCCGGTCCCCACCCCGTCGAACAGCTCCTCGCCGAGCTTCACGAGCCCCAGCAGCAGGATGGTGACCGCGAGCCCGGCGAGGCCCACCGTGACCAGGACCGGACGGGTGAGCACCGACTCCCCGCGGGGGCGCGGTCTGCGGCGCATCAGCCCGGGGCTCTCCCGGTCGAAGCCGAGCGCGAAGCCGAAGGACGCGTTCACCACGAAGTGGATCCACAGCACCTGCGGCGGCGTGAAGGGCTCGCCGGCCGCGATGTCGAAGACGGTGGCGCCGAGGAAGGTGAGCACGAACGTCACCAGCAGGAGCAGGACGAAGCGGATGTACTTGGTGAGGTTGTCGTAGATCCTGCGGCCCTGCCGCACGGCGTACACGATGGTCGCGAAGTTGTCGTCGGACAGGATCATGCGGCCCGCGTTCTTCGCGACGTCCGTGCCGCTGCCCATGGCGATCCCGATGTCAGCGGCCTTGATGGCCGGGGCGTCGTTGACGCCGTCCCCGGTCATCGCCACGACCTCGCCCTTCTTCTTCAGCGTCTCGGCGAGCATCACCTTGTGCTCCGGCGCGACGCGCCCCACCACGCCGATGCCGTCGATCCGGGCGAGCTGCTCCTCCTCGCTCATCGCGGCGAACTCGGCGCCCAGGACCGCCTCGCCGGGGATCCCGAGCTGACGGGCGATGGCCGCGCCGGTGGTGACGTCGTCCCCGGTGACCATCCGGACCCGGATGTGTGCCGCCTGGGCGCCCGCCACGGCGTCCTTCGCCTCCTCGCGGGGCGGGTCGACCATGCCGACGAGGCTGGTCACCCGCAGGTCGGTGACGTATCCGAGCAGGTCGCCCGCCGGGTCGAACGCGGCCGGGTCGAGGTCCCGGGTGGCGGCGGCCATCACCCGGCGGCCCTCGCCGCCCATCCGCTCCGTCTGCGCGTCGGCCCGCTCGGCCAGGGCCGCGTCCCACGGGACGGTCTCCCCGGCCGCCAGGGCGGTCGCCGCCCGTGCCGTCACCGCCGGGACCGCGCCCTTCACGAAGCACCGGACGACCTCCCGGCCGTCGGCGCCCGCCGCGGAGTGGAAGGTGGCCATCAGCTTGTAGCCCGGGTCGAACGGCAGCGTGGCGAGCCGGGGGAGGCGCTCCCTGGTGGCGTCGGCGTCCAGGCCGGCCTTGTGCCCGAGGACCAGGAGCGCCGCCTCGGTGGGGTCGCCCACCGGCACGCCGTCCACCAGCTTGGCGTCGTTGGTGACGAGGTACGGCAGGACCGCCTCCTCCACGCCGGCCGCGGTCCCCGCCGCGTGGTGGACCCGGCCCTCCAGCCCGTAGCCCGTGCCGGAGACCGTGTACCGGTCGGTGGGCGTCACCACCTCGACGACGGTCACCTGGTTCATCGTCAGGGTGCCCGTCTTGTCGGAGTTGATGGCCGAGGTGAAGGCCAGCGTCTCGACCGACGGCAGCTCCTTCACGATCGCGTTCCGCTCGGCCAGGTTGAGGCTGCCGACGGACAGGATCGCCTGGGTCACGGTCGGCAGCGCCTCGGGGATCGCCGCGATCGCCAGCGACACGGCGCTGACGAACAGCGCGTCCCACGCCTGGTCCCGCTGCCGCCCCAGGGCGAACATCACGATCATGGTCAGGCCGGCCGCCGCGGTGATCCACAGCGTCAGGGTGTTGAGCTCCCGGGTGAGCGGCGGCACCTCCTTCTCGGTGGCCGCCAGCATCCCGGAGATCTTGCCGAGTTCGGTGTCGGCACCGGTCGCGGTGACGACCAGCACGCCGCTGCCGTGCGTGACCGGCGTGTTCATGAACGCCATGTTGGTGCGGTCCCCGGGCGTCGGCAGCGGACCGGCCAGCGCGCCGGTGTCCTTGGCGGCGGGCACGCTCTCGCCGGTGAGCGCCGACTCGTCGATCTGCAGGGCACTGGCCTCGACGATCCGGCCGTCCGCGCCCACCTGGTCCCCGGCCGAGATCAGCACGATGTCGCCGACGACCAGCTGCTCGGCCGGGATCTCGGCCTCCACGCCCTGCCTGCGGACCCTCGCCGTGGCCTTGAGCATCGACTGGAGCGCGTTCATCGCGCTCTCCGCCTTGCCCTCCTGACGCAGGCCCACGACCGCGTTCAGCAGCGTCAGGACGACGAGCAGGACCGCCGTCGTCCACTCCTGGATGAGCAGCGAGACGATCGCGGCCGCCACGAGCACCAGTTGCATGTAGCTGCGGTACTGGGCGAGGAAGCGGCGCCAGGCCGGGACCCGCCGCTCCGCGGGGAGCGCGTTCGGACCGTGCGCCCTCAGCAGTTCCGCGGCCCGGTCCGCCGACAGGCCGGCCCCGGGATCGACACCGAACGCGCCGAGGACCTCGGCGGGCGTCCGCGCGTACCAGTCGTCCCCCGCGGCCCCGTGCGCCCCTCCCAGGGCAACAGACCGTTCCGTCATGGTCCCGCCTCCGATCCGTGGCCTGTTCATTGTCGGCGCGCCCGCCCGACTTCGCCTGCCGGAGCGGGGCGGCCCCGCCGCGCCCACGGCGGGACCCGCACCAGGTCAGCGCGGTGGAGCGGCGGGGCGCCGGGTACCGTGCGGGGTGACGGAGCACAGGCGGACCGGCCGCCGAGACGCGGAAGGACCCCACCCTGAACACCCAGCTCGCGGAGGCGCTGTCCGCGGCCCTGCTCGTCCTCGTCCTGGTCTGCGCCGTCGTCCGGCCCTTCGGCTGGCCCGAGGCCGTGACCGCGGTCCCGGCCGCCGCCCTGCTCGTCGTCACCGGCGCCGTCTCCGCCGACGAGGCGCTGGCCGAGGCCGAGCGCCTCGGACCGGTGACCGGCTTCCTCGCCGCCGTACTGGTCCTCGCCAAGCTCTGCGACGACGAGGGGCTGTTCCAGGCGTGCGGGGCGTGGATGGCGCGTACGGCCGCGGCCCGGCCGCGCCGGCTGCTGGCCCAGGTGTTCCTGGCCGCGTCGGCGATCACGGCGGTGCTGAGCCTCGACGCCACGGTGGTGCTGCTCACCCCGGTGGTGTTCGCCACCGCCGCCCGGATCGGCGCCCGTCCCAAACCGCACGTGTACGCCTGCACCCACCTGTCGAACACGGCGTCCCTGCTGCTGCCGGTCTCCAACCTGACCAACCTGCTGGCCTTCGCGGCCAGCGGCCTGAGCTTCACCCGGTTCGCCGCCCTGATGGCCCTGCCGTGGGCGGCCGCCATCGGCGTCGAGTACCTGGTCTTCCGCCGCTTCTTCGCCGCCGACCTCGACGCCGGGGCGGAGGCGCCCGCCGCCGTCGAACCGCCGCCGCTGCCGCTGTTCGCCCTCGTCACCGTGGGCTGCACGCTGGCCGGCTTCGTCCTGACCTCGGCGGTCGGCGTCGACCCGGCGTGGGCCGCCCTGGCCGGCGCGACGGCCCTCGCCGTACGCGCCCTGGTGCGGCGGCGCACCACCCCGCGGGCCCTGCTGGGCGCCGCCTCCGTGCCGTTCCTGGCCTTCGTCCTGGCGCTGGGGATCGTGGTGCGGGCCGTGGTCGACAACGGGCTCGACGACGTGCTGGGGCGGGTGGTCCCGGACGGCACGGGGCTGCCCGAACTGTTCGCGCTGGCCGCGCTGGCCGCCGTACTCGCCAACGTGATCAACAACCTGCCGGCGGTCCTGGTCCTGCTCCCGCTGACGGCCCCACTGGGGCCCGGAGCCGTCCTCGCCGTCCTGCTGGGCGTCAACATCGGCCCCAACCTCACCTACGCGGGCTCCCTGGCGACCCTCCTGTGGCGCCGCATCGTCCACGCGCACGACAGTGAGGTGGAACTGAAGGAGTTCACCCGGCTCGGCCTGTACGCGGTGCCGGCCGCCCTGGCCGCGGCGGTGCCCGCACTGTGGGTCTCGCTGGCCGTCATCGGAGGAGGCTGACGCCCGTGCGCGTGGTGGTCTGGATCGCCGAGGGCACCTGGCCCGCCTGTGTGGACGCCGCCCGCGCCCACGCCCCGGCGGACGCCGCGATCGTCCTGCTGCACGTCACCCCGGCCGGCGTACCGGGCGCCGCGCACGGTGCCTTCGCCGGCCTGCTGGGCCGGGGCCACCCGCCGGAGGACCGCCCGCCGGAGGACCGCCCGGCCGGGGGCTGGGGGAGTGATCCGGGCACCCGTATGGAACGCCTCGCCACCGCCGCGGCGGAGCGGCTCCTGGGCGACGCGGCCGCCCGCCTGGGCCGCCCCTGTACGCGCCGCGAACGCACCGGCCGCGTCGAACGCGAGGTGCTCGCCGAGGCCGAGGCGGCCGGTCTGCTTGTCCTGGCCCGCGACGGCGACCGCACCCACCCCGGGCCGCACGGCATCGGCCCGGCCGCCCGGCACGTCCTCGACCACGCCCCGTGCCCGGTCCTGCTGGTCTGACCGGACCCCGCGCCCGTCCGCCGCGGCCCGGCTCCGCCCCCGATCGGCCGGTCAGGCCCTAGCGTGGAGGTCATCCCGACCCGGAGGACCCGCCGTGCCGACTGACCGAGGACCCCACCACCCGTGGGCGGACCACGTGTCCGTCCCCGCCCTGCCCCGGCTCGACGCCATGCTCGCCGACCTCGAAGAACTGGTGACCTGCGAGTCGTACTCCGCGGACCACACCGCGGTGGCCCGCAGCGCGCACGTCGTCGCCGAACAGGGCACCCGGCTCCTCGGCGGGCAGCCCCACACGCTCGTGGTCGACGGCGTCACCCACGTCCGGTGGACCTTCGGCCCGCCCCGCGTCCTGCTGGTGGGCCACCACGACACCGTCTGGCCGATCGGCTCGCTCACCACCCACCCGTGGTCGGTGGAGGACGGCGTGGCCCGCGGCCCCGGCGTCTTCGACATGAAGGCCGGCCTGGTCCAGATGTTCCACGCCCTGGCCTCCCTGCCCTCGCTCGACGGGGTGTGCGTCCTGGTCACCGGCGACGAGGAGGTCGGCTCGGGCACCTCCCGCCACCTCGTCGAGGACCTGGCGAGGCAGTGCGCGGCGGCCTTCGTGCTGGAGCCGTCCGGACCGGGCGGAGCGCTCAAGACGAGCCGCAAGGGCGTCTCCTTCTACGGGGTCACGGTCCTCGGCCGGGCCGCGCACGCCGGCCTGGAACCCGAGAAGGGCATCAACGCCGCCACCGAACTCGCCCACCAGATCCTGGCGTTGCGGCAGATCGCCGACACGGTGAACGAGCACACCGGACCTGGGACGACGGTCACCCCGACGCTCGCCTCGGCCGGCAGCACGGCCAACACCGTCCCCGCCCGCGCCGACCTCAGCGTGGACGTACGCGTCCCCGGCGCCGCCGCCCAGGACACCACCGACCGCCTGATCCGCGCCCTGCGCCCGCACGACCCGCGGGCGAGCCTGCGCATCACCGGCGGCCCGAACCGCCCGCCCCTGGAAACCACCGCCTCCGAAAAGCTCTTCGCCCTGGCCGAGGACATCGCCGCCCGCCTGGGCATGGCTCCGCTGGGCCACGCCGCCGCGGTCGGCGGCGGCTCCGACGGCAACTACACCGCCGGCGTCGGCTGCCCCACCCTCGACGGCCTGGGCGCCGTGGGCGACGGCGCCCACGCCGACCACGAACACGTCCTCACCGCCACGATGCCCCCCAGATCCCGCCTCCTGGCCCACCTCGTCGGAGCCCTGCAATAGACCGGACCTGACGATGCGTAAATGGATCGGGGTGGTGAATGACGGTGCGTCTTCTGGCCTTTTATCGGGGGAAGTTGAACGAGAGCGAAAAGGGATCTTGGGGGTTCAGGACTTCGGGAGGGTGTTGATGTGGTGGGTGCCCGCGGAGTAGAAGGCGTTCACCGTGTTCTTGATTTCCGCGTGGGAAACCGCCTCGTCGGCCTTGTAGTAGAACCAGTTGACCTTCATGTCCCAGGTGCGCGGGCCGCCGGTGAACGGGAGGTCGATGAACCAGCTGCTGAAATGGACGTCCATCTTCTCGCGCGGCACGTACTTGCCGGAGCTGGTGAACAGGTCCTTCCCGTCCAGGGAGTAGGTGACCTTGCCGTCCATGGCGGTGATCATCAGGATGTGCCAGCCCCGGAGGCGCTTCCTCAGGGTGTGGCTGACGCGGTCCGGCGGATCGGCCTTGTACCAGCTGACGTTGTCGAGCTGCGGCCCCACCGAGCCCCAGCCGCCGTTCGGCAGGTACTCGCAGTCCAGTTCGCTGTAGTTCGCCGAGGAGTCCGCGGGCGAGATCGGGAAGAAGGTCTGGACGACGTGGTCGCCGTCGCGGCCGCTCGTCGGCGCGTCGCTGAAGTGCACGCGGGCGGCGAAGGTCCCGGTGAAGAGGTTCCGGCCGGTGCTCTGCACCTCGACCTGGCTCGTGCCCCCGGCGGTGCCGTCGGTGGAGGCGCGCAGCCGCAGGACGCGGCCGCCCTGGGCCGTCGGGTCCGCGGGGAAGCCGGCCCCGCCGGACCAGGTGTCCTTGATGCCCGGGCCGCCCCCGCCCGTGCGCACCTCCCAGCCGTTGGCGGCGAAGGCCGGGTCGTCGGCGCCGTCGTAGTGGAAGTCGTCGAACATCGTTCCGGGCGGTCCGGCCGGGGTCGGCGGGGTGCTCGGGGCCGGCGCGGCGGCGTCGTCACCGCCCGGGGCGCCGGAGCACGCGGCGAGCACGCACAGCAGGGCGGGCAGCGCGAGCGCGCTCCACGCGCGGCGGCGAGAGGTGCGGCGGGGCAGGCTCACACGGGCTCCTTGGGGCGCAGAGGCGGTTTCCGAACACGCCCGTTTTTCATAAAGATCGAATAGCGGGGAGATGATCGCGGATCCGATGATCGCGGTCACGTGAGGCGTCATCTTAAGGGTCCGGGAGGTATTCGCCGCCACCCTCCCGTGCGCGAGCGGAACTACCCTCCGGTACGAGAATTCGGCATTTCGATCCGATTACGACGGCCGGGCAGATCGCGCCAAATCCAGACAACGGGTCCAAGTCGAATCCGGCCGGTGCACTAGCGTTCGCCCTGCGATCCCGCGGTCCACGTACCCTGCACTGAAAGGCCCTCGCAAGGTGCGCCAAGATTTCAATTTCTTCGAACGCGGATCGGCGTACCAGGCACAGCCCGACACCCCGGGGCCGGGCCCCGAGGAACCCGCTCCCGCGCCCGTGTTCGTCGACCAGTCGGGCACCCGCGGCCGCCTGCTACGGGGCTTCGGCTGGCCCGTCTCCCTGATCGGCGCGGTCCTGGCGGTCGCCATGGGCAGCAGCCTGGTCGGCGTACAGGCCGACGCCCCCGCGATGGGCGTCCCGGAGCAGCCCACCTGGGCCCCCGCCCCGGCCACACCCCTGCCGTCGCCGGCGCGCACCCGCCCGTCAGCGCCGTCCGCGTCGCCGTCGCGGTCCGCGTCCTCGCATCCGTCCGCCTCCTCCTGACCCACGAAGCCCGGAGCACGACGGTCCGACCACCCCCGGGACGACGACCTCCACCCCCGGCACCCCGCCGGCCCCCGCACCACCGATCGCCCGCACCACCCATCTCCAGGAGCGTCATTGTCCCGCCACCAGCGCCGCCGGCAGTCCCTGCTGAGGCCGCGCCGACTGGCCGCGCCACCGCTGCGCTTCTTCATGCCGCTGTCCCTGCTGGCCTGCCTGCTCGCGCTGCTCGTCCTGCGCGGCCTCGCCACCAACGAGGCGTTCCACGACGACCGGATCGCCATCTCGGTCGACAAGTTCAGCGTTCCGCACAACCTGCTCAAGGGCGGCCCGGTCATCGACGCGCGCGGCAGCCGCAACGAGCACCCCGTGAGCTACCGGATCCCCGACCGCACCGCCGTACTGAGCTTCGACGACGGCCCCTCGCCGAAGTGGACCCCGAAGATCCTCAAGATCCTCGCGGACCGCGGCGTCCGCGCGGACTTCTTCGTCACCGGCGCCATGACCACCCGCGAGCCCGACCTCATCCGGCAGATCGTCGCCGGCGGCCACGAACTCGGCGTGCACACCTTCACCCACCCCGACCTCGTCTACCAGTCCCACGCCCGGATCAGCTGGGAGCTCGCCCAGACGCAGCTGGCCCTCGCCGGCGTGGCCGGCGTGCACAGCGCCCTGTTCCGCCCGCCGTACTCCTCCGACGCCACGGCGCTGGACGACTGGAACTACCCGGTGATCAAGTACGTCGGCGCCCGCGGCTACCTCACCGCGTTCGTCGACCGCGACACCGACGACTGGAAGCGCCCCGGCGTCGAGAAGATCGTCAAGGCCGCGATGCCCACCCGGCCGGGCGCGGGTGCGCTGATCCTGCTCCACGACGCGGGCGGCGACCGCACCCAGACCCTCACCGCGCTCGGCCAGATCATCGACCGGCTCCAGGCGCAGGGCTACCGCTTCACCACCATCTCCGACGCGCTCGGCGCCTCCAGCGCCACCGTGCCGGTGCAGGGCTTCCAGCTGTGGGCGGGCAAGGGCTACCTCTGGGCCACCCAGTTCGCCGTGCTCACCCTGCCCGTGCTGGTCGGGCTGCTGGCCGTGGTCGGCTTCCTCAACTTCGGCCGGTTCGCGCTGATGCTGGTCCTCGCACCGGTCCACGCCCGCCGCGCCAAGCGCCGCGACGCCTGGGGCCCGCCCGTCACCCGGCCCGTCACCGTGCTCGTACCCGCGTACAACGAGCGCGAGTGCATAGCCAACACCCTCAACTCCCTCGCCGCCGGCGACCACCCGATCGAGGTGATCGTCATCGACGACGGCTCCACGGACGGCACCGCCGACATCGTCGAGGCCATGGCCCTGCCCTTCGTCCGGCTGATCCGCAAGACCAACGGCGGCAAGTCCAGCGCGCTCAACGCCGGCATCGCGGCCGCCTCGTACGACATCATCGTGATGATGGACGGCGACACCGTCTTCGAACCGTCCACCGTCCGCGAGCTGATCCAGCCCTTCGGAGACCCGGCCATCGGCGCGGTCGCGGGCAACGCCAAGGTCGGCAACCGCGACAGCCTCATCGGCGCCTGGCAGCACATCGAGTACGTCCTCGGCCACAACCTGGACCGCCGGATGTACGACATGCTGGGCGTCATCCCCACCATCCCCGGCGCGGTCGGCGCCTTCCGCAAGGAAGCCCTCCGGCAGGCCGGCGGCATGAGCGACGACACCCTCGCCGAGGACACCGACATCACCATCGCGGTGCTCTGCGAAGGCTGGCGGATCGTCTACGCCGAGCACGCCCGGGCCTGGACCGAGGCACCCGCCAGCCTCCAGCAGCTCTGGTCCCAGCGGTACCGCTGGAGCTACGGCAGCATGCAGGCGATGTGGAAGCACCGCCGCGCGGTGACCTCCGACGGGCCGGCCCGCCGCTTCGGACGGCTCGGACTGCCGCTCATCGTGCTCTTCGGCGTGGTCGCCCCGCTGCTGGCACCGCTGGTCGACCTGTTCCTGCTGTACGGCGTGTTCTTCGGGGACGCCGAGCTCACCCTCCTCAGCTGGGGCGGCTTCATCCTGCTCCAGGGCGCGCTGTCCTGGTACGCCTTCCGGCTCGACCGCGAGAAGCCCTGGCACCTGATCAGCCTGCCGATCCAGCAGATGGTCTACCGGCAGCTGATGTACGTCGTCCTGCTGCAGTCCGCGATCACGGCGATGACCGGCGGCCGCCTGCGCTGGCAGAAGCTCCGGCGCACCGGCGAGGTCGCCGCCGCACCGGTGGAGGCCCGACCGTGACCGCACCCCAGCACTCCGGACGCAACCAGGACACCCTCAGGCTCAGGGTTCCGCCCGTACCGCGACCGCAGCCGGAGGCCCCGACCCGGCAGACGGCGTACGAGGGGTGGCCCGAGCCTTGGCCGTCGCCCGCGCCCGCTCCCGCCTCCGCGCCCGCTCCCGCCTCCGCGCCCGCGGCCGAAGCGGGATCCGGACCGTGGCGGGGCGCTCCCGGTACGCCCGGCACTCCCGGCACTCCCGGGGCGGCCGACGCACCGGAGGCACCCGGGGCGCGGCCCCTGCCCGCCCGCGGCCGTGACCGCTACCTGGACCTCCTCCGTGCCCTGGCACTCGGCCGCGTGGTGCTTTACCACAACTTCGGCTGGGCCTGGCTGCCCCTGGTCTTCCCGTCGATGGGCGTGATGTTCGCCCTCGCCGGCTCCCTGATGGCCCGCTCCCTCAGCCGCCCCGCCCTCGGCGTGATCCGCGGCCGGCTGCGCCGCCTGCTGCCCCCGATGTGGCTGTTCGGCGCCATCCTGATCACCCTCCAGATCCTCGACGGCTGGGGCCCCGACTCCGAGGGCCACCCCACCTGGTGGTGGGCCAAGCTGTCCTTCTGGGTCCTGCCGCTGAGCACCCCGCCGTACGCGGACGGCCTGACCGGCTTCCACCTGGTGGAGCCGACGTGGGCCGCGCAGATCGTCGTACCGCTCTGGTACCTCCGCGCCTACCTCTGGTACGTCCTGTTCTCCCCGCTGCTGCTCCGGGCCCTGCGACGGCTCCCGTGGGTGACGCTGTGCACGCCGCTGGCCCTGACGGTCGTGATGCACACCTTCTTCCCCGACCAGGAGTTCGTCTACTACCGGGTCTGGGAGACCGCGAGCGACTTCGCGATGTTCGGCTCCTGCTGGATCCTCGGCATGGCGCACCAGGAGGGTCTGCTCAAGAAGATCCCGCAGTACGTGCTGCCGTCCGTCGCGCCGCTCGTGATGGTGGCCGGCTTCTGGTACCTCCAGACCCGGCCGGTCGACCCGACCGTGCCGACCGACATCGAGGCCTGGCCGATCGCCCAGTCGCTGTGGTCCCTCGGCTTCGTCGCCCTCCTGCTCCACATCAGCCCGTACTGGGAGCGTTGGCCCGGCCCGCTGGAACGCTGGAACGGCCTGATCACCTTCCTGAACGCGCGCGCCGTCAGCGTCTACCTCTGGCACCAGACCGCGCTCGTGGCGGCCATCCCGCTGATCGACCCCCTGTGGAGCGTCCCCTTCGTCTACGAGCACTTCCGGTGGCTGCTGGCCAGCCAGTGGTTCACGCTGCTGGTGGCCGTGCCGCTGGCCGGGCTGCTCGTGCTGACCTTCGGCTGGATCGAGGACGTGGCCGCCAGGCGGCCGCCCCGCCTCCTGCCGTACCCGCGCCGCCAACGCGGCAGACGCCGCGCAGCCGGCTGACGGGGCGCAGGCACCCCGTACCCGACGCCCGGCACCCCCGCACCCGCACCCCCGGCACCCCCGCACCCGCCCCCCGGCACCCCGTACCCCTGGTGCCGGGCGGCCCCCGGGCGTAGGCTCCGGCGACCCGCGCGGCAGGCGTGCGGGCGCGGCCGAGGGACGGTGGGGGCATGGACGGCACGCGGGGCACGGCCGGGGGCCCGGTGCTGGTGACCGGCGGCACCGGCTTCGTCGGCAGCCATCTGGTCCAGGCGCTGCTGGAGCGCGGCTACCGCGTCCACGCCACGGTCCGGTCGCTGCGGGACGCCGCGAAGGTGCGCCCCCTGCACGAGATGGCCGGCCGCTTCCCCGGCCGGCTGGAGCTGTTCGAGGCGGACCTGATGGTGGCGGGCTCCTTCGACCGGGCGATGGACGGGTGCCGGGTCGTCTTCCACGTCGCCTCGCCCTTCCTGATGCCCGAACAGATCAAGGACGCCCTGAAGGACGTGGTGGAGCCGGCGCTGACCGGCACCCGCAACGTCCTGGCCGGCATCGAGCGGACCCCCACGGTCGAGCGCCTCGTCTTCACCTCCACCGTCGGCGCGATCTTCGGGGACTACGCCGACGTCCTGGACATGGACGGCCGCACGCTCTCCGAGCGCTACGTCAACACCACCAGCACCGTCGAGAACAACCCGTACCACTACGCCAAGACCGCCGCCGAGCAGACCGCGTGGGAGGCGGCGCGCGCCCAGGACCGCTGGCGCATGGTGTCCGTCAACCCCGGCCTGGTCCTCGGGCCCTCGCTCACCCCCGCCTCGGCATCCGGCAGCCTCTTCCTCGTGGACGAGCTGTTCAAGGGCTGGTTCTGCTACGGCGCACCCGACTTCTCCTTCACCGTCGTGGACGTCAGGGACGTGGCCGCGGCCCACATCGCCGCCGCCGAGCAGCCCGGCGCGCACGGCCGGTACATCCTGGCCCGGCCGGAGATGGTGTCGTTCCGCGAGATGGCCCGGGCCCTGCTGGCCGTGCGCCCCAGGGACCCACGCCTGCCCCGGTGGGGCCTGCCGCACTGGCCGGTACGGCTCCTGGGACCGGCCTTCGGCCTCACGCAGGACTACATCCGCAAGCACCTCGGGATCAGGTTCGCGGTCGACAACCGCAGGAGCACCGAGGAACTCGGCATCACCTACCGCCCCTGGCAGGAGACCCTTGTCGACCACCACCACGCCTGGACCGGGCGCCGCGCGGCGTGAGCCCGGAGCACGGCCGCGCGGCCCGCGCAGCCGGCCGGCGGAGCGGGCCTCACGCGCCGCTGCTCCACCCGCCCGTGCCCGAGTACGAGTCGACCAGGTCCACCACGAACACCAGCGTCGAGCCGGCCGGGATCAGCGGTGAGGGCGACTGGTTCCCGTAGCCGAGCCGCGGCGGAACGACGATCTCGCGCCGGCCGCCGACCCGCATCCCCTTCACCCCCCGGTCCCAGCCCTTGATGACCCGGCCGCTGCCCAGCGCGAACTTGAACGGCTCGCCCCGGTCCCAGGAGGCGTCGAACTCCTGCCCGGTCTCGAAGGTCACCCCGACGTAGTGGACCTTGACCACCATGCCCGGCTTCACCTCGGGCCCGTCCCCGACGACCAGGTCCCGGACGGTCAGCTCGGCCGGAGCCGCACCCTCCGGAACCACGACCTCCGGCTTCTCCAGCGCACCCATTGCAGCCCCATCACTCGCCGTCGACAGTCCCGGCACGGACCGGGCGGACACCCGGACACCCCGTGCCCCGGATGATCACGGTACCGGCGCGTTCACGATGCCGAACGGCACGTGGACGCTCGGGGTGGCCGGCGCCGTGCCGTTCAGGTGCGCGACCTGGTCGTCGAAGAAGATGTGCGGGTCGAGCGCGCGCATCACGGCCGCCTTGTCGACGCCGCCGAGGAAGAAGGCGTCGTTCACCCGGAGTCCCCACTGCCTCAGGCTCCGCACCGCCCGTTCGTGCGCGGGGGCGTCCCGCGCGGTGACCAGGGACACCCGCAGCCGGGGCCGGTACGCCGGGACCGCGCGCCGCTCCTCCTCCTCGCGGCGCTGGATCCGGTTGACGCCCGCGAGGAACTCCCGCAGGGGGCCCGGGTCGTGCGGGGTGGTCGCGTTGAGCACCTCGTGCGCGCGGAACTCGTCGATGCCCGCCGACTGGTAGATCCGCTCGGAGGAGTCGTCCGCCAGGACGCCGTCGAAGTCGAAGGCGATCCGCAGCTCCCGGTCGGCGTCGTCGTCGACCCGCTCCGTCCTGAGCACGTGCCCCGCCGGCAGCCCGTCGGCCATCGCCGCACGGACGTCGGCACCGTCGGCCGACAGGAACAACGACATGTTCAGGGCCGGCATGAACCGGTGCGACGGCCGGCCCTGCCGGAAGACCGCCCGGCTGATGGGCAGACCGTGCGCCGCGATGGAACGCATCACCCGCAGCCCGGTGTCGGGGTCGTTGCGCGACAGGATGATGACCTCGACCAGCGGATCGGACGGATCCGCGAGGTCGTTCAGCGACAGCAGGCGCCGCACGAAGGGGAAGGCCACGCCCTTGCCCAGGACGTCGTCCGCATGGGCCTCCTGGCAGGCCCGGTACGCGTCCTCACCCCGCTCCCGGAACACCGCGTCGCACTCGGTGAGGTCGAACAGGGCACTGGAGGCGATCCCCACGACGAGGCGGTCGGACAGGTCGTACTTCATCACGCCCCCCGCCGGCACACGTGCAACACCGAGGGGGTTATCACCCGTTCGAGCCGGCCGAAAACGCGTACCCCCCCCGCCGGGGCGGCGGCCCTGGCACGCGTCCGCATGCCGGACGGGGGTCGTCACCCGGCAGGCGTCCGGCATACGCTGGCCGGTGCAGCTGGTTCGCCCCGTCCGCCAGGCGGGATGCGTCGCAAGAGGGAACCCGGTGGGAATCCGGGACTGCCCCGCAGCGGTGAGCGGGAACGACCGCCGTCATACGCACTGGGACCGCGAGGTCCTGGGAAGCGACGGCCAGTAGGTGCCCGCCTCTTCGGAGGCCGGCGTGCCCGCGAGTCCGAAGACCTGCCCGTTGCCCGTGCCGGCCCGAGCCGTGCGCGGATGTCCCGGTGACCTCGTGGGCGGGTCGGCGTACACAGCAGACGGTCGACCGCGCGTGCCGCGCGGGTCGTGGCCGTCCGCTCCTCGTACCCCTTCGCGCCTCCGGGGCCCATCGGGATCTCAGGGATTCATCTCGCGAAGGAGATCTCCGTGACCACCAAGTCCGCAGCCGCGGCAGCAGGCGCCACCGTCCACGGCTACCCCCGCCAGGGCCCGAACCGTGAGCTCAAGAAGGCGATCGAGGGCTACTGGAAGGGCCGCGTCACCGCCGACGCACTCCGCACCACCGCCGCGGACCTGCGCAGCGCCAACTGGCAGCAGCTCGCCTCCGCCGGCATCACCGAAGTGCCCACGGGCGACTTCTCGTACTACGACCACGTCCTGGACACCACCGTCATGGTCGGCGCGATCCCCGCACGCCACCGGGCCGCCGTCGCCGCCGACACCCTCGGCGGCTACTTCGCCATGGCACGCGGGACCCAGGACGTGCCGCCGCTGGAGATGACCAAGTGGTTCGACACCAACTACCACTACCTGGTCC
Source organism: Streptomyces sp. NPDC101132 (assembly GCF_044759225.1). Classification (NCBI taxonomy): domain Bacteria; kingdom Bacillati; phylum Actinomycetota; class Actinomycetes; order Kitasatosporales; family Streptomycetaceae; genus Streptomyces; species Streptomyces sp. NPDC101132. The sequence continues at coordinate 244,041 of NZ_JBIVYX010000009.1, forward strand.
CCGAACTCGGCCCGGACACCGTCTTCACCGCCGACCCCGCCAAGCAGGTCGCCGAGCTCCGCGAGGCCCTCACCCTCGGCCACACCGCCCGTCCCGTCCTCGTCGGCCCCGTCACCTACCTGCTGCTCGCCAAGCCCGCACCCGGCGCGGCAGCCGACTTCCGGCCGCTGACCCTGCTCGACCGGCTCCTGCCCGTGTACGCGGAGGTCCTCACCGCCCTCCGCGCCGCCGGCGCCGAGTGGGTGCAACTGGACGAGCCCGCCCTCGTCCAGGACCGCACCCCGGCCGAACTCAACGCGGCCGCCCGCGCCTACCGCGAACTCGGCGCCCTCACCGACCGGCCCAGGCTGCTCGTCGCGTCCTACTTCGACCGGCTCGGCGAGGCCCTGCCCGTCCTGGCCAAGGCACCCGTGGAGGGACTGGCGCTCGACTTCACCGGCCCGGCCGCCGCCAACCTCGACGACCTCGCGGCCGTCGGCGGACTGCCCGGAAAGCGGCTGGTCGCAGGGGTCGTGAACGGCCGCAACATCTGGGTCGACGACCTGGGGAAGTCCCTGACCACCCTCGGCACCCTGCTCGGCCTCGCCGACCGGGTCGACGTGGCAGCCTCCTGCTCCCTCCTGCACGTCCCGCTCGACGCCGCCGCCGAGAAGGACGCCGACCCGCAGATCCGGCGCTGGCTGGCCTTCGCCCGGCAGAAGGCCGCCGAGATCGCCACCCTGGCCAGGGGACTCACCTCCGGCACCGCATCGGTGGCGGGCGAACTGTCCGCCAACCGCGCCGTCCTGGCCTCCCGGGCCGCGTCCCCCCTCACCCACGACCCCGCCGTCCGCGCCCGCGCGGCGGCCGTCACGGAGGCCGACCGGCAGCGCTCCCAGCCCTACCCCGAACGTGCCGCCGCCCAGCGCGCCCACCTGCGTCTGCCACTGCTGCCGACCACCACGATCGGATCCTTCCCGCAGACCGACGAGCTCCGGGCGGCCCGTGCCGACCTGCGGGCCGGACGCATCGACACCGCCGGCTACGAGGCGCGCATCAAGGGCGAGATCGAGGAGGTGATCTCCTTCCAGGAGAAGACCGGCCTCGACGTCCTGGTGCACGGAGAACCCGAACGCAACGACATGGTCCAGTACTTCGCCGAGCAGCTCACCGGCTACCTCGCCACGCAGCACGGCTGGGTCCAGTCCTACGGCACCCGCTACGTGCGCCCCCCGGTCCTGGCGGGCGACATCTCCCGCCCCGAGCCGATGACCGTCCGCTGGACCTCGTACGCCCAGTCCCTGACGGCCAAGCCGGTCAAGGGAATGCTGACCGGCCCCGTCACCATGCTCGCCTGGTCCTTCGTACGCGACGACCAGCCCCTCGGCGACACCGCACGCCAGGTCGCGCTCGCCCTGCGCGACGAGGTCGCCGACCTGGAGAGCGCGGGTGTCCGGGTCATCCAGGTCGACGAGCCCGCCCTGCGCGAGACCCTCCCCCTGCGCACCGCCGACCACGCCGGCTACCTGGCCTGGGCCACCGAGGCCTTCCGGCTCACCACCAGCGGGGTCCGGCCGGACACCCAGATCCACACGCACATGTGCTACGCCGAGTTCGGCGACGTCGTCGCCGCCATCGACGACCTCGACGCCGACGTCATCAGCCTCGAAGCCGCCCGCTCGCACATGCAGGTCGCCCGCGAACTCGCCGCCCACGGCTACCCGCGCGAAGCCGGCCCCGGCATCTGGGACATCCACTCCCCGCGCGTCCCCGGCACCCGGGAAGCGGCCGGCCTGCTGCGCACCGGCCTCGACGCCATCCCGGCCGGGCGGCTGTGGGTCAACCCCGACTGCGGACTGAAGACCCGCGGCTGGGCCGAGACCCGCGCCTCCCTGGAGAACCTGGTGGCCGCCGCCCGCGAGGTCCGCGCGGGCCTCACCGGCGACGACGCCTGACCCGAGAGGCTCCCGGGGCCGGCCGTCCACCGCGCCCGGCCCCGGGTCCCCGGGCGTGGCGGACGGGCGACGGCCCCGACCAGGAGTCCGCACAGCCCCGGGCCGTTCCGTCAGGCGTCAGGCGTCAGGCGAGGACGTTGACGGCACGGGCGACCACGAGACCGAGGATCAGCAGGGAGACCAGCGACTGGATGCCCATGGCGATCTTCGCCCAGGGGGCGAGCGGCATGACGTCGGTGGGGCTGAACGCGGTGGCGTTGGTGAGCCCGAGGTAGAGGTAGTCGATGAAGTACGGGCGCCAGTCGGCGCTGCCCAGCCGCGGGTCGACCTGCTGGGGGAAGGCGAGCGCGGGCGCGCCGGGCAGGCGGTGGGCGCGGGCGGCCGGCCCGCCGCCGTCGAGTTCGAAGTACAGCAGGGAGAACGCGAGGACCGTACCGGTCCACACCGTGCCGCCGGTCTGCAGCAGGCTGACGGCGGAGCTGGTCTCCTGGCCGCCGTGCAGGATGTCGTCGACCAGCTGGACCGTCGACCAGACGGCGCTGAGCGCCAGCACCCCCACGAGGGCGATCGACAGCGTGCGCAGGGCGGCCGACCGCCGGTCGATCCGGCCCGGGTCGCCGGCGATGAGCGCCAGCAGGAGCAGCCCCTCGACGGCGGGGAGAACCCAGCGGGGCGCCAGCCGGAGGTCGTCGGGGAGCAGGACGGTCAGCACCATCGCGGTGACGACGGCCGCCGCCATCGGCCATCGGGGCTCGCCCAGGGGCTCGCCCGGGGGTCCGCCCCGGGGTACGCCCGAGGATTCGCCCGGTCCCGGGCTCCGGGTCGGCTCAGGGGTGCGTCCGGTCACGATGGCGGCCCTTACGGTCGGGTGCGGAGTCACGGGGGGTGAAGTCACGCGGGGTGCCGGTCGCCCAGGACCGGATTCCGACTCTGGAGGCGCCCGCCCGGCCGGTCAAGCAGGCCACGCCGATCAGCCGGGCGCCGCACGCCGCAGCAGCTCAGGGCCCCGGCCGCGGCCCGACTCGCCCGGACGGTCCCGGGCGCGACAGCATGGAGGGGAGGCGGCCGGCGCAACCCCCGGAGGAGGCGACGCGGACGGTGACCAGTCGTGGCTTTGCGTTCTGCGGCGCCGAGCTCGCCGCTGTCTACGTGGTCGCCGACCAGGGCAGGGAACTCCATCTGGCCGAGCTGACCGGCAACCGGGGCCTCCTCCACGCACTGCCCGCCGTCCTCGCCGTGGCCGGCCGCTCGCCCGCCGCCCACGCCTTCCGCGACGGCCGCGCCCTGTGGCTGGCCCCCGGGGAACCCGCCCCGTTCACCGCCGACCCCCACCAGGGCCCCGCCCGGATCCGCGAAGGTGACCCCGACCCCGACCCCGACGCCGACCCCGCCCCCGACCCCGACCCGCCGTCCGGGATCTCCCTCGGCGCGCTGCCCCTCGGCCACGGCGACCAGGAGCTCGGGTGCCTCGTCGTCGCCGGCGAGGTCCGGGGCGGCTTCAGCCCCGACCGCCGCAGCCTCCTGGAGCTCTACGCCGACCAGGTGGCCGCCGGACTCGAATCCGTCGCCGCCCGCTCCGCCGGACGCAAGGCCCCCCAGGCGCACCTCGCCCAGTCCCTGGTGCCGCACCAGGGCGGCGCGTTCATCGTCGAACTGAGCACCGGCCGCATGGAGGCCCACGCCCACGTCCTGGAGCTGCTCGGCCTGTCCCCCGAGGAGTTCGACGGAAAGGTGGAAACCCTGCTCGCCCGCGCCGTCCCCGACGACATGCCCGCCCTCATGGCGATCGTCGAGCCGGACCGGCCGGCCCCCGACGGACAGCAGCTGGCCTTCCGCGTCCACCGCCCCAACGGCGAGCTGCGCTGGCTGGGCCTGCGCTGCCGCGTCGAGGCGGACCCCGACGGCACACCGCGCCGCGTCCTGGGCGTGGTCGCCGACGCCACGTACCTGCGGCCCAGCGCCGACGAGGTCTCCCTCGTCCAACGGCTGTCCGCCACCCTGGCGGGTGCGGCGACCATCCGGGAAGTCAGCCGGCTCGCGGTCGCCGCCCTGCGCGAACCCCTCGGCGCCGCCCGCGTCGCCATCGGCGAACTGGAACCGGAACGGCTCGTCATCACCTGCCTCGACCCGCCCGAACCCGACGCCTGGCCCGAGGCCTGGCGCTCGGAATGGCGCTCCGAGTGGCCCGACCTGCCGCTCGGCGACCTGCCCACCCTGCAGAGCGCGCTGCGCGGGGGACACCTCAGCCTGTGGCCCCCCGGCGCCGCCCTCGAACGCGGCCTGCTGGGCGTGGGACCCGGCGGTCTCGCCGTGCTGCCGCTGGCCGCCGAGGGCAGGACCGTGGGCGCGTGCCTGGTGGGGTGGGACGCCGAACACCGCTTCGGACCGGAAGAGCGGTCGCTGCTGACCGCGACCGCGGGCCTGGTGGGCCAGGCCCTGGTACGCGCCCACGCCCTGGACGCCGGCCACGAACTCGCCACCATGCTCCAGCGCAGCCTGCTGCCCCGCAAACTCCCCGAACTCCCCGGCGGGGTCGCCGTCGCCCGCTACCTCCCCGCGACGGCCGGACTCGAGGTCGGCGGCGACTGGTACGACGTCATCCCGCTCGGCGGCGGCCACGTCGCCTTCGTCATCGGGGACGTACAGGGCCACAGCGCCGCGGCGGCCACCATCATGGGCCAGATGCGCACGGCGGTCAGGGCGTACGCGGTGGAGGGCCACCCCGCCGACGTGGTGGTCGCCCGGGCCAACCGGCTGCTCGTCGGCATGGAGACCGACCTCTTCGCCACCTGCGGGTACGTGGACCTGGACATGGAGGAGGGCATCGCCAAGGTCGTACGGGCCGGCCACCTGCCGCCGCTGCTCCGCCACCCCGACGGCATCACCGAGGAACTGGTGGTCGAGGGCGGGCCCCCGCTGGGCGTGCTCGCGGAAGCCGAGTTCCCCATGACCGAAGCGGGCCTGCTCCCCGGAACCCTGCTGGTGCTGCTGACCGACGGCCTGGTCGAGTCCGCCCGGATGCCGCTGGAGGAGGGCATGCGGCGGGTGCGCGACGTGCTCGCCGTGGCCGGCCCGGTCGACGCCGGAGCCGTCGCCGACGAACTGCTCGTCGCCGCCGGCCGGCGCGACGACGACGTGGCGCTGCTCCTGCTGCGCTACGACGGCACACGGGACCGGCCGCTGCGCAGCCACTGGAAGGTGTGGCGGCTGCCCGACGCGGTCCTGCACGCCCGCCGCTTCGCCGCGCGCACCCTCCGCTCCTGGGGAGCGGCGGACGAACTCGACGCGGCCCTGCTGGTCGTGTCCGAGCTGGTCACCAACGCCATCGCGCACACCCAGGGCGAGGTGGGCATGGACCTGACCCTCTCGGCGGACCGGCTGCGGATCGCCGTGAGCGACGCGTCGCCCCGCAGCCCCGTCAAACCGGTGTCGGTGAGCTGGGAGTCGACCGGCGGCCGGGGGCTGCTCATCGTCGAGGCGATGACGGCGTCCTGGGGCTCGGTGCCGCTCAGCGGCGGCAAACAGGTCTGGGCCGAGATCCCCTGGTCCCGCACCGCTCCGCCGCCCGGCGGGCAACCGGAGGGAACCATCTAGGATGTCGGCCGCGTGTTGCTGTCACGTGCGGCTGACGTCACGCCGTCGTGGCTGTGTTCTTACGGGGGAGAAGTTCGGTGTTCGGAATCATCAGGCCCTGCCGTCATCGCCTGGGCGAAGGCCTGCGTACCGAGTGGATGGCGCACCTGTGCGGGCTGTGCCTCGCACTGCGCAGCGAGTACGGACAGTTCGCGCGGGTGGCCACCAACTACGACGGCCTGATCGTCTCGGTGCTGACCGAGGCGCAGTCGGAGCGCACCGGCGACTGGCGGCGCGGTGCCGGCCCGTGCCCGCTGCGCGGCATGCGGTCGGCGGACGTGGCACAGGGCGAGGGCGCGCGGCTGGCGGCCACGGTGTCCCTGGTGCTGGCCGCGGCGAAGATACGCGACCACGTGGCCGACGGCGACGGCCTGGTGGCGCGCCGGCCGGTGGCGCTGGCGGCCCGCCGGATCGCCCACGGCTGGGACCGGGCGGGCGCCGAGGGCGGCGTACGGCTCGGCTTCGACACCGCCGTGCTGATCGGGGCGGTCGAGCGCCAGCCGGAGATCGAACGGTCCACCGGCCCCGGCGGCTCGCTGCTGACGGTCACCGAGCCCACGGAGACGGCGACCGCGGCCGCCTTCGCGCACACCGCGGTGCTCACCGACCGCCCGGGCAACGCCGCACCGCTGGCGGAGGCCGGCCGGCTGTTCGGCCGGCTGGCGCACCTGCTGGACGCCGTGGAGGACCTGGCGGCCGACGAGACGTCAGGCGCGTGGAACCCGATCGCCGTCACCGGCGCGGACCTCACCGAGGTGCGCCGGCTCTGCGACGACGCCGTCCACGGCATCCGACTCGCCCTGTCCGACGCCGTGTTCGTCGACGGCCGCCTGGTACGGGCCCTGCTGGGCGGCGAGCTGGAGCGCGCCGTCGACCGCGTCTTCGACCCCCGGCACCGTCACCACCGGCACCGCCCGCAGTCGCGCGGCCTGCGCATGCTTCCCTGGCTGGGACGCCGTACGGCGACGGGAACGCCCGCGGAGACCGGCACCGGCGCCGGCATACCCACCGGCGCGGCCTGCGGTGTCGGGTCGCTCGCGGGCGTGGCCCCGGAGGGCGCGCCGATGGCGTCGGGCCGTCCGCCGGAGGGGCAGTGCCGGCGGTGCGGCCAGTGGCGGCAGCTGTGCGCCCACTGCACGTTGTGCTTCGGCTGCTGCCGCTGCAACGCCGACGAGGGAGAACCCTGGGACTTCGGCGGCGGCAGCGGCGGTCCGGGCCGGAACGGCTCCCGCGGCAGCGATTCCGGCGGCGACGGCTGGTTCGGCGGCCACGGCGGCCACGGCGGAGGCAACTCGGGCGGCTTCTCCGGCGGTTCGGGCGGCGGCCACGGCGGCCACGGCGGTTCCGGCGGTTCCGGCGGCGGTTCGGGCGACGGCTGCGGCGGTGGCGGCGGCTGCTGCAACCCCTGCAAGTGCTGCTGCGACTGCTGCGACTGACCGAGCACGGCCCGACCGCACCCGGCCCCACCGGGGAACCGGGTGCGGAAGACCCGAGGGTGCCCCCAGGCGGCCGGCCCGGGCGCCCGCACCCCCGCGGCCACTCCTAGAAGAAGCCGAGCTTCTTGGGCGAGTACGAGACCAGGACGTTCTTCGTCTGCTGGTAGTGGTCCAGCATCATCTTGTGGGTCTCCCGGCCGATGCCGGACTGCTTGTAGCCGCCGAAGGCCGCGTGGGCCGGGTAGGCGTGGTAGCAGTTCGTCCAGACGCGGCCCGCCTGGATCGCGCGGCCCGCGCGGTACGCCGTGTTGATGTCGCGGGTCCAGACGCCCGCCCCCAGGCCGTACGACGTGTCGTTCGCGATCCGGATCGCGTCCTCGAAGTCCCGGAACGACGTCACCGAGACCACCGGCCCGAAGATCTCCTCCTGGAAGACCCGCATGCGGTTGTCCCCCTCGAAGATGGTCGGCTGGACGTAGTAGCCGCCCGCGAGCTCGCCGTCGTACTCGATCCGCTGACCACCCGTCAGGATCTTCGCGCCCTCCCGCTGCCCGATCTCCAGGTACGAGAGGATCTTCTTCAGCTGGTCGTCGGAGGCCTGGGCGCCGATCATGGTGTCCGTGTCCAGCGGGTGCCCGGGCGTGATGAGTTCGGTACGCGCCACGGCGGCGTCCAGGAAGTCCCCGTACCGGCCGCGCCCGATCAGGGCGCGCGAGGGGCACGTACACACCTCGCCCTGGTTCAGCGCGAACATCGTGAAGCCCTCCAGGGCCTTGTCGCGCAGGTCGTCGTCCACCGCCCAGACGTCGTCGAAGAAGATGTTCGGGCTCTTGCCGCCCAGCTCCAGCGTGACGGGCTTCAGGTGCTCCGCCGCGTACTGCATGATCAGACGGCCGGTGGACGTCTCACCGGTGAACGCGATCTTCGCGACCCGCGGGCTCGTCGCCAGCGGCTTGCCCGCCTCCTCGCCGAAGCCGTTGACGATGTTGACGACGCCCGGCGGCAGCAGGTCGGCGACCAGCCCCATCCAGAAGTGCACGGACGCCGGGGTCTGCTCGGCCGGCTTCAGGACCACCGCGTTCCCGGCGGCCAGCGCCGGCGCCAGCTTCCACACCGCCATCAGGATCGGGAAGTTCCAGGGGATGATCTGGGCCACCACGCCCAGCGGCTCGTGGAAGTGGTACGCGACCGTGTCGTCGTCCACCTCGCTCAGCGCACCCTCCTGCGCGCGCAGCGCGCCCGCGAAGTAGCGGAAGTGGTCGATCGCGAGGGGGATGTCGGCCGCCAGGGTCTCGCGCACCGGCTTGCCGTTCTCCCACGTCTCGGCGACCGCGAGGCGTTCGAGGTTCTGCTCCATGCGGTCGGCGATGCGCAGCAGGACCGCCGAACGCTCCGCCGCCGGGGTGCGGCCCCAGGCCGGCGCCGCGGCGTGCGCGGCGTCCAGCGCCCGCTCCACGTCCTCGGCCGTGCCCCGGGCGACCTCCGTGAACGGCCGGCCGTTGACCGGGGAGGGGTTCTCGAAGTACCCGCCGCGCGCGGGCGGTACGTACGCGCCGCCGATCCAGTGGTCGTAGCGGGGCGCGTACTCGACGAGCGAGCCCTCGGTGCCGGGCGCTGCGTAACGGGTCATCCCTGACTCCTCCCGAAGAGGCGCCCGTCCGCGGTGACGGGCGCTCGCCGCGAGGCTAGGAGCCGGTACGTTGCGCGGACGTTGCCCGGGAGACGGCGCACAGGCCCAGTTCGGCGTCCAGCGCCCGCGCCCGGGCCAGGGCCGGGCCCCGGCGGTCGGCCGGCAGGGCGTGCGCGAGGGCCCGCCAGATCTCCGGGTCCCCCTCGCCCCACGGGCTGTACGCCCAGTCGCCGAGCAGCCCCGCGTCGCCCCGCGCGATCAGCGCCGCCCGCAGCCGGTCCGCGAGCCGGCGCCGCAGCCGGACGACCTCCGGAGCCGTCGAGGACGGCAGCAGGGGACCGGCGTACGCCGACAGGGCGGCGGACACCGCGCCCAGCGCCAGCTGCTCCGCCACGAACGCGTGGTCCGTCGTCACCGGGGACGCCAGCCGGTAGGGCCGGGACAGCAGGACGCCCGGCCCCAGCAGAGCCCGCAGCCGCGACATTTCAACGCGCAATGTCACAGGTGACACCGTTTCATCCTCGTACAGTCCCACCAGCAGCTCGTCCCCCGTCACCCCCTCCGGACGGCAGGCCAGCAACAGCAGGATCTCGCTGTGCCGCCGCCCCAGCCGCACCCGCCGCCCGTCCCGCGCGAACACCGCCTCGTCCCGCCCCAGGACCCGCAGCCCGTCCGCCGCCGCCGCGGGCTCCGGCGCCAGCAGCGCCAGCTGCGACTCCGCCGCCCGCGCCACCGCCTGCACGAACGCCAGCGAATGCGGATGCGCCAGCCCGTCCCCGCCCGTGATGTCCACCGCCCCCAGCAGCCGCCCGCTCCGCGGATCGTGCAACGGCGCCGCCGCACACGTCCACGGATGCACCCGCCTGCTGAAGTGCTCCGCACCGAACACCTGCACCGGACGGTCCAGCGCCATCGCCGTCCCCGGCGCGTTCGTCCCCATCGCCGACTCCGCCCATCGCGCCCCCGGCACGAACCCCAGCCCGTCCGCCCGCCGCCGCGTCGCCGCGTGCCCCTCCACCCACATCAGCCGCCCGCCCGCGTCGCACACCGCGAGGAGGTGCTCCCCGTCCGACGCGAACGCCCCCACCAACTCCCGCACCACCGGCATCACCCGCGCCAGCAAATGCTGCTCCCGGTACGCCGCCAGCTCCGCGTCCGGCAGCTCCACCCGCGCCGCGCACTCCGGGCTCACCCGGGCCCGCGCGCACCGCCGCCACGATTCGGCCACCACCGTCCGCACCGGCGGCCCCAACCGCCCCTCCGTGGTGAACACGGCGTGCGCCCGCCGCAGTTCACGCGACCGCCGCGCCGGATCGGCACCGGCCGGCAACGCCACCCACGGATCACTCAACACGCCTCCCGCCCTCGGGTGCCCCGCCCGCGCCGCCGCGAGCCCTCCGGCGCCCCCCATCGTCGTACCGGCCCCCGGCCCCGGCAAGGAGCGCGTCGGCCACCGACTCCCGGTCCCGCCGCGCCGATACGGCCGATTGGCACCGCACGCCGGACGGGCGCCCCACCGCGGCCTTGGCTAGGGTTGCCGACGGGCCGCGCCACCACGACGCCACCCCGCAGACACCGCGAGGCACCCAGGGGGAACCATGCCCGGCACCGCGCCAGACGACGGGCGCCCGGACGACCGGGGCGCGGAAGACCGGCGCCCGGAGGACCGGCGCGCCGTCTTCCGCCAGTACGTCGACGCCGTCGGCCTGCACGGAATGGCCGGCGCCGAAGCCGCCGGACTCCAGCCCTCCGAATGGTTCGCCCTCAGCCACCTCACCCGCGAGGGACCGCTCACCTCCGGCGAACTCTCCGCCCGGACCGGGCTCACCACCGGCGCCACCACCCGCCTCATCGACCGCCTCCAGCGGGCCGGCTACGTACGCCGCACCACCGATCCCGGGGACCGCCGCAAGGTGCTCGTCGAACCCGTGCCGTACGCGCTCACCGGCGTGGACGACGTCGTCTCCCCGGCCAGGCGCCGCATCGCCGAACTCCTCGACACCTACTCCGCCGACGAACTCGACCTGCTCTTCGACTACTTCAGCCGCGCCGCCCCCGCCTTCCACGCGGCCACCGAGGAGATCCGCGAGGCGGCCGGCCCGCGTCGCCGGACCACCGCCGCCGACCGGCTGTGACCCGGCGCGCGGCGCAGCCGCGGCCGCGTGCCGTCAGCGGCTCCGGCGCGGCCGCCCGCAGCGGACGGCCCGTTGTCAGTGCCCGCGGCTAGCGTGGCGGCCATGAGCGAATTCGTACTCGTGCCGGGCGCCTGGCTCGGGGCCTGGGCCTGGGACGCCGTCGTACGCGACCTCCGCGCGGCCGGCCACGGCGCACACCCGCTGACCCTGACCGGGCTGGCCGAGCGCCGCGGCACCCCCGCCGGACAGGCCACCCACGTCCAGGACGTCGTCGACGCCGTCGTCGGCGCGGACCTGCGCGACGTGGTGCTGGTGGGGCACAGCTACTCGGGCATCCCCGTCGGCCAGGCCGCCGAGCGCATCGGCGACCGCCTCACCCGGGTCGTCTTCGTCGACTCCAACGTCCCCGTCCACGGCGAGTCGTTCCTCTCCGCCTGGCCCGACGGCCGCGCCGCGGTGGAGGCCGCCCTCGCGGCCCACGACGGCTTCTGGCCGCCACCGTCCGCGGCCGAGTACGCCGGCCAGGGCCTCACCGACGCGCAGGTCGAGCGCATCGTCGCCGGTGCCACCCCGCACCCCGGCGCGACCCTCACCGAACCGGCCGTACTCGACCACCCGCTCGGCGAACTGCCCGCCCTGTACGTGAAATGCCTGCTGGACGGCGCCGAACCGGGCCCCGACGTGACCGCGCTCCTCCAGCACGACACCTGGCGCCTGGCCGAACTCGACACCGGCCACTGGCCGATGCTCTCCCAGCCGCACGAACTGTCCCGCCTCCTCCTGGAGGCCGCGACGCGCTGACCCCGCCGGCGCGCGGCCGCCGCGTCGGGTGACGACGCCGCGGCACCACGGATCCCCGGGCCGCCCCGCCGCTGCACGGGGCCGTCGGCAAGGCGCTGCCCCGTACCGGTCCGGCCGGCTACGAGTCGCCCGGGTCCGGATCACCCGGCTCCAGTACCGACAGGGCCGCGGCCGGGTCCGGCTCGCCCGCACCCGCGGGCACCCACCGGCCGGCCTCCTCGCGGAAGGGCCACCAGCGCCCGTCGCGCCCGTAACGCAGCTGCGCACCGGAATCCCGTACGGTCCACCGGTTCCGCACCCCGCGCAGCACCGGGCCCTCGCCCTCCTCCCAGGCCGCCGCCAGCGCCGCCCGCATCCGCGCCCGGTCCTCCCGCCCCGGATCCCACTCCTCCTCCAGCACCTCCAGCGCCGCGGCACCCCCGTACCGCCAGGCCCGCACCGCCAGCGCCAGCCCACGCCGGTCGCGCCCCGTACCGGCCGCCAGCCGTCCCAGCACCCGCAGGTCGGCGGCGTCGGCGGCAAGCCGCACCGCATCCTGATCCGGCGTCAGCGAAGCCTCGTACCCACGGACTTCATGGCCCGGCGCCACCGCCTCGGCCAGCATCCGGTGGGCCACCCGGGCCGCGGACTCGGCCAGGAACTCCAGCGCGTCCACGTCCACCCCGCCCCCCGGCTCCCGCTCCGTGTCCAGTGACGGCGGCACCCCCGGCACCCCCGGCACGTCCGGCAGCTCCGGCAACGGCGCCAACAGGATCGCGGCGGTGGCGAACGCCTCGGCCGCGTCCACCCCCTCTTCCCCCTCCACCCCGTCCCCGCCTCCCGCGGCGCCCGCCCCGTCCGCACCACCGCCGACGCCGCCCAGCGCACCGGCCCCGGAGCCGGCACCGGCCCCGGCCCCGACACCGGCCCCCGCGCCCGCCCCGGCCACCCCTGCCGCCCGCACCTGCAACCCGTCCAGCACCTCGCCCTCCCCGCGCCCCCGCAACAGCAGCAGCACGAACGGATCATGGTCCAGCAGCCGCGCCACCTCGTGGCACAGGGCCACGCTGTGCGCACAGTGGTCCCACTCCCCGCACTCACACGCGGGCTCCAAGTCACCGATGCCCGGCAGGAGTTCCACCCCGGCGGCATCCGCGTCCTGCACCAGCTCCGGCGGCACCACCCGGTCCAGCAGCGCCGCGATGTGCCCCGACTCGGCGGCCGCGACCGCCAGCAGCCGGTCCCAGTCACCCGCGTCGAAACACCGCACCAGCACATCGGTGCGGTACGCCTCCCCGTCCCCGTCCGTGACCACGGCCGTCAGCCTCCCGGGACGCACCGAGACCGCCCCCACCCCGCCGGCCCGCGCCACCCGCCGCCCGAGCTTGACCTGCGCGCCGTCGAGCGCGCTGTGCTCCAGCGCCCGCAGCCAGGCCCGGCCCCACCACGTGTCCGCGAACCCCCGCCCGTGAGCGGCCGGCGGCAGCGCCGGGAACGTCAGCTCCCGCCCGTCCCCGCCCGCAGCCCCGTACCCCGAAACCGAACCCGCACCCGCACCCGTACCGGTCCCCGTCACCGCATGCCTCCCCGCAGCTCCACCAGCTCCGCCAGTTCCGCGTCGGTCAGTTCGGTCAGCGCGGTCTCGCCGCCCGCCAGCACCGCGTCGGCCAGCGCCTTCTTCCGCTCCAGCAGCGCGGCGATCCGGTCCTCGACCGTGCCCTCCGCCACCAGCCGGTGCACCTGGACCGGCTGCGTCTGCCCGATGCGGTACGCGCGGTCCGTCGCCTGCGCCTCCACCGCCGGGTTCCACCAGCGGTCGTAGTGCACCACATGGCCGGCCCGCGTGAGGTTCAGCCCCGTGCCCGCGGCCCGCAACGACAGCAGGAACACCGGCACCCCACCCGACTGGAACCGGTCCACCAGCTCCTCCCGCCGCCGCACCGGCGTACCCCCGTGCAGCAGCTGCGCCGCCACGCCGCGCGCCGCCAGGTGCCGCTCGATGATCCGGGCCATCGCCACGTACTGCGTGAACACCAGCACCGAACCGCCCTCCGCGAGGACCGTGTCCAGCAGTTCGTCCAGCAGCTCCAGCTTCCCCGAGCGGCCCGGCACCCGGGGCCGCTCCTCCTTCAGGTACTGCGCCGGGTGATTGCAGATCTGCTTCAGCGAGGTCAGCAGCTTCACCACCAGACCGCGCCGCGCCAGCCCGTCCGCGGCCGCGATCTCCGCGAGCGTCTCCCGCACCACCGCCTCGTACAGGCCCGCCTGTTCGGCCGTCAGGGACACCGCGTGGTCGGTCTCCGTCTTCGGCGGCAGCTCGGGCGCGATGCCCGGATCGGACTTCCGGCGCCGCAGCAGGAACGGCCGCACCAGCGCGGCCAGCCGCTGCGCCGCGAGGGGATCGGCCCCGCCCTCGACCGCCGCCGCGTACCGCGAACGGAACGTGCCCAGCCGCCCCAGCAGCCCGGGCGTCGTCCAGTCCAGTACGGCCCACAGCTCCGACAGGTTGTTCTCGACCGGGGTGCCGGTCAGCGCCACCCGCGCCTTCCCGCCGATCGTCCGCAGGGCCCGCGCCGTGCCCGAGGCCGGGTTCTTCACGTGCTGCGCCTCGTCCGCGACGACCAGGCCCCAGGGGACGGCGGCGAGCGCGGGCGCGTCGAGGCGCATCGTCCCGTACGTGGTCAGCACGATCTCGCCGTCGGCCGGGCCGGCCAGACTCCGGGCACCGCCGTGGAAGCGCCGCACCGGGGTGCCGGGAGCGAACTTCCGGACCTCCCGCTCCCAGTTGCCCAGCAGCGAGGCCGGGCAGACGACCAGGGTGGGGCCCGCGGTCGCGGGATCACCCTGGCGGTGCAGGTGCAGCGCGATCAGGGTCACGGTCTTGCCCAGACCCATGTCGTCCGCCAGGCAGCCGCCGAGGCCGAGCGCCGTCATCCGGGCCAGCCAGTCCAGCCCGCGGAGCTGGTAGTCGCGCAACACGGCGTTCAGCCCCGGCGGTTGGGGCACGGGCGGGACGGGATCGCCCGCGCCGTGCGGCTCGTCGCGGCGCTCGGGGTCGGCCAGCCGCTGCCGGAGGCGCTCCAGGGGGCCGGTCGCGGTGACGTCGAACCGCTCGCCGTCCACCTCCGCCGTGCCGGTCAGTACGGCGGCCAGCGCGTCCACCACGGGCAGCTTCCGGTCCTGGCGCCGCCGGGCGCGCCGGGCCTCCTCGGGGTCGACCAGCACCCACCGGTCGCGCAGCCGCACCAGCGGCCGGCCCGCCTCGGCCAGCCGGTCCAGTTCGGCGCGGGACAGCGGCCGGTCGCCCAGCGCGAACGACCAGTCGAAGGCGAGCAGCGCGTCCGGCGAGAGCAGGGAGGCGTCGCCCGACACGTGCGCCGGTCCGTACGGTCCGGTCCCGCCGGACGGCCCGTGCGCGCCGGGCTCGTCCGGCGGGCCGACCACCGCCCGCGCGGTCAGCCGGCGCGCCAGCTGCCGGGGCCAGTGCACGTCCACGCCGTCGGTGGCCAGCGCACGGGACGCCTCGCCCAGCAGCTCCGCGACCTCCTCGTCGGCCAGTTCGACCGCGTCCGGCACGGCGGCGGACAGCATCGGGGTCAGCGGCGACCAGAGCAGCGCGGCCCGGCGCAGCGCGAGCAGCGCGTCCAGCCGGGCCCGCGGCGAGAAGGACCGGGCGGCGGCGCCGGTGCCGCGCCACACGTCGGCGGCGTCGGCCACCACGGAGGCGTCGCCGAGGCTGTGCAATTGCAGTACGACACGGAACACGGCACCCGACAGGTCCGGCCCGCCCGGCTCCCCGGCCCCGGCGGGGTCCGGCAGCCCGGTCAGCTCCACGCGCAGCGAGATCCGCACCCCCGCGTCGTGACCGGCGGCCACATCGGCGGCCCAGGCTCGGAGTTCCGGCCCGCCCGGCCGGAGCGGCGGGAGGGCGGCGAAGGCCGGCCCGCCCGCGGCGGTCCCGGCGGCGGGGGAGCGCGGCAGCGTGTCGGCCACCGCGTCGAGGAAGGCCCGTACCAGCGCCTCGGGATCGGGCAGCCGCAGCGGGCCCGGTCCCGGCAGCGCGACGCAGTGGGCGGAGGGCGGCATGGCGGCCGCCAGTTCACGGACCCTCCGGTGGTCCTCGGTGCCGAGCGGCCCCGCCCGCCACGCGTCGTGGCCGTCCTCGGTCAGACCGGGCAGCAGCAGTCCTCGCGCGGTGAGGTGGAGGGCCTGGAGTACCGCCGCGCCCCAGAACGCGGCGGCCGTCCCGGCCAGGGCGGGCTCGTCGCGCGCGGCGGCGCGCGCCCGGGTCAGCAGGGGCAGGGCGTCCCGTACGGAGACCAGGCGCGCGGTCGTCCGGACGAGGCGCGGCGCGGGATCACCGGCCGTACCGGGCGCCACGGTGGCGAGTACCTCGTCGGTGCCGGACGGGAGGGCCGCGGGGAAGGCGTCCTGGGGCGCCGTGCCGGCCGTCGCGTCGGGGTCGGGACCGGGGTGCCAGAAGGCGAACCTGCCGGTGCGGGCGGGCGATCCGGGCAGGAAGACGGCGTGGCAGCGGGCGAGGTCGGAGATCTCTGGGAGCACGCAATCCTCAAATTTGACTACTGGGGGTCGGGGCGGCCGAGGGTACTCCGCCGGACGCCCCGACGGGAGCGGCCGCGCCGTGACCCGGGTCACTTCCGCGTCGTGGGAACGGCGCCGTGGCGCGGAGCGTTGAGAGAGCACGAGGCCGGAAGGAGGCGTTCGGGATGTCGAACCGCGGGAAGGTGGCCGCCGCCGGAGTGGTGGCGGCGATCGTACTGTTCTGGGCCGTCGGTTTCTGGGCGGGCCTGCTCGTCCTGATCGGCGTGCCGGCCGCCGCGTACCTGCTGCTCGACGACGCGCAGCGGCGCCGGGTACGGGGCGTGGGACGCAAGCGGCTCGGACGCTGAGGCCGGGAACCGGCCGGACACGAGGGGGAAGGACTGAGGATGGGCGCAACCATCACGGCGGTCAGCAGGAACGACGTGTACTCGTTCACCAAGCCGAACCGGGACAGCATCACGCTGCTCACCGGACTGGGCGTCGAAGGCGACGTGCACTGCGGGGTGACGGTCAAGCACCGCTCGCGGGTGGCGCAGGACCCCACTCAGCCGAACCTCCGGCAGGTGCACCTGATCCACCGGGAGCTGTTCGAGGAGGTCGCCGGGGCGGGCTTCGAGGTGGCCGCCGGACAGCTCGGCGAGAACGTCACCACCGAGGGCATCGACCTGCTCGGGCTCTCGCGCGGCACGCTGCTGCACCTGGGGGAGGACGCGGTGGTGGAGGTCACCGGCCTGCGGAACCCGTGCCTCCAGATCGACAACTTCCAGGACGGGCTGCTCAAGCAGGTCGTCGGGCGGGACGAGTCGGGGGCTGTCGTGCGCAAGGCGGGCGTGATGGGCGTGGTGCGCCGCGGCGGCGTGGTCCGTCCCGGCGACACCATCACCGTCGAGGCGCCGGAGGGCGAGCACGTCCCGCTGGAACGCGTCTGACGCGGTGCCGGGGCTGCGCACACGGCCCCGGCTGCCCGGCGGCGACCTCAGTAGTAGTCGCGCATCAGCTCGGCGGACCACTCGGCCTGGCGCACCTCGCCGCGCGGGCCGAACTCGCCCATCCAGGGCTTGATGTCCAGGACGGGGGTGCCGTCGACCGCGTCGAGGCCGGCCACGTGCACGTCCAGACCCTCGACCTTCAGGACGCTGCAGCGGGAGACGGCCAGCCGGTTGGGGCGGTTCTTGCCGCGCTGGGCGAAGATGCCGACCAGCGGCCAGTCCCGGTTGCCGCGCGGGTGGCGTGCACCGGTCTCGATCCGGTCCTCGGCGACCCGGTCGAAGTGGTAGACCACCTCGATGTGGGAGAAGTCCGCCAGGCCGAACAGCGCCTCGGGCCCGAACCGGTCCGGGTCCAGGCGGATCACCGCCGTCTCGCGGCCCCAGTCGTCGTCCACGACCTCGGTCCGTCCGCCGGTCACCGTACCGATGGGCTCGCAGTGCACCTGGGTCACGCCCGTACCTCCCGATCGCGCCATGTCACATGTCACGCCGACATGTCACACGTGATCGTAAACGCAGGACAGAACCCCCCAGGGGCCGTGGCCCCTCAGGAAGGCCGGACCGCGATCTCGTCCAACGAGGCCAGCAGCCCGGGGAGTTCGGGCCCGCGCCCGATCGGGATCACACCACCGGGCTCCTCGTCCAGCAGCACGAAGGCGATGTCGTCGGTACGGGCCACCATCGACCAGCCGGGACCGTCCACCCGCAGCATCCGCGCCTCGTCCGACACGAACGACGACCTGATCCGGCCCGGCGGCGGAGGCGCGTCGACGTACGCCCGCGCCTCGTCCAGCACCCGCCGCACCCCCTCGTGCCCGTACCGCCCGCCGGCGGCACCGTCGCGGGCCGCCCCGGCGCTCTCCCCGCCCTCGCCCGCGGCGTCGGCCGTTCCGTCGCCCTCCTCGGGACCGTCGGACTCGTCGTCCCCCGGCACGTCGAACTGCTCGCGCCACTCACCCCACCGGGCCCCGATCTCGTCGGCGCCCATCCGCCGCTGCGCGGGCCCCCACACACCCCCGGCCGGCGGCGCGAGCGGCACCCGCAGGGTCCCGTCGGCACCCTGCTCGGGATCGTGCGGCTCGGGCAGGCCGGGCGCGGCCACGGCGAGGTCGATCGGCCAGCCCCCGAGGGAGGCCACGATGGTCCGCTCGTCGGGCGACAGGTCGTACTCCATGCCGCAGTCCCAGGACGCGATGGCCACCGCCACCAGCGACACGTCGTCGACGATCACGGTCCAGCGGGCGCCCTCCTCGTCCTGGCCGAGCACCATCCCGTACCCCTCCTCGGACGGGGTCAGGCCGAGCAGCGCGCACGCCTCGGGGTAGTCGTCGCCGAGGACGCCGGGGAACCGTGCCGGTGTGAGCAGCACCGCGGACAGCACGAAGAGCGAGCCGCCGGCGTCCTGCCCGGCGGCGTCCCCCGCCGTCACAGCGCCCTCGTCCTCGTCCGTACCGGCCACGTGCCCTCCCCATCGGATGTTCGTCGGCGCACCCTAACCAGTGAGTAACCCACACGTCGAGAGCCCGCCAAAGATCATTTCCGCCGCCCGGTGGCCGTCCCGCGGCGGACCGTCCCGCCCGCCCGGGCCACCCGCCCCGGGGTCGCCCGGCCGCCCCGCGCCGTCCGCCCCGGGCGCCTCGGGCGGCACCCCCGCGCCACCCCGCCCGAGGCCCCCGGCGGCCGCCGCGCACCGGCCGGATATCCGTCTCCCAAAGCACGTTCCCGCACGTAGAGTTGGGGTTCCGCGACTGAAGGGGAACCAGGTGAAGCGTTACGACCGGCTCAAGGAGATCCTCCGGCTCGACCCCGAGAAGGACTTCCTCACGATCTACCGGCTGACCGCCACCTACGAGTTCCCGTGGGACTTCACCCGGGCCCTGGAGCTCGCCCTGTACCGCACGTACGCGGTCCCCGGCATCGGACGGCTGCTCGCCGAGACCGCCGAGTTCACCGGGCGCCCGCAGAAGCGGTACGACGACACCGCGCTGCTCCTCGACGCGGTCGTCGAGCACGGCTTCGACAGCGAGCAGGGCCGCACCGCCATCCGCCGCATCAACCGGATGCACCGCAGCTACGACATCTCCAACGACGACATGCGCTACGTCCTGTGCACCTTCGTCGTGATCCCCAAGCGCTGGCTGGACGTCTACGGCTGGCGCCCCCTGACCGGGCACGAGACGCGCGCCGCGGCGCGGTACTACGCCACACTGGGGCGTCACATGGGCATCCGGGACATCCCCGCCACCTTCGAGGAGTTCGAGGCCGTCCTCGACGCCTACGAGGAGGAGCACTTCGGCTGGGACGAGGGCGGCCGGAAGGTCTCCGACGCCACCCTCGGCCTGATGGCGTCCTGGTACCCGGCCCCGCTCGCGCCCGCGCTGAAGGCGGCCAGCCTCGCCCTGCTCGACGAGCCGCTGCTGGCGGCCTTCCGGTACGAGCCCCCGCGCCCGGCGGTCCGCGCCCTGGTCCGGGGCGCCCTGCGGCTGCGCGGCCGCGCCGTCCGCCTGATGCCGCCGCGCCGGACCCCGCACTACGCCCGCCAGAACCCGGAGATCAAGGGCTACCCGAACGGTTACGAGGTGTCCGCCCTCGGCACCTTCCCGGTGCCCGGCGTCCGCGGCTGTCCCGTGCCGCACGAGCTGCGGGAGGCCATGGCCGAGGACGCCGGCCGTCAGTCCTGACGTACCGCCAGGGCCAGGAAGCGGGCGTCCTCGTCGGCGTACGACACCATCCGCCAGCCCGAACCGGCGAGCAGCGGGCCGAGGTTGGCCTCGGCCCGGAGGTCGTCCGGCGTCAGCTGGCGGCCGTGGCGGGCGGCCAGGGCCGCGCGGCCGATCGGGTGGAACAGCGCCAGCCGGCCGCCGGACCGCACGACGCGGGCCAACTCCCGCAGATTCCGGGCAGGTTCGGGCAGATGGGCGATGAGCCCGGCGGCGAAGACCGCGTCGAGGCAGCCGTCCCGCAGCGGCAGGCGGGCCACGTCCGCGCACAGCAGCGCGCCGGCGCCGTCGCGCCCGGCGGCGACCGCCCGGGCGAGCATCTCGGGCGTGAGGTCGGCGCCGACGACGGTGCCTGACGGGCCCACGGCCCGGCGCAACGGGGTCAGGGCGCGCCCGGTGCCGCAGCCGGCGTCGAGGACGCGGTCGCCCGGCCGCAGGCCGAACTCCGCCACCGCGGCCTCGAAGGCGGGTGCGTCGTCGGGGAACTTGGTGTCCCAGGCGGCCGCCCGGGCGCCGAAGAACTCCTGGACGTGTGTGTGGTCGTCGCTCATGCGCCCATGATCCCCCACGGGAGCGCGGAGTCCGCCATACATTCCGTGTGCACCATGACACCCGGTGTGATCGAACGAGAACGTATCTCTGTCATATTCCAGCAGCTTTCGAAATGCGCCCCTTGTTCGCGCCCTCACCCGGACTAGCGTCCCGGGGCCATGGGACACCTGGACCACGCGGCCTTCGGCTGGCTGACACCCGTGCTGTCATACGTGATGGCCTCCATCGGCGCCGCCCTCGGGCTGCGCTGCACCGTCCGCGCGCTCGGCACGACCGGACGCTCCCGGCGCAACTGGCTCCTCACCGCGGCCTCCGCCATCGGCACCGGCATCTGGACCATGCACTTCGTCGCGATGCTCGGCTTCAGCGTCACCGGCACCGAGATCCACTACAACGTGCCGCTGACCATCCTCAGCCTGCTCGTCGCCATGGCGGTGGTCGGCGCCGGGGTGTTCGCCGTGGGCTACGGCAAGGACCGCGGCCGGGCCCTCGTCCTCGGCGGCCTCACCACCGGCCTCGGCGTCGCGAGCATGCACTACCTCGGCATGGCCGCACTGCGATTGCACGGTGACATTTCATACGACCCCCTCACCGTCGGCATCTCCGTCGCCATCGCCGTCGTCGCCGCGACCGCCGCGCTCTGGGCCGCCCTCAACATCAAGTCACCGGTGGCCGTCGCCGTCGCCTCCCTGGTCATGGGCGCCGCGGTCAGCAGCATGCACTACACGGGGATGACGGCCGTCTCGGTCGCCGTGGCCCCCTCCGACGCGGCGCTCCCCGGCGCCACCGCGATGCAGTTCATCTTCCCCCTCGCCGTCGGCCTCGGCTCGTACCTCTTCCTCACCTCCGCCTTCGTCGCGCTCTCCCCGACCGCCGACGAACGCGCCGCCTCCGCCTCGGCCCAGCGGCTCGGTGCCGGGGCCCCCGCCCACTGACCCCGGACCGCCTCGCGCCCGCACCGCCCGCCCGCCGGGACCGCCCCCCCCGGAATCGCGCCCCCCGCGCCCGAACCACTCATCCACCCGCCCGCCCCCGACCCGCCGCCGCACCGTCATCCGGAACGAGGAGCTCATGCGCACACCCCGCAGGACCCCGGACGCAGCAGCGCCCGCCCTGCCCGCGCCCCCGGCGCGCGGCCGCCGCGCGCACGCGGGCCCCCCGGCCGAGGAACACCCCGCGGACCGCCACCCGCTCCCGGACCCCCACCCCGTCCCGGCCGCCGCCCCCGAGGGCCGACGCCTCGGCCTGCGCCCCCGCACCGTACGAGCCAAGATCGTCTCGCTCCTGATGGTGCCCGTGGTCTCCCTGCTCGCCCTCTGGGCCTTCGCCACCGTCAGCACCGCCCAGGACGTGGCCCGCCTGAGCCGCCTCCAGCGGGTGGACACCCAGATCCGCACCCCCCTGGCGAAGGCCGTCACCGAACTCCAGGCGGAACGTATCGCCGCCGTACGCAACGCCGCCGCGCCCGGCCCGGACCGCGCCGCCGCCCTCGAAACCCAGGGCAGGCGCACCGATGCCGCCCTGGCCGTGCTCCGGCTCGGCGACCGGAACACCGTCGCCGACGCCGGCGACCACCCCCCGCAGGTCGCCGCCCGCCTCCGCGCCTTCGTCCGCGACGCCGGGGCCCTGGCGGCCGCCCGCTCGGACACCGGCGCCCCCAAGGCCACACCGGCCGCGGCCTTCGACACCTACACCCGCGTGATCGACGGCGCCTTCGCCGTCGGCGGCGCGCTCGCCGGCAGCCAGGACGGCGCACGCGGCACCGACGCCCGGGTCCTGCTCGACTTCGCCCGGGCCGCCGAACTGCTCTCCCGCGAGGACGCCCTGCTCGCCCAGCGCGACGCCAAGGGCACGCTCACCCCCGAGACGCTCCGCCGCTTCACCGGCACCGTCGCGAGCCGCCGCACCCTCCTCGCCGCGGTCGCCCCCGACCTGCCCGCGGCCGTCCGCACCGACTGGCGGGCCACCACCAGGTCCGCCGCGTACACCGTCCTGACCCTGGCGGAGAACAAGCTCACCGGCGCCCTCGCCGCCCCCGGCAAGCAGCCCGTCCGCACCGTGCCCGCCGACTGGGAAGCCGGCCACGGCGCCGTGGCCGACGCCATGCGCGAGGCCGAGGCTGCCGGTCACACCGGCACCGCCCACCGGACCGACCCCCTCTACGGCGGACTCGTCAGCGCGGCCGGTGCCGCCGTCCTCTTCGGCCTCGCCGCCGTCGCCGCCTCGCTCGTGATCTCGGTCCGGATCGGCCGCGGCCTGGTCGTGGAGCTGGTCTCCCTGCGCAACGGCGCCCTGGAGATCGCCCACCGCAAGCTCCCCTGGGCCATGGACCGGCTGCGCGCCGGACAGGACATCGACGTCACCGCCGAGGCGCCGCCCGGACACCCGGCCGAGGACGAGATCGCACAGGTCGGCGAGGCGCTCTCCACCGTCCACCGGGCCGCGCTCAGCGCCGCCGTCGAACGCGCCGAGCTGGCCAGCGGTGTCTCCGGGGTCTTCGTCAACCTCGCGCGCCGCAGCCAGGTCCTCGTCCACCGCCAGCTCAGCCTGCTCGACTCCATGGAGCGCCGCGCCGACGACCCCGGCGAACTCGGCGACCTCTTCCGCCTCGACCACCTCACCACGCGCATGCGCCGGCACGCCGAGAGCCTGATCATCCTCTCCGGGGCCGCGCCCGGCCGGGCCTGGCGGATGCCGGTGGCGCTCACCAACGTCGTACGCGCCGCCGTCTCCGAGATCGAGGACTACCCGCGGATCGAGGTCCGGCAGCTCGCGGAGGCCTCCGTCGTCGGCGCGGCCGTCGCCGACCTGACCCACCTGCTGGCCGAACTCATCGAGAACGCCGCCACGTTCTCCCCGCCGCACACCAAGGTCCGGGTGAGCGGGGAGCCCGTCGGCAACGGCTACGTCCTGGAGGTCGAGGACCGCGGCCTGGGCATGGGCCCCGAGACCCTCGCCGACGCCAACCGCCGGATCGAGCAGTCCGAGGCCCTGGACCTCTTCGACAGCGACCGGCTCGGACTCTTCGTGGTGAGCCGGCTGGCCGCCCGGCACCAGGTGAAGGTGCACCTGCGCATGTCACCGTACGGTGGCACCACGGCCGTGGTCCTGCTCCCGACCGCGCTGCTCCAGGGCGCCATGACCATCGGCGAGGACGAGCGCCCCGGCGGCCGGCCCCGCGACGAGGAGCCCGAGCCGCTGATCTCCGTACGCGGCGCCCGCCCGGTCGAGGCCCGCCACGCGCCCGCCGGCCGGCCCGGCTCCGCACCCGTGGAGCGGAGCCACCCCGAGCCCACCGCTCCGGCCGGGGAGGAGCAGCCCCCGGCGCCGGTGGCGGCGCTGCGCCCGCGGGGCGCCACGGGGGCCGGCGTACGCGACTCCGCGCCCGGCACCTCCCCGCAGACCGCGCCCCCGCGGCCGTCCCCGGCCGGTCCCCCTCCGGCCGGGGTCACCGAACTGCCCCGCCGGGTACGCCAGGCCAGCCTCGTCCCGCAGCTGCGCGAGGCCCCGGCACCCGCCCCCGCCGCAGGTTCCCGCGCCCCCGAGGACCCCCCGGGCCGTACGCCCGAGGAGGCCCGTGACCGGATGGCCGCCTACCGCGCCGGCTGGGCCCGGGGCACCGACGACGCCGAGAACGCAGCCACCGAAGGAGACCAGTCGTGATCGAACACCACAGACCCGACAGGGACACGGGCCGCCGGTCCGGCGAACTCGACTGGCTGCTGGACGACATGGTGGCGCGGGTCCGCGAGGTCCGGCACGCCGTGGTGCTGTCCAACGACGGACTGGCCGTGGGCGCCTCCAGCGCGCTCAGCCGCGAGGACGCCGAGCACCTGGCCGCCGTGGCCTCCGGGTTCCACAGCCTCGCCAAGGGCGCGGGCCGCCACTTCCGCACCGGCGGAGTGCGCCAGACCATGGTCGAGATGGACGACGGCTTCCTCTTCGTCGCCGCGGCGGGCGACGGCTCGTGCCTCGCCGTGCTGAGCGCCGCGTCCGCCGACATCGGGCTCATCGCCTACGAGATGGCCCGGCTGGTCAAGCGGGTCGGCGAGCACCTCTACACACCCCCGCGGTCCGCGGCGCGGCCGCCGGCCGCGGGCTGACGGGACGGGCCGGGCAGATGACGGGTGGACGCTGGTACGACGCCGACGCGGGTCCGCTCGTACGTCCGTACGCGATGACCGGCGGGCGCACGAAGCCGGGGCCCAGCGGGGTGCGCTTCGACCTGATCGCACTGGTCGTCGTCGACCCCGAAGGGCTGGACGCGGTGGCCGAGTCGCTCCTCGGCCCCGAACACCGGGCCCTGCTGGGCCTCTGCCGCGACGAGACCCAGTCCGTCGCGGAACTCGCGGCGGAGGCGGACCTGCCGGTCGGCGTGGTGCGCGTACTGCTCGGGGACCTCCTGGAGGCGGGCCACGTCCGCGTGAGCCGCCCCGTACCCCCGGCACAGCTGCCGGACGAGCGGATTCTGCGTGAAGTCATCGAGGGATTGCGAGCGCTGTGATGGGACATGCCGACGGCTCGGCCGGGGATCCGACCGCCCTCGCGCTGAAGATACTGGTGGCGGGGGGCTTCGGGGTGGGCAAGACCACCCTGGTCGGCGCGGTGAGCGAGATACGCCCGCTGCGCACCGAGGAGCTCCTCAGCGAGGCCGGCGAGCTGGTCGACGACACCGGGGGCGTCGACCAGAAGCGGACCACGACCGTGGCCATGGACTTCGGCCGGATCACCATCCGGTCCGGGCTGTCGCTGTACCTGTTCGGGACGCCGGGGCAGGACCGCTTCTGGTTCCTGTGGGACGAGCTGTCGCAGGGGGCGCTGGGCGCGGTGGTGCTGGCGGACACGCGGCGGCTGGAGGACTGCTTCCCGGCCGTGGACTACTTCGAGCACCGGCACATCCCCTTCGTGGTGGCGGTCAACTGCTTCGTGGGGGCGCGGCGTTACGGGACGCACGACGTGGCCCGCGCGCTGGACCTGGACCAGGGGACGCCGGTGGTGCTGTGCGACGCGCGGGACAAGGACTCGGGGAAGGAAGTGCTGATCAGGCTGGTCGAGTACGCGGGGCGGGTGCACACGGCGCGGCTGCTGGAGTCGGTCGGTACGCCGCCGGGGCAGGGCTGAGGGGCGCTCGACCGGGCCCGAGGGGTGCGTCCTGCCGGGCCGGTACGGCGTGCGCGGGCGCGTCCGCGGGCCTGAACGGCGCTCTTGACAGCGCCGGCGGGACGGCCGGAGCCGGGTCCCGGGGCGCCGTCGGGGCGCCGGATCGGGGCGGTGCGAGCGCCTCCCGTCTGCGGGAACGCCCGGCGGGCCGGATCCGGCCCGCGCCCGGGACCCGACCGCCCGCCATTCCTCTTTGGTCATTCTCACCGCCGACCGGGCCTGCGCCTTGCCCGAAAGCCGCTGGTGGGGTTGGCTGGCGGGACAGGTACGCGGGGACGGGGGCGACCGCGCGAACGGGGAGGGCGACGACATGGCGCTGGACAGGCAGCTCGACTGGTTGCTTGACGATCTGATGCGCAGGGTGGACCAGGTGCGGCACGCGATCGTGCTGTCCAACGACGGACTGGTCACCGGGGCGAGCAGCGGGCTGGAGCGGGCCGACGCGGAGCACCTGGCCGCGGTGTCGGCCGGCCTCCAGAGCCTGGCCAAGGGGTCCGGGATGCACTTCAGGGCCGGACAGGTGCGGCAGACGATGGTCGAGTACGACGAGGGGACGCTCTTCGTGATGGCCGCGGGGCCGGGCAGCAGCCTGTGCGTGCTGAGCGCGGCGGAGGCCGACATCGGTCAGGTGGCGTACGAGATGACACTGCTGGTCAACCGGGTCGGTGAGCACCTGGGCGTGGAGGAGCGCAGCCGCGTCGACTGAGGTTGTCCACAGGCCCGAGCGGATGTCGTCGCGCTGAGTTACGGTCTTCACACAGAGTGGTCAACGACTCGTGGAGGAGACCGACATGAGCACGATGCAGCATGCCGCCGCGCGGACGGCGGGATCCCGGCCGGACGCGACCGTCCCCGGCCCGCGCCGGGGTACGCGGACGGGTCGGGCCGGAGGTCCGCCGCGGACCGTGGGGTTCGCCAGGGCGGCCGAGGAGCTGGGGCTGCGGCGCGCCGAGTTCGAAACGGCCCGGGAGATGGGGCTGTTACGGCCGGACGCCGGCCCGGAGCGGTTCAGCCGCACCGAGCTCGACCGGATCAGGTGCCGGGAGGGCTTCCCCGAGGCGCTCCGCGAGCGGGTGCGCACCGTGGGCACCGTCTCCGGCGCCGCCCTGCTGGGCACGGGCACGGAGCGGCTGCGCTCCCTCGCCCGCTGCGGTTACGTCACCCCGGCCGGGTACCGCGTGAACCGGTACCGCGCCCTGGTCTGGCTCTACCTCGCCCGGGAGCTGCGGGAGTTCGGGGAGCGGCGGCCGGAGCTGCTGGCCGGCCCGCTGCCGCCGGCGGACCGCGAGCGGCTCGGTGCGGGGGCGGACGTACGGGCCCGCAACTGGCGGGGGCGGTACACCGGGCTCCGGCTGAGACGTACCGCGGATCCCTGGGAGCGGGCCGCCGTCATCGCCTCGGTGCTGGCGGAAGGGGAGCTGGCCGCGGTGGTGCCGGACGCGGGGGAGCGGACCGTGCTGGCCGGCCTCGCACCCCCGCCGCCGTTCGGGCACCCGTACGCGCCGGCGGCCGCCGCGGTGGCGGCCCCGCTGCTGCGGGCGGACCAGCCGGACGAGGTGCTCTGGTACCGGGCCAGTCTGGAACTGGCCCTGGCCGAGGCGAGATCCGGGGCGGGGGCCGGGGCGGGGTGCGGTGCGCCCCCGGGGTCAGTCGAAGACGACGGGGGAGAGCGGCCCCACGTAGACCCAGGCGCCGCGCTCGCGGGCGAAGGAGCTGTTCTCGTGGAGTGAGCCGGTGTGGCCGCCCTCGCGGTAGTGCGCCCGGAACTCGACGGAGCCCTCGGTGTCGAAGAGGGCGCCGCGCTCCGAGCCCAGGATCTCCAGCCGCACCCACTGCTGCTCCGGGTCGAGGTCGAGCCGGGGCGGGCGGGTCGAGGGGTGCCAGGACCGGAGCAGGTACGGCACGTCGCCGACGGCGAAGGCGCTGAAGCGCGAGCGCATCAGCAGCTCGGCGGTGGGCGCCTGCTGGGCACCGGAGTGGTAGCGGCCGCAGCAGTTCGCGTAGTCGGCGGGCAGCCCGCAGGGGCAGGGGGCGGTCGGGGGCGGCGTGGGCACGCGGGTCAGCCCTTCAGGGAGGCGTAGGGACGGAAGAGGCCCTCCTGGACCACGGAGACCAGGAGGCGTCCCTCGACGTCGTAGATCCGGCCGCGGGCCAGACCCCGGCCGCCGTGGGCGATGGGGGACTCCTGGTCGTACAGGAACCACTCGTCGGCCCGGAAGGGACGGTGGAACCACATGGCGTGGTCCAGCGAGGCCATGTCGAAGCCGCGGGGGCCCCAGAGGGGTTCCACGGGGATGCGCACGGCGTCGAGGAGGGTCATGTCGCTGGCGTAGGTCAGCGCGCAGGTGTGCACCAGCGGGTCGTCGCCCAGCGGTCCGACGGCGCGCATCCAGACGGCGCTGCGCGGGTCGGCGTCCTTGACCTCCTCGGAGGTCCAGCGGAGCCGGTCCACGTACCGGATGTCGAAGGGCTGGCGGCGGGCCATCCGTTCCAGCGCCTCGGGCAGCGTGCCGAGGTGCTCGCGGATCTCGTCCGCGAGGTTGGGGAGGGTGTCCGGCGGGACGAGGTGCCGCGGGGGCAGCTGGTGCTCGATGCTGCCCTCCTCCGGCTGGTGGAAGGAGGCGGTGAGGTTGAAGATCGTGCGGCCCTGCTGGACGGCGGTGACCCGCCGGGTCGTGAAGGAGCGGCCGTCGCGCACCCGCTCCACCTGGTACACGATCGGCACGCCCGGGATGCCCGGGCGCAGGAAGTACGCGTGCAGCGAGTGGACCGGGCGGTCCCCCTCGGTGGTGCGGCCGGCCGCCACCAGGGCCTGGCCCGCGACCTGCCCGCCGAAGACCCGCTGGAGGGATTCCTGCGGGCTGCGGCCGCGGAAGATGTTGACCTCGATCTGCTCCAGGTCGAGCAGGTCCACGAGTCTTTCGGCGGGGCTGGTCATCAGGGGGCCTCCACTGCGGTCGGGTTCCGGCGGACGTGCTTTCCCGCGCGCGGGCGGGGCGGGCGGTCGGGGCGCCGTGCGTCAGAGCTGGCCGACGGAGGTGACCCGGAGCACGGCCCGGCCCTCCTCGTCGGAGGCCGCGAGGTCGACCTCGGCGCTGATGCCCCAGTCATGGTCGCCGTTGGGGTCGGCGAAGGTCTGGCGGACGCGCCACAGACCGTGCGCCGGGTCCTCCTCGATCATGAGGAGCTTCGGGCCGCGGGCGTCGGGGCCGGTGCCCAGGTCGTCGTACTCGTCCCAGTACGCGTCCATCGCCTCGCCCCAGGCGTCGGCGTCCCAGCCGGACTCCCCGTCCATCCGGCCCAGCTCGTCGACGTCGTCGAGGGCCGCCAGCTCCACGCGGCGGAACATGGCGTTGCGGACCAGGACCCGGAAGGCGCGGGCGTTGGCGGTGACCGGCTTGACCTGGTCGGCCTTCTCCTGGGCCTCCTCGGCCGTCTCCAGCTCCGGGTTGGCGAGCTGCTCCCACTCGTCGAGCAGGCTGGAGTCGACCTGGCGGACCATCTCGCCCAGCCAGGCGATGAGGTCCTCCAGGTCCTCGGACTTGAGGTCGTCCGGGATGGTGTGGTCCAGCGCCTTGTACGCGCTCGCGAGGTAGCGCAGCACGATGCCCTCGGTGCGGGCCAGTTCGTAGAAGGAGGTGAACTCGGTGAAGGAGAGCGCCCGTTCGTACATGTCGCGGATCACGGACTTGGGCGAGACGGGGTGGTCGCCCACCCACGGGTGGCTCTTGCGGTACACGTCGTAGGCGTGCACGAGGAGCTCTTCGAGGGGCTTGGGGTAGGAGATGTCCTGGAGGCGCTCCATCCGCTCCTCGTACTCGACGCCGTCCGCCTTCATGGCGCCGACGGCCTCGCCCCGGGCCTTGTTCTGCTGGGCGGCGAGGATCTGGCGCGGGTCGTCGAGGGTGGACTCCACCACCGAGACCATGTCCAGGGCGTAGGAGGGCGATTCCGGGTCGAGCAGGTCGAAGGA
This sequence comes from Streptomyces sp. NPDC101132, assembly GCF_044759225.1. Lineage (NCBI taxonomy): Bacteria > Bacillati > Actinomycetota > Actinomycetes > Kitasatosporales > Streptomycetaceae > Streptomyces > Streptomyces sp. NPDC101132. The sequence goes on from NZ_JBIVYX010000009.1 coordinate 273,546, forward strand.
GGCGAGCGCGAAGGTCGACAGGGGCTGGTTGAGGGCGAAGTCCTGCTGGAGGTCGACCGTCAGACGGATGGTGCGGCCCTCGGCGTCGGGGGTGTCGAGCTGCTCGACGACCCCGCCGTCCAGCAGCGAGCGGTAGATCGCGATGGCGCGGCGGATGTGGCGCAGCTGGTTCTTGCGCGGCTCGTGGTTGTCCTCCAGCAGGCGGCGCATCGCCTCGAAGGCGTTGCCGGGCCGGGCGATCACCGAGAGCAGCATGATGTTGGTGACCTTGAAGCGGGAGGTGAGCGGCTCGGGCTCGGAGGCGATGAGCTTCTCGAAGGTGTTCTCGGTCCAGCCGACGAAGCCCTCGGGGGCCTTCTTGCGGACCACCTTGCGGCGCTTCTTCGGGTCGTCCCCGGCCTTGGCGAGGGCCTTCTCGTTCTCGATCACGTGCTCGGGGGCCTGGGCGACGACGAAGCCCGCGGTGTCGAAGCCGGCCCGGCCGGCGCGGCCCGCGATCTGGTGGAACTCGCGGGCGCGCAGCGTCCGCACCCGGTTGCCGTCGTACTTGGTGAGGGCGGTGAACAGCACGGTCCGGATGGGCACGTTGACGCCCACGCCGAGGGTGTCGGTGCCGCAGATGACCTTCAGCAGGCCGGCCTGGGCGAGCTTCTCCACCAGGCGCCGGTACTTGGGCAGCATGCCAGCGTGGTGGACGCCGATGCCGTGGCGGACGTAGCGGGAGAGGTTCTGGCCGAACTTGGTGGTGAAGCGGAAGCTGCCGATCAGCTCGGCGATCCGGTCCTTCTCCTCGCGGGAGCACATGTTGATGCTCATCAGCGACTGCGCCCGCTCGACCGCCTGGGCCTGGGTGAAGTGGACGATGTAGACCGGCGCCTGCTTGGTCTCCAGCAGCTCGGTCAGGGTGTCTGTGATGGGGGTGGTGACGTACTCGTACGACAGGGGCACGGGCCGGGTCGCGGACCGGACCACGGAGGTGGGCCGCCCGGTGCGCCGGGTCAGGTCCTCCTCGAAGCGGGACACGTCTCCGAGGGTGGCCGACATGAGGATGAACTGCGCCTGGGGGAGTTCCAGGAGCGGGATCTGCCAGGCCCAGCCGCGGTCGGGCTCCGCGTAGAAGTGGAACTCGTCCATCACGACCTGGCCGATGTCGGCGTCCTTGCCGTCGCGCAGGGCGATGGAGGCCAGCACCTCGGCGGTACAGCAGATGACGGGCGCGTCCGCGTTCACGGAGGCGTCGCCGGTCAGCATGCCGACGTTCTCGGTGCCGAACAGCTTGCACAGGTCGAAGAACTTCTCCGACACCAGGGCCTTGATCGGCGCTGTGTAGAAGGTGACCTTGTCCTGGGCCAGGGCGGTGAAGTGCGCGCCGGCCGCGACCAGGCTCTTACCGGAGCCGGTGGGGGTGGAGAGGATGACGTTCGCGCCCGAGACGACCTCGATCAGCGCTTCTTCCTGAGCCGGGTACAGGGAGATGCCCTGGTCCTCGGCCCACGTGGAGAAGGCCTCGAAGAGGGCATCGGGGTCGGCGGTGGGCGGCAGCTGATCAATGAGGGTCACGCCCCCATCTTGCCTGGCTTCTCCCCCGAAGAGGGAACCGGAGGGCCCAACGAAGATCGTCAACGCTACGCTGTGCCGTCGACCGGGCCCGCGCGACGCCGTCAACGGGGCCAGAACACACCACACCACTGGGGCGGGGACGAGCATGATGGGTCCGGCACACTCACTTTCCGGGGCAGCGGCCTGGCTGGGGGTGGGAGCGGCGGCAGCGGCCGCGGGCCACCCCATGCCGTGGCCGGTGCTGGTCGTCGGGGCGCTGATCTGCGCCGGGGCGGCGCTCGCCCCCGACCTGGACCACAAGTCCGCCACCATCTCGCGCGCGTTCGGCCCGCTCTCCCGGGGCCTGTGCGAGGTGGTCGACAAGATCTCGTACGCCGTCTACAAGGCCACCCGCACGCCGCGCGACCCGCGGCGCTCCGGGGGCCACCGGACGCTGACCCACACGTGGCTGTGGGCGGTGCTGATCGGCGGCGGCGCCTCCGTCGTCGCCGTCACCGGCGACCGCTGGGGCGTCCTCGCGATCCTCTTCGTCCACCTCGTCCTCGCGGTGGAGGGCCTGCTCTGGCGGGCCGCCCGGATGTCCAGCGACGTGCTGGTCTGGCTGCTCGGCGCGACCAGCGCCTGGATCCTCGCCGGCGTGCTGGACCAGCCGGGCAACGGGGCGGACTGGCTGTTCACCGGCCCCGGCCAGGAGTACCTGTGGCTGGGCCTGCCGATCGTGCTGGGCGCCCTGGTCCACGACCTGGGCGACGCGCTGACCGTCTCCGGCTGCCCCGTGCTGTGGCCGATCCCGATCGCCGGCAAGCGCTGGTACCCCGTCGGCCCGCCGAAGGCGATGCGCTTCCGGGCCGGCAGCTGGGTGGAGCTGAAGGTGCTCATGCCGGTGTTCATGCTCCTCGGCGGCGTGGGCGGGGCGGCGGCCCTGAACGTCATCTAGGCGCGTCCGGGCGGCCCGTAACAGCCGTGCCACGGCCGTGCGTGGCGGGGTGGGCATCCGGACGTGAGGCGTACATGATGTCTGCCGACGAGCCGTCAGGTCCGTCGGCTCGCACATGACTGGGGGGACACGGCATGCGCACGGGCAAGGGCACGACCCGGAGAGCGATCGGCGCGGCGGCCGCGGGGACCGTACTCGCCGCACTGGCGCTCGCGGCACCGGCACACGCCGCCGCGGGCCGGACGGCGGAGCACCAGAGCGCGGCGCGGGCCGCCGGCGGTACCGCGGACACGCTCACCGGCACCGGCTGCACCCCGGCGATCCGGGTGCTCGCCTCCCTGCCGGGCCCCGGCGAGGACCCGCGCCCCTGGATGGCCACCACCGAGGTCCGCGGCATCGGCCCGCTCGGCCTCTCCGTGGGCCGCTCGCAGAACCGCCCGGTCTACTGGACGGGCACCGCCGTGCACGCCGTCCCGCTGCCGTCCGGCTACACCACCGGCGTCGTGGAGGCGGTCAACCGCTGGGGCCTGATGGTCGGTTCCGTCGCCGGCCCCGGCCTGGCCCCGCTCGCCTTCCGCTACGTCCCCGGCGCCCCGGCCGTCGGCATCCTGCCCGGCGGCACCCACGCCACCGACGTCAACGACCGGGGCCGGGCGGTCGGCTACCGCCGTACGGCCGGCGGCATGACCGGCCTGGAGTGGTCCGGCGGCAGCCTCCGCCGCGAACTGCCCCTGCCCCCGCACATGACCCGCCTCGAAGGGGTCAGCGGCATCGACAACGCCGGCCGGATCGTCGGCGACGGCTTCGGCCTGGTCGGCGACGAGGGCTACGCCGCCGGCCTGCTCTGGGCCGCCGACCCGGCCACCCCGCCCACCGAGCTCCCGGACGTCCACCCCGGCGACACGTACAGCACGTACGAGCCGCGCGACATCGACGAGTCCGGCCGCATCGCCGGCACCCACGGCTTCACGCACACCCTGCTGACCAACGGCGCCCACTGGCTGCCGCCGTACACGGCCGTCACCCACGCGCCCGGCCTCGGCGACCGCACGCAGAGCACCTTCGAGGACATCAGCCCGACCACGAACGTCAGCGTCGGCACCGCCTCCGACTCCACCATCGTCGGCCCGTGGCCGCCGGAGACCGCCCCGCCGTACCAGGCCACCTACTGGAAGGGCAGCGGCCCGCTCCTCGGCCTGCCCCGGCTGGCCGCCACCCCGACCGCCCACGCCGGCGCCTTCACCGTCACCGACCACGACCAGGTCGGCGGCTTCGCGGTGGACGCCGCCGACGTCATGCACCCGGTCATCTGGACCTGCGCCTCGAAGCAGGCGACCCTGCCGCCCAGCGGCTCGTAGTCACCGCAGGTCCGCACCCTCCCCGCACGACGGCGGCGGGCCCCCGCCCGAGGGCAGGAGCCCGCCGCCACCCCGGCCGGGACCGGGCACGCACCCGGCGCCTCACCCGTGCCAGGACCGCCACAGCGCCGCGTACGCGCCGTCCGCCGCCACCAGCTCGTCATGGCTGCCCAGCTCGCTGATCCGGCCGCCCTCGACGACCGCGATCACGTCCGCGTCGTGCGCGGTGTGCAGCCGGTGCGCGATCGCCACGACCGTCCGCCCGTCCAGCACCCGCGCCAGGGACCGCTCCAGGTGCCGGGCCGCCCGCGGATCCAGCAGCGACGTCGCCTCGTCCAGCACCAGCGTGTGCGGATCGGCCAGCACCAGCCGCGCCAGCGCGATCTGCTGCGCCTGCGCCGGGGTCAGCGCGCTGCCCCCGGAGCCCACCTCGGTGTCGAGGCCCTGCTCCAGCGCCCGCGCCCAGTCCTCCGCGTCGACGGCACCCAGCGCCGCCCACAACTCCGCGTCCTCCGCACCCGTCCTGGCCAGCCGCAGGTTGTCCCGCAGCGTGCCGACGAAGACGTGGTGCTCCTGGTTGACCAGCGCCACGTGCTCCCGCACCCGCTCCGCGGGCATCTCCGCCAGCCGCGCCCCGCCGAGCGTCACCTCGCCCGCGCGCGGCCCGTAGATGCCGGCCAGCAGCCGGCCCAGCGTCGACTTGCCCGCACCCGAGGGACCGACCAGCGCCATCCGCGTGCCCGGCGGCACCGCCATGGACACGTCGTGCAGCACGTCGACGCCCTCGCGGTAACCGAACCGCACCCCGTCCGCCCGCACCTCGCGGCCCGCCGGAACCGTGTCCGGGTCGCCCGCGTCGGGCTCGATGTCCCGCACGCCGACCAGCCGGGCGATCGACACCTGGGCGATCTGGAGCTCGTCGTACCAGCGCAGGATCAGGCCGATCGGATCGACCATCATCTGCGCCAGCAGCGCGCCCGTGGTCAGCTGGCCGACCGTCATCCAGCCCTGGAGCACGCACCACCCGCCGATCAGCAGCACCGCGGCCAGGATGGTCACGTACGTGACGTTGATGACCGGGAACAGCACGGACCGCAGGAACAGGGTGTACCGCTCCCAGGCCGTCCACTCCTTGATCCGCCGCTCCGACAGCTCGATCCGCCCGCGGCCCAGCCGGTGCGCCTCCACCGTGCGCCCGGCGTCCACGGTCTCGGCGAGCACCGCCGCCACCGCCGCGTACCCGGCCGCCTCCGAGCGGTACGCCGAGGGGGCCCGCCGGAAGTACCAGCGGCAGCCGATCACCAGCACCGGCAAGGCCACCAGCGCCGCCAGCGCCAGCGGCGGCGCGGTCACCGCGAGCGCCCCGTACAGCAGCCCGGCCCACACCACGCCGATGGACAGCTGCGGCACGGCCTCGCGCATCGCGTTGGCCAGCCGGTCGATGTCCGTGGTGATCCGGGAGAGCAGGTCGCCCGTGCCGGCCCGCTCCAGCACGCCCGGCGGCAGCCCGACCGACCGCACCAGGAAGTCCTCGCGCAGGTCGGCCAGCATCTCCTCGCCGAGCATCGCGCCGCGCAGCCGCACGATGCGGGTGAACACCGTCTGGACCGCCAGCGCGGCCGCGAACAGCAGCCCCACGCGCCCCAGATGGAGCTCCCGGGCACCGGCCGCCAGGTCGTCCACCACCCGGCCCAGCAGGTACGGGCCGACCAGCGAGGCGACCACGGCGACGGCGTTCACCGTCACCAGCGTCACGAACGCGCGGCGGTGCCGCCGCAGCAGCCCGCCCACGTACGCGCGTACCGTCGCCGGAGTGCCCACCGGCAGCGTCGCGGCCGATTCCGGGGCCGCCGGGTCGTACTCCGGTGGCGCCACGCCGATCATGCCGACTCCTCGATCTCGGAGAGTTCTTCCAGTCCGCCGACGTCCAGCGCGGACAGGGCGTCGGGCTCCGCCGCACCCCGCTCCTCGTCGGTCTCGCGGGTCACCACGGCCCGGTACCGGCGGTCGCGGGCCAGCAGCTCCTTGTGGCTGCCCACCGCCGCCGCCTGCCCCTCGTGGACCAGGACCACCCGGTCCGCGCGGTCCAGCAGCAGCGGCGAGGAGGCCAGCACCACGGTGGTGCGGCCCGCCCGCAGCGCGGCGACGCCCTCCGCGATCCGCGCCTCGGTGTGCGAGTCGACCGCGGAGGTCGGCTCGTCCAGCACCAGCACGGCCGGGTCGGTCACCAGCGAACGCGCCAGGGCCAGCCGCTGCCGCTGCCCGCCGGACAGGGACCGGCCGCGTTCGGTGATCCGCGCGTCCATCGGGTCGGTCACCCCCTCGGGCGCCGACTGGAGCAGCGCGTCGAGCACGTCCCCGCACTGCGCCGCCGTCAGCGCCTCGTCCGCCGCCACCTGCCCGGAGGCCGGTACGTCGAACAGCTCGCGCAGCGTCCCGGACAGCAGCACCGGGTCCTTGTCCTGCACCAGCACCAGCTCCCGCGCCGTCTCCAGCGGCAGGTCGCCCAGCGCCACCCCGCCCAGCAGCACCGACGGTCCCTCCGCGGCCCCGGCGGGATGCCCGCCCAGCCGCTCCGCCAGCCGCCCGGCGAGGTCGGGGTCGCCGCACACCACGGCGGTCAGCAGCCCCTCCGGGGCCAGGACGCCCGATTCCGGGTCGTAGAGGTCCCCGCCCTGCGGCGGCTCCGGCGCGTTCGCGGACCCGGCCGCGGTCGCGGGCGACTCGCCCTCGGTGCGCGTGAGCGTCAGCACCCGGGCCGCCCGTTTCGCGGACGGCCGGGAGAAGGAGTACGCCATCGCGATCTCCTCGAAGTGCCGCAGCGGGTACAGCATCAGCGCCACCGCGCTGAAGACCGCGACGAGTTCACCGACCGCGATCCTCCCCTCAAGGGCCAGCGTGGCCCCGTACCAGACGACGGCCAGCAGCAGCAGACCCGGCAGCAGCACCTGGACCGCCGAGATCAGCGCCCACATCCGGGCGCTGCGCACGGCCGCCCGGCGGACCGCCTGCGAGGCCTCGCGGTACCGGCCCAGGAAGAGTTCCTCGCCGCCGATCCCGCGCAGCACGCGCAGTCCCGCGACGGTGTCGGAGGCCAGTTCGGTGGCCTTTCCGGCCTTCTCGCGCTGCGCGTCCGCCCGCTTGGTGGCGTGCGGCAGCAGCGGCAGCACGGCCAGGGCCAGCACCGGAACGCCGACGGCCACGACCACGCCGAGCGCCGGCGCGTACACGAGCAGTCCGACGACGATCACCACGATCGAGAACACGGCGGCCAGGAACCGGGAGACCGCCTCGACGAACCAGCCGATCTTCTCCACGTCGCCCGTGGACACCGCCACCACCTCGCCCGCGGCGACCCGGCGGGTCAGCGCCGAGCCCAGCTCCGCGGTCTTGCGGGCCAGCAGCTGCTGCACCCGGGCCGCGGCGGTGATCCAGTTGGTGACCGCGGTGCGGTGCAGCATGGTGTCGCCGAGCGAGATCGCCACGCCGAACACCAGGAGCAGCAGGCCCACCCGGGCGAGCCGCCCGCCGTCGCGGTCGACGACCGCCTCGACGCCGAGGCCGACCGCGAACGGCAGGCCGGCGACGCCGCAGAAGTGCAGGACGCCCCAGGCGAAGCTCCTGAGCTGGCCGCCGAGCTGGTTGCGGCCCAGCCACAGCAGGAACCGGGGGCCTGACCGTGCGTCGGGTTCTCCGGGATCCGGATACGGAAGGTCGCTGATCTGCATGACGCCCCAGACACGGTGAGTGGTCCAAACCGTGCAAGGTTCGCCTTCCCGGAGGCACCGGGGCAATCGATTTTCCGCGTCAGGGGCGGGTGGCCCGCTCCAGTTCCAGGAGCACCGAGCGGTACGAGCGGCCGGTGGCCCGGTCCATGCCGACCTCGCACATCCGGTTGGCCGACAGGTGCAGGTCGTAGGGGCGGGCCTGCACCTCGGCCGCCTCCCGCGCGGTGGCCGCCGCGGTCAGCTCCGGGTGCAGCATCCCCCGGTCGCCGGCGAAGGCGCAGCAGCCCAGGTCGTCCGGCACCACCACATCCTCCGCGCAGGCCCGCGCCACGGCCGCGAGGTGCGCCTCGTCGCCCAGGTGCCGCATCGAGCAGGTGGGGTGCAGCACCGCGGAGCCGGCCCGGCGCAGCACGGTCAGGTGCGGCAGCAGCTCCTCGGCGGCCCACACCACCGAGTCCACGACGGTGAGTTCGGCGTGCAGGGCCCGGTTGTCGTCCGTCAGGTACGGCACCACCTCGTGGGCGATGCCCAGGGTGCAGGAGGAGGCGTCCACGACCAGCGGCAGCCGCCCGCCGGCGGTCCAGCCCCAGGCGGCCTCCACGATCCTGTTGGCCATCAGCTCGGTGCCCGCCCGGTAGCCCTTGGAGTGCCAGATGGTGGCGCAGCAGGTGCCGGTCACGTCCTCCGGGATCCACACGGGCTTCCCGGCCCGCGCCGACACGGCGACCACGGCCTCGGCGAGCGAGGCGTCCGCCGCGTCGTCCGGCCCGCCGAAGATCCGGTTGACGCACGCCGGGTAGTAGACGGCCGCGGCCCGGGCGCGGGGGGCCGAGGGCGGCAGGGCGCGGGCGGCGGCGCCGGGGATCTGCGGCAGCCACTCCGGGACGAGGTCGGGGCGTACGGCCTTGCGGGCGGCGCCGGTCATGGCGCGCAGCGGGGCGTCGCCGACCCGGCGGGTGACGGCGTCGGCGGCGGCGACGGCCAGCCGGGCGGTGTGCTCGACGGCCCCGAAGCCGCGGGCCGCCAGCTCCGCGGCGCGTTCCTCGCGGGGGGTGTGCCGGCGGTGCCGGAACTCCTTCATCAGGGCGCCGGTGTCGATGCCGACGGGGCAGGCCAGGCCGCAGGTGGAGTCGCCGGCACAGGTGTCGACCGCGTCGTACCCGTAGTCCCCGAGCAGCCCGTCGAGCACCGGGGAGCCGGGACTCTGCCGCATCATCTCGCGGCGCAGCACGATGCGCTGCCGCGGAGTGGTCGTCAGGTCCCGGCTGGGGCAGGTCGGTTCGCAGAACCCGCACTCGATGCACGGGTCGCCGACGGCCTCCACCTCCGGGATGGTCTTCAGGCCCCGCAGGTGCGCGTCCGGGTCGCGGTCCAGCACGATGCGCGGGGCCAGCACCCCGTCGGGGTCGATGACCCGCTTGGTGCGCCACATGAGTGCGGTGGCGCGCGGGCCCCATTCCAGTTCCAGGAAGGGGGCGATGTTGCGGCCGGTGGCGTGTTCGGCCTTGAGGGAGCCGTCGAAGCGCTCGACGGTGAGGCGGCAGAAGGCGTCCATGAAGGCCGCGTACCGCTCGACGTCCGCGGGCTTCGCGGCGTCGAAGGCCAGCAGGAAGTGCAGGTTGCCGTGGGCGGCGTGGCCCGCGACGGCGGCGTCGAAGCCGTGCTCGGCCTGGAGCGCGAGCAGCGCCTGGCAGGCCTCGGCCAGCCGGGCGGGCGGGACGGCGAAGTCCTCGGTGATCAGGGTGGTGCCGGTGGGGCGGGCGCCGCCGACGGCCGTGACGAACGCCTTGCGGGCCTTCCAGTGGCCGGCGATGACGGCCGGGTCGCGGGTGAAGGCGTTGGTCACCGAGGCGACCGGCGCGACCAGTTCCAGCCCCGCCAGCACCTCGGCCGCCCGCCGCTCGTACTCCGCCCGACCGGCCTCGTCGGGGGCGCGGAACTCCACGAGCAGCGCGGTGGTGTCCCTGGGCAGCCCGGCCCAGTCCGCGGGCACGCCCGCGACCGACACCGAGGCGCGCAGCGTGTTGCCGTCCATCAGCTCGACGGCCAGGGCCCCGGCCGCGTTGAACGCCGGGACCGCGGCCGCGGCGGCGGGCAGCGACGGGAAGAACAGCAGGGCGGTGCTGAGCAGCCGGTCGAGCGGCAGGGTGTCGAAGACGGTCTCGGAGATGAAGCCGAAGGTGCCCTCCGAGCCGACCATCAGCCCGCGCAGGATCTCCACCGGGGTGGTGCCGTCGAGGTAGGCGTCCAGCCGGTAGCCGTTGGTGTTCTTGATCTCGTACTTGGCGCGGATGCGGGCCACCAGCTCCGGGTCGGCCTCGATCTCCCGCTTGATCTCCATCAGCCCGGCGCACAGGGCCGGTTCGGCGCGGGCCAGCTCCTCGTCGGCGAGCGGGTCGGCGGTGTCCACCACCGTGCCGCCCGGCAGCACGAAGGTGAGCGAGGAGAGGGTGCGGTACGCGTTCCTGGTCGTCCCCGCGGTCATGCCGGAGGCGTTGTTCGCCACCACCCCGCCGAGGGTGCAGGCGATGGCGCTCGCGGGGTCCGGGCCCAGCACCCGGCCGTACCGGGCGAGCGCGGCGTTGGCCCGTGCCACCGTGGTGCCCGGCCGGATCCGGGCGCGGCGGCCCTCCTCCAGCACCTCGACGCCCGACCAGTGGCGGCGCACGTCGACCAGGATGTCCTCGCCCTGGGCCTGGCCGTTGAGCGAGGTGCCGGCGGCCCGGAAGACCACCTCGCGGCCCCGGCCGTGGGCGTAGGAGAGGACGGCGGACACGTCGTCCACGTCCTCGGCGACGACCACGACCTGCGGCACGAACCGGTAGGGCGAGGCGTCGGAGGCGTACCGGACCAGGTCGGAGACCTTCCACAGCACCTTGTCGGCGCCCAGCAGCGCGGTCAGGTCGTCGCGCAGCCGTTCGGGGGTGCCGTGGGCCATCCGCTCGGGCACCCGGTCGGGCGAGGGGCCGGTGATCGTACGGGGCCTCAGCGCCCCGGGCTTCGGCTCCAGCAGCGGCATGGTGCGACCCCTCGCCTTCTCAGCAGCGCGGCTCGGGCCCCTCGGCCAGAGCGGTCAGCAGACCGCCGAGCACCTCGCGCTGGCCGGCGGTCAATGGAGCCAGGATCTCCTCTGCCGCCTCCCGCCGCGCGTTGCGCAGCCGCCGCAGCGTGGCGCGGCCGGTGTCGGTGAGCTCCACGCGGACCACCCGGCGGTTGACGGGGTCGGGGGCGCGGCGTACGCAGCCGGCCGCCTCCAGGCCGTCGACCAGGCTGGTCACCGCGCGCGGGACGACCTCCAGGCGGGCCGCCAGATCGGCCATCCGGGGCGGCGCGTCCCAGTGGGCCACGGTGCGCAGCAGCCGGGACTGGGCCGGGGTGATGCCGAGCGGCTCCAGATGGCGCTTCTGGATGCGGTGGAGCCGGCGGGTGACCCGCAGCAGCTGCTCGGCCAGCAGGCCGTCGGCGTCGGGGGAGACGGGGTCCGGACCGGCGTCGGGGCCGGGACCGGTGGCGCGGTCGGGGCCGGGTCCGGGCTGCGGCTCGGGTCCGGACTCTGACCCGGGGTCGGGCTGCGACCCGGGCTCGGGCTGCGCCTCGGGCTCGGGCTGCGCCTCGGGCTCGGGCTGCGCCTCGGGCTCGGGCTGCGCCTCGGGCTCGGACTCGGGCTCGGGAGGGGCGGCGGGCGCCGTGCTGCTCATGCCGGGAACACTATCAGGACCAGGTTCATTGTGAGTATAGGTAACAATGAGCTACGCTCCCCATTGGCATCGTCGCCGCACCTCCTGAAGGAGCCCATGCACCCGCACGGACCCGACTGGACCCCCGCGTCCCGCCCCCTCGATCCCAGCCGCCCCGACCCGGCCGAGCAGCCCCGCGAGCTGCGCCGCATCCTGCGCCTGTTCCGCCCGTACCGCGGCCGGCTCGCGCTGGTCGGCCTGCTCGTCGCCGCGTCCTCGCTGGTCTCGGTGGCCTCCCCGTTCCTGCTGCGCGAGATCCTCGACACCGCCATCCCCGAGGGCCGCACCGGGCTGCTCAGCCTGCTCGCCCTCGGGATGATCGCCACCGCCGTCGTCACCAGCGTCTTCGGCGTGCTCCAGACCCTGATCTCGACCACGGTCGGCCAGCGCGTGATGCACGACCTGCGCACCGCCGTCTACGCGCAGCTGCAGCGGATGCCGCTCGCCTTCTTCACCCGGACCCGCACCGGCGAGGTGCAGTCCCGCATCGCCAACGACATCGGCGGCATGCAGGCCACCGTCACCTCCACCGCCACCTCGCTGGTCTCCAACCTGACCGCGGTGGTCGCCTCGGTCGTCGCCATGCTCGCGCTCGACTGGCGGCTCACGCTCGTCTCGCTGCTCCTGCTGCCGGTCTTCGTCTGGATCAGCCGCCGGGTCGGCCGCGAGCGCAAGAAGATCACCACCCAGCGCCAGAAGCAGATGGCCGCCATGGCCGCCACCGTCACCGAGTCCCTCTCGGTCAGCGGCATCCTGCTCGGCCGCACCATGGGCCGCGCCGACTCGCTCACCCGGTCCTTCGCGGAGGAGTCCGAGCGGCTGGTCTCCCTGGAGGTCCGCTCCAGCATGGCCGGCCGCTGGCGCATGTCGACCATCGGCATCGTGATGGCCGCCATGCCCGCCCTGATCTACTGGGCCGCCGGCATGGCGCTCCAGTCCGGTGCCCCCTCGCTCTCCGTCGGCACCCTGGTCGCCTTCGTCACCCTCCAGCAGGGCCTCTTCCGGCCCGCCGTGAGCCTGCTGTCCACGGGCGTGCAGATGCAGACCTCCCTCGCCCTGTTCGCGAGGATCTTCGAGTACCTCGACCTGCCGGTGGACATCACCGAGCGCCCCGAGCCCGTCCGCCTGGAGACCGCCAAGGGCGAGGTGCGCTTCGAGGACGTCGACTTCGCCTACGACCCCCAGCAGGGCCCCACCCTCACCGGCCTGGACATCACCGTCCCCGCCGGCGGCTCGCTGGCCGTCGTCGGCCCCACCGGCTCCGGCAAGAGCACCCTCAGCTACCTTGTGCCGCGCCTGTACGACGTCACGGGCGGCCGGGTCACCCTCGACGGGGTGGACGTGCGCGACCTGGACTTCGACTCCCTCGCCCGCTCGGTCGGCGTGGTCTCCCAGGAGACGTACCTCTTCCACGCCTCCGTCGCCGAGAACCTGCGCTTCGCCAAGCCGGACGCCACCGACGAGGAGATCGAGGAGGCCGCGCGGGCCGCGCAGATCCACGACCACATCGCCGGCCTGCCCGACGGGTACGACACCCTGGTCGGCGAGCGGGGCTACCGCTTCTCCGGCGGCGAGAAGCAGCGCCTGGCCATCGCCCGCACCATCCTGCGCGACCCGCCGGTGCTGATCCTCGACGAGGCCACCAGCGCCCTCGACACCCGGACCGAACACGCCGTCCAGACGGCCATCGACGCCCTCTCGCGCGGCCGCACCACCATCACCATCGCCCACCGCCTCTCCACGGTGCGCGACGCCGACCAGATCGTGGTCCTGGACTCCGGGCGCATCGCCGAGCGCGGCACCCACCGGGAGCTGCTGGCCGCCGACGGCCGGTACGCGGCCCTGGTCCGCCGGGACGCGGAGCTGGCGCCCGCAATGCCGGAAATGGAGGGGTCGGCGGGTTAGCGTGCCCGCATGCGCCGCTCCCGCCCCGGCCGCTTCCGCCCCGGCCGCTCCCGCCCCGGAACGCTCGGCTCCCTCGGGCCCGCCGGCCCGCTCGGGCCCGCCGGGTCGTCCGAATCGTCCTGGCGCGCCGGCGGCTCCGGCCGGCCCCCGCGCCGACGCCCCCGGCTGACCCGGCGTGGCCGGCTGCTGCTGTTCCTGGCCATGCTCGCGGGCACCGGCTGCCTGGTGCTCGTACCCCGGCTGACCGGCGGCGACGCGCCGCCCGAGGAGCCGCGCCGGCTGCTCGTCCCGGAGGGCTGGCGCGCCCCGCAGGTGTACGCCGCCGTGGACCGGGCCCTCGGTCTTGCGCCCGGCACCACCCGGGCCGCCGTGCCGCGCGCGGGGCTCGCCCTGCCGCCGGAGGCCAAGGGCAACCCCGAGGGGTTCCTGTTCCCGGCGACCTATCCGGTCACCTCGGCGACCACGCCGGAAGGGCTCCTCCGGTACATGGTCGACACGGCCGGGGCGCGGCTGGCCGACGCCGGGATCGCGGCCGCGGCCCGGGCCCAGGGGATGACCCCGTACCAGGTCGCGACCCTCGCCAGCGTGATCGAGGCGGAGGCCGACGCCCCGGCCGACCGGCCGCGGGTGGCGCGGGTGATCCACAACCGGCTGGCGCGTTCGATGCCGCTCCAGATGGACTCCACGCTCAACTACGCGCTGGACCGGCACACCCTCGACGTCAGCCTGGCCGACACCCGCCTCGACAGCCCCTTCAACACCTACCGCCGCCAGGGCCTCCCACCCACCCCGATCGGCAACCCGGGCCTCGCGGCCCTGCGCGCGGCGGTGTCCCCGGCCGCCGGTGACTGGCTGTTCTTCGTCACGGTCCGCCCGGGCGACACCCGCTTCAGCACCACCTACGAGGAACACCGCGAGCACGTGGCGGCCTTCAACGCGGAACGCCGCGCGGCGGGGCGGGGCACGGGGGACTGAGCCGGCCGGCACGTGCCGATCGGGGCCGTCGCCCGGCGGCCGACGCCGGCCGACGCCGGCCGGCGCGGCGTCCGGTCCCGGTCCGCCACCGGACGCCGTGGCCCCCGTCGCGTCCCGGCCCGCGACCCGCGACGCGCCGCACCGGCGGGCGAGCGGCAGGCCCTGCGGCAGACCCGCCCGCCGGCGTGGGGGCTTCTGCCCCGGCATTCGGTCCACCCCCGGCCCGAACGGGCGGGCAGGCGGTTCGTCGGCCGGAGCGGGGGGCGGGTCCCGTCGTCCGGCGTCCCCGGAGGGGAGCCGCGCCCCCGCCGAGTCCCCACCCCGTCCCGCCTGGGTCCCCGCGCGTCGCCGGGATTCCGTTCAGCCGTCGGGCCGCGGCCGGGGGAGGGCCCGCCCGGCGGCGCGGGGGCGCCGGGTGCGGGTCCGCCGGTCCTCGTTCCCGGGATGACCCGGGCGCAGCCCAGGTGCCCTGCTCGGGCCGGGGCCGGGTGCCCCGCACCGGCGCGCAGGTGGCGGACTTCGGCGACCGCCGCGGCTGCGGGCCGGGGCTCGTCCGGCCCGCGCCCGGTCAGGGGCATCGGCTCAGGCCGGTACCGGGTGCTGTGCGCGGGTCAGCAGGCGGCGGATGTCGCGGACCGCGGCCGCGCCGGCGCGGTTGGCGCCGATGGTGCTCGCCGAAGGTCCGTAGCCGACCAGGTGCACCCGCTCGTCGCGGACCGCCCGGGTGCCCTCGACGCGGATGCCGCCGCCCGGTTCGCGCAGCCGCAGCGGGGCCAGGTGGTCGACGGCGGCGCGGAAGCCGGTGGCCCAGAGGATCACGTCCGCGTCCACGCGCGTCCCGTCGGCCCAGACCGCTCCGTTCTCCGTGAGGCGCTCGAACATCGGACGCCGGTCCAGCACCCCGGCGTCCCGGCCCCGGCGCACCGCGTCGTTCAGCGGCAGGCCGGTCACGCTGACCACCGACTGCGGGGGCAGCCCCTGCCGCACCCGCCGGTCCACCAGCGCGACCGCCGCCCGGCCCTCCGCCTCGCCGAAGGGGCCCTCCCGGAACACCGGCGGCCGCCGGGTCACCCAGGTCGTCTCCGCCGCGACCTCGGCGATCTCCAGCAGGTGCTGGACGCCCGAGGTGCCCCCGCCGACCACGATCACGCGGGCGCCCGCGAAGGCCGCCGGACCCGGATAGCCGGCCGTGTGCAGCTGGCGGCCGCGGAACAGCTCCTGGCCGGGGTAGCGCGGCCAGAACGGCCGGTCCCAGGTGCCGGTGGCGTTGATCAGCGCCCGTGCCGAGAACACCCCGGCCGAACTCTCCACCCGCAGCCGTCCGCCGTCGCCCTCCCGCACCGCCGACACGTCCACCGGCCGCAGCACGCCGAGGCCGAAGGCCTCCTCGTACGCGGCGAAGTAGTCGCCGATGACCTCGGCGGACGGCCGCTCGGGATCCGCCCCCTCCAGCTCCATGCCCGGCAGCGCGTGCATGCCGTGGACCTTCCCGTACGTGAGGGTGGGCCAGCGGAACTGCCAGGCGCCGCCCGGCCGGGGCGAGTGGTCCAGGACGACGAAGTCCCGGCCGGGCTCCAGCCCGGCGCGGCGCAGGTGGTACGCGCCGGACAGCCCGGCCTGGCCGGCGCCGACGACGGCCACCTCCACCTCGCGGACCGCGCCGGGGCCGGTGCGTACGGGGTCTGCCGCAAAGTCGTTCACGTTTCCACTAACTTCGGGCTGCTCCCGGATCTTCCCGGCGCGGCCGCGCCCGTACGTGCATCCGCTCGCCCTGCTTGCCGAAGAGGCTCAGCACCTCGACCGGCCGGCCGTCCGCGCTGCCGAACCAGTGCGGGAGCCGGGTGTCGAACTCGGCCGCCTCACCCGCCCCCAGCACCAGGTCGTGCTCCGCGAGGACCAGCCGCAGCCGCCCGTCCAGCACGTACAGCCACTCGTACCCCTCGTGCGTGCGCAGGTCCGGCTCGCTGCCCCGGTCCGGGATCACCAGCTTGTACGCCTGGAGCGGGCTCGCGCTGCGGGTCAGCGGCACGGCGGTGCCGCCGTGCGGCATCGCGCGCGGCGACATGCGCACCCGCGGGTCCCCGACCTCCGGCGCGCCCACCAGGTCGTCCAGCGGCACCTGGTACGCCTGGGCGAGCGGCAGCAGCAGCTCCAGGCTCGGCCGGCGCTGCCCCGACTCCAGCCGGGACAGCGTGCTCTTCGAGATGCCGGTCGCCTCGGACAGCGCGGCCAGGGTCAGGCCGTGCCGGTCGCGCAGGCGGCGCAGCCGCGGGGCGACCTCGTCGAGGACCGCCCGGTACGGCGCGGGCCGGCCGGGAGTGGGTTCGTCCATGCGGGCATTCCACTCCCTCGTCCCGGAAACGGCAACAGAACTTTGCCGGTACCGGGCCCCGGGTGCACGCTCCGGAGCATGAGCCCTCACCAGGACCCCACCCCGGCACCCGACGCCCACCCCCACACCTCCGGCGGCGCCTCCCACGCCAGCCACACGCCCGGCGGCGCCTCCCACGGCAGCCACACCTCGGGCGGTCACAGCTCCGGCACCCACACCTCCGGCGACCACTCCCACGGCACCCAAACGTCCGGCGGCGCCTCCCACAGCACCCACACCCCCGCCGACGACTCCCACGGCGGCCGGGGCGGCCACGGCCACGGCGGCCACGGCCACTCCCACGGCGCCCACTCCCACGGCGCCCACTCCCACGGCAGCACCGACCTCGACTGGGCCGACCTCGCGGACCACCTGGAGCAGAACGCCGAGGTCCAGCTCCCCGTCCTGCGGGACGTCGCGGCACGGCTCGGGGAACTCCTCGGCCCGGCCCACGACGTCCGCCGCGTCCTCGACGTCGGCAGCGGGCCCGGCGTGATGACCTCCGTACTCGCCGAGGCCTTCCCGGCGGCGGAGGCGGTCGCCGTGGACCCGACCCCCGCCCTCCTCGACCGCGCCCTCGCCCGCGCGGAGCGGCTCGGCCTGGGCGGCCGGGTCGCCGTACGCCGGGCCGAACTGCCCGACGGCCTGGCCACCGGCAGCGAGGGGCCCGGCGCGGACGGCGCCGGCGCGGCCGACCTGGTCTGGAGCAGCAAGGCCGTCCACCACGTCGGCGACCAGCAGCGCGCGCTGGACGCGCTGGCCGCCGTACTGCGCCCGGGCGGCCTGCTCGCCGTCGCGGAGGGCGGCCTGCCGGTCCGCTTCCTCCCGCGTGACATCGGCACCGGCCGCCCCGGCCTCCAGGCCCGGCTCGACGCGGCCCAGGAGGACTGGTTCGAGGAGATGCGCAGCGAACTCCCCGGCAGCACCGCCCTGGTGGAGGACTGGCCGGCGATGCTGGCCCGCGCCGGCCTCACCGACACCGGCAGCTTCACCCTCCTCCTCGACCTCCCGGCCCCGCTGGAGGCACCGGCCCGCGCCTTCCTGCACGCACAGCTGACCCGCATCCGGGACACGCGGGGCGACTCGCTGGCCGTGGACGACCGCAAGACCCTCGACCTCCTGCTCGACCCGGAGTCCCCGGACGGCCTCCTGAAGCGCCCCGACGCCTTCCTCCTCTCGGCCGTCACGGTCCACACCGGCCGCCGCCCGGCGGCCTGACGCCGGCCGCGGGGCCGGGGCGCCGCGCCCCGGCCCCGCGCGCCCCGGGAACGGCCCGCGGATGGACGAGGATGAAGCCATGTCACCCTTCACGACGCACGTCCTCCGGATCCCCACCGGCCGCACCGAGACCGTCACCGACCTGACCGAAGCCTGCGCGGAGTTCCTCTCGGGCGCCGCGGCGGGCCGGGACGGCCTGCTCAACGTCTTCGTCCCGCACGCCACCGCCGGCATCGCGGTCATCGAAACCGGCGCGGGCAGCGACGACGACCTGCTCACCGCCCTCCACCACCTCCTCCCGGCCGACGACCGCTGGCAGCACCGGCACGGCTCACCGGGCCACGGCCGCGACCACGTCCTCCCGGCCCTGGTCCCGCCCCACGCCACCCTCCCGGTCGTCAACGGCCGCCTCTCCCTGGGCACCTGGCAGTCCGTCTGCCTGGTGGACACCAACAAGGACAACCCCGACCGCGAGGTCCGCCTGAGCTTCCTGGGCTGAGCGCCCCGGCGTCCGGTGTCGGGCGTAGGCTCCTGCCGGAGAACCGAGGGGGGACCATGACCGACGACCGCAAGGCCACCGTGCCCGTGTGGACGCTGGCGACCGCCGACGTCCGGATGCCGGGGCTGACCGCCGGTGAGTCGATGACGGCCGAGCGCCTGGCCGAACTGCGCGGAGTGCTGGCCGTTCTGGCCGACGAGCCGGTCGTCACACTCGAGAGGCATCCGCTGCCGGACGGGCTCGACCGCCGCCGTGGCATCGCACTCGACGCCGCGAGTCCCCTGGCGCAGCACCTCTCGCAGTTCGTCACGCAGTCAGCGAGGACCTCCCTCACCGCGGCCAGGGCGACCGGCTCGGGCGAGGGCCTGTATCGGATGGTGGTCCCGGCCAAGGTCGCGGCCCGGTTGGGGCAGGGCCTCGTCCGGCCGATGGTCCCGAAGGGGGCGGCCGGCGGCTTCTACGGCGACCTCGTGGGCTCGACGGGCAAGATCGCCGCGAAGGCGAAGTTCGTACCGCTCGGAGGGGCGGCGGCCGCGGGCACGGCCGGCGGTGCCGGTGCGACCGCCGGTGTCGCGGCCGCGGGCGGAACCGCGCTCACCGTTGCCGCTCCGCTCGTGCTCATGGCCGTGGCGGTCGGGGTCAGCGCGCACGCCGACCACCAGCGCCGGCAGTCGGTCCAGCGCATCACGGAACTCCTGGAACAACTCCAGGCGGACAAGCTCGACGACGAGCACAGCGAACTCGACGGCTGCCGCGACGCCATCGACAAGGCCACCGCCATCCTGCTCGACCAGGGCACCCCCGGTGTCTCACTGGGACTGGACTCCGCGGTGCACGCCATCAACACGGCCCTGGGCAAGGCCGACCGCCGACTCGCCGGATGGCAGAGCGCGCTGGACGCACTGCCGGAGGGCGGGACCGTCGAACTCGGTACGCTGACCAAGTCGTTCCCGGGCGTCGACGAGCAGGGCGGCTCGTTCCGCACGCACCTCGAACTCGCCTCGCTGGCCATCGCGCTGAAGAGGCGGGTGGTCGTCCTGCAGGCCGTCGAGCACGCCCAGGGCGAACCCGGCAACCCCTTCGAGAACTTCACCCGCGCGCTCAAGCGGGATCAGCAGCGCCTCGACGAGCTGGAATCGGGCATCGCCGGCGTCCTCGTGCATCTGTCGACCCTGGAACTGGTGCGCCCGAACGGCCTGTTCCCCGTCTTCACGACCGGCGAGGTCGACCGTCTCATGAAGGCGGCCCACCGGATCCACCGGCTGGGCGACGGCGTCACGCCTCACGGCCGCGCGACGGACGTGGCCATCGAGATCGCCCGGGACGAGGACGGATCGGTGGTGGTACTCCCCGCGCTGCCTGCCTAGGCCGGCGCCCCCGGACATCCGGCAACCCCGGCCACGGCTACAGGCCGCGGGTGGTGGCTGTGGTGATTGCCCGGGTGAGGAGGCGGAGCGGGATGGTGGGGGAGCCGAAGGCGTCGTTGAAGTGCGGGACCGAGGGGACGTCGGCGCCGAAGGTGCGGCGGATGGTGTCCAGCAGGACGTCGGCGGCGTCGCCCTCCAGGCGGGGGTCGCCGTGGGCCTCGGCGCGCAGGGCGCCGAGGAGGCAGCGCGCGCCGTCCTCGTCGACCAGGCGGCCGGTGCACCAGCCGCGGGTGGCCAGGCGGTGGTGGGCGCGCTGGAGGAGTGCGGCGACGGGGGTCGGGTGCGTCTCCGCCGGGGAGTCGGGCGGCGGTGGCGGTGCGAGGGGGAGCGTGACGACGTCGGCCAGGTCGAGCGGCTCGGTGGCGAGGTGTGCCGTGTTGACCTCGTAGGCGACCGCGGCCTCGGCCAGCCGGGCGGTCATCGTCGCGTCGGCCAGGGCGAGCCGGTCCTCCAGCGTCGGGCCGGGGGCACGGGCGGCATCGGGTGCGGGCGGGCGGACGGTGGTGCCGGTGGGGGCCGGGGGGTGGTGCAGGGGCATCGTGGCTCCGGGCGGGTGGACGTGCGGGCCGCGCGTGGGTGGTTCGTGTGATGATCGGGGGTTTTGTGGCGTTCTGCGCTCCGAGGCGCGCCGCGGGCCGCGCGTTCATCCGTACGGCTCATCGGGCGGGCGGGTGGCGGGCCGGTGGGCCAGCATCGGTCCGGTGGATGCCGACCGAGCGGAGGAGCCGCCATGGCCTTGCACGAGACGAAGCGGGACGCGACCGCCGCGTTCGCTGACATCTACGCGACCCCGATCAGCCGCGCGGCCCTGCCCAAGCTGAGCATGCCCGACGGCACCGCCGACCCCCGGATCATCCGCGCCCTCATCGAGGACGAACTCGCCCTGGACGGGAACGCGGCGCAGAACCTGGCGACCTTCTGCACCACCTGGAGCGAGCCCGAGGTGCACGCGCTCATGGACGCGTGCCTCAACAAGAACATGATCGACAAGGACGAGTACCCGCAGACCGCGGAGATCGAGTCCCGTTGCGTGCACATCCTGGCCGACCTCTGGCACGCTCCCGAGGGCACCAGCACCATGGGCTGTTCCACCACCGGCTCCAGCGAGGCGGCCATGCTCGGCGGCCTCGCCCTGAAGTGGCGCTGGCGCGCCCGCCGCGAGGCCGAGGGCAAGCCGACGGACCGGCCGAACCTGGTGTGCGGGCCGGTCCAGGTGTGCTGGGAGAAGTTCGCCACCTACTTCGACGTCGAGCTGCGCCAGGTGCCGCTGGAGCCCGACGCCACCGGACTGCAGCCGCACCAGCTGCGCGAGTACGTCGACGAGAACACCATCGGCGTGGTCGCGATCCTGGGCGTCACGTACACCTGCGACTACGAGCCGGTCGAGGCCATCGCCGCCGAACTCGACGCGATCCAGGCGGAGACGGGCCTGGACGTGCCGGTGCACGTGGACGCGGCCAGCGGCGGTTTCGTCGCGCCGTTCCTCCAGCCCGACCTGCCCTGGGACTTCCGGGTGCCCCGGGTCGTGTCGATCAACGCCTCGGGGCACAAGTACGGCATGGCGCCGCTCGGCGTCGGCTGGATCGTGTGGCGCTCGGCCGAGCACCTGCCGGACGAGCTGGTCTTCAAGGTCAGCTACCTCGGCGGCGACATGCCGACCTTCGCCCTCAACTTCTCCCGCCCCGGCGGCTCGGTGATCGCCCAGTACTACGTCATGCTGCGGCTCGGCCGCGAGGGATACCGGGCCGTGTACGAGGCGGCCGCGGCCAGCGCGCGGGCGCTCGGCGAGGCGGTGGCCGGCATGGGCCCCTTCCGGCTGCTGTACGACGGCCGGGGCGGGCTGCCGGCGGTGTCGTGGACGCTGGCCGACGCGAACGCGCCGTTCACCCTGTACGAGCTGAGCGACCAGCTGCGGCTGCGCGGCTGGCAGGTCCCCTCGTACCCGCTGCCGCCGGCCCGGGAGGAGACGGTGATCCAGCGCGTCCTGATCCGGCACGGCATCAGCCGCGACAAGGTGGCCCTGCTCGCGGCGGACCTGGGCGCCGCGGTGGAGCGGCTGACCGCGGCCGCGGGGGGCGTCCCGCCGGCGCAGCCGAGCTTCCACCACTGAGGGGTGGGTGGCGGGTTCCCGGCCCGGGTCGTCGCGCGGCGACGGCCCGGGCCTTCGCCGTACGCCGCGTGCCCCGTGCCCGAGCCCCGCCGCGTCAGTGGGCCGTCGCCGCCAGCCGCAGCCCGAACGCGATGAGCACCACCCCCGTGAGGCGGTCCAGCGCGCGCCGGACCGCGGGGCGGGACAGCTGGGCCCGGGCGCGGGACAGCAGGAGCACGTACCCGCCCAGCCAGGCCACCGTGAGCCCGGCGTGCAGCGTCACGAGCAGCGCCATCCCGGCGGACGGCGGCAGGCCCGCGGGGGCCAGCGCGGGCAGCAGGCCCGTGTAGAACACCGCGATCTTCGGGTTGAGGAGGTTGCCCACCAGCCCGGTACGCCAGGGATTGCCCCGCACCGCGGGGGCGGCGTCCTGGCCGGCGCCCGCGGACCGACCGCCCCGCCGCAGCGCCCCGATGCCGAGCACCACCAAGTACGCGGCGCCCAGCACCCGTACCACCAGGGCCGCCCCCGCCGAGGCGGCCAGCAGCGCCGCGAGGCCCGCCACCGTGAGCGCGCCCCACACCAGCAGGCCGGCCGCGACGCCGCCCACGGTGCGCAGCGCGTCACCGGGACCCGAGCCGACGGCCTGACGCGTGACCAGCGCCAGGTCGGGCCCGGGCACCACGGTCAGCAGGGCCAGCACCCCGGCCGCCACCAGCAGCTGCCCGCCCATCACCGCGCCGCCCCGCGCCCGAACGCGCCGCCCCGGCAGAACGCTGCGGAAAGGACACGGGGCAGCGCCGCGGATGCGCCTGGCGGTGCGGAGAAGGGGCCGGACAGCGCCGAGAGCGTGCCGGGCCTTGCCGCCAAGGGGCCGGGCAGCGCCGGGAAGGTGCCGGGCGGTGCGGAGGAGGGGCCGGGCGGTGCCCCGAGGGAGCCGGTTTCGGTCATGCGCCCAGGCTCGGTCACGCCGGCCCGCCCGGTCCAGCGAGTTGCCCGGCCGGACGGGCAGCGGCCGACGGGGTGCGCCGGCCTTACGGCCGGCCCCACGGCAGCGGGAGGCAGGGCGGTACGACCGGCGGAACCGGGCGCACGGCAGCGGTCCGCGGGGTGGTGTCGTCGGCGGGGCCGGCTCGTGGGGGCGGTCAGCACGGTGGCAGGGGCGGGGCGGTCGGCAGGGCGTAGCCGGCCGGGTCGGCGAACAGGGGGTGCAGGAGGACCGTCGCGGACGCCACCGCCAGTACGTCGGGACCCGCGTGCGGGGTGACGATGCGCTCCGGGTCGCCGCACACCCGGGAGTGCGCCAGTGCCTGCTCGCGGACCTCCTCCAGGTACTCCGGATCGGCCAGGCACGCCTGCTCCGTGACGACGGCCAGATCCGGGTTGACCACGTCGATCAGCAGCGCCAGGGCGCGCCCCACCGCCCGGGCCCGCTCGCGCAGCAGCTCCCTGGCCTCCGCGTGCCCGTCGGCCGCGGCGGCCGTCAGCGCCGTGGCGTCCGGCCGCGGGAGGATGCCGCGCCGCACCGCCTCCGCGGCCACGGCGGTGTCCGACGCGGTGGCGCCCAGGCAGCCCGCACGCCCGCACGCGCACGGCGTGCGCGATCCCGGCACCGGCAGGTGGGCCACGTCGCCGGCACCCGCGCCCGGCCCCTGGTGGATCACCCCGGCGATGCCGAAGGCGGCGTCCACCACGTTCCCGACGAACAGGTGCACCAGGCTGCGCCGGGCCTCCGGGCGGCCGAACAGGATCTCCGACTGGGCCACCGCCCGGGCGTGGTTGTCCAGCCGCACCGGCAGCTCCAGCCGGCCGGCCAGCTCGGCGGCGAGCGGGCGGTCGTACCAGCCGAGCGCGTCGTGCCGGACCACCACCCCCTCGGCCGGCCGCACCCAGCGCCCGATCGCGGCGCCCACCCCGAGCACCGGCCGGCCGCCCGCGCACCCCGCCAGCAGCTCCCGCAGCGCGCCCGCCGCCCGGACCGGGATCTCGTCCGTGCCGAGGCCGTCGTGCCGGAGGGTGTGCCGGGCGAGCACCCGCCCCCGCAGGTCGACCACGCCCAGGGTGGAGCCGGGCACCCCGATGTGCAGGGCTCCGGCCACCGGTCCCGCGGTCTCACCGGTGTGCAGGTCCAGCGGCACCTGGGGGCGCCCGGCCCCGGCCGAGGCCAGGCCCGGGAGTTCGCGCAGCAGGCCCAGTCTGAGCAGTTCGGTGGACTGACGGGAGACCGCCGCCGGGCTCAGCCCCGAGAGGCGGGCGATGGCGCCGCGGGCGACCGGGCCGCCGTCGAGCACGGTGCGCAGCACGGCCGCCGCGTTGGCCTCGCGGCGCCCGTCGCCGGTCCTGCGCGGACCCCGTCCGGTTCCGGTGAGTGTCACGGATTTCCTCCCGTCATGTTGCGCGCCATTGCGGCGGCGTGAAATCCCGGACGGCCCGCACGAGTTCGGGCACCGGCCGTACGGGCGTCGGAAACCGGCCGCATCCAGGGTGGAAAGCCCAGGTCAGAGCAGGTT
This sequence comes from Streptomyces sp. NPDC101132, assembly GCF_044759225.1. Lineage (NCBI taxonomy): Bacteria > Bacillati > Actinomycetota > Actinomycetes > Kitasatosporales > Streptomycetaceae > Streptomyces > Streptomyces sp. NPDC101132. The sequence goes on from NZ_JBIVYX010000009.1 coordinate 297,860, forward strand.
GGCCGGATTCCGTCCGACCGACGGGTACGGGGCGTCGCGCGGCCTCCCGCCGCCCCGGGAAGGCCCTTGACCGCCTCCCGCGCCGCTGCCACGCTCCCGGCCAAGGCCACGCCGGTTCCGGCCACTTCCTCCTCCTCCGTCCGCACGGGTGAAGTCAACCACCCATTCCTTCCGCTGCGAAAAGAAATCAGAAGGAGCCTCCCCATGACCGCTGTCACGACCTCGGACACCACCACCGTCACCAAGATCGGCGGCCGCATCGGCGCCCTGATCGAGGGCGTCAAGCTCGGCGGTGACCTCGACGACGGAACCGTCGCCGCGATCCGCGCCGCCCTCCTCGACCACAAGGTCGTCTTCTTCCGGGGACAGGACCACCTCGACGAGGAGGGGCACGAGGCGTTCGCCCGCCTCCTCGGCACGCCCGTCGCACACCCCACCGTCCCCTCCGCCGACGGGCGTTACTCCCTCGGCATCGAGTCCCGCTACGGCGGCCGCGCCAACCAGTGGCACACCGACGTCACCTTCGTCCCCGCCTACCCGGCCTTCTCCATCCTGCGGGCCGTCACGATCCCGCCCTACGGCGGCGACACGCTGTGGGCCAACACGGCCACCGCCTACGCCCACCTGCCCGCCCCGCTGCGCACCCTCGCCGAGGGCCTGCGCGCCGTGCACACCAACGCCTACGACTACGCCGCGCTGGACCCGGAGGCGGCCCCGGAACTGCTGCGCCAGTTCCGCGAGGTGTTCAGCTCCACCACCTACCGGACCGAGCACCCGGTCGTCCGCGTGCACCCGGAGACCGGCGAGCGCACCCTGCTGCTGGGCAACTTCGTGGACCGCATCGACGGCCTCACCGCCAAGGACTCCCGCGCGCTGCTCGACGTGTTCCAGGCCCACATCGAGCGCCCGGAGAACACCGTGCGCTGGTCGTGGCAGGAGGGCGACGTCGCGATCTGGGACAACCGCGCCACCCAGCACTACGGCGTCGACGACTCCGGATCCCACGAGCGCACCCTGCGCCGCGTGACCATCGACGGCGACCTGCCGGTCGGCACCGACGGCGAGCCCTCCCGGCTGCTGGAGCCCGAGACCGTGCCCGCCCCGGCCTTCGGGGTCGCCTCCGGCGCCTCCACCGCGGGCGACGCCGCCCCGGCCGCCTGACCCCGGCGCGGGACCGCCCGCACCCGGGCGGGCGCCGCACCACCACCGGCGCCCGCCCGGGGCACCGCCCGGGGCACCCGACCGGGGCCCGCCCGGGCACCCGTCCCGGGCACCCGTCCGCGGCACCCGCCCCGGCCTCCCGCCCCGTCCCCGCCCACGGCGCCCGCGCGCCCTGACCCGACACCGCCCGACCCCGGCCCGTACCAGAGGAGCCCCCGTGTCCCAGCTGCTCGCCCTGTCCGCCAGCCCGTCGGCCGCCTCCCGCACCGCCCTGGTCGCCGACCACGTCGTCGACCGCCTCTCGCTCGGCGGCTTCCCGGCCGCCCACCTGCCCCTGCGCCACCTGCCGGCGGACGAGCTCCTCGCGGCCCGCACCGACGGCGAGGCGATCAAGCGGGCGGTGGAGGCGGTGGCCGCCGCGGACGGCCTGATCGTCGCCACCCCGGTCTACAAGGCCTCCTACTCCGGTCTCCTCAAGGTCTTCCTCGACCTGCTCCCGCAGGACGCCCTGCACGGCAAGACCGTCCTGCCCTGGTCACCGGCGGCTCCCTGGCCCACGTCCTGGCCATCGACTACGCGCTGCGGCCCGTGCTGTCCGCCCTCGGCGCCCGCCACGTCGTCGCCGGCCGCTTCCTGCTCGACTCGCACATCGAGCGCCTGCCCGGCGGGGTCCGGCTCCGGCCGGAGGCCGCGGTGGGCCTCGGCCAGGCCGTCGACGACTTCGTCGAGGCCCTCCCGTCCCGGCCCGCACTCGCCGGCGCGGCGCTCTGACGCTGCCCCTGCCCCTCCTGCCCCACCCGTCCCACCGCACGGCCCGTCACACCCCGCCAGCCACTCCTCCCCGAAGGACCACGCACATGCATCTCGCCACGGCCCCGAACCGGCGCCAGTTCCTCGCCCTGCTCGGCATCTCGGCGGCCGCGGTCAGCTGCGGCCGGGCCGAAGCGGGCGGCAGCGGCGGCAAGGGCAGCCAGACCCGCACCCTGCGCTACCAGGGCGCGGCCGGCGCCGTCACGCTCCCCGAACTCGCCGAGGACCTGGGCTATCTGGGCGACGTCAAGCTCGAATGGGTCGGCAACACGATCAGCGGCCCCCAGGACATCCAGTCCGCCGCGACCGGCCAGACCGACTTCGGCGGCGCCTTCAACGGCGCCGTGGTCAAGCTCGCCGCCCAGGGCGCCCCCGTCAAGGCCGTCATCAGCTATTACGGCTCCGACCAGTACGCGTACAGCGGCTTCTACGTGCGGGAGGACAGCCCCATCCGCACCCCGCGCGACCTGATCGGCAAGAAGGTCGGCATGAACACCCTCGGCGCCCACTCCGAGGCCATGCTGGAGATCTACCTGGAGCGCAACGGCCTCAGCCGCGCCGAGATCGACAAGGTCGAGGCCCTGGTGGTGCCGCCCGTCAACACCGAGCAGTCGCTGCGGCAGCGGCAGATCCAGGTCGGCGTGCTCGGCGGCATCCTGCGCGACAAGGCCCTGGCCACGGGCGGCATCCGGCCCCTGTTCACGGACTTCCAGCTGCTCGGGGCGTTCAGCGCCGGCACGTACGTGATGACCGACCGGTTCCTGAAGGCCAACCCGGACACCGCCCGCACCTTCGTCACCGGCGTCGCGAAGGCCATCGAGTGGTCCCGCACTACCCCGCGCGACCAGGTGGTGGCCCGGATGACGGAGATCGTCCGCAAGCGCGGCCGCAACGAGGACCCGGCGGCGCTGAAGTTCTGGCGCTCGTACGGCGTCGCCGAGACCGGCGGCCGCATCGACGACAAGGCCTTCCAGCTGTGGATCGACTGGCTCGGCAAGCGCGGTGACGTCCCCCAGGGCAAGTTCACCGCCCGCGACCTCTACACCAACGACTACAACGCCTACGGCAAGGCGGGCTGAGCCATGACCTCCTCCACCACCCCGAAGATCGTCTTCGAAGGGGTGACCAAGACCTTCCCCGTGAAGGGCGGCGGCCCCGAGTTCACCGCCCTGGACGGCATCGACCTCTCCATCGCTCCCGGCGAGTTCACCGTGGTCGTCGGCCCCAGCGGCTGCGGCAAGTCCACCCTCCTCGACCTCCTCGGCGGACTCACCCGGCCCTCCGCCGGCCGGGTGCTGCTCGACGGCAAGCCCGTCACGGGCCCCGGCCTCGACCGCGGCATCGTCTTCCAGCAGTACGCCCTGCTGCCCTGGCGCACCGCGCTCGGCAACGTGTCCTTCGGCCTGGAGGCCACCGGCGTACCGCGTCGCGAACGTGCCGGACGCGCCCGCGCCCACCTCGAACTCGTCGGCCTCTCCGGCTTCGAGGACCGGCACCCGCACGAGCTGTCCGGCGGCATGCGCCAGCGCGTCGCGATCGCCCGCAGCCTCGCCTACGACCCCGACGTCCTGCTGATGGACGAGCCGTTCGCCGCGCTCGACGCGCAGACCCGCGAGTCGCTCCAGGACGAGCTGCTGCGCATCTGGGAGCGCACCGGCAAGACCATCGTGTTCATCACCCACAGCATCGACGAGGCCGTCCACCTCGGCCAGCGGGTCGCCGTCCTGACCTCCCGGCCCGGCCGGGTCAAGGAGGTCGTCCCGGTCTCCTTCGGCTCCCGGGACACCACCGAGGACGTGCGCTCCAGCCCGGAGTTCGCCGCCCATCGCCGGCGGATCTGGGAACTGCTCCACGACGAGGTCGCCCGCGCCCAGCAGCTGGAGAAGGAGGCAGTGGCCGCATGAGCCAGACCCTGAACCCCGCGAAGACCACCGACGAGACCGCCACCGGGACCGCCACCGGGACCGCCACCGGAACCGCCACCGGGACCGCCACCGGAACCGGCGACGGGACGGCCACCGACGACACCGCCGCCGGGACGACAGCGGCCGCGGCCGACCACACCGCTGCCGCCGACCTCGACACGGCACCGGCCGCCACCACCGAGGCGGTTCCCGCGACCCAGCCCCCGACCCCGCCCGCCGCGGCGCCGCACCGCCGCCCGTCCCGCACCCGCCGCGTCCTCACCACCCTGCGGAACGCCGCCCTGAAGTCGGCCGCGGTCCTCGCGCTGCTGCTGCTCTGGGAGGCCGCCCCGCGCCTGGGCCTGGTGGACCGGACCTTCCTGCCGCCCTTCAGCGAGGTGGCCCAGGCCTGGTGGGGGCTGGCCGCCGACGGTCAGCTGGCCGAGAACACCCGCGCCAGCCTCGTCCGTTCGCTGGCCGGCTTCGGCATCGCCGTCGGCATCGCCGTACCCCTCGGGCTGCTGATCGGCTGGTACCGGCCGGTCGCCGACCTGCTCAACCCGCTGCTGGAGGTGTTCCGCAACACCGCGGCGCTCGCCCTGCTGCCCGTCTTCGTGCTGCTCCTCGGCATCGGCGAGACCTCGAAGATCTCCATCGTCGTCTACGCCTGCACCTGGCCCGTGCTGCTGAACACCATCAGCGCCGTGCGCACCGCGGACCCGACCCTGGTCAAGCTGGCCCGGTCGATGGACCTGCCCACCCACCAGCTGTTCGCCAAGGTGATCCTGCCCTCCTCCGTGCCGGCCGTGTTCACCGGCGTCCGGCTGGCCGGGGCGGTGTCCATCCTGGTGCTGGTCGCCGCCGAGATGATCGGCGCCAAGGCCGGCCTCGGCTACCTCGTCAACGCCTCGCAGTTCAACTTCGCCATCCCGCAGATGTACGCCGGGATCATCACCATCTCCGCCATCGGCCTGGGCTTCAACCAGGTCCTCGTCACCATCGAGCGCCGCCTGACCGCGTGGCGCGTCCCGCTCACCGCCTGAGCCCGCGCACCGGGCCCGCGGACCACCGCGCACCGGGCCCGCGTACCACCGCGCACCGGGCCCGCGTACCACCGCGCGCTCCCACGTCACCTCCACCCCACCCCACCCACCACCCGAGGACGGCCGGCATGCCCCGACAGCTCCACCTCAACGCCTTCCTGATGAACGCGGGACACCACGACGCCGCCTGGCGCCACCCGCGCACCCAGCCCGAACGCGTCACCGACCTGCGCTACTTCCAGGAACTCGCCCGCACCGCCGAACGCGGGCTGCTCGACTCGGTCTTCCTGGCCGACGGCGTCGCCCTCTGGGGCAAGGTCCGCCACAACGCGCTCGGCGGCTTCGAGCCCCTCACCCTGCTCTCCGCCCTGGCCGCCGTCACCGAGCACGTCGGCCTGATCGCCACGGTCTCCACCACCTTCAACGAGCCGTACCACACGGCCCGCAAGTTCGCCTCGCTCGACCACCTCAGCGGCGGCCGGGCCGGCTGGAACATCGTCACCTCCGGCTCCGTCGACGAGGCCCGCAACTTCAACCGCGAGGAGCACCTCGACCACGCCGTCCGCTACTCCAGGGCCCGCGAGTTCGTCGACGTGACCACCAAGCTGTGGGACAGCTGGGAGGACGACGCGATCCTCGTCGACCGGGAGCGCGGCGTGTACGCCGACACCGACAAGGTCCGCGCCATCGGGCACAAGGGCGAGCACTTCTCGGTCCAGGGGGCCCTCAACGTGCCCCGGCCGCCCCAGGGTTACCCGCTGCTCGTGCAGGCCGGCTCCTCCGAGGACGGCAAGGAGTTCGCCGCCCAGTACGCGGAGGCCGTCTTCACCGCCCAGCAGACCCTGGCCGACGCCCAGGCCTTCGCCAAGGACCTCAGGTCCCGGCTGCCCCGGTACGGCAGGACCGACGACCAGCTGCTGATCCTCCCGGGCATCGCCCCGGTCATCGGATCCACGGAGGCCGAGGCGCGCGCCCTGGAGCAGGAGCTCACCGACCTCCAGGTCCCGGAGTACGGGCTGGCCCAGCTGTCCGGGATGCTCGGCACCGACCTCACCGGGCTGCCGCTGGACGGTCCCCTCCCCGAGCTGCCGGAGGAGAAGGACATCAACGGCAACAAGAGCCGCTTCACGCTGGTCGCCGAACTGGCCCGGCGCGACGGGCTCACCCTGCGCGAACTGATCGCGCGGCTCGGCGGCGGCCGGGGGCACCGCGTGGTCGCGGGCACCCCCGAGCACATCGCCGACGAGATCGAGGAGTGGTTCCGGGCGGGCGCGGCGGACGGCTTCAACATCATGCCGCCGTACCTGCCCGGGGGCCTGGAGGTCTTCGTGGACGAGGTGGTGCCCCTGCTCCAGGCCCGTGAGCTGTTCCGTACGGAGTACACCGGCCGGACGCTGCGGGAGCACTACGGGCTCGCCCGCCCCGCCAACCGGCTGGCGGTCACTTCGCCAGCTTCCCCTGCGGCGTGACCGCGAACCAGGTGCCGCCGACGCCCTGGCCGTTGACCTGGCCGGGCGCGGTGTCGCCGGTGAACCAGTACAGCGGCCAGCAGTCGATGGCCAGCTGCTTGCCGCCGTCGGCGCGGGTGTAGACGGACAGCAGCTTGGGGTCCACGCCCTTGACGTCGTTCACGTCGACGGGCTTGGCGGGCTTCCACTTCTCCAGGCAGGCGCCCTGGCAGTTGGACTTCATCGGCCAGGCGGTGTCCTTGGTGAAGCGGTAGAGCGTACGGCCCTTCCCGTCCCGCAGGACGGCCCCGAGCTTCGGGTCCTCGAGGGTGGAGAGGGCGGGCAGCGCGGCGGAACCCCCGCCCACCGCGCCGCCCTGTCCTGCGCCGCCCTGCCCGGCGGTCCCGCCCTCTCCGGCGCCGGCCTGTCCGGCCTTCTTGCCCTCGGGGGTGACGGCAAACCAGGTGCCGCCGACGCCCTGCCCGTTGGTCTGGCCCGGCGCGGTGTCCTTGGCGAAGCGGTACACCGGCCAGCCGCCGATGGTCAGCTGCTTCGTGCCGTCCGCCCGGTCCACGGAGCCCACGGCCCCCTTCGGGACCGCACCCGGCAGGGTGGAGCCGGCGGGCACCGGGGGCCAGGCGGTGGCGCAGGCGCCCGCGCAGTTGGAGCGGGAGGGGGAGGCGGTGTCCTTGTCGAAGCGGTAGAGGGTGAATCCGGCCGAGTCGGCCACCAGGGTGCCGAGCTTGGCGTCCTGGCGGACGGCGAGCGGGCCGGAGGCGGTCCCGGCACCACCGCCGCCGCCCGCGGAGCCGTAGGCCCCGTCGCCGTACCCGCCGTCCCCGTACCCGCCGGCGGCACCGGCCGCCTTCGCCGGGGCCTGGGCACCGGCTCCCACGGGCGTGGTCCGCTCGGTGCCGCAGGCCGTCGCGCCGCCGATCAGCAGGGCCGAGGCGGCCACGGCCAGGGTGAGCTTGCGCCGGTTCGTCATGAGAACTCCCGTGATCCTGTGGTTCGTTGTGTTCTGGTCACTCATCAACCACACGCCGGCCCCCGGGAGGGGGTTCAACGGATCACGGGATTTTCTGACCGCCGCACCGGAAGGCACACCGCGGGCACCCGGACGGGGTCACAGCGGCACGGTCACGAACCGCCTCCCCGCCTCGTTCTCCACGGCCACCGCCACCACGTCCGCCGGGTCCGTCGCGGCCGAGCCGTCGAGCATCACGCCCTTGCCCTCGCCGTGGGCGGCCGTACCGACCACCCAGCCGCCCGCCGTGGTCCGCGTACCGTCACGCGCCACGACCACGATCCGGCACCGCTCACCCGGCGGCACACCGGTGACGGCCGCGTTGACCCGCACCCACTTCACCGCCGGCACGACCCGTACGGTCATCCGTGCCCCGGTACCGGGATCGGTGGCCGTGGCCAGCCGCGTCCCCGCGGGCGGCACCGGCGCGGTCGCCGTGGGAGCGGTCGGGGGCACGGCGACGTCCCGGGCCCCGTCGGAGGCCTGCGTGCCCAGCCAGAACACCGCCGCCAGGGAGGCCGCGGCGGCCACCCCGGTCAGCGCCCACCGCGTCCGCCGGGCCCGCGCCACCTCTCCCCGTACCTGCCGCAGGGTCCGCTGGAGCAACAGGTCCCCGTCCGGGGGCGGCCCCTCCAGGAACGCCTCGGGCGGCACCTCGCCGAGCGCCTCCTCCAGTTCCCGGAACGCCGCGACCTCCGCCGCGCAGTCCGTGCAGGAGGCCAGGTGCTCCTCGACCGCGCCGGCCTCCGCGTCGTCCAGCACGCCGAGGACGTACGGGCCGAGCTGTTCGTTCACGTGCCCGTTCTGGTACTGCTGCCGGTTCATGCCACCACCTCCTGGAGTCCGGCGGGCCGACGGGTGGGCCTGCTGGGTGTGTGCTCTGCCGTGAACGCCTCGCGCAGGGCGCGCAGGGCGTAGTGCGAACGGGACTTGACGGTGCCCGCCGGGATGCCGAGGGAATCGGCAGCCTCCGCGACGCTGCGCTGCCGGTAGTACAACTCCTGGAGCACCGCGCGGTGTTCCGGTGACAGGTGGTCCATCGCCGCCAGCACCGCCATCGTGTCGACCACCGAGTCGGCGTGGTCGTCCTCGACGGGATGCGTGGACGGGGAGCCCGACACCTCCCGGGGCCTGACGTTCCGCGCCCGGGTCCGGTCGATGACGATGTTCCGGGTCACGGTGAGCAGCCAGCCGCGGACCGATCCCTTTCCGTTGACCATGGCCTCGGCGTGCCGCCAGGCCCGGATGAAGGTCTCCTGCACCACGTCCTCGGCCGCGGCCCGGTCGTTTGTCAGGCGCGTCGCGTACGCCAGCAGCGCGTTGCCGTGCTCCTCGTACAGCGACCTGATCAGCGCCTCGTCGGCGGAGCCCCGCCGCGCGCGGGGCCGCAGTGGTCCGGCCATCTCACCTTCTCCCTCGCTCGGTTACGTGCGGAACACGCGCGGGGAGCGCCTCCGGTTCACCCGGATCCGGAGGAATCCGCGGACCCGCGGCAGGTACGGCCGGTGTTGATGCAGTCCACCACCCGGTCCATCGCCGCCGGGCCCATCACGTTCACGAACATGGCGTGGTCGGTCCGCGGGCTGTGCCGCTGCTCGGGGAAGGAGTCCAGCGCGAGGGGCGTCCCCGGCGGGACGGGCCCGTACACGAGGGAGAGCCGCAGGGCGGGCACCGGGAAGGTGCCCGGCGCGCACGCCCCGTTGCCGGTCGGGAAGGTGAGGTGGGACCGGTGGTCGGGGGCCGCGGTGTCCAGCCCGTTCCAGCAGCTGGGGAAGACCAGCGTGCGGGTGATCCGGTCGCCGCCGGGGCAGCGCGGGTACCGGACGGTGGCCAGGCCGGGCAGGCTCGCGCAGCCCCAGGCGGCCCGTACCCGGGAGGCGTCGGCGGCGGTGTGCGCGACCGCGTCGCCGGTGATCCCGCGCAGGAACCGCGGCATCGCCACCACCTTGCTCACCGGGTTGCCGCGGAACTCCACGGTGACGGCGGCCTCGCGCAGGATCCGGCCCGCGTTGCCGTGGTGGCCGGCGGCCCGCTCGTACGCCTCCCGGCCGGGCCGGTCGGTACGCCGCAGCACCGGCCAGTAGTACGTGGAGCGGTCCCCGTCCCGGCAGCTGGTGCCGGCCGCCGCCAGGGTCGCGTCGGTGGACGCCGCGCTGGTGGACAGGTTGCCGACGTAGGCGTGGGTGTGGTGCGCGCCGGCCCGCACGCCCGGCGAGACGACCAGGTTGTCCTCGTTGTAGTGCTCCTCCTCGTTGCGCCCGCAGTCGGCCACCACCCGGCCCGTCGAGGCGTCCGGGCCCGGCGCCACCGGCGCGTCCAGCGGCGCGGCGGGCACCTCTCCGCGCCCGGCCGCGGGCGCTCCCGCGGCGCTCAGGCACCCGCCCAGGACCAGGCACGCCAGCACCGCCGTGACCCCGCGTTCCATCCCCATGGCGGTCACCGTCCCCGGTGCCGGCCGGGCGCGTCAACCTCGTCCGGCCGATGAGACGCGGATCCGGACCGTGAGCAGCGGAAACCCGCCATCCGGCGCTTGCCGGAGGCAGGTACGCCCGACGCCGGGCCGGCGGCCGCGGAGCCGCCGGTGCCCCCGGGTGGACCACCCGGATGGCGGCACGGCCCCCGCCGGGTTCCGCTGGGAGGATGCGCGAACGTGAGCAGCAGCCGCCCCCGCACTGGTGGACCGACCTCCCGCCGGCCGCGGGAGCCTTCGTCATGGCCACCGGAATCATCTCGGTCGGCCTCCACCTCACCGGCTACGAGCCGCTCTCGCTGGTCGCCTTCGCCCTCGCGGGCGTCGCCTGGGTGCTGCTGGCCGGCGAGTTCGTCTCCCGGCTGTTCGAGGACCGGCGCCGCTGGCGCTCCGAGGCGGACACCCCGCCCGCCCTCACCGCCGTCGCCGCCACCGCGGTCCTCGGGGTGCGGGCGAGCCTGTACGACTGGCCGGGCCTCGCGTACGGGCTGCTGGCCCTGGCCACCCTGGTCTGGCCCTTCCTCCTCGTCTCCGTGATCAGGCACTGGCACCGCGGCATGCCCGGCGCCGCTTTCCTCACCTGCGTCGCCACCCAGGCCCTCGCCGTGCTCGCCGGCACCCTCTCCCTCGCCGGACACGGGGAATGGCTCGCCCGGGCCGCCCTCGCCTGCTTCCTCCTCGGCCTGGTGCTCTACGGCGAGGCGCTGGCCCGCTTCGACTTCCGGCAGGTCCGCGAGGGCCTCGGCGACCAGTGGGTGGCCGGCGGCGCGCTCGCGATCTCGGCGCTCGCGGGCTCGAAGCTGACCGCCTCGCCCGTCTTCACCGGCACCGCGCACGACGTGCTGCGCACCGCCACCCTCGTCCTGGTCGGACTCGACCTCGCCTGGTACGTGGTGCTGCTGTTCGCCGAGGCCCGCTGGCCGCGCCCCGCCTACGACATCCGCCGCTGGTCCACCGTCTTCCCCCTCGGGATGACCTCGGTGGCCTGCCTGTCCACGGCCGCGGCCACCGGCGTGGACTGGCTGGAGAGCACCGGCCGGGTGCTGCTGTGGATCGCCCTCGGCTTCTGGGTGGTGACCGCGGGCGGGCTGGTGCTCTCCGTGCGCCGCCGGAATCAGAGCCAGGGGATCTCCCCGGCCGCGTAGCGGTAGGCGCGGAAGACGGCGTTCTGCGCGCCCCGCGAGGACTCCAGGCCCACGCCCTGCCCGAAGGCGCCGAACTCGGGGACCACGAACTCCCACACCACGTCCCCGTCGGGCGTCACCTCGAACAGCCGGCCGAAGGAGCCCTCGGCGACGAAGGTGTTGCCGTTGGGCAGCCGCTGCGCGCTGGACATGTAGGGGCTGTAGAAGTTCTGCGGCGGGTTGTCCTCGTACGCCCAGACCTCCGCCCCGCTGACCGGGTCGAGCTCCAGCACCCGGGAGTAGGGCACCGAGGTGGTGTCCCGGTACGTGCCGTTGTCGAAGACCAGCACGTTCCCGCCGGGCAGCTCGTGCGGGTAGTGCTGCTGGGCGAGGACGTCGGGGCCGATGCGCCAGCGGACGGAGCCGCCGGCGCGGTCGACGGCCACCGTCGTCGAGGCGCTGCGGAAGCCGACCACCACGCCCCCGTCCGCGAGTTCGTTGACGGTGTTGGCCATGGGCCAGTGCTCGCGGGCGAAGTGCGGGTTGAGCGGGGTCTCCTCGGGGTCCAGGTGCTCGATCGCGGCCCACCGCCAGACGATCTCGCCGTCCCAGGTCAGCTCGTACACGACGTCGCCCCAGATCCGGCCGTCCGGAGCCGTGGAGCCCGGGATACCGCCGCGGATGCGGGCCGCGTCGGCGGGGGAGAGCGGTTCGACGGCGAGGATCAGCAGGTTGCCGTTGCGCAGCACCGAGGCGTCGTGGTGGTGGTACGGGTGGCGGACCTCGCGCAGCACCGTGCCGTCCGGCGCGACCTCCTGGAGGATGCCGCCGTGGTAGACGTCCCAGATCGGGAAGAGGCTCGGGCCCGAGGTGTCCTTGCCCTGGTAGAAGAGGTTGCCGTTCGGCAGCAGCCGGCCGTGGCGGCCGGGCGGGTGGGGCAGCCGCCAGGTGTGGGCGGTGCGGCCCTCGATGTCGACCAGGTGCACCTCCCCGGGGCCGGCGATGGGCGTGTAGAGGGTGTACCCGCCGAAGCTGCGGGCCGGGTCGTGCGCGCGCAGGCCGAGGCCGCGGCGGCGGAGGGTGTTCTGGTCGACGGTCACGGGTGTGGCTCCTTGGGGGAACGGATGGCGTGGGGAACGGGGTGGGTGGTTCAGGGGAGGGTGACGGCGGCCGGGTCGGCGGCCTTCAGCGGCGCGGGGTCCAGCAGCTTCCGCAGCGCTGCCTCGTCGGCGGAACCGGGCAGGCCCTGTGCGGACTTGGCCCAGACGCCCTCCTCGTGCAGCTGGCGCAGCAGGGCGGGGGAGAGCGCGGCGCGGTAGGCGTAGCGGGGCTGGAAGGCCGCGGCGTACGCCGGCTGCAGGGCCCCCTTCGCCTGGGCGAGTACGGCCTTCCGCGCGCCCACCGGGTCCGCGGCCAGCTCCCCCTGTGCCCGCAGCAGGGCGCGCAGCAGGGCGGTGGTCCGGGCGGCCTCCGCGCCGGGGCCGGACACCAGGAGGGTGCGGGCGGTGTAGCCGGTGAAGCGGAGCTCGGCGTGCCGGTCGCCGAGGGCGGTGCGCGTGGCGTCGTAGAAGCTCGGGAAGGTGACCCCGGCGTCGACGTCCCCGCGGGCCAGGGCGGCGGGCACCTGGTTCGGGGCGAGGTTCACGAGCGTGACGTCGGCGGCCGTGAGCCGTCCGGCGGTGAGCATCCGGGAGAGGGCGTACTCGACGTTGGTGCCGCGCGGTACGCCGATCCGCTTGCCGCGCAGCCGGTCGAAGCCGGTGACGCCCCGGTCGGTGCGGGTGAGCAGCCGCCAGTCGGTGAACGTGGACAGCTCGGCCACCACGCGGATGTCCCGGCCGCCGAGCGCGGCGGTGACGGCGGGCAGGTCGCCGACCACGCCGTAGGCGGCCTGGCCGCCCAGCACGGCGTTCAGCGCGTCCCGCCCGGTCGGGAGGGTCCGCACGTCGGCCCGCAGTCCCTCGGCGGCCCAGTGCCGGCGCTCCTGGGCGACGTACACGGGCGCGCCGCCGAGGTGGTCACTGGCCGCCACGGTCACGGCGGGACCCGCGGCCCCGCCGGAGCCCCCGTCGGAGCAGGCGGCGTTGAGGGGTGCGAGCAGGACGGCGGCCAGCAGCCCGACGAGGGCACGGCGTCTGAACACGGGGAGCTCCTTGGGGAGTAGGGGGATGCGGGGGAAGACGGAAGGGACGGGGCCGGACGGAGCCGGAGCCCCGGGCGGGCGGCCGGCCCGGGCGGCCGGCCGGGGCCGCCTGGGTGGGCGGCCGGGGGTCCGTCGGCTGGTGACGGGGTTGGCGGCCGGCCGGGCACGGATCGGCCGCGCCTGACCGGTCCGGCCGGCGCCGACCGGGCGAGTGGCGTGTGTCCTGCCGGCGGGCCGGGGGCCCGGCTCCGGGATCCGGGCCCGGGCGCGGTATCGGCGTGCGGGTGGACCCGGGAGGGGAGGCGCCCCGCGCGTGCGGTCAGGCGCCCAGGTGCGCCGCCACGCGGGCGCGGAGCCCGGGGTCCGGGCCGCCCGCCGGTACCGGGTGGTCGGCCAGGACACGGCCCGGGGAGCCGCCCAGCACCAGCACCCGCTGGGCCAAGGCGAGGGCCTCGTCGAGATCGTGCGTGACGAACAGCACCGTGGTGCCGGCCCGCCGCCACAGGCCGGTCAGCAGTTCCTGCATCCGGCCCCGGGTCAGCGGGTCCAGCGCACCGAACGGCTCGTCCATCAGCAGCACTTCGGGTTCGGCGGCCAGCGCCCGGGCCAGCGCGACCCGCTGCTGCATGCCGCCGGACAGCTCGCCCGGCCGCTTCTCCGCGCCCTCCGCCAGCCCGACCTCGGCCAGCGCGTCGAGGGCCCGGCGCCGCCGCTCGGAGCGGGGCAGCCCGAGGCGTTTGAGGGCGAACTCGACGTTCCCGCGGGCGCTCAGCCACGGGAACAGCGCGTACTGCTGGAAGACCACGCCCCGGTCCGGTCCCGGCCCGGTGACGGGTGCCCCGCCGACGGTGACGCCGCCCGCGGTGGGCCGTACGAACCCCGCCACCGCGTTCAGCAGGGTGGACTTCCCGCAGCCGCTGGGCCCGAGCAGGGCGGTGAACGACCCCTCGGCGAACTCGGCGTCCACTCCCGCCACCACCGGCGCCCCGCGCCCGCCCCGGCCGAAGCCGACGGACACGCCCTCCAGTCGTACCCCGAGGCTCACGACGCCTCCCAGCGGACGATCCGGCGGCCGGCCGCGGCGAGGACCAGGTCCACCGCCACGCCGACCAGCCCGAGGACCAGCAGGCCGGCGAACACCCGGTCCACCCGCAGGAACTGGCCGTCCACCTGGAGCCGGTACGCCAGCCCGCTCTCGGCCCCGCCCAGTTCGGCCGCCACCAGCGCGAGCAGCGCCACGGATGCCCCGTACCGCAGCGCGGCCAGCAGCGAGGGAGCCGCCGCGGGCAGCAGCACCTCGGCGAACCGGCGGTGCAGCGGCGCCCCGAGCGAGCGTGCCGCCCGCAGGTGGCTGACCGGCACGCGGGAGACGCCGTCGTGCACGTACAGCCAGACCGCCAGCAGCACGGCGTACGCGATGAGCAGCCGCTTCGCGTCCTCGCCGATCCCGAACCACGCGGTGGCCAGCGGCACGAGCGCGATCGCGGGGATCGGGCGGAGGAAGGACACCAGCGGGGTGACGAGGGCCGACAGGCGCGGCAGGTACCCGGTGGCGAACCCGAGCACGCTCCCCGCGACGGCACCGAGCGCGAACCCCTGCCCGGCCCGTGCCAGGCTCGCGGACAGGTCCTCGGCGAGGGTGCCGCCGCGGGCGGACTCGGCCAGGGCGCGGAACGTTTCGGCAGGGCCGGGCAGCAGCCCCGGCGCCACGGCCCCGGACCAGGCCAGGGCCGACCACGGGGCCAGGACGGCCGCCGCGGCCCCCAGCGGGGGCAGCAGGCGGCGGAGATCGGGGACGGACACGGGTGGCACTCCTCATCGGCGCTCTTCGGCGGCTATAAGCAGGATCAATAATTGACGAGACTTATGAAGGAAGTGTTGCGGCAGTGCGAAACCTGCCGGACCGGTGATCGCCGCCCGACAGCCCTTCCGGCCCCATGGGGTACGTTCACCTGCGTGTCCCGACCCGAACCCACGCCCGAAGCGCTGTCGGTGGGCCAGGTGATCCGCGACTGCCGCAAGCGGCGCGGTGTCGCCATGGCGGAGCTCGCCGCCCGGTCCGGCCTCTCGCAGCCCTTCCTCAGCCAGCTCGAACGCGGCCTCACCAGCCCGAGCCTCGGCTCGATCTACCGGATCGCCGAGGCCCTGGACGTGGCGCCCGGCACCTTCCTGCGCCCCCCGGCGCGTCCGGGCACGGTGAGCCACGAGTCCGACCCGCAGGTGATCCGGGTGGCGGAGGCCGCCGGGCAGGTGGCGCGCGTCCTGATCCCCGGCGGGCGCAGCGGGCTGATGGAGGCGTACGAGCACCACTTCGAGCCCGGACAGGGCGAGCGCGGCTGGTTCGAGCACCCGGGCGAGGACTTCCTGTACGTGCTGGAGGGCGCGGTCGTGCTGGAGGTCGAGGGGGAGGAGCCGCTGACCCTGCGGGCCGGTCAGAGCGCCCACCACCGGGGCGACGTGCCGCACCGCTGCCGGCTGGCCTCCGAGCACGCGGCCCGTACGCTTCTGGTCATCGCGGCCGGCTGACCGGTTCCCCCCTGGCGTGCGGTGCCGATCCCCGTGACAATGGCCCGCCACGGCCGAACGGGGGGAGCCATGGCACAGGAACAGCTGCCTACGGGCGCAACGGAACGTGTGACAAGGTCAGTTGAGCCGGACCCGGCTACAACTGAAGCGTCTGGCAACGGGGTTGTGGCACCGGTCGACGCGGCGGAGCCGCCGGCCGCAACGGCCCAGGAGGTGCCGCCCGGACCTCCGGACGTGCCGCCCGGACCGGCGGATCTGCCGCCCGGAGCACCGGACCTGCCGGCGCAGCAGGCGGCCGACGGACCTCCGGCCCTCGCCGCCGGAGCCCCGGATCCCGACCCGGCAGCCGGTCCGCCCGATCCCGAGGCATCCGACGTCACCCGCCTGCTCTGCCAGTCGGTGTACGCCCGCCCCAACCGCATCGGCGACCTCAAGCGCGCCTGGCGGAGGGCCCGCGGACGCGGCGCGCAGGAGCGCAGACCGCGGCGCAGCCACCGCCGGCGCATCCTCCTGGAGGGCAGCGACGACTGCCCGCCGCTGGGCGAGGCCGCGGCCCAGTGGGTCGTCGACCACGTCCTGAACGGGCCGGTCAGGGCCGTGCCCTCGTACGGCTTCGACCTGCCCTCCGTGGTCGCCCACAGCGTCCGGGCCCGGCGGCTGCGCCGCCTGCGGCGCGCGGCGGTCCTGGCGGCCCTGCTGTTCCTGGCCTGGCTGCGTCCCGAGGCGGCCCTCCTGTGGGGCGGCGCCGTCCTGCTCAGTCTCGGCTTCGCCCGGACCACGCGCGGGGTCGGCTTCTTCCCGCTCGCCGTGCTGGTGGTGCCCTGGATCCTGGCCGCCAACGACACGGCCGGCGCGCGGCCCGGCACCGTCGGCTGGATGATCTGGCTGCCCCTCGCGTACCTCGGGGCGATGACCGCCGTCTGCCTCGTCGACCGGCTGGTGGTGCTCCGCTCCCTGGCCGCCCTCCAGCACGGGCGCGGCACCCCGGTGCCCCGGCCCTGGGCCGGCGTCCTGGCCGCCCGGAAGATCGCCCGGCTCGCCGAGGCGGACGACGCCTGGCTGCCGTACGACGAGGCCACCCAGCGCTTCATCGGCGCCGGGCGCGAGACCTGGCACGCCGCGCACTTCGCGATCCCGCTGCGTCCCAAGGAGAAGGGCGCGCAGGTCACGCCCTTCACCGAGGAGGAGCTGCTGGACCACCTCGGGGAGTCGCTGCGCCAACTCGGCCGCGGCGAGGCGGAGATCACCGACCCGCTGCCCGGCTTCACCATGGACCGGGTGGTCGCGCTCCAGGCCCCGCTCTGGCTGCTGCACATCCGCAAGCCCGCGCGCGGGGTGCCCGACCCCCGCGGCCAGGGACGCCGTTCACCGACCAGCCACCCCGAGCGGATCTACCTCCGCGCGCAGACCGTGAGCTGGTCGGGGCAGGTGGTGGTGACGACCTTCGTGCACTGCGCGCTGGAGGCGGGCGACCTGCGGCTCACCCTCAGGCCCCACGTGATGACCCCGCTCTACAACGAGTTCCTGGTGCTGGCCAACCCGCTGCGGCTGCGCGGCCCGAGGCTGGCGGGCTGGCTCGCCGCCCAGGCCGTGCTGGACACGGCGGCCCGTACCGGAGCCCTGTGGCGGCGGGCGGCGGGCAAGGGGCCGCGCTCGCGGCGGCGGGAGGAGAAGGACCCGGTCAGCCTGCGCGACCGGTACTCGTTCGAGGAGATCCTCGACATGCACCAGAGCGACGACGCGACCCGGCACGTGGTCCTGATGGAGACCTGCGCGTTCCGCACGGTCGCCGAGTTCCTCAAGGAGCGCGGGGTCGACACGACGCTCTACGAGAAGCAGGTGGCCACCGTGATCAACGCCATCCAGGTGTTCGGGGACAACACCGCGCCGATCCAGGCCGTCGCCGCGGGCCAGGCCGCCGCCGGCGTCAGCCAGCAGTGAGGATGCCCGCCGGACCGAGGAGGAGGAGCCGTTGACCCGCCACCGTACGAGGAGGACGCCGTGACCGTACGCCCCGTGAGGAGGACGCCGTGACCGTACGCCCCGCGGGGGAGACCGCCGGCCCGCAGCCGCCGCCCGCGCCGCACGGCGCGGGAGTGAGCATCGGCGGGCACAACTCCGGGCCCGTGCAGAACGTGGTGGGCCGCGACGTCGCCCACGTCACCCAGTACGCCGGCCCCGTGCCCGGCACCGTCACGCTCGCGGAGGTGCGGGAGCGCCTCGCGGAGGTGCGGGCCGCCCTGGACGCGCAGGGTGCGGAGCTGCCCAACGCGGCGGCGCTGCGGGCCCTCGCCGACGAGGCCGGCGAGCAGCTCGGCGTACCCGATCCCGCGCCCGGTCCGCTGCGTTCCCTGGCCGCGGCCCTCTCGGCGCTGGCCGCGGGCACCGTCCTGCAGGCTGCCGCCGGGGCCTTCGCGGGGGCGATCACCGGTCTGCTGGGCGGCGGCTGACCACGGCGCGGGCGGCGGGACCCGGACCGGACGGGACCGGGGACCGCCGCCCGCCGCCACCGGCCGTCAGGCGTTCACTTCCTTTCCGATGGGGTCGGTGTTGAGCGTGCCGCCCGTCCGGGGGAGTTCCAGGGCGATGGCCTCCCGGAGGCTGCGGTGCAGCTCCTCCGCGGAGCTGATGCGGGTCGGCTTCGGCGCGGCCGCGGCGGTGGTGCTGCCGAGGGCGGTCAGCGCGAGACCGGCGGCGATGGCCGCCGCGGCGCCGCGCGCCGTGAGCCGGGTGTGCTTCATGGAGCCTCCTGGGGTCGGGGTGTAGGGGTCCTACCGGTCATACGGGTTGCTCCGCGGCCGCGATCCACTCCGCCAGCTGTTCCGGCGTCGTGCTCGGGTCCGCGACGAGGGTGGCCAGTTCGTCGTCCGTGTAGTTCTTCGTCGCCACGGCCGGGCAGCGGTGGCAGGCGTCCACGCCCTCCTGCCGCCACCACTGGCACTGCGTACGGAGGTGGCACCGCGGCACCGCACGCGTCTCCTCCCGCACCGGCAGCGTCAGCACCCGCTCGATCAGGGTGCAGTCGTCGCCGCGCCGGTTCACGCAGTGGGAGACGCAGTGCGAGGCGAACCGCAGGACGCGCCGCGGCTCGATGCCCTCGGGCACCGAGGGCAGCACCTCGGCCGCCGGCACGGGCTCGGCGAGGTAGGTCACCTGGCCGTCGTGTCCCGACCGCACGCCGAGGACGACGGACTCGGGCGCGTGCGCCGCGCCGCTCGGGCACCAGGTCGGTGCCGCTTCGTCGGTTGCCACGGTGCGCACCTCCATGTCAGCTGCCGGCGGTCGTGTCGGTGACGTTCTCCAGGCGGCCCGTGGTGCCGCCGATGGTGCCGGCCAGGGCCTGGGGCCGCTCCTGCTCGACCGCCTGCCGGAGGCTCTCGTGCAGCTGCTGCACGGACGTGATGCGCTCGGGGCGCGCGGCGGGTTCGGCGTTGGCCGCGCCGACCACCGTGAGGGCCAGACCGGCCGCAATGACGGCCGCGGCCCCTCCGGCCGCCAGTCGCTTCTGATTCATCGGTCCTCTTCCGGATGCGAGGGGTGCGGGGGAGGCCGCCCGGGCCCGCCCCGCCGTGACCCGAGCACCGTACGTCCGCCCCGCCGCCCGGACCGGCAGTCGGCTGCGGCAGTTCACCGGCGTACGGGCCGCCCGGCTCGCCCCAAGTCCACGGCCGTGGACACCAGTTGCCCTGGCCCACCCGCGGCGCCGCCACCGGCCGGTCGTACGCTCGTGCGATGAACCGCCTCGTCTTCGCCCTCTTCCTGGCCGCCGTCGCCGCGCTGCTGCACGCCCGGCTCGCGCTGCACCGCCGGCGGGAGCGGCGGCTGACGGAATGGTGGGCCGCGCGCGCCGTGGACCCGTACCACGCGGTCCACGGCCGGTGGTGGCCCCAGGACGACGTCCAGGCCGCCGCGGCGCGGCTGGTCCTGGACGGACTGGTGAGCGTCACCCGCCGGGGCAACATCGCCCCCACCCCCGCCGGTGCCGACCCCGACCGTGGCGCGGGGCACCCCCTGCCGGACGCGCTGCTCGCCGCCCTGCGCCGCCGCACCGCCCCCGCCCCGCTCGGCAACGTGCTCGCCAACGACCCCGACTTCGGCCCGGCCCGCGACGCGTTCCTGGCCGCCTGCCGGGCCCGCCTCCCGGACCCCGAGCCGGAGCACCGGTCCTGCTGCCTGGTCGTCCTCGGCGCCGCGGCGGTCGTCCTGCAGATGGTGCTGGGGATCGTCGTGCTGTTCGACCGGGTGCCGCGGGGAGCGGTGGAGTGGGTCGCGGCGGCCCTCACCGGGGTGGCCCTGGCGGCCCAGTTCGTCTGGCTCGTCCAGGACGACGGGCTCCGCAGGGAGAACGAGGGCCGCGACCGGCTCGCCGAGCGCCTGGCCGCCCAGGGCCCGCACCCGGCCCTCGTGGAACTGGAGGCCCGCCACCCGGAGACCGCCGCCGCCCTCGCCGCCGGCCGCTTCCGCTTCCGTCGCGGCCGCCACCACGGGCGCCCCCGCCGCAGGCGCGCGCTTCCGGCCGGCTAGCGTCCGCGCACCGGACCCGTGCCCCGCAGGGCACAGGGCGGGCCGCCCGGGCGGCGGCTCCGCCGTGCTCGGCGCCCGCCGGGCGTCACCAACTGCGCTGCACCGAGGCCTTGGTGCCGGTGACGAGGGTGGCCGGGGGGACGTCGTCGGCCACCACCGCGCCGGCGGCGACCACCGCGTCCCGGCCGATGCTGACGCCGGGCAGGATCGTGGCACCGGCGCCGATCCACACGTTCTCCGCGACGTCGATGGGCGCCCCGGTGAGGTACAGGCGCCGCTCCCCGGGATCGACCGGGTGGCCGCTGGTGATGAAGGTGACCTTCGGGCCGACCATCACGCGCTCGCCGAGCCGGATGCCCGCGTAGTCCAGGAACGTGCAGTTCTGGTTGATGAACACCCGCTCGGCCAGGTCGAGGTGGAGGCCGTGGTCCGTGTAGAAGGGCGGGTGGATCGTCACCCTCGGCGGCAGCGGCCTGCCGAGGATCCGCTCGAACAGCTCCGCCTTCCCCGCCTCGTCCTCGAAGGGCAGCACGTTCAGGCGCGAGGTGAGCGCGGTGACCTCCAGCACGCGGTCGGCCATGGCCTGGAACTCGGGGCTGTGGATGCGCATGAGGCGGTCGCTGGACATGCCGCGATCCTCCCCGCCGGCCCGCCCCGCGGCAAGCGCGACCCGGCCGCCCTCCGCCCCTCGTGCGGCCCGGCGTCTCGTGCGCGGCCACGCGGCGTGTGCCGGCACGCTGGTGCGGCCCGACGCCTCGTGCGGTTACGCGGTCGCCCGCCGGCGGCTGGTGCGGGCGCCGCGAGGGGCCACGCCCTCGTCGGGCAACGCCCGGTGCGGCCGGGCACCGCGGGCTACCCCAGTTCCGCCAGGAGTTCGCGTTCGCGGGCCGGGGAGAGGCCCGCGCGGCGCGGGCGCGCGAGGCCCTCGGCGCGTTCCCACGCCAGGGTGTCCGCCAGCAGTTCGGACCGGGAGCGGTGCACCAGCCCGGCGGCCCGGGCCGCCGCGCCGGTGCGGGCCGCCCAGCCCTCCCAGCCCGGCTCGGCCGCCCACATGGCGAGGGACTCCTCGCCCATGAACCACCCCACGCCCCGCTCCACCAGCCAGTCCCGGTCCGCCGGGACCAGCGGGCCCGTGTGCCCGCCCACCTCCCGGCTCAGCGCCAGCCACTCCTCGAAGGACAGCACCGGCCCCACCGCGTCGAAGGTCCCGGTGCGCCCGGCCGCCGCCGAGGCCAGCAGCCAGGCCGCCAGGTCCCGTACGTCGACCACCTGCGTCGGCACGTCCCGCACGGCCGGCACCAGCAGCGGCCCCCCGGGGTCCCGCGCCGCCCGCCCCACCCAGTAGCCGGAGCGGCCGCTGTGGTCGCCGGGGCCGCCGATCAGTCCGGCCCGGGCGACCAGCAGCCGGTCCCCGGCCGCGGCCGCGCTCAGCTCCTCGCAGGCCACCTTGGCCTCGCCGTACTCCTCCCGGTCCGCCTCCGCCCGCCCGGTGGCCGGCAGCAGCGGGGTGGACTCGTCGGCGCCGACCAGCCCGTGGTCGGCGTACGCGCTCACCGAGGAGACGTACGTCCAGTGTCGGGCCCGGTCCGCGAGCGCGTCCAGCGCCTCCCGGACGAACCCCGGCTGCCAGGACACCTCGAAGACCGCGTCGAACTCCCGGCCCGCGAGCGCCGCGTAGGCCCCCGGGGCGCTCCGGTCCGCGGTGACCAGCTCGGCGCCCTCCGCCACCGGACCGCTCTCCCCGCGCGCCAGGCAGGCCACCCGGTGCCCACCGGCCACCGCCTGCCGCGCCAACTCCCGCCCCAGCCAGGCGGTACCGCCCAGAATCAGGATCTCCATGGCGTCAGCCCACCACCTCCGGCGCCGACACGCGAGACGGCTTCGCCGACCGCGTAAGCGCGACGAGGCTCCCGGCCGCCACACCCGCGGCCAGCACCCCGGCCGCGGCCAGTGTGAGCCCGTCCGGCCGGGTCAGCGCCTGCCCGCGCAGCGCCTGCCAGGCGACCAGCACGAACAGCCCGGTCCAGCCGGCGGCACCGACCCACACCAGCCGCAGCCGGACCGCGGCGTCGCGCAGCCGCGGGACGCGCGTGGCGGCGTACAGCAGGACCAGGGCCAGCAGCGGCAGGACCTGGAGGGCGTGCATGCCGACGAAGTGGGCCACCCGCAGGTCGCCGCCGGTGGCGGCCCAGCCGGTGACGGGCAGGTGCGGGCCGCCGTCGGGCACGCCCACGCTGTGCGCCCCGATCGCCGGGCTGTCCTCCACGGCCAGTTGCTCGGGCGTCGGCCGCACCATCAGGAAGCCGGCCGCGAGACCCGCCAGCCCGACGACCGACCCGAGCCGGATCGCCCACGCGGTGGCCCGGTCTGCGAGCGGCTGGCGGAAGAGCAGGACCGCGAGCAGCAGCGCGGCCAGCCACAGCACCACGATCGTGTTGCCCATGATCTGGAACAGCATCGAGTCGAGGGCGGTCTCCTGGTTGAAGTGGCTGCGCTTGCCGCGCACCACCTGCCCCACGATCACGGCCATCTCGACGACCCCGGCGGCCGCGATGACCGTGCCCGCCCACCAGCTGGTCCGGCGGCCGCGGGTGAGCAGCGAGTGCATCCAGGCGAGGGTCGGCGCGTAGAGCACGAACGAGATCGAGAACTTCAGCGGCTTGTGCCAGATCGGGGCGCCCACGAGCACCCGGTCGTCCACCACGAGTCCGACGGCGCAGACCGCGGCGAGCACGCCCATCGCGGCGGTGAAGAAGAGCAGCGGACGGTGCCATCCGGTCAGACGAGGCATGGCGGTTCCCCCATTTCCCCCGGTGAAATTATGGATAGTGGCACTGGCCACTATCTGATAGCGCCACTATCTATGATGGGGTCGGTCAGGGCAAGCGATTTCGAGGGAGACGGCGCGTTGCGCATCGGTGAACTCAGCCGGACCACGGGCATCCCGGTACCGACGATCAAGTTCTACGTACGGGAGGGACTGCTGCCCCCGGGTGAGCTGACCAGCCCGAACCAGGCCCGGTACGGCGAGGCGCACGTGCGCCGGCTGCGCCTGATCCGGGCGCTGATCGAGGCCGGGGGACTGTCGGTGGCTGCGGTCCGGCAGGTGGTCGACGCCGTGGCCGACAGCGGCCGCCCGGTGCACGACATGCTCGGCGACGCGGCCCGCACCGTAGCCCCCGTGATCGCGGAGGGGTCGGGCCGTGAGCACCTGGACGAGGCCCGGGCGGCGGTACGCGACCTCATCGCCCGGCGTGGCTGGCAGGTGCCGCCGGACCACCGCTGGACCGAGGCGCTCACGGCGACCGTCGCCTCGTTCATGGCCGTGGGGCACGAGGACTACCTGGACTGGCTCGACGACCTGGCGGCCGCGGCCGAGGGGGTCGCGGCGGCCGACCTCGCCTACGTCGCGCGGCGCGTGGAGCGCGAGGACCTCGTGGAGCGGGTGGTGGTCGGCACCGTGCTCGGCGACTCGCTGCTGGCCTCCCTGCGCCGCCTCGCCCAGGTCGACGCCTCGGCCCGCAGGTACGGCACGGAGGCGGTGGGCGCGGAGGCGGCGGCACCTGGCGCGGCGGCGCCTGGACCGGCGGCACCGGAGCCGGCGGCACCGGAGCGGGCGGAACCGTGAGCCCCGGCGGGCGGCGGCGCGGCGCGGCCGGACGTGCCCCGCGCCGCGCCCCGGGCCGGGGTCACCCCCGCTCCGCCGCCCGCTCCCGCAGCCACGCGTACGCCGCCTCGGCCGTGAACTCCGCCTGGCCGCCCGGGAACAGCAGCCCCGCCGTGGCGAACGCCGGGTCGCCGGCCGTCCCGGCCACGTACGGGACCGCCACGCACGCCATGCCGGCCGCGTGGGCCGCCCGCGCGCCCGGCGCCGCGTCCTCCATCACCACGCAGTCGCCCGGGGCCGCGCCCAGCCGCCGGGCCGCCTCCAGGAACACGTCCGGCTCCGGCTTGCCCCGCCCGACCTCCTCGGCGGAGACCACCACGGGGAGCAGCGGTGCCAGCCCCGTCCCGGCCAGCACGGCGTCGATGGCCTCCCGCGACGAGCCGGAGGCCACCGCCATCGGCACGCCCTCCGCGTGCAGCCGCTCGACGAACTTCCGCATCTCCGGGTACGCCTCGGTGGCCGTCCGCGCCAGCTCCAGGTAGGCGGCGTTCTGCTCGGCCAGCAGCCGGTCCACCGGCACCGGGAGCCCGTACCGTTCCCGGAGGATCTCCAGGGTCTCCCGGGTCCCGATCCCGATGAAGGCCGCGTGCTCCTCCCAGCCGAAGCCCTCGACCCCGTGCCGTGCCAGCGTCCGCCGCCCCGACTCGTAGTAGTTCGGCTCGCTGTCCACGAGGGTGCCGTCGAGATCGAATATGACGGAAATCATCCGCTGTGCCCGTTCTGCCGGTTCTATTCCTGTCCCCTTAAGGATGTCAGGGTTTGCGGGCCGCCCTGCCCACGGACTCCACCAGCGGCAGCAGCCGGTGCGGCACCCGCTCCCGCAACGCCACCTCCGTCCGGGTCCGCACCACCCCGGGAAGCCTGATCAGGCGCTGGATCACGTCCTCCAGGTGGGCGTTGTCCCGGGCCGCCACCCGGGTCAGCAGGTCCCCGCCACCGGTGATCGAATGCGCCTCGATGATCTCGGGTACGGCGGCCAGGGCGTCGCCCACCTCGTCCAGGTGCCCCTGCGTGACCTCGATGTGGACGAAGGCCAGCACCGGGTGCCCGAGCGCCGCGGGGGAGAGGACCGGGCCGGTGCCGGTGACGACCCCGGTGCGCTCCAGGCGGTCGAGCCGTGCCTGGAGGGTGCCCCGGGCGATCCCCAGGATCCGCGCGTACTCGCGCACGCTGGTCCGCGGCTGCTCGATGAGCAGCCGCAGGATCCGGGTGTCCAGCTCGTCGACCGCCATGGTCCGCCCGGCCTCTCTGCAGAAGATCGAAAACGCCTCGGCACCCTACCCCGCGGGCCAGGGCACCACCGGCGACCGGTAGTAGTCGATCCCCATCGCGTCCCACCGGGGGCCCTGGGCCGCCAGCCGCGTCCGGTAGGTGCTCCAGTCGTGCGTGGACGCCGGGGACCAGCCGATCTCCGCGATGCCCGGCAGCCTCGGGAAGGCCAGGTACTCGATCTCGTCGCTGGTGTCGATCGTCTCCGACCACAGCGGGGCCTCCACGCCGAGCACGGCCGAAGCGGGCAGCTGCCCCACCAGCGTGGCCGGGTCCCAGGCGTACGACTTGTCGACCTCGACGTACCCGGCCCATTCGGTGCCGAACGGTGCGCCGGCCTTGTACTTCATGTCGAGGTACGCGTGGTTCGCCGGCGACATCACCACCCGCGTCCCGGCCCGCGCCGCCGCCACCAGCTTCGCTTCCGTGCCGCCCATGCCCCAGTACTGGGCCACCGCGCCCGCCACCGGCCGCGCCTCGGTGATCTGGTGCCAGGCCATCACCGTCTTGCCGCGCTTCGTCACCAGCGGCTGCGCCCTGCCCATGAAGGCGGCGTAGTCCGCCGCCGTGGTCGACTGCGCCTCGTCCCCGCCGATGTGCAGGTACCGGCCCGGCGTCAGCGCGGCCAGCTCCCGCAGCACGTCGTCCAGGAAGCTGTACGTGACCGCCTTCGGCACGCACAGCGAGCTGAAGCCGACCTGGGTGCCGGTGTAGATCGGCGGGGCGACGCCGTTGCAGTTCAGCTGGGCGTACGAGGCCAGCGCCGCGGTCGTGTGCCCGGGGGTGTCGATCTCCGGCACGACCTCCATGTGGCGGGAGGCCGCGTACGCGACGATCTCCCGGTAGTCGGCCTTGCTGAAGTGGCCGCCGGGCCCGCCGCCCACCTCGGTCGAGCCGCCGTAGGTCGCCAGCCGCGGCCAGGAGTCCACCACGATGCGCCAGCCCTGGTCGTCGCTCAGGTGCAGGTGCAGGGTGTTGATCTTGTAGAGGGCGAGCTGGTCCACGTACCGCTTGACCTGGTCCACGGTGAAGAAGTGCCGGGCCACGTCCAGCATCGCGCCGCGGTACGGGTAGCGCGGGAAGTCCCGGACCGTGCCGCCGGCGACCTGCCAGGGGCCGGACTGCCGGGTGCGCTCCTCGACGGACGGCGGCAGCAGCTGCCGCAGGGTCTGCGCCCCGTGGAAGAGGCCGGCGGGCGCGTTCGCCGTCACGGCGACCGTGCCGGGACCGCTGACCAGCCGGTACCCCTCGGTGCCCAGCCCTTCGTCGGCCGCGCCCAGCCGGAGCTGGATGCCGTCCGTCCCGGCGCCGGCGACCACCGGCAGCGCGAGGCCGGTCGACGGCCGCAGCAGGGCCGCCAGCCACTCGCCGACCCGCTGGGCCGCCGGCGAGCCCGCGTCCACCCGGATGACCGTCGCGTCGCCGAGCGTGTACGGGCTGCCGCCGGGCACCACCGAGACCGGCACCGGCACCACCCGCCCCAGCGGCACGGGCGCGGCCGGTGCGGCGGGTGCGGGTGCGGCGGCGGCCGACGCCGTGCCGGCCCCGAGGACGAGGAGCAGGGCGGCCATCAGGCGGGTGAGGAGGACGGTCCTGTGCTGTCTCACTGGCGTTCCCTCCGAAGGGGTGCACGTCCGTGGTCCGGGCGGCGGCCGCGGAACCGGCCGCGGCCGACAGCTCCAGGCGCCATTCTCCGTCAGAACCCACCGGGACACCCACCCGACCGCACGGCCCCCGCCCTCCCTTTGTGCCCCCCTCGCCCCGGGGAGACGATGGAGACGACGGGCCGGGGGCGTGCGCGGACGTGGCCGCGAGGAACGGAGGCAGCACCGTCATGCTGGGAGAGAGCAAGGCGTTCAGCGGGTTCTCGGTCGACAGCGTCGAGGCGGCCCGCAGGTTCTACGGCGAGACGCTCGGACTGAAGGTCACCGACGACGAGATGGGCACGCTCGCCCTCCACCTCGGCAGCGGCGCACGGGTCTTCCTCTATCCCAAGGAGAACCACACGCCGGCGAGCTTCACCGTCCTCAACTTCCCGGTGGAGGACATCGAGCGGGCCGTCGACGAGCTGGTCGCGCGCGGCATCGTCATCCAGCGGTACGAGGGCTTCGACCAGGACGAGAAGGGCATCGCCCGGGACGAGGAGAGCGGGCACGCCATCGCGTGGTTCGAGGACCCCGCGGGCAACGTGCTGTCCGTGCTCACCGGCCCCTGACCCCGCCCCGACGCCGGTCGCCTCAGACCGGGGACCGCACCGCCCGTACCGGCTCCTCCGCGTCCGCCGGGCGGACGGTGCGCATCCGGACGTACGCGTAGACGGCGCCGGCGAGCGCCAGGTCGGACAGCAGCATGAAGCCGATCGAGTACGAGTCCTTCGCGCTGTGGATCGCGCCCATCACCAGCGGCGGCACGAAGCCGCCGAGGCCGCCCGTGGCGCCCACGATGCCCGTCACGCTGCCCACCTGCGGCTGCGGGGTCACCTGGGAGACGAGCGCGAAGACGCTGCCGCTGGCGGTGCCCAGGCCGGCCGCCATGCAGAGCAGCGCGATCGTGCCGCCCGGGTCCAGCGGCGGGTCGAAGGCCTGGACGATCGCGAGCAGCGCCACCAGGCCCAGCGCCCCCGCGGTGACCCGGGCAGGGTGGATCCGGTCCGACAGCCAGCCGCCGACCGGCCGGAACACCACGGTGACCAGGGCGAAGCCTGCGGCCTTGGTGCCGGCGTCGGTGGCCGACAGCCCGTACCAGGTCTTCAGGTAGGTCGGCAGGTACACGCCGAAGGCGACGATGCCGCCGAAGCCGATCGCGTACAGCGCGGCCAGCTCCCACGTGACCCGCAGCCGCCCCGCCGCGCCCAGCCGCTCCGCGAGGGAGGCGGTCGGCACGGGCCGGTCCGGACGGTCGCGCAGCAGCAGCGCCGCGAGGACGGCGTACCCGGCGAGCGCGACGGCCACCACGGTGAACGGCAGGGCGTAGCCGTGCTTCGCCAGCCGCGGGGTGAGGTATCCCGACAGGGCCACCCCGCCCATGCCCATGCCGAACACGCCGAGCGCGAAGCCGCGCCGGGCGGGCGGGAACCAGGAGTTCACCAGCGGGATCCCGATGGCGAACGTCGTGCCGCCCAGCCCCAGGAAGAACCCCACCACGAGCATCAGGGGATAGCTGTCCCGCACGACGACCAGCAGCAGCACCGGCACGATGGTCAGCGCGGAGACCAGCGGGAACATCAGCCGGGCCCCGTAGCGGTCGGTCAGCGCGCCGACCGGGATCCGCCCGAGCGACCCGACCAGCACCGGCACCGCCACGAGCAGCGACTGCTCGAAGGAGCTCAGCCCGAGCCGGTCCTGGTAGTCCCCGGCCAGCGGGGCGATCAGGTCCCACGCCCAGAAGGTCAGGGTGAAGCCGACCGTGGCCAGGACCAGGTTGCGGTACGCCGCGCCGGACGGCGGCGCTGTCGAGGTGGCCTCCATCCCGCCAGTCAAGGCGTCCCGGGCCCGCCGGTCGCGCGGAACTGAGCCGATCGGGCTACGGGGTCCGTGGCCCCTGCACGATGTTCCCGGTCACCCTCCCGGCACCACTGCCGCCCGCACCTGGGCCGTTGGCAGCCCGCTGGCCCAGCTCGGACGCGTACGACTGGGCCAATGGCCCAATCGTCGGGCAGCCAGTTGAGCCAGACACCTTTGAGGTGTTTATCTGTGCAGCATCCATGTACTTACGGCGCCGCAGCGCCGGACCGGCAACGAGGCCGGACCGGACCGCGGTGCCTTCGTCGTGTCCGCGGTCCCCACCACCCCCGGGAGGCCCAGGCGCGGCGTCGAGCACGACAAGGGGGGCGGCCCACCGCCGTGAAGAGGATGTTCGTGGCTCCTGACCCGGGGCACCTCAGGCTGAGGAACTCGTCCCGCGCCGTCGTCGGCGTGGGCCTCGCCGTCGCCGTCGCCGAACTGGCCGGCCTCTCGCTCACCGCCTCCATCACCGGCGGCCTGGCGGCCCTGCTCGCCCTCTTCACCGTCACCGACGCCACCGTGCGCGCCCAGGCCTGGACCACCGCGCTCCTGCCGGCCGCCGGCTTCCCCGTCCTGGCCCTGGCGACCACCCTCCACGGGGTCCCGACGGCCCGCGACGCGGCCTTCGTGGCCGTCGTCTTCTGCGGGGTCTACGCCCGCCGCTGGGGGCCGCGCGGGCACGCGCTCGGGATCTTCGCGTTCATGAACTTCTTCATCACGCAGTTCCTGCACGCGGTCCCCGGCCAACTGCCCGAGCTGTACGCCGCGGTGGGCCTGGCCCTGGCCGCCGCAGCCCTGGTCCGCTTCGTGCTCTGGCCCATCGAGCGCCGCACCCCGCCCGCCGCCGTGCCGCCGCCGCTGCCCGGCCGGGGCCTGGCGCGCACCACCACCCGGCAGGCCTTCCAGGCCACCGCCGCCTGCGCCGTCGCCCTCTCCATCGGCCAGGGCCTCTCCGAGGACCGCTGGTACTGGGCCGTGGGCACCGCCTGGTGGATCTTCGTCAACACGGCCTCGCGGGGCGAGACCCTGGTCCGCGGCTTCCGCCGGGTGCTGGGCACCGTGATCGGGATCGCCGTCGGCATGCTCGTCGCGATCCCCCTGCACGGCGCCGCCGCACCCACCGTCGTCCTGGTCGCCCTCTGCGTCTTCGGGATCTTCTACACCGCGCCGGTCTCCTACAGCTGGATGATGCTCGCCGTCACGGTGATGGCCGGACTGCTGTACGGCCTGCTCGGCGTCCTCGACCCGGCCCTGCTCGTGCTCCGGCTCGCCGAGACCGCCGTGGGCGCGGTGTGCGCCGCCCTCGCGGTGGTCCTCGTGCTGCCGGTCACCACCCACGCCACCAACGACGCCTGGATCCAGCGCGCGCTGCGCTCCGTCCACGCGGCCACCGCCGAGGCCGCCGCCCGCCTGGCCGGCTCGCCCACCGCCGACCCCGCCCCGCACGCCGCCGAACTGGAGCTGCTGCTCGGCCGGGTGCGGATGTCCCTGGCGCCGCTGGTCCACCCGCTCAGCCCGTACCGCGCCCGCAAGGCCCGGGCGCGCGCCGTGATCGCGCTGCTCGACGAGTGCGCCCGGGAGGTGCGCGGGCTCGCGGCCGTGGCCGCCGACCCGGACGCCGGGCACGACGCCCGGCTGGCCGCCGCCTGCTGGCGCGTCGAGGCCGCGGTCGAGGCGCTCACCGTGCCCGGGACCGGTTCCGGCGCGGCCGGCGGCACCGTACGCGAGCACCGCCCGGCGGCGCCCGCGGCCGAGCCGGCGCTGGCCCATCTGCACGGCCTGGAACGGCTGCTGGCCGAACTCGACGCCCCGCTGCGCACCGCGCCCCGCGCGTCGCTCGTACGTTCCTGACGCTCCATTACCACGCCCGCCCCATCCGGCGGGCGTGTTCTGGCATTCCTCTGCGGGTGATCCCTCGAACGGGTGGAGGATATTCACCGATCCGGGCGCGCCCTCTGTCACTCTCTGACCTGCGGCATGTACAACGGGTACTTGTTCACAGCACATTCATCCGGCATGTACAGGGTGGATCTGGCCGGTAAGGGGGTAACCGCCCGGAATGGAAATACTGCAGCTGCGCTCGACGGCCGCTCATGTGTGGACGGCGGCCAAGGAGTTCATCCGGCTCCACCACCGGGAGAACCCGGAGGCCGGCGATCCGTACGACCGGCTCGCCGTCGTGTGGAAGGAGATCGAGGAGACCGGCACCTACCGCCACACCCCGCAGGAGCTGGTCCACGGTGCCCGCGTCGCCTGGCGCAACAGCAACCGCTGCATAGGCCGGCTCTACTGGAACTCGCTGCGGGTGCGCGACCACCGCGACCTCACCGGCGCCGACGACATCGCGGCCCAGTGCGCCGAGCACCTGAGGGAGGCCACCAACGACGGCCGGGTGCGGCCCACGATCACCGTCTTCGCGCCGGACACCCCGGACCGGCCGGGTCCGGTCATCTGGAACGAACAGCTCATCCGCTACGCGGGCTACGGCCCCGAGCACGGCATGCAGGGCGACCCGCGCAACCGCGGCTTCACCGAAGGGGTCAGGCGGCTCGGCTGGCCCGGAGGCCCCGGCACCCCGTTCGACGTCCTGCCCCTGGTGGTCCAGGGCTGCGACGACAAGCCCCGGTGGTTCGAACTCCCCCCGGACGCCGTCCTCGAAGTGCCCATCGAACACCCCGAGGGCGACCACTGGCGGGACCTGGGCCTGCGCTGGCACGCGGTCCCCGCGATCTCCAACATGTGCCTGGAGATCGGCGGCGTGCGCTACTCCGCCGCCCCCTTCAACGGCTGGTACATGGGCACCGAGATCGGCGCCCGCAACCTCGGCGACACCGACCGCTACAACCTGCTCCCGACCGTCGCCCGCAGACTCGGGCTGGACACCTCCAGCGACCGCACCCTGTGGAAGGACCGCTCCCTGGTCGAGCTGAACCGGGCCGTGCTGCACTCCTTCGACCGCGACGGGGTGACCATCACCGACCACCACACCGAGTCCCGCCGCTTCCTGACCCACCTCGACCGCGAGGAGCAGAAGGGCCGCACCGTGGGCGCGGACTGGTCCTGGATCGTCCCGCCGATCTCGGGCTCCGCCACCCCCGTCTTCCACCGCACGTACGACACCACCGAGAGCAGCCCGGCCTACGTGCAGAGCCCGGAGGCCCAAGCCCGGGCCCAGGGCACCGACTTGGTCTAGACCTTCTGCTACGGTCGGCCGGGACGGGACCCACGGCGACCGGAAGGGCACCACCGTGAACGAGGACACCGGACGGCACGGCGCGGGCGACGGCGGCCGCCGCGCCCACATCGGCTCCTTCACCTCGGCGGGCGGCCGCGGCATCACCACCGCGGCCGTCGACCCGGCGACCGGGAAGCTGACGCTCCTCGGCGCGACCGGCGTCCTCGCCGACCCCTCCTACCTCGCGCTCGCCCCCGACGCGCCGGTCCTCTACGCGGTCAGCGAGGGCGAGCACGGCACCGCCGCGGCCTTCACGCTGGGCGCGGAGGGCCCGTACCCGCTCGGCGACCCCCAGCCGGTCGGCGGCGCCGGACCCACCCACCTCAGCGTCGCCGGACCCTGGCTGCTCACCGCCCACTACACCTCCGGCGGCGTCGGCGCCCTGCGCCGCACCCCCGACGGCGGCCTCACCGGCCCGCCCGCCGTCCTCGGTCACCGCGGCAGCGGCCCCGACCCCGACCGGCAGACCGGCCCCCACGCGCACCAGGTGCTGCCCGACCCCGGCGGCCGCTGGGCGGTCTGCGTCGACCTCGGTACGGACTCCCTGCGCGTCCTCGCGCTCGACCCCGCCGACGACCCGGCCCGGCCGCCCCTCCCGCCCCGCCCGCACGCCGAGACCGCCCTGCGATCCGGAAGCGGCCCCCGGCACCTCGCCTTCCACCCCGGCGGCCGGCACCTGTACGTCCTGAACGAGCTGGCCCCCACCCTGACCGTCTGCCGCTGGGACCCGGAGAAGGGCGCCGCCGAGCCCCTCGGGGAGGTCCCGGTCGCCCCCGAGGAGGCGTCCGAGTACGTACGCGGCTACCCCTCCGCCCTCGTCGCGGACCCCGACGGCCGCTTCCTGTGGGCCGCCGTCCGGGGTCACGACACCGTCGCCGTGCTCGCCCTCGACGGGGACGGGGCGGGCGCCGCGCTCACGGCGAGCGTGGACTGCGGCGGGGTGTGGCCCCGCGACCTCGCCCTCGACCCGGTGGGGCGGCGCCTGTACGCGGCCAACGAGCGCTCCGGCGACGTGACCTGGTTCGACGTGGACCGGGAGACCGGGCTGCCGCGCCGCGCGGGCAGCGTGGACGTGCCGGCGGCCAGCTGCGTCGTCTTCGGCTGACGCGGCCCTCGGACGGGCCGACCGGGTCCGGCCAGGGCCGGCCGCGCCCGTGACGGGCTCGGGGGTCCCGGACGGGCTGACCGCCCCCGGGACGGGCTCACGGCTCGGCCGGACCGCCCGCCCCCTGGGCCGGCTGTCCGGCCCCTGGAGGGCCTGCCGCCCCCGCCCTGGCCCTTTTCCGGCCCAGGGGCGCCGGAAGCGCCGCAGGGCCCCCTCCCGTGCCGGGAGGGGGCCCTGCGGACGTACGGACGGGTCAGCGCACCGGGGCGCCCTGCGCCGGCTGGGGGATGCCCAGCGCCGCCGCGTACTGGGCCACCGCGAGCTTGCCCAGCGCCGGGTAGGCGCCCAGGGGCTCGGCGGTGGCGCAGTCGGCCTCCTTGCAGGCGGTGTCCAGCAGGCCCTCGGCGGCCTCCGGGCCGATCAGGTACGGGGCCAGCGCCAGCTGCACCGAGCCGGAGCCGCGCA
The DNA here is from genome assembly GCF_044759225.1 of Streptomyces sp. NPDC101132. Lineage (NCBI taxonomy): Bacteria > Bacillati > Actinomycetota > Actinomycetes > Kitasatosporales > Streptomycetaceae > Streptomyces > Streptomyces sp. NPDC101132. The sequence continues at coordinate 331,284 of NZ_JBIVYX010000009.1, forward strand.
GCTGGTCGGCGACCGAGGCCACCGAACCCTCCTGGTCCAGGGCGGCCGCCATGACCGGCACCGCGAGGCGGGCGGCGAGCAGCATGCCGGTGATCCCGGCGGCCTGCACGGCCTCCTCGCCGCCGACGGTGCCCAGGATGATGCCGTCGGCCGCCGTGGCCACGGTGAACAGCCGGGCGCGGTCGGCGCGGGCCAGGCCCGCCTCCGACAGGCGCACGTGCAGGGCCTCGGCCAACAGCGGGTGCGGGCCGAGCACGTCGGCCAGCTCGGCCGGCGCGGAGCTGTCCATCAGCGCCTGACGGATCCGGCGCAGCAGCGCGCTGTCCGGGCCCGCCAGCAGCGGGACCACCACGGAGGACGGCCCGTCCTGCTTCGGCACCTCCTGGCCGGCGGCACGGGCGAACTCGGCGCGGGCCTCGCGCTCGGCCTCGACCGCGCCCAGCACGGCCTGCAGGGTCGGGAACTCGGAACCCTCGGCGTCATCGCCGTCGAGGTAGCCGATGCGGGCGTCGAGGCCGGGCAGCTCCGAGCGGGCGATGCTGAGGGTCTCCTCCGCCAGGGACCGCGTCGCGGCCGAGGGGGCGCCGGGCACGGCGAGCACCAGCGACGGCGCGCCCTCGGGCGCCACCGCGGGCTCGGGACGACGGTGCCGTCCGGTCTGGCGGGGTCGCGGCATTCGTACGGGCAGGCCACCAGGCCCAGTGGGGGAGCTCATGCGGCCGCATGCTACTGGTTTTCCCGGACCTGCTGTTCGGGAGGGTCCCAGTCGGGCGGCATCTGTCCGTATTTATCTGCTGAAGGTACAATCTCCGGCGTCCGGGGCCGTCCTGTGCGCCAGTAGAGTGATCGCTCGTGGCAGCACAACCGTTGAACGAACTCGTCGAGCAGGGCTGGGCGGAGGCGCTCGGCCCCGTGGCCGGCCGGATCGCGGCGATGGGCGACTTCCTGCGCGCCGAGGTCGCCGCCGGACGCACCTACCTCCCGGCCGGCCCCCACATCCTGCGGGCCTTCCAGCAGCCCTTCCACGAGGTGCGCGTCCTCATCGTGGGGCAGGATCCCTACCCGACCCCCGGCCACGCCATCGGGCACAGCTTCGCGGTCGCGCCCGACGTGCGGAGGCTGCCGGGCAGCCTGGAGAACATCTTCCGGGAACTCCACACCGACCTCGGCCTCCCCAGACCCTCCAACGGCGACCTCACGCCCTGGACCCGCCAGGGCGTGCTGCTGCTCAACAGGGCCCTCACCACCGCGCCCCGCCAGCCCGGCGCCCACCGCGGCAAGGGCTGGGAAGAGGTGACGGAACAGGCCATCCGCGCCCTGGTCGCCCGCGGCACCCCCATGGTGTCCGTGCTCTGGGGCCGCGACGCCCGCAACCTCCGCCCCCACCTCGGCGACCTCCCGGCCATCGAGTCGGCCCACCCGTCGCCCATGTCCGCGGACCGCGGCTTCTTCGGCTCCCGCCCCTTCAGCCGCACCAACGACCTCCTCACCCGCCAGGGCGCCCAACCGGTCGACTGGTCCCTCCCGTAGCGGATCCCCGGGGGCGCCCCGCGCGGGCGCCCCGGCCGCGCCGGGGCGCCGGCGCTCAGGGTTCCAGGACCGCCGCGCGGACGCAGAGGACGTCCGGGAGGTGGGAGGCGAGGAGGCGCCAGGTGTCGCCGTCGTCGGCCGAGGCGTACAACTCGCCGTTCCGGTTGCCGAAGTAGACGCCCGCGGGGTCCGCGTCGTCCGTGCAGAGCGCGTCGCGCAGCACCGTGCCGTAGTGGTCCCCGGACGGCAGGCCGGCCGAGAGCGGCTCCCAGGTGGCCCCCGCGTCCGTGGTGCGGAAGACCCGGCAGCGCCGGCCCGCCGGGACGCGGTCGGCGTCCGCGTTCAGCGGGAAGACGTACGCCGTGTCCGCGCGGTGCGGATGGGCGGCGACCGCGAAGCCGAAGTCCGAGGGCAGCCCGCCGCCGATGTCCGTCCAGTGCGCGCCCCCGTCGTCGCTGCGGTACACGCCCCAGTGGTTCTGGAGGTACAGGCGGTCGGGGTCCGCGGCGTCCCGGTCGATCTTGTGGACGCACTGGCCGAACTCCGGATCCGGGTCCGGCAGGAAGACCGCCGAGATCCCGGTGTTGGACGGGTCCCAGCTGCGGCCGCCGTCCCGCGACCGGAACACCCCGGCCGTCGAGACCGCCACCGTCAGCGCGCCCGGGTCGCGCGGGTCGGTCAGCACGGTGTGCAGGCCCTCCCCGCCGCCGCCCGGCACCCACGTGGACCGCGTCGGGTGTTCCCACAGCGAGCGGACCAGCTCGAAGCTCTCGCCGCCGTCCTCCGAGCGGAACAGCGCGGCCGGCTCCGTGCCCGCGTACACCACCCCCGGCTCGGCCGGTCCGGCCGGGCGCAGCTGCCAGACCCGCTCCAGGGACGCCCCGGTGTCCTTCGGGAACCGCACGGCCGGCCGGGCCGGTTCGGTCCAGGTGGCGCCCAGGTCGTCGGAGTGGAACACCGAGGGGCCCCAGTGCGAGCTGTCCCCGCCCACCAGCAGCCGCGGCACCGCACCGCGCCGGTCGACGGCCACCGAGTACACGGCCTCCGCGTTGAAGTGCGGCCCGGTGAACTCCCAGCGGCCCTTCCTCCCGCGGCCGAGGAAGAGGCCCTTCCGCGTGCCCACGGCGAGCAGTACGTCGGTCATGCCCGACACCTCCGGACGTACGGTCTCCGGTCCCGCGGCTCGGGCCCGGCCCCTGCCCACTCTGCACCCGCCCACTGACAACGGCCCCCCGACACGGCGGTGCGCACCCCGCGCCCCCGGTACCAGCCCGCCGCCCCCGGTGCCCCCGGGTGCACCCCTGTCACCAGTCGGGGCAAACCGTCCCCCGCCCAACCCCCCGTCTCCTAGGCTGAGTCGGGCCAGCATCCGCCGCGAGGAGTGTGATGACAGCCCAGCACGACGATCTGATCGGCCGCCTCGAACAGGGTCCCTGCTTCCTCTTCCTGGGGCAGAAGTACCTCCTCCTGGAGAGCGGGGTCGACCCCCTCGCCCCGTCGGTCTCCAGAGCCGCGAGGGGCGGCACGGACGCCGAGGACCTCTACACCTCGCTTCTCCGCGTCCCGGCCCCGCGCCGTCAGGCGGTGCTGACCGCCCTCGCCGGCTCCGCCGCGAAACTCGCCGAGCCGGCCTGGCTCAAGGTCGTCGCCGACCTGCCGTGGAACGGCGTGTTCAGCACCGCCGTCGACTCCCTCTTCGTCCGGGCCCTGCGCAACGAGTCGCGCACCGTCCAGCCGGTCGTGTCCTCGCAGTTCCGCCCGGCCGCGCCGCGCAGCCGCACCCAGGTCCAGGCCGTCCTGCTGTTCGGCGGCGCCGACCAGCCGCCGGAGAGCCAGCCGCCCACCAACCGGATCGAGCTGGGCGCCCGCCGCTCCGAGGCCAGGTCCCTCGCCCAGCGCCTGCCCGACGAGCTGATCACCCCGCGCGGCGTGCTGATCATCGAGGCGTGGAGCACCGACGACTGGTTCGGTCCCGAGGACCTCTACGGCATGCTCAGCCGCCTCGGCCAGGGCCAGGCGCACCTGTTCTCCGCCACCGAGATCGAGCTGGAGGACGAGTACGTCGCGGCCGCCGTCGAGTCCGGCGTCCTGGTCCCGCACGAGGAGGACTTCGCCAGCTACGTCCAGGAGGCCAAGGAGCGCGGCGCCCTCTCGGACCGGCTGCGCTTCGACTCAGGCGGCCACCAGCTGGAGCTGATCTCCGAGCAGGGCGTCGGCCTCCACGAGGTCCCCCGCGACATCTGGAACGCCGTCTCCTCCTTCGGCCAGCCCATCGACGCCGACCTGCTCACCCCGCCCGCCAGCCAGTCCCCGGAACTGCGCTACGCCCGCTTCCGGGAGTTCCTCGGCGCCAGCGAGTCCTCCTCCATCTGGTCCGCCGTCGCCGCCGGGCTGCCGTTCCGCCGCGACTACGAGGGCGAGCTGCGCAAACGCGTCGACGGCGCCCTGTCGGGCCGCGGCCTGCTGGAGCGCCCGCTGCTCCTGGTCGGCCAGACCGGCACCGGCAAGACCATCGCCCTCGCCTCGCTCGCGTACGCCATCGGCAAGCAGAAGCAGCACGCCGTCCTGCACATCCCGCGCCGGGCCAACCGCCCCTCGTACGACGCCATCGACCCGTTCTGCGAGTGGGCGGAGCGGATCACCAACGCCAGCACCCTGATCGTCTGGGACGGCATGGTCGACGCGGACGAGTACTTCCGGCTGGCCAAGTACCTCGACTCCCGCGGCCGCCGCGCCGTCGTGGTCGGCAGCTGCTACAGCACCGCCGAGGACGACGACCTCCAGCACAAGGCGAAGGCCCAGGCCAGGAAGCGCGCCGCCAAGGCCCCCGCGCAGCGGCGCCGGGTGAGCAAGTCCGACGACAAGCGGCACATCGTCCGGGCCCCCGCCGTCCTGGAGGACAAGGAGGAGATGGTCCGCTTCACGGCGCACCTGGGCTCCCTCGGGATCATCATCCCGGCCGCCGACTGGTCCGTGATCCAGAAGGACCGGACCTTCCTCTCCGCCCTCTACCGCCTGCTGCCGGAGACCCGGGGCCCGGTCAGCGGGGGACTGGTGCTGGAGCTCCGGCACGCCGAGAGCGCCCTCGCCGCCGAGGTCCGCACCTCGGGCGAGTACGTGCCGCCCACCGCGATGGCCGCCGCGCTCCACAAGGCCGGCCTGGTGGACAACCTGGAGGAGACCCTCCGCGAGATGGGGGAGGACGGCGAGGGCTCCTCGTACCGCGGCCCCTACGAGCGGCTGGTCAACATCGTCCTCGTGGTCTCCCGGCACGGCCAGGCCATCCCGCTGGAGCTGGCCCTGCGCGTGGTCGGCCGCGACGGCGTGCGCAACCTGCCGCAGCTCCTCGGCAAGATCGACCTGATCCGCTGGCTGGAGGACCGCAACGGCAACTACGCGCTGTCCGCACGCAACGAACTCGAGGCCGAGATCCTCGTCAAGGCGGAGCGGACCAGCGACGAGTCGGAGATCGAGGCCATCGCCGAGGCCCTCGCCGAGGTGCGCCCCGACTCGACCACGGGCGGCGGCAGCGAGGTGCAGTTCGCCGTCGACCTGCTGAACCGGATAGGCCCGCAGGGGGAGCAGGAGGAGCGCTACGCCCCCCACTTCCTCCGCATCGCCGACGCGTTCGCCCGGGCCAACGGCGCCGCCATCGTGTCCAACCCGAGGCTGGCGCTGCTGGAGACCAACCTGTGCCGCGAGTGGGTCAAGTACGCGCAGACCAAGAAGATCGCCGACGCGGAGAAGCGCACCGACGTGCTGCGCCGGGCCGAGGACGTGGTCGAGAACGCGCTGGCCGGCGGACCGTTCTCCAGCCGCTCCGGGGTACGCGCCAACCTGATGGTGGAACAGGCCAGCGTCGTCGGCGCACAGATCTACGAGCTGCTGCGCAGCGGCCCGGACGGCAAGGCGCCCGACCCCATGCCGGTCGACCGGATGCGGGCGCTGCTCAAGCGCGTCCTGCGGATCACCTCCGAGTCCATGGGCATCTCGGCCGACAAGTACTACCCGGTCGACGTCGTCTGCTGGGTGACCCTGGAGATCGTCAAGCGGGAGGCCCTGCCGCCGCGGGAGCTGGACGAGCTGCTGGCCGAGTGCCTGTCCCGGCTGCTGCTCATCGAGGTGGGCGACCTCAGCCCGAAGCAGGAGGCCAAGTACAACGCCCGCTTCTCCGACATCGCGGCCGTCGCGAACGAGGAGCGCATCGCCGACGAGAAGCTCCGCGAGCTGGCCGAGCACGACGAGCCCCTCGCGGCCTACCTCTACGCCCTGCGGGTCAGCGGCCTGGTGCGCAACGACCCCGACCCGGAGGGCATCCGGGTGGCCTTCGCCCACCTCCAGTCCAAGGCCGGCACCATCGACGACCGCCGCTGCCTGCGGCTGCTGGTGGACCTCTTCTGGATGGCCAAGACCGGCCACCGCTTCATGGAGGGCGAGCGGCTGACCCTCCCGCTGGGCCGCCAGGACTGGCACGAGTGCCTGGAGCTGGCCGGCAAGCTCCAGGCCCTGGACGACCTGTCCAACCTGCGGGTGGAGTTCATGCGGGCGCTGGCCCACTTCCACCTGGGCCAGCTGGGCTCCGCGTTCGACGCCTTCCGCAAGGCCGAGCGCCAGTCGCACCAGTTCCGCCGCCGCATCGTGACCATGTACGTGGCCAGCGACACCGAGGGCCACCCCCGCAGGTTCCACCCGACGGTCCGCCGGGTGGACCCGGACCAGCGCAAGGGCATGTGCTGGGTCGAGGAGCTGGCCCGCGAGATCCCCTTCCAGCCGCACGACTTCGGGATCGCCGAGCCGGCCCGGGGGCTGGCCCTGCCGGAGGCCTTCGTCACCTTCAACCTGCGCGGCGCGATACTGGAACCGGCCCGGCGGCCGCACTACAAGCTCCCGCCGCACCTGGTCTCCGGGCTCATCCCGGGACCCGCCTCCGAGCCGGAGCCCGGCAGGCCGGCAGGGGGCTCCCGCGCGCCCGGCACGCCGTTCCCGCACCCGGAAAAGGGGTAGCCGCGTGGCCACCGAGCCGGCGAAGGCCGAGGCCCCGGTCGCGATGGTGTCCCGGCTCGACCTGCGCGGTCAGGAGCTCCAGAACCTGTGCCAGGCGCTGACGGCCCTGCCCGTCGGCGACCCGGTGACCGCGCCGCGGCCCGTGCTGGACGACGCCCAGCACGGGTTCCTCACCTCGACCATCTGGCTCAGCTCCTGGCTGCACGAGGCGTGGGCGGTCAGCTTCACCTTCCTGCTGGACCAGGCGAACCGGGTCGGGGTGGGCGTCGAGGCGGCCCAGGTGTTCCAGTCGGACCTGCAGAAGCTGCGGACCCGCTTCGCGCACAACCTGGACCCCGCGGTGCCCCGGGACCGGGAGATCCAGGAGGACTGCTACGCCTGGTTCCTGCGGGCCTGCGGCTCCCGGGTGCCCAGCGGCGCGGGCTGGGGCCTGTGCCTGGAGACCCTGCTGGAGGCGGCCGTCGCGTACCTCGGCGTGGCCATCGAGGTCGCCCGGGCCATCGAGCAGGACGTGGACGCCGAGGCGCTCCTCGAACACTGGAAGACCAGGCTCGGCCGGTCGGGGGTCCTCATCGACTACCGGCAGCACCTGGAGCGGGCCGCCGGCGACCTGGGCGTGAAGAACCTGGAACTGCTCAGGGAGGTGAGGGAGCGCCACCGTCCCCGCTGGGACCGCACCCTGTCCGTCGCCTCGGCGCGCTCGGACATCGAGACGGTGACCCAGCGGCACATGGAGCACGCCCTGCTGGCGGAGACGGGCCGGGTGCTGCCCGTCACCGCGAGCCAGGTGATGGCCAAGCTGGAGCTGAAACCGGGCGAGCGGGTGGCCGCCGCCCTCCGGCTGGGCCAGGTGCTGTACGCGCTCAACCCGGACCAGGACAGGACCACCCTGCTCGACGCCATCGTCCGCCACTGGAGCCGCATGGAACCGGACGACTGACCACCACCCCGGTCACCCCGCGCAGGGGTGGCCGGGCCACGCGTCAGGCGCGTGCGTACTGACCCGGCGTACGGATCTCCGCCCCCAGCTCGCGGGCGGCCCGGCGCGCCCAGTAGGGGTCGCGCAGCAGCTCGCGGCCGAGCAGGACGGCGTCCGCCTCCCCGTTGGCGACGATCTTCTCGGCCTGGGCCGGGTCGGTGATCAGACCCACGGCGGCCACCGGCAGGCCGGTCTCGGCACGCACCCGGGCCGCGAAGGGCACCTGGTAGCCGGGGGCCACGGGGATCCGCACCCCCGCGGCGTTCCCGCCGGTGGAGACGTCGAGCAGGTCGACACCGTGCTCCTTGAGCAGTGCGGCGAAGCGGACCGTGTCGTCGCCGGTCCAGCCGCCCTCCTCCAGCCAGTCGGTGGCCGAGATCCGGAACAGCACCGGCAGGTCCTCGGGCCACTCGGCCCGGACCGCGTCCACGACCTCCAGGGCGAAGCGCACCCGGTTCTCGAAGGAACCGCCGTACCCGTCGGTGCGGTGGTTGCTGTGGGGCGAGAGGAACTCGCCGATCAGGTAGCCGTGCGCCCCGTGCACCTCGACGACCTTGAAGCCCGCGGCCAGCGCCCGCCGCGCGGCGGCACCGAACTGCCCCACGACCTCCCGGATCTCATCGGCCGTCAGTTCGTGCGGCACGGGGTGCCCCTCGGCGAAGGCCACCGGGCTCGGCGCGCTCGGCCGCCAGCCGTGCGCCTCCGGACCGACCGGCGCCCCGCCCTTCCAGGGCCGCTCGGTCGAGGCCTTCCGCCCGGCATGCGCGAGCTGCACCCCCGGAATTCCGCCCTGGGCGTCCACGAACCCGGTGATCCTCCGCAGCGCCTCGGCCTGGGTGTCGTTCCAGAGGCCGAGGTCGTACGGGGAGATCCGGCCCTCCGGCGACACGGCGGTGGCCTCCTGGATCACCAGGGCGGTGCCGCCGGCGGCCCGGGCGGCGTAGTGGGCGAAGTGCCAGTCGGTCGCGACACCCGCGAGCGGCCCCTCGGGCGCGGCCGAGTACTGGCACATGGGCGCCATCCAGGCACGGTGGGGGAAGGTCAGGGACCGCAGGGTGAGGGGCTCGAAGAGGGCACTCATGGGGGCAGCTCCGTTTCACACGACTGGTACGTGGATCACCGTACTACGAGGTTCACCGTACTACGGCATCCATCGGACTACCAGCCCTGCGATCTCCCCAACTACGACGGTTCTCGTACCATGGGACGCGTGACCGAGACCGAGACGACCCCCGGCCGCGCGCTGGCCCACCCCGGACGGGCGGACATCCGCCTCGACGCGGTCCTGCACGCCCTGTCCGACCCGATGCGACTGCTCGTGGTCCGCAGACTGGCCGAGGCGAACGACGAACTCGCCTGCTCGGCCTTCGCCCTGCCCGTCACGAAGTCGACGAGCACGCACCACTTCCGCGTCCTCCGCGAGAGCGGCGTGATCTGCCAGCAGTACCGCGGCACCGCGAAGCTCAACACCCTGCGCGAGGAGGACCTGGACGCCCTCTTCCCGGGCCTCCTGAGCACGGTCCTCAAGGCCGCCGAGGCCGAGGCCGCCCGCCTGGGCGGCTGATCCCGGAGAACCCGCGGCCGGCGGACGCGCGCACCACCCGCAGCTCCGGGGACGCGCACGACGGGCCCGTCACCGCCCCTCGGCGGCGGCCCCCAACAATCCGCCCCAATCGGGAATCTTCACCGACCGCCGTCCCAGCGAGCGCCCGAGGTCCTCCTCCGCCCGCTCGATCGCCAGCCACCCCCGCCACTCCACGGGCCGCAGACCGGCCGCGCGCAGCGCGTCCAGCGGATCGCCCGTGACCTCCCGCAGGGCCAGCTCCGCCGCGTCCGCCAACAGCGAGCCCGCCGTCTCCTTGGCGCAGGGCCGGTTGGTGCCGATCACCCCGGTCGGCCCCCGCTTGATCCAGCCGGCCACGTACTCGCCGGGCGAGGGCGCGCCCTCCCGCAGCACCCGTCCCGCCGCGTGCGGCACCGTCCCGGTGCGGGCGTCGAAGGGCAGCCCGGGCAGCTCCCGCCCCCGGTACCCGACCGACCGCAGCACGAGCTGGGCCTCGATCTCCTCGTACGTGCCGGTGCCCCGCACCCCGCCCCGCCCGTCGGGCAGCGTCCGCTCGAAGCGCACCCCCGCCACCCGCCCGTCGGACCCGGCCAGCACCTCCACCGGCCGCAGGTAGAACCGGAGGGCGACCCGGCGCGACCCGCCCCCGGGAGACGCCTCGGCCCACCCCCGCAGCACCTCCACGTTCCGCCGGTTCGCCGCGGGCAGGGCGCCGGGGTCGGCGTAGTCCGGGTCCAGCGCCAGCTCCGCCGCGTCGACCACGGTGTCCACCCCGGGCAGCGTGCCCAGCTCCCGCAGCTCCTTGGTGGTGAACTTCCCCTGGGACGGCCCCCGGCGGGCCACCATGGCCACCTCGCGCACCCCGCTCCGGGCCAGCTCGCCGAGAGCCGGCTGGGGCATGTCCGTGATCCGCAGCTCCGCCTCGCCCCGGGCCAGGATGCGCGTCACGTCCACCGCGACGTTGCCGGCGCCGATCACCACCGCCGACCGCACCGCCCCCAGCCCGAAGCCGTCGTCCGCGGCATCGGGATGGGCGCTGTACCAGGACACGAAGTCGGTCGCCGCGTAGGAACCGGGCAGCTCCTCGCCGGGGATCTCCAGGTGCCGGTCCCGCGCCGCGCCGACGCAGTACACCACCGCGTGGTACATCCCCAGCAGCCGCCCGGGGGTCAGCTCGGCTCCTCCGACCTCGACGTTCCCGAGGAAGCGGATCCGCTCGTCCTCCAGCACCGTGCGCAGGCTGCCCTGCAGGGACTTGATCTTCTCGTGGTCGGGGGCCACGCCGTACCTGACCAGTCCGTACGGGCAGGGCAGCCGGTCCAGTACGTCGACCCGGACGTCCGGCACGTCCCGCTGCTGTACGAGCGTCTGTGCCGTGTAGACCCCGCTCGGGCCCGAACCGACGACAGCGACACGAAGCACGGCGGCGCTCCTTCCCGCAGGGGTGCCTTCAGCATGCCACCGGGCCGGGGGCGCGTCAGCCCGTGCGCCCGCATCCGGCTGATCCCCGCCCCCGGCGCGTCCGGACGGGCCTCAGCCCATCGCCCGCATCCGGTTGATCTCGGCGCTCTGCTGGGCGATCACTTCCGTCGCCATCTCCTCGACCGTCACGTTGTTCCCGCCCTGGAGGGCCTCGCCGGCCATGGTGAGGGCACCGCTGTGGTGCGCGATCATCAACTCCAGGAACCGGCGGTCGAAGTCGGCCCCGCGCGCCGCCCGCAGCCCGGCGAGCTGCTCGGGCGTGGCCATGCCGGGCATGCCGCCGTGCGCGTGGTGGCCCCCGGCGGGCCGTCCGGCCGGGTGGGCGGCCAGCCATCCCTGCATCGCGCCGATCTCGGGCTGCTGGGCGGCGGAGATCCGCTCCGCGAGCCGCTTGACGCCGGGGGCGGAGGCGCGTTCCGGCGCCAGCGCGCTCATCACCAGGGCCTGCCGGTGGTGCTCGATCATCCCCTGGACGTAGGCGAAGTCGGCCGCGTTGGGCGAGTCGTCGGGCCGGGCCTTGGCGGCCTCCTCCGCCGTGAGCTTTCGGTTCGGCTCACCGGGCTTCCCCGGGGCGACGACCACCGCTCCGGCGCCCTTCCCCTCGGCGGGCCCGTCCCCGCCGGCCGCGTCACAGGCCGTCAGGGCCAGGGCCAGCACCGCCGCCGCCAACCCGAGGCGGACGTGAGGGTGGATCAGCACAGCTTCCTCCTGGGCGAGTCGGCGTCACTACGAGCCTGGTCCGGTCGTGCGTCTCTCGTACGTCACTCGTGCATCACTCGTGTAAACACTGTCATGCGCCATCTGTTGCCATGGGCATGATAAGGAACATACTGCCGGGGTCCGTGTTCCGTTCCCATCTCTGCAACAGCGGAATCCAGGGAGGAAGCAGTGACCTCGTTGCACCTCGACCGACCGAGGCGCAGACGGCTGGGTGTGGCCGCAGCGGCGGCCGGACTCCTGGCCACGTTCCTGGTGGCCGGCCCCGCGGCCGCCACCCCCGACCCGGGGGACGCGCCCGCCAGGGAGCCGGTCTCCCGGGAGGCCGCCGCCGCGGCCCGCGCGGCCATCGCGAGCGGGGAGATACCCGGCCAGGACGAGATCGTCCACAGCGACAACGTCGAGCACCTCGTCAACCTGCCCAAGGACCAGCTCAAGGGCACGAACAGCGACCTGGCCTTCCAGGGCAAGTACGCGTACGCCGGCAACTACGACGGCTTCGTCATCTACGACGTCAGCCGCCCGCACGCGCCCAAGGTCGTCAGCCAGGTGCTGTGCCCCGGCGGCCAGAACGACATCTCGGTCCAGGGCGACCTGCTCTTCCTCTCCACGGACTCCTCCCGCAGCGACGACTCCTGCAACAGCGTCTCGCAGCCCGCGTCGGAGAAGTCCTCGTGGGAGGGCATCAAGATCTTCGACATCAAGGACAAGAAGAACCCCCGCTACATCAAGTCCGTCGAGACCAACTGCGGCTCGCACACGCACACCCTGGTGCCCACCGGCCGCGACATCTACGTCTACGTCTCCTCGTACTCGCCCAACGAGGCGTTCCCGGACTGCCAGCCCCCGCACGACGGCATCTCCGTCATCAAGGTCCCCAAGCAGGCGCCCACCCAGGCCAGGGTCGTGGCCTTCCCCGTGCTGTTCCCGGACGGCGGCAACCCGGGCGCGCCCACCAACCCCGGCGTCTCCAAGACCACCGGCTGCCACGACATCACCGTGCTGCCCTCGAAGAAGCTCGCCGCCGGTGCCTGCATGGGTGACGGCATCCTCTTCGACATCAGCAAGCCCGAGCAGCCGAAGGTGATCGACCGGGTCCAGGACAACGTCAACTTCGCGTTCTGGCACTCCGCCACGTTCAACGAGCGCGCCGACAAGGTCGTCTTCACCGACGAGCTGGGCGGCGGCGTGGGTGCCACCTGCAACGCGGCCACCGGCCCCACCCGCGGCGCCGACGGCATCTACGACATCACCGGCAAGGGCGACGCCCGCAAGCTGGTGTTCCGCAGCTACTTCAAGATCGCCCGCCACCAGGCGGACACCGAGAACTGCGTCGCCCACAACGGCTCGCTGATCCCGGTGCCCGGCCGCGACATCATGGTCCAGGCCTGGTACCAGGGCGGCGTCTCCATCTGGGACTTCACCGACTCCGCGAACCCGCGCGAGATCGGCTGGTTCGAGCGCGGCCCCCTCTCCACCACCGCCATCACCACCGGCGGCTCCTGGTCCGCGTACTACTACAACGGCCACATCTACTCGAACGACATCGCCAAGGGCTTCGACGTCCTGAAGATCAACGACGAGCTCACCGAGCCCGCCGCGGACATCTGGCTGGACCGCCTCAACGTCCAGACCCAGCCGCAGTACCAGTACTGACGCCGAGGCGGGGCGCCCGCGGACCGGATCAGTCCGCCGCGCCGCGCAGGGGGGTGCCACCGGCCGGTTCCGGCCCCGGGGGCACCCCCCGCTCCCACTCCAGCCCGTACCGCTGGAACAGCTCCGCCCGCAGCCGCTCCACCGGCATCGGAGCCCCCGGCAGCAGCACGGCGAACACCGCCCCCATCAGCAGGGCGCGCAGCAGCGGGTAGTCGCTGTCCACGGCGGGCGAGCCGTACGCCGCCACCGTCCCCCGCAGCAGCTCGGCGAGCCGCTGCTGCTCGGGGCACCGCACGAAACCGTCGGCCGACAGGATCCCGGCCATGTGCGTGCGCATCAGCACCGGCTGGTCCAGGGCCAGACCGAGGATCGCGTCGATCGCCCGGGCCAGCAGCTCCCGCCCGTCCTCGGTGCGGGGCTCCCGCTCCAGCGCCGCCGACAGCGTCCGGTGCATCAGCCGGTGCACCGCGGACTGCAGCAGCTGCCGCTTCCCCGGGAAGTAGTACGAGACCAGGCCGCGCGCCGCGCCGGCCCGGTCGGCGATGTCGGCGAGCGTCGTCGCCTCGTACCCGCGTTCGGCCACGAGCTCGACCGTCGCCTGCAGCAGCCGCTCGCGGGAACGTCTGCGCAACTCTTCATTGACCGACGGGCTGCGCGGGGACATGCTTACTCCTGCGTTGACTGGCTCGCAGCCAATATACTCAGCGCACACCACGCCGGGGCACTTGCCGGTGCCCTGTGCCGTGGGCGGGGGCCGGTTCTGGGCGACGCGGGGGATCGTCCAGAACCGGCGCCGGAGAGCCTCCCGCCCCCGCACGCGCGGCCCACGAAACAGCGGCCACGCGCCCGCCCCGGCCGCAGGTCAGGGCCCCGTCCGCCGGGCGGGCGGGCGCTCGTACGCGGCAGCCGCCAGGCAGACCAGGGCCGCGCCCAGCAGCCAGCCGCCCAGCACGTCGGACGGCCAGTGGACGCCCAGGTAGACCCTGGTGAACCCGACGCCCAGCACGGACACCGCCGCGAGCACCACCGCCCACGGGGGCCGCCCCAGGGCCCACAGCAGCAGCCCGCACACCACCGCCGCCGTCATCGCGTGCCCGGACGGGTACGCGGCGAACTCCGCCGAGGCCACCGGGTCGGGCCAGCGCGGCCGGGCCCGGCCGACCAGCGCCTTCAGCGCGTGCTGGACCCCGGCGGCGAGCAGGGTGACCGCGGCCAAGTACAGCGCCCGCCGGCGGGCGCCGCGCCGCAGCAGCCACAGCACGGCCGCGGCGGCGAGCAGGCGCATGGTCCAGGGGTCCCACAGCCAGTCGCTGAGCACCCGGTTCACCCGGGTGAAGCCGGGGTGCGCGACGGCGTGCCGGTGCAGGGCACCGGCCAGCCGCACGTCGAAGGAGACCAACGGCCGCCAGCGGACGGCCACCAGGACCGTCAGCAGCACCGCGAGACCGAGAACCGCCAGACCCGTCCGCAGGAACACGCGCATGCCTCCACATCCTGGCCCATCCGGAGCGCCGGGGGCGGCACCGGCGGGACACGCGACCGGATCAGGAGGGGCGGAGGAGCGACGGGCGGGCCACCGGGAGGGGCAGGCCGCGGGCGGGCGGCGGCAGACCCAGCGGACGCGAGGCGGCCGCCGCGACACGGGAAGCGGTCGGCGGCGGGGGAGCGGCGGAACGCCCGCCCGGCTACCCCAGCGCGGTGAGTCCCGGCACGAACGCGACCAGCAGCGGCACCACCGGCACCAGCGCCGCGGCCGCGGTGAGCCGCAGACGGTGCAGGGCGGTGAGCCGGGGCGCGGCGGACAGCAGCCGGTTCACCCGCTGGGGCACGTGCGCCTGCGGCGTCGGGCAGGGCCCGAAGACGCCCTTGTCCTCGTTGAGTTCGACCAGCGCCAGCGCGATCGTCAGCCGCCCGTACCGCCGCGAGGCGACGTCGTCCGCCGCCAGCTCGACCAGCCGGTGTATCTCGGCACGGAACGCCGCGAACACCGGGACCTGCGGGAACCCGCCGGCCAGCGCCTGCCCGCAGTGCAGCAGCCAGTCGTGCCGCGCCGCCGCGTGGCCCTGCTCGTGCGCCAGTACGGCGTCCAGCTGGCGCCCCTTGAGCCGGTTCAGCGCCGTCGTGGTCACCACCAGCTGCGGGGCCGCACCCGGCAGCCACCACGCCTCGGGCCGCGGGGCCTCCAGCACCACCAGGCGCCCCGCGCCCGCCTCCTCGCCGGGCAGCAGCGGCGCCCGGACCAGCAGTTCGGCGCGTCGCGCCCGCCGCCTGGCCCGGGCCCGCAGCACCTCGACGGCGAGCATCGCACCGGTCCACAGCCCGCCCAGGGCCAGCAGCAGCGCCGTACCGGCGGCCCACGGGCCGCCCGCGCCCAGCGCGTAGGCGTCCACCACTCCGTGCGGCGCGACGGCGAACACCCGGCCGCGCACCGCCTGCCACGCGGCGGCCGCGCTCAGCACCATCGACAGTCCGAAGCACAGCAGCACCGCGGCCACGACGCACTGCCACACCCAGAGCGCCACCACCGGTTCGCGATCGGTCCAGTCGGCGCGGGCCAGCAGCCGGGGAGCGACGAGAGCGGTCAGGACGCCGAGCACGAGGAGAACGGCGGGGACCATCATGTCCGTCAGCCTATGAGCGGGACCCTACCCCCGGGTATGGCCGCGGCCCCCAAGTGACGGACGCCACGCCGCCCGTACCGGCGGGCAGGCCCTCACAGGCCCACCAGCATCGCGAACATCCCGATTCCCATGGCCAGTCGGCAGGCCTCCACGACCTCGCCCCGCGCCGCTCCCGACGCCCGGCCCGCCGCGGGCCCGCTCCCCGCGCCCCCGCCCGCACCGGCGGCCGGGCCCGTGCCCGCCCCGCCCTGCGCGGCCACCGGCAGCAGCCGCACCCCGCCGCGCAGCACGTACCCCGCGTAATAGAGGAGCAGTACGCCGGTGAGCAGCGGCACCCCGCCCGCCCCCGGCACCGCGTGGTGGGCGCCGCCGGCTCCGGGCACCGCCGCCATCGCCGCGACCATGTACACCATCGCCAGCGATCCCACCGCGTGGTGCACGTGGTGGCTCCGCCGGCAGTCCGGGCGGCGCAGCCCCCACAGGGCCCACGCGCCCGCGCCCAGGAACACCCCGCCCAGCAGCAGCCGGCTCCACTCCGTGGACCACAGGGCCGCCGCGGGCACCGCCATCGCCGCCATGCCGAAGGCCATCAAGGCCTCCGCCCCGGCCCCCGCACGCTCCTCTGCGGCCCCGGTGCGCAGCCGCAGCAGGCAGTAGCCGCCGCTCGCCGCGCACAGCAGCACGAGCAGCCAGGCGGTCGTGGTCGTCCCGTGCACGGCGCGGCCCCCTCCCCGGTCGGCGGTGTCGTACGAGACACCCGATCCACAAGGAGAGGGATGCCCCTCCGGCCGGGGGCGCACGCGGGCGCGCGGGAGCGCCGGGGAGTGAGAAGGGGCGGGAGAGGGGCGGGACGGACAGGAGGGACCGGAGGGGCGGGCGGGAACGGCCGGATGGCCCCGTCCGGCCTGCCACGCCACCGGGTTAGGCTGCACGGAGCCCGGCACCACCGCACGCGAACGGAGATCCACCATGGACGCCAGCGCCACCCGCACCGAGGCCGCCCCCACCTTCCGGGACGCGGTCCCCGCCGACGTGGCGGACCTGGTGGCCCTGGTCGAGTCGGCCTACCGCGGGGACGCCAGCCGGGCCGGCTGGACCACCGAGGCCGACATCCTGGAGGGCCAGCGCACCGATCCCGAGGGCGTCCGGGCGATCGTGGACGCCACCGACAGCACGCTGCTCGTCGTCGAGCGCGAGGGCCGGATCATCGCCTGCTGCCAGCTGGAACACCGCGGGGACAGCGCCTACTTCGGCATGTTCGCGGTGCGCCCCGAACTGCAGGGCGCGGGCCTCGGCAAGCTGATCATCGCCGAGGCCGAGCGCCGGGTGCGGGACGCCTGGGGGGTGGGGGAGATGCAGATGACCGTCATCTCCGCCCGCGAGGAGCTGATCGCCTGGTACGAGCGCCGGGGTTACCGGCGCACCGGGAAGACCAGCCCCTTCCCGTACGGGGACGAGCGCTTCGGCATCCCCCAGCGTGACGACCTGGAGTTCGAGCTGCTCGTGAAGGCCCTCTGACCGGGACCGCCGAGCGGCCCCCCGGCTAGGCCGTGAACCGGCCGGTGAGCCGGATCTCGGGGAAGTCGGTCACCGCGCCGTCGAGTTCGAGGGCGCGCACCAGCCGCAGCTGCTCCTGGGTGTTCACCGTCCAGCCGACCACCCGCAGGCCCGCCGCGTGCGCCGACTCCACGGTCTCCAGCGTCAGCCGGCGGATGTTCAGCGCGACGGTCTCGGCACCGGCCGCCAGGGCCCGGTCCACGATGTCCTCGCCGTACCGGATCGCGGTGAGGGTGAGGCGTACGCCCGGCACCAGCCGGGCCATCTCCCCGAGGACCGCGTCGTGGAAGGACGACACCTCCACCCGCGAGGTCAGGTCGCGCCGCAGCATCACCTCGGCCAGCGCCTCGGCCACGGGGAGGTCCCCGATCTCGGCCAGGAGCGGCGCGCGGACCGCGTCCAGCACCTCCTCGAAGACCGGGACGCGTTCGCCCTGGCCGGCGTCGAGCTCCCGCAGCTCGGCGAGGGTCAGGTCGACGACGGCGCCGGAGCCGTCCGTGGTGCGGTCCACCTCGGCGTCGTGCATGACGACGAGGGCACCGTCCTTGCTCAGCTGCAGATCCAGTTGGACGAGGTCCATGCCCGAGCGTTCGGCGCGGACGAACGACCGGAGGGTGTTCTCGGGTTCGGCGCCCATGACCCCGCGGTGACCGATGGTGAGGAAAGTCAAGGTTCTCTCGCTTCCGTCGACGGCGGCTCCCGCGCGCGGCCCTGACCGCCCGCGCGGTAAGGAGGCAGCGTAATGGGCCGTGCGCGGGTTGAGACCGTCCGTGCACGCACCGTTCCCATGCCCTTTGGCCAGTACCCGCCTGCCCCCTTCCGTCCGCCGGACCACGCCGGGCCCCCGCCGCGTCACCCGGGCGTGGGCGCGTCCCCGCCGCCTTGACGCGGGACGGCCGCCCGGCCCGTACGCCCCGCCGCGCCCAGGCCGTCGAGATCGGCCAGCAGGGCCTCGGCCAGCTCCAGTTCGGCCAGATGCTGACGCTCGCTCCAGCGCAGCGCCAGCTCCGGAAAGGCCCATTCGGAGGCGCCGGCCGCCCGGGCGCGCGCCTCGCGCACCTCCGCCAGCCCCTCCCGGGTCCGCCCGACGTGCTCCTCGACCATCGCGCGCAGCCGCGCCGGATCGGCCAGATGGCCGAGCCACACCCGCAGCAGCACCCCGTGCTTGAGCACCGGGGGGCCGGCCTCCGCGGTGTCCGCGGCCCATTCCGCCAGCGCCGCACGGCCCTCGGGCGTGATGGCGTACCGGCGCTTGGTCCGCGGCTCCTCGGGCCCCGAGCGCTCGGAGGCCGCGTACCCGAGCCCCTCCAGGCGGCGCAGCTCGGCGTAGATCTGGCTGATCGCCGGGGACCAGTAGAAGAAGCGCAGCGAGGAGTCCGCCCACTTCTTCAGCTCGTACCCGGTCCGCTCGCCCGGGAAGGACAGCAGGCCGAGCACGGCCCAGGCGGTCGGCGGCAGTTCGGGGCGTCCCGGGTCTTGCTTCCTTCGCATCTGACTACTAGTCATATGGCGAATTGAAGTAAGGCCGGGCACGGGACGCAACCCCCTGGAGGGCGCCGTGAAATTCTCCGTCATCTTCGAAGCGCAGCTGGCCGATCCGACGGTCGAGCGTGAGCACCAGGTCATCCGCGACTGCGTGGAACAGGCCGTGCTCGCCGAGCGGATGGGATTCGACCGGATCTGGGCCGTCGAGCACCACTCCCTCAAGTGGTACGCCCACCTGTCGGCCCCGGAGGTGTTCCTCACCTGGGTGGCCGCGAAGACCAGCACCATCCGCATCGGCCACGGCGTGGTCTGCATGCCGTTCAACTTCAACCACCCCGTACGGGTCGCCGAACGCGCCGCGATGCTCGACCTGCTCTCCGGCGGACGGCTCGACCTGGGCGCGGGACGCGGCGGCACCGAGCAGGAGACCTCGCTGTGCGGCGTCGACCGGGAACGCACCGCCCAGGAGGTCGAGGAGGCCCTGCGGATCATCGGCCGGGCCTGGCAGGAGGAGGAGCTGGAGTACCACGGCGAGCTGATCGACATCGATCCGCACCCGATCCTCCCGCGGCCGCGCCAGACCCCCCACCCGCCGCTCTTCCTCGCGTGCAGCCGCAACGACACCCTGGTGCAGGCCGCCGAACTGGGCGTCGGGGCACTGGTGATGGGCTTCGCGGGTCCCGAGTCCATCGCCGCCATGCGGGCCGTGTACGACGGGGCGCTCGCGGCCCGGGACGGCTCGCGCACGGTCTCCACCGTCGTCAACGACCACTTCTCCGTGCTCTGTCCGACCATCGTGCTGGACGACCCGGCGGAGGCCCGCCGGATCGGCATCCGCGGGCAGCGCTTCTTCGCCCAGGCGATCGGGCACTGGTACGGCGGGGCGGGCGTCCCCGACGAGGCGGTGGTCGAGGGGAGCGACGAGGCCGCGGAGATGCGCAGGGCCGCCGAGCAGGTGGTGGCCCGGCTGCACGAGCTGGACATCCCGGTGCGCCCGACCTCCACGGCCACCTTCAACGCCGACCACGCCTACGGCAGCGCCGACGACGCCATCGCGTACGTCGAGCGGCTCAGGGACGCGGGCGCCGACGAGATCATGTGCCTGGTCCAGATGGGCACCGTGCCGCAGGAGGCGTGCCTGGAGACGCTCCGGCAGTGGGGCGAGAAGGTCATCCCGCACTTCCGGGGCGCGTGAGCGCGTGCAGGACCACGAGGAGACCGCCACGGGCCCGGCCGCCGGTACGGGCCCGGCCGGTGACGACCGCCTGTCCCCGCTTGCCCGGGCCTGTGCCGACGCGCTCACCGCCGCCTTCCCCGACCTCGGCGGCACCGTCACCGACGCCGCCGAGGCCCGCCGGATCCTGGCCGCCGCGCCCCGTCCGCCCGCCGTCCCCCCGGCGGTCGGCTCCGTCCGGGACGCCCTGATCCCGGGCCCCGGCCCGGACAGGCCGCCCCTGCCGGTACGGATCTACCGCCCCGACCCCGTGCGGTGGCCCGGCCCCCGGCCGACCGTGGTGTTCTGCCACGGCGGGGGCTGGGTGCTGTGCGACCTGGACAGCCACGACACCACCGTCCGCGAGCTGTGCCGGGCCTCCGGTGCGGTGGTCGTCTCGGTGGGCTACCGCCGCGCGCCCGAGCACCGGTTCCCCGCGGCCGTGCACGACGCCCACGCCGCCCTGTGCTGGGCGGGCCGCCGGCTCGGCTCGCTGGGCGGCCACCCGGACGCCCTGGTCGTCGCCGGGGACAGTGCCGGGGGGAACCTGGCCGCGGCCTCCCTGCTGCTCGCCCGGGAGCGCGGCGGGCCCCGGGTGGCGCTGCAGGTGCTCGCCTACCCGGTGCTGGACGCCGCCGGGCGCGGGGGCTCGTACGAGCGGAACGCGACGGGCTACTTCCTCACCGCCGCCCACGTGCGCTGGTTCTGGGAGCAGTACCTCGGGCCCGGCGGGGACGGCGGCCACCCCCTCGCCTCCCCGCTCGTGGCCGGAACCGAGGGGCTGCCGCCCGCCCACGTGGTCACCGCCGGCTGTGATCCGCTGCGGGACGACGGGGCGGCGTACGTACGGGCCCTGCGCGCGGCCGGGACGCCGGCCACGGAGGACGCGTACCCGGGGATGTTCCACGGCTTCCTCGCCCTGGCCGGGGTCCTTCCCGAGGCCCGGGCAGCCCTCGACCGCATCGGCGAAGCCATCGCCGGGACGGTGGCCGACGGGAAGAATTTCACCGGAGCGGGGGGTGGCGCAGGATAATTTATTGATCCTCCTCTTGAGCGGAAGAGCCTCATATGCATACGCTGCATTGACGTGAGGTTCTCCTGTGGAGGAAGTGACATGACGGAAACTCTTGTGCAGGGTGCGGGCGGTGGCGTGATAACCGCCGGTATGCGGGTGGTGGACCACCCCGCATGGCCCGTGCTCAAGGCCGCCGTGGAAGAGATCCGCCCTTGGCAGTCCAAGGACGGCTCGATCGACTTCGAGGCGGAGGGCGCCCCCAGCCGCGCCACCGCCGAGGCCACGGTGGACCGCGTGATCGGCGCCGTCGAGGAGATCTCGCCGCTGCTGCCGCACACCGCCGACTACCACCGGGCGCTCGTCTCCGACCTGCGCAAGTGGGTCGCGGGCGGCTTCGGGGTGCCGGACTTCCTCGACTCCCTGCTGGCCTTCCAGCCGGCCGCCGAGCGCGCCGACGGCCTGCAGCACCTCGTGGTCTTCCCGATGTACACGCAGAACGGCAACCCGGACCGCAACCTGGAGGCCGTCGCCCTCACCATGGTGTGGCCCGAGTGGCTGGCCGAGCTGGAGCGCACGCGCTACGACAACCCGCTCTTCCTCGGCATCACCTTCCAGGACTTCACCGCGGGCTACGACACGAACTCCGCGGTGCTCTTCCCCGAGACCATCGCCGTCCGCGAGGCCCCCGAGCGCTTCAGCTGGGGCGGCATCTTCTGCGACCGCGAGGCCGCCCGCTTCCGCCGCGTCACCGAGGCGGCCGTCGACACCCTCGGCCTGGAGCTGCCGGCCGACATCGCGTCGATGCTGGGCGACCAGGACCGCTGCGAGAAGGCCTTCGTCCTGTGGGACATGGTCCACGACCGCACCCACAGCCACGGCGACCTGCCGTTCGACCCCTTCATGATCAAGCAGCGCCAGCCGTTCTGGATGTACGGCCTGGAGGAGCTGCGCTGCGACCTCACCGCCTTCAAGGAGGCCGTGAAGCTGGAGGCCGAGGGCAACGAGCACGGCCGGGACGTCCAGTACGCCGTCCTGTTCGACCGGATGTTCCGCTTCCCGCTCTCCGGTGACCGCAACCGCAACTACGACGGTCTCGGCGGCCAGCTGCTCTTCGCGTACCTGCACCAGCACGACGTGATCCGCTGGACCGACAACAAGCTGAAGATCGACTGGCAGCGCGCCCCGCAGATCACCAACCAGCTCTGCGCCGAGATCGAGAAGCTCTACCGCGACGGCATCGACCGCCCGAAGCTGGTCCACTGGTTCAAGGCGTACGAGCTGGTCTCCACCTACCTCGCCCCGCACCCGGGCTCCAAGTGGGCCAAGGGCCCCGACGCGCTCGACCTGACGCAGCCGCCGCGGAAGCTCGTGGACGACGTGCTTCCCGACGAGTTTCCGCTCAGCATGTTCTTTGAGGCGCTCTCGAAGAAGCTCAAGGACGTGATCGCCTCGACCAAGGGCATCACGGCGCAGAGCGCCGAGCGGGCCGCCGCATGAGCGCTCGCGCGGAGGAGGCTGGGATGGACGGCAACGGCAACAACGGCTCCCTCGCCGGAGCGGTGATCGCGGTGGCCGGTGCCGCCGGACCCGCCGGCCGGGCGGCGCTGCTCAGGCTCGCCGAGGCGGGCGCCACCGTGGTGGCGTCGGACGCCGACCCGGCCCGCCTGGCGGAGGCCGTCGACGCGGCGCGCTACGCGCACGGCGGCGCCACCGTCATCGGCGACACCGTGGACCTGCTGGACCTGGAGGCCACCCGCGAGTGGGCCGCCCGCACCGAGAAGGAGTTCGGGCGGATCGACGGCCTGATCCACCTCGTCGGCGGCTGGCGCGGCGCCAACTCGTTCACCGAGTCGGACCCCGAGGACTGGAACTTCCTGGAGAAGCTCCTGATCCGCACCGTCCAGCACACCTCGATGGCCTTCCACGACGGCCTGCTGCGCAGCGACAAGGGCCGCTACGTCCTGGTCAGCCAGGTCGGCGCGCACAAGCCGGTGGCCAACAACGCCGCGTACAACGCGGGCAAGGCCGCGGCCGAGGCGTGGACCCTGGCGATGGCCGACTCCTTCCGCAAGGCGGGGGGCGAGGACGGCCCGGGTGCCGCTGCTGCGATCATGGTCATCAAGGCACTGGTGCACGACGCCATGCGCGCCGAGCGCCCCAATGCGAAGTTCGCGGGCTTCACGGACGTCAAGGAACTGGCTGAGGCCGTTGTCGGCGTCTGGGACCGGCCCGCCTCGGAAGTGAACGGACAGCGTCTGTGGCTCACCCCGCAACCCTGAGGACCGACGCCCGCCGGCACCATGATCCGGCGGTGCGAGGTTTCGCCAGCGACAACTACGCGGGAGCACACCCGGAGGTCCTCGAGGCGATAGCCCTCGCCAACGGGGGCCACCAGGTCTCCTACGGCGAGGACGAGTACACCGAGCACCTGCAGAAGGTCATCCGCAGCCACTTCGGCCCCTACGCCGAGGCGTTCCCGGTCTTCAACGGCACGGGCGCCAACGTCGTCGCCCTCCAGGCGATGACCGACCGCTGGGGTGCGGTGATCTGCGCCAAGACCGCCCACATCAACGTGGACGAGGGCGGCGCTCCGGAGCGGATGGCCGGCATCAAGCTGCTGGCCGTCCCCACCCCGGACGGCAAGCTCACCCCCGAGCTGATCGACCAGGAGGCCTGGGGCTTCGAGGACGAGCACCGGGCGATGCCGCAGGTCGTGTCGATCACCCAGAACACCGAGCTGGGCACGGTCTACACGCCGGACGAGATCAAGGCCATCTGCGACCACGCCCACTCCCTCGGGATGAAGGTCCACCTGGACGGGGCGCGGATAGCCAACGCCGCGGCCTCGCTCGACGTGCCGATGCGCACGTTCACCAACACGGTGGGCGTCGACGTGCTGTCGTACGGCGGCACGAAGAACGGCATGCTCTTCGGCGAGGCGGTGGTCGTGCTCAACCCGGACTCCGTCCGGCAGATGAAGCACATCCGCAAGATGTCGATGCAGCTGGCGTCCAAGATGCGGTTCGTCTCCGTCCAGCTGGAGGCGCTGCTCGCCAAGGACCTGTGGCTGCGCAACGCCCGCCACGGCAACGAGATGGCCCAGCGGCTGGCCGCCGGCGTCCGCCAGGTCGACGGGGTGGAGATCCTCTACCCGGTACAGGCCAACGCGGTCTTCGCGAAGCTGCCGCACGAGGTCACCCGTCGCCTGCAGAAGCGTTACCGCTTCTACTTCTGGGACGAGGCCGCCGGCCACGTCCGCTGGATGTGCGGCTTCGACACCACGGAGGAGGACGTCGACGGCTTCCTCCAGGCGCTCAAGGAGGAGATGGCCCGCTGACGCGAGCCGTCACCCCAAGGCTTGAATAGATATGCCCCGCACCGGAAATGTATTGATCACCGGTGTGGGGCGTACCTATGCTCGCGCCCATGGAACTCATCCAGCTCAACCCGGACATCAAGGCGTACGTGGCGGCCGACGAGGCGATCGACCACCAGCACCCGCTGGTACGCGACACCTCGGCCGCCCTCTGGGCCGGTACCGGTGACGCATACTCATACGCGGAAGCGGCCTTCGACTTCGTCCGCGACGCCATTCCGCACTCCGCCGACAGCGGAGACCTCCGGGTCACCTGGCGCGCCTCCGACGTCCTCGCCCACCGAACCGGGATCTGCTACGCGAAGTCCATCGCCCTCGCGGCCCTGCTGCGGCACCGGGGCCTCCCCACCGCCCTGTGCTACCAGCGTTTGACGGAGGACGACGGCTCCGGCCCGGTCGTACACGGGCTGGTCGCCCTCCGGCTGCCGGGACGCACCCGCTGGGCCCGCCAGGACCCCCGCGGCAACGCACCGGGCCTGGACGCCCGCTTCAGCCTGACCGAGGAGCGCCTGGCCTTCCCGGTCCGCCCGCACCTCGGCGAGGCCGACTACCCCGAGCTCCACGCCACCGCCCCGGCGCCGGTGCTGACGGCCCTCCGGCAGGCGACGGACCGCACCCACCTCCGGCGCCTGCTGCCGGCCTCGCTGGACCGGGGCGCGGCGGTCACGTAGCGGACGGCCGGGGCTGCTCCGGCGGGACCGAGCTCTCGGCGAGCGCCATCCACCGGTCCAGGTCGGCCTGGGTGAACTCCGTCCACGGCGGCACCTCCGGCAGCCGGCGGAGCAGGTCGTAGGCCTCGGGGATCCGGGCTCCCCGGATGACCGGGCAGTGGCAGCCGGCGACGACCTCGGGGTCCAGCCGCTGGAAGTCGCCGACGACCGCCCCGAACTTCTGCTGGTCCACCAGGGCGGTCCAGGGGGAGACCAGGGTTCCGCCGAAGAACTGCCCGTCGCGGAACTCGTCGGGCGACATCGCCGCGGTCTCGGCCATGGGGGACGCCACGTTCGTGGCGAAGGTGTCCACGGCCCACAGCACGCGGGACTTCGTGTCGAAGAGGGCGCGGGTCGTGGGGTTGTCGTACAGCGGCGGCCGCTTGGCGACCAGCGTGCGGTCGCCCGCGTCGATGGTGTCGCCGTCGGTCATGAAGCGGCAGCGGTTGACCGGGGTCTCCCACTCCTCGGCCATCCGGCCGATGGAGAACCACGTGGTCAGCAGGGTCGCGTTCGGGCACTCCGCGAGGACCGCCAGGAGGTTGCCGGCGTGGTCGCGGTCGTCGTGGGTGAGGAAGATCCACCGTACGTCCAGGGGATCCACGACGGACCAGGCCGCCTCCAGCCACTGGGAGCGCACCGCGGGCGCCCCGGTGTCCACCAGGACCGGTTCACTGCCCCGGATCACCATCGAGTTCATCGGGAAGTGGCCGACCGGCGGGGCCTCCAGGGCCCATGGGATGACGAACGTCTCCTCGGCGATCTTGTAAGGCTGCAGAAGGTCGAAACTCTCCAGGGTCGTCATGGCCGCCCTCCTAGACCGGACTCGCGGCAAACACCCGTGAGTCCAGTCCAGCCCCACCCCGACCCCCCGTCAAACGCGCAAGCCGCGCCGCGTGCGGGTCACGGGACGGAGGGCCGGCGGACGAAGCCGGTCAGGGGGGCCAGGGTCCGCCAGCCGAGGGTTTCGTAGAGGGCCCGGTCCTGGACGGTGGCGCCGAGGGTGGCGGTGGTCGCGCCGTGCTCGGCGGCCGCGTTGGTGAGGGTGCCCATCACCAGTGTTCCCAGGCCGCGGCGCCGGTGTGCCCGCTCCGTGACGATCTGGTCGAAGACGCAGGCGCCGGCCGTGAGGCCGATACGGCCGCTCGCGGCGAGCGTCCCGTCGGCGGCCAGCACCCGCACGCGCGTGACGCCGTCGGCGGTCTCGGTGGTGGCCGTGTAGCCGTCGGGCGCGTGCGCGGCGGCCGGGCGCAGGTCGGCGGCCATCAGGAAGCCGGGGTCCGTCGGCTCCCAGGCGGGCGGGAACCAGGGCCGCATCACGTCCGGTGCCAGGAACGCCTTGATCCAGGTGGCCGGTTCGGTGACCGAGTCGACCAGCCCCCGGGCGGTCTCCGCGTCGGTGTCCAGCAGCACGTGGCGTACCGGCTGGGCCGGCTGCCCGACCCGGATGCTCAGCCCCCACGGCCTGTCCACCGGCTTCGGCGTCCGCCGCGAGACGGCCCACCCCTCCACCCACGAGCGCGCTGCGTCCCACATCCGGACACCCCTCCGAGTAATGGCCGAGCCTGGAAGTGGGATGTTACATAAGGGGGCCGGCGGCTGTCCTGACCCCCGCGCCCGCCCGGTGCCGCCGACGGGGCCGAGGCGTTCGTGGCGTCGGCGTGGTCCGCTTGACCCGCCGGAGAGTCGGCCGCAGAGTCGGGATGCGTACCGTGCCGGCCTCGATCCCAGGGAGCTGCTGTGCCGATGGTCGTCGATCTGGTCGTGATCGGCACGGCCATCACCTTCGGACCGCTGCACAACAGCGCCTGCATGCTGCTGCTCACGTCGGCCCGCGGCGTGCACAAGGGTCTCGCCTTCCTGCTGTCCTGGCTGGCCAACCTGGTCGTGGTGATCGCCTGCGTGCTGCTGCTGACCGGCGGGACGCCGCCCGAGCGCCACAGCACGCCGTCGACCGCGGCGGACGCCGCCAAGCTGGCGATCGGGGTGGGCCTGGTGCTGTTCGGCGGCTACCGGCTCCGGAGGCCGCCCCGCCCGCACGGACCACCGCGCTGGGCCGCCCGGATCGACCGGGCCTCCCTGGGCACCGCCGCAGCGCTCGCCTGGCTGCTCCAGCCGTGGGGCCTGGTCGCCGCCGGCGCCGCCACGGTGGTCAACGCGGACCTCTCCTCCGTCTCCGACTGGCTCGCCCTGACCGGCTACTGCGTGCTGGCCACGCTCAGCCTCCTGGCCATGGAGCTGTACACCGTCTGGGCGCCGGCCGCCGCGCGGACCCGGCTCAGCGCGCTGCGGACCTGGCTCGAACAGCACCAGGAACAGCTGGTCGTCACCCTCTCGCTGCTGGCCGGACTCTGGCTGACCGCCGGCGGCATCCTCGCGCTGGTGTGAGGGTCCGGGAGGCGGGGCGGCCGGTCCAGGCCCTGCCTCCGGAGCACGCCGGGCTCGCCCGGCCAAGGCCCTGTCTTTCGAATCACGCCCCGCGAGCCCGGCGTGATCCGAGAGACAGGGCCTAAGGCCGGTCCTGCGGCCCCGGGACGGCCCGTGGCGTCGCGGGGCTCGCGGGCGCGGGCCGGAGGGCGGGGGCGGAACCGGCCGGTGGGGCGGGGGTGCGGGCGAGGGTCCGGTGGAGGGCGGCGGCCGCCAGCTGCACCGCGCCGATCACCGCCAGCAGCCGGGCCGGGGGAAGCGCCGCGCCGAAGCCCACGGCGGCGGCGCCCGCCGAGGCCGCGGTCATCTTCAGGCCGGCACCGAGGGTGAACACCTGCTCCCGGGTCCCCTCCGGGGCGTGGTCGGCCCGGATCCGCAGGGTCGCGGCCAGCAGCGGCCCGTCGCACACGCCCGCCACCGCGAACAGGGCGGCCGCCACCGGCACCGACGGCGCCCACGACGCGGCCACCAGCGCCAGACCGGTGCCGGTCATGGCGTACTCCGCCAGCCGCCCCGCGGGCAGCGACAGGCGGGTCAGCCCCAGCGCACCCGCCAGGGCGCCCACCGCGAACGCGGTCATGAGCACGCTGCCGGAGCCGCTGCCGCCGCCCAGCCGGCCGGCGAGCAGCACCGCGGTGGTGGTCAGCGCCCCCAGCCCGAGGAAGGCCACCGAGGTGGCGGACGTGATGGCCCGCAGCTCCCGCACCCGCCAGATCGCGCCCACCCCCGCGCCCACGACCCCGCCCCGGCCCTTCTGCTCGCCCGGCCCGCCTGCCGGCCCGTCCGGACTCCCCGACGCGTCCGCGCCGCCCCGCCCGACGGGGCTTCCGGGTCCGCCGGGGTGGCCGGGTTCTCCGGGGTGGCGAGCTGCGCGCCGTCCTCCCGCCCGAGCGGGTCCGTCCGACCGGACCGGCCCGTTCACGTCGCCGGCGGTGTCCGCCGAGCTGCCGGCGCCGCCCGGCCCGCCGGCCTCGCCCGGTTCGGCGGTCGTCGGGGACGTGGCCACGTCTGCCGTCCGGGATGCGGCCGGGGTCCCCGTACCCTGCGCCGCCGACGGGCCCGCGCCGTCCCGGCGGCCGTACGGCAGGAGGGCCGCCAGGGCCGCGCCCACGGCGGCGGCGGACGCCAGGGCCGCCATCGACCACGCGCCCGAGCGGGCGGCGGCCAGCGCCCCGACCACCGCCGGAGCCGTGACCGAGGCCGCGTTGTACGTCGCCGCGTCCCACGCGTACGCCCGGTCCCGCACCGGGCCCGCCGGGATCAGCCGCGCCACCAGGCTCGACAGCGCCCCGGTCACCACGGGCCCGCACGCCCCGCCCGCCACCGCCACCGCGGCCACCACCGCGGCCGGAGCCCGCCCGACCAGCAGCGCCAGCCCCGCGAGCGCCGACCCGAAGCCCACCAGCGCCCCGGTGTAGAAGAGCCGCGGCCGCCGGGCCCGGGCGGCCACCGCTCCGGCCAGCGGCGCGGCCAGCGCGTGCGGCGCGGTCCACGCGGTGAGCACGAACGCACCGTGTGCCGCCCCGCCCGTGCGCTCCACCGCCAGCAGCACCAGCGCCAGCCCGACCCCCTCGCCCGCGAACCGGGCGGCCAGCGCCGTCGCCAGATACCCCCTCAGCACCGCAGGACCGCGCATCCGCATCCCCTCCCCGCGCCGGCGGCGCCCCCGGCTCCCCGCCGGCGTAACGCCTTGATACAACAAGACATTACACTCGGCGGTGTGAAGGGATTCGACCCCGCCCAGCGCCTCGTCGACCTCGCCAACGAGGTCCGCGTCAGACCGGACGCCTCCCGTGAGGCACTCGCCGCGCTCCTCGCCCGGCACGGCGAGCGCGCCGACGACCTGACGCCCGAGGCCTTCTCGGCGGCCGACGCGGCCGAACTCCGGGCCGCCGCCCGCAGGATGGGCGACGTCCTCGCCGAGACGGACGCGGACCGCGCCGCGGCGGCCCTCAACGCCCTCTTCGCGGCGTGCGGGGCCCGCCCCCGCCTCACCCGCCACGACGGCCACGCCTGGCACCTGCACGCGGACCGCGAGGACGCGGGGTGGGGCGACTGGTTCCTCGCCGCCGGCGCACTCGCGCTCGCCTCGGTCCTCACCGCGTACGGCCGGGTCGCCTGGGGCGCCTGCGCGGCCGCCCGGTGCGGCGCGTACTTCCTCGGCACCGGCCCGGGCAGCGCCCGCCGCTACTGCTCCGCCGCCTGCGCCTCCCGGGAACGCGTCGCGGCCCACCGCCGGCGCCTGCGCGCCGGGCAGTGAGCCGCGTACGTTCGTGCTGCCGGGCATCCCGGCTCCGGCCGGGAGGTCCGCCCGGCGGGACCGTCAGCCCGCCTCGCGCACCTCGGCCGGCGTGGGCGCGGAGCCGCCCAGGTGGGCCGGGAGCCACCAGGCGCCCTGCGCGTCCGCCGGACGCACCGGGTACGCCCGCTGCGCGGCGTCCAGCAGCTCCTGCACGCGCTCGCGCAGGCGGCGCGTCAGCGCGCCCGCGAACTGGTCCGTGGGCGCCTCCATCGGCTCGCCCACCCGCATCGTCACCGGGATGTGACTGCGCTTCAGGTCCTTGGGGCGGCCCTTGGTCCACAGCCGCTGCGTGCCCCACAGCGCCACCGGGATCACCGGCACGCCGGCCTCCTGCGC
Source organism: Streptomyces sp. NPDC101132 (assembly GCF_044759225.1). Lineage (NCBI taxonomy): Bacteria > Bacillati > Actinomycetota > Actinomycetes > Kitasatosporales > Streptomycetaceae > Streptomyces > Streptomyces sp. NPDC101132. The sequence goes on from NZ_JBIVYX010000009.1 coordinate 361,258, forward strand.
CATGCGCACGGCACCGGACTTGAAGCTCTTCAGCGTGAACGACTGCGAGATCGTCGCCTCGGGGAAGACCCCGATGATCTCGCCGGACCGCAGCGCCGCGAGGGCCTGCTGGTACGCCGCCTCGCCCTGCTTGCGGTCCACCGGGATGTGCTTCATCGCCCGCATCAGCGGCCCGGACACCTTGTGCCGGAACACCGACTCCTTCGCCATGAAGCGCACCAGCCGCTTCGACGGACGTGCGGTCAGCCCGGTGAAGATGAAGTCCAGATAACCGATGTGGTTCGACACCAGCACCGCACCGCCCTTGCGCGGGATGTTCTCGGTGCCCTTCATGTCGATCCGGATGTCCAGCGCGCGGAACAGGGTGTGCGCCGCACCGATCACCGGGGGGTAGACCAGCTCTGCCATCGTGGGGAGACCCCTCTTTCTGCCTGGGGCGGTGCTCCCGGCGGGAAGTTACGCCAGCGTAGGTACCGGCAAGGGGATCGTGCCCCATGGGAGCGCCGCTGACCAGTCCAGACGCCCCCGGTCGGCGAGATTCTCGTCACGCTGCGAAACCTGCCGGGAATCACGCGGTCACCGGGCGCGCTGACCCCACCGTACGGAACGGGGGACAATCGTCCCTGCGGAAGGCCCTCACGGCCCCTGAACGAGCGAAGGAGCACGGTGCGCGTGGACGCGACGACCGCGGACGGTGCGCGACGGCTGGGAGCGGCCGAACTCGGCGCGGAGCCGGGCGAACGCGCCACGCTCGTGCAATTCTCCAGTGCCTTCTGCCAGCCCTGCCGGGCCACCCGGCGGATCCTCGCCGAGGTCGCCGGCCTGGTCCCCGGCGTCGCCCACGTCGAGATCGACGCCGAGGCGCGCCTCCCGCTGGTCCGCGAGCTGGGGATCGCCAGGACGCCGACCGTACTGGTCCTCGACGCGTCCGGGGCCGAGGTGCGGCGGGCCGCGGGGATGCCGCGCAAGGCCGACGTCATCGCCGCGCTGGGCGCCGTCCTCTGACCCGCCCGCACCCCCGCGCGGCCGGCCGCTCCGCCCGGCGAACGCTCGTACGTTCGTACGGGAAACCGGTGCTCACTCCTGGACGCTCCGTGACGCCGCTCGCATCTCGCCGAAGCGGCTTGACTGCACCTGCCAACGATCGACAGGCTGACCGCATGCGGCCAGAACTCCTTCTCCACCGACGGGTCCACATCGACCTGCGCCGGTACGCGAGCGCCTGCTGTCCGGGCCGCTGAACGCCCCCGGACCCGCTCGCCGCCACCAGCAGAAGGACCCCGCCATGACCGCTCCGTCCGTACTCGCCACCACCGCAGGCGGCCCGGCCGCCGACGCCGGCCTGCCCGGCTCGCCCGAGCTGCTGCGCTCCGTCTTCCGCCGGCACGCCGCCGGCGTCGCGGTGATCACGGCGGCCGACGGGGAGCGCCCGTTCGGCTTCACGGCCACCTCGCTCAGCTCCGTGGCCGCCGAGCCGCCCCTCCTCTCCTTCTCGGTCGGGACCGGCTCCTCCAGCTGGCCGGCGATAGCCGGGGCCGGTCACGTCGGCGTCCACATACTCGGCGAGCACCAGCGCGAGCTGGCCGCCACCTTCGCCACGAGCGGAGCCGACCGGTTCGGTCCGGGCACGGCCTGGCGCACCGGACCGGAGGGCGTGCCGCTGCTCGACGGGGTGCTGGCCTGGCTGGTGTGCCGGGTGGTGGCCCGGGTGCCGGCCGGCGCGCACCGGGTCGTACTCGCCGAGGTCGTCGCGGGCGACCCGGCGGGGGAGGGCCGTCCGCTGCTGTACCACCAGGGCCGTTTCAACGGCCTGCGCGACTGAGTCGTCCCAGCACAGGGCCGGTTTTCCGGGGTGCCGGGCGGCGTTGGCAAGGTCACAGTTCGGTGAGCTTGCTTCCTGGTGGAAGCCAGGGTGTACTGACGAGTAACATTTCGATCGGAGCGCGGGCCGCCCCGACCGGGATCCGCCCAGTAAGGCGCCTATGCTGCCTGCACAGGGCAGCAGCCAGAAAAGACGATGCAGTAGGAGAGCCGGCGTGAGCTTGAGGATCGTTGTCTGTGTGAAGTACGTGCCCGACGCCACCGGCGACCGGCACTTCGCCGATGACCTGACCGTCGACCGCGACGACGTCGACGGCCTGCTGTCGGAGCTCGACGAGTACGCCGTCGAGCAGGCGCTGCAGATCTCCGAGGAGTCCGACGACGACGTGGAGATCACCGTCCTGACGGTCGGCCCCGAGGACGCCAAGGACGCGCTCCGCAAGGCGCTGTCGATGGGTGCCGACAAGGCCGTCCACGTCGAGGACGACGACCTGCACGGCACCGACGTCATGGGCACCTCGCTGGTGCTCGCCAAGGCGATCGAGAAGGCCGGCTACGACCTGGTCGTCACCGGCATGGCCTCCACCGACGGCACCATGGGCGTCCTCCCGGCGATCCTGGCCGAGCGCCTGGGCGTCCCGCAGGTCACCCTGCTCTCCGAGGTCAAGGTCGAGGACGGCACCGTCACCGGCCGCCGCGACGGCGACGCCGCGAGCGAGCAGCTGGAGGCCTCCCTCCCGGCGCTCGTCTCCGTGACGGACCAGTCGGGCGAGGCCCGCTACCCGTCCTTCAAGGGCATCATGGCCGCGAAGAAGAAGCCGGTCGAGTCCTGGGACCTGTCCGACCTGGAGATCGAGGCGGACGAGGTCGGCCTCGAGGGCTCCTGGACCGCGGTCGACTCGGCGGCCCAGCGTCCGGCGCGCACCGCCGGCACGATCGTCAAGGACGAGGGCGAGGGCGGCAAGCAGCTCGCGGAGTTCCTCGCGGGCCAGAAGTTCATCTAAGGACTTCGGTCACCCCAACCGCCCCCTCATACTTCGCAATCGCAGGAGAGCAGTCCCATGGCTGAAGTTCTCGTCTACGTCGACCACGTGGACGGTGCCGTCCGCAAGCCCACCCTCGAGCTGCTGACGCTTGCCCGCCGCATCGGCGAGCCCGTCGCCGTCGCGCTGGGTGCCGGCGCCGAGGCCACCGCCCCGGCCCTGGCCGAGCACGGTGCCGTCAAGGTCCTGACCGCCGACGCCCCCGAGTTCGCCGACTACCTCGTCGTCCCGAAGGTCGACGCGCTCCAGGCCGCGTACGAGGCCGTCTCCCCGGCCGCCGTGCTCGTCCCGTCCTCCGCCGAGGGCAAGGAGATCGCGGCCCGCCTCGCGGTCCGCATCGGCTCCGGCATCATCACCGACGCCGTCGACCTGGAGGCGGGTGACGAGGGTCCGGTCGCCACGCAGTCCGCGTTCGCCGCGTCCTTCACCACCAAGTCCCGGGTCTCCAAGGGCACCCCGGTCATCACCGTCAAGCCGAACTCGGCTCCGGTCGAGGCCGCCCCGGCCGCCGGCACCGTCGAGGCGCTCGCCGTCTCCTTCGGCGCCCTGGCCACCGGCACCAAGGTCGTCTCCCGCACCCCGCGCGAGTCCACCGGCCGCCCCGAGCTGACCGAGGCCGCGATCGTGGTCTCCGGCGGCCGCGGCGTCAACGGTGCCGAGAACTTCTCGGTCATCGAGGCGCTGGCCGACTCGCTCGGTGCCGCCGTCGGCGCCTCCCGCGCCGCCGTCGACGCCGGCTGGTACCCGCACTCCAACCAGGTCGGCCAGACCGGCAAGTCCGTCTCGCCGCAGCTGTACATCGCGTCCGGCATCTCCGGTGCCATCCAGCACCGCGCCGGCATGCAGACCTCGAAGACCATCGTGGCCATCAACAAGGACGCCGAGGCCCCGATCTTCGACCTCGTCGACTACGGCGTGGTCGGCGACCTCTTCCAGGTCGTCCCGCAGCTGACCGACGAGATCCAGTCCCGCAAGGGCTGATCCGCCGGCTCGCGCCGAGCTGCGCGACCTGCCTGACCTGCGCCGCCTGACCTGCGCAGACGCTGAGCCCCGGGGCCGCGTGGTGAACATCACCGCGCGGCCCCGCGGCTTTTGCGCGGTACGCCCGGACCACCCGGGGGCAAGCATTGACGGAGCGGAACGCCCTGACTAAATTCTGCTATGCGGATCAATGCTTCCGTGAAGCGGAAAATAGGAGTGTGTAGGATGGGTCAGCAGGAGAAGGTGGCAACGAGCCTCGCAGGCGCGGTCAGCGAGCGCGTCAGCGCCTCGCTCGCGCCGGTGGACGCGGAGCTCGCGCGCCGCTACCCCGGGGACCCCGGCACCCGCCAGCCCATCCACACCGTCTACGTACCCGGCGACGTCTTCACCGCCGACACCATCCGCTCCTGGGGCGACCAGGCCCTCGCCGCCCTCGACGAGCACGCCCCGGACGCCTCCACCTTCGCACGCGTCCTCGGCATCTCCGACGAACTCGCCGGCCCGGTCTACGAGCGCGTCCGGGCCAAGCTCCTGCGCGAGCCCATCGAGGACCTCCGCGTGGACTTCGAGGACGGCTTCGGCGTCCGCTCCGACGAGGAGGAGGACCAGGCCGCGGCCCGCGCCGCCCGCCTGGTGTCCGAGGCCTTCGCGAACGGCACCAACGCCCCGTACATGGGCATCCGCATGAAGTGCATGGAGTCCAACGTCCGGGACCGCGGCATCCGCACCACCGACGTCTTCCTCTCCGGCCTGCTGGAGCACGGCGGCCTCCCCGAGGGCCTGGTGCTCACCCTCCCCAAGGTCACCTACGCCGAGCAGGTCTCCGCCTTCGTCGAGCTGCTGGAGGCCTTCGAGACCGCCCGCGGCCTGCGGCCGGGCCGCATCGGCTTCGAGATCCAGATCGAGACCAGCCAGTCCATCCTGGCCTCCGACGGCACCGCCACCGTCGCCCGCATGATCGACGCCGCCAAGGGCCGCGCCACCGGCCTGCACTACGGCACCTTCGACTACAGCGCCTGCGTCGGCGTCTCCGCCGCCTACCAGTCCAGCGACCACCCGGCCGCCGACCACGCGAAGGCCATCATGCAGGTGGCGGCCGCCGGCACCGGCGTACGCGTCTCCGACGGCTCGACCAACGTGCTGCCCATCGGCACCACCGAGCACGTCCACGAGGCCTGGAAGCTGCACTACGGCCTGACCCGCCGCGCCCTGGCCCGCGCCTACTACCAGGGCTGGGACATGCACCCGGGCCACCTCCCCACCCGCTACGCCGCCGTCTTCGCCTTCTACCGCGAGGGCCTCGACGCCGCCGCCGCGCGCCTCAAGGCGTACGTCGCGAAGATCGAGGGCGACGTGATGGACGAGCCGGCCACCGCCAAGGCCCTCGCCGGCTACCTGGTCCGCGGCCTGGACTGCGGCGCCGTCGGCGCCGACGAGGTCACCGCCCGCACCGGCCTGACCCGCGCGGAACTGGACGCCTTCGCCATCCCGCGCCGCTCGGCCACCCTGAAGTAGCCCTCCGCCCGGGGCCCGCCCGGGACACCCGGAACCCGGCGGGGCCGGGCGGTGCACGAACACCGCCCGGCCCCGCCGTCGTACGGTCGGTCCGCGCCGGCCCGCGCAAGGGCACGCCCGCCGGCGCACGGCCCGCCCCGCCGGCACGTGCCCGGACGGTCGGCGATCAGGCGGCCGGCGGGAGTTCGCCCGAGCCGCGGGGGACGAGGCGGGTCGGGAGTTCGATGCGTTCCACCGGGAGGCGGGTGCCGGCGAGGCGGCGGAAGAGGCGGTCGGTCGCCACCCGGCCCAGGGCCGCCGGATCCTGGGCCACCACCGTCACGCCCGGGCGCAGCAGGTCGGCCAGCTCGAAGTCGTCGAAGCCCACCAGCGCCACGGCCCGGTCCAGGCCCGCCAGGACCCGAACCAGCGTCACGGTCACCCGGTTGTTGCCCGCGAACAGGGCGGTGACCGGCTGCGTTCCGGCCAGCATGGCGCGGGCCGCCTCCGTCACCGTCCGCGGATCGGTCGGACCCAGCGCCACCAGCCCCGCCGGCACCGGCAGCCCGGCGTCCGCCATCGCCGCCCGGTACCCCCGCAACCGCTCCTGGGCGGTGTGGATGTGCGGCTGGTCGCCGACGAACCCGATCCTCCGGTGGCCGTGCGCGATCAGGTGGGCCACACCGTCCCGGGCGCCGCCGAAGCTGTCCGACAGCACCACGTCCGCGTCGATCCGGCCCGCCGGCCGGTCCACGAACACCGTCGCCACCCCGGCCCGCATCTCCGGCTCCAGGTACCGGTGGTCGTCCCCGGCCGGGATCACCACCAGCCCGTCCACCCGGCGCGCGCACAGCGCCAGCGCCAACTCCCGCTCCCGGTCGGGGTCCTCGGCGCTGGACCCGTTGATGAGCAGCGCGCCGTGGGCCCGGGCCACCTCCTCCACCGCGCGGTTCAGCGGCCCGTAGAACGGGTCCGCCAGGTCCTCCAGGACCAGGCCCACCGTGGCGGTCCGCCCTTTGCGCAGCACCCGGGCGCTGTCGTTGCGCCGGAAGCCCAGCTCCTCGATGGCCTCCCGGACCCGCCGCTCGGTGTCCTGGGTGACCCCCGGCTCCTCGTTGACCACCCGCGAGACGGTCTTGAGCCCGACCCCGGCCCGGGCCGCGACGTCCTTCATCGTCGGCCGGTTCCCGTAGCGGGAGTCCTGAGGGTTCTGGGGCACGCGCGTCCTCCGGTCGATACTGGCGCCGATCTTCGAGGATAGTGCCCGGCCGACACGCCCCGCGCGTGCCCGGATACCGTCGGTGCCGTGAGCCCCGGCCCGGTCCCGGGTTTCCGTGACAGGGTGTTGCGGGCAAGCCACAGGGGGCTTCGGATGAGGGGGACTCGTGATCGTCTGGATCAACGGCACGTTCAGCGCCGGGAAGACCAGCACCGCCCGCGAACTGACCGGGCTGCTCCCGGACAGCACCCTGTACGACCCCGAGGTGATCGGCGGTGTCCTGAAACACCTGCTGCCGCCCAAACACCTCGACGAGGTGACGGACTACCAGGACCTGGCCATCTGGCGGCGGCTGGTCGTCGACGGCGCCGCGGCCGTGCTCGCCGAGGTGGGCGGCACCCTCGTCGTCCCGATGACCCTGCTGCGCCAGGAGTACCGCGACGAGATCTTCGGCGGCCTCGCCGCCCGCCGGATCGAGGTCCGGCACTTCCTGCTCACCCCAGAGGAAACGATCCTTCGGGAGCGGATCGCCCACCGGGACGATCCGGAGGTCCCCGACGCCGACCGGCAACTCCGCATCCGCCAGTGGGCGTACGACCACATCCCGGCCTACCGCGAGGCGCTCGGGGGCTGGCTCCGCGCCGACGCCCACGCCGTCGACAACAGCACGCTGAGCCCCCGCGAGACGGCCGAGACCATCGCCGCCGCCGTCCGCGGCGGCACCTCCGGCTGCTGCGAGATCGTCCAGACCCCCGAACCGACCGGCGAGACCGTCGCCGCCGGGGTGCTGCTCTTCGACGACCAGGACCGCGTGCTGCTGGTCGACCCCACGTACAAGCCGGGCTGGGAGTTCCCCGGCGGGATCGTCGAGCCGGGCGAGGCCCCGGCCCGCGCCGGCATCCGGGAGGTCGCCGAGGAGGTCGGCATCACCCTCGACCGGCCGCCCCGGCTGCTGGTCGTCGACTGGGAGCCGCCGCGGCCCCCGGCCTACGGCGGCCTGCGCATGCTCTTCGACGGGGGCCGCCTCCCGGCCGAACAGGCCCGCGCGGTACGGCTGCCCGGCCCGGAGCTGCGCGCCTGGCGGTTCGTCACCGAGAGCGAAGCGGCCGGGCTGCTCCCGCAGAACCGTTTCGACCGGCTGCGCTGGGCCCTGCGCGCCCGCGAGCGCGCCACCGTGCTCAACCTGGAGGCGGGCGTCCCGGTCGGCTGACCGGCCCGCCCGCCCGCGCGGCCCGGGCCCGCCGCCCGCTACACCGCGGCCTCCGCCGCCTCCCCCAGCGCGAGGGCGGCCCCTCCCGTCACCGGGTCACCGTGGCCGAAGCACACCGTGTCCGGAGCCAGCGCGGCCAGCCCGCGGAACGAGGCCAGCGCCCGCTCCCGGTCCGTGTTGAACACCCCGAGCATCACCCGCCCCACACCCGCCACCGAGTCGCCGGTGAACAGCACCCCGTGCCGCGGGAGATGGACGCCGATGCTGCCGTCGGTGTGCCCGGGGGAGTGGACGGCGTACGCGCCGTCGCCGAAGCCCAGCTCCGCGCCGTCCTCCACCTCCCGGTGCACCGGCGTGGGCGGCGCCTCCGGCACCGACAGCCCGTGCGCGTACAGCGGCACCTCCCAGTCGAGCAGCACCGGCTCCGGCACCGGCCGCTCGCCCCTCACCGGAGCCTCCAGCCGGTGGGCCACCACCTCCGCGCCGTACCGCCCGGCCAGCTCGCCGGCCGAGCCGACGTGGTCGCGGTGGCAGTGGGTCAGCACGATGCGCCGCAGGCCGGCGGGATCCAGGCCGAGGGAACGTATCCCCTCCTCGATCTCCGCCGCCGACGTGACGTTGCCGGGGAGTCGATCAGGGTGAGGTCGGTCCCGTCGCGCCACAGGTACGCCTGGCCGACCGGGAACGAACTCCGCACGGTGGCGGCCCGCCCCGGCGCGGCGGGTTCAGGCCTTCTTCGACTCCGCGTAGTTCACCAGGAACAGGGCCTCGGCCACCGACAGCCGCTCCAGCTCCTCCGGCGAGACGCTCTCGTTGACCGCGTGGATCTGCGCCTCCGGCTCGCTCAGGCCGATCAGCAGGATCTCGGCCTCCGGGTACAGGTTCTGCAGGGTGTTGCACAGCGGAATCGATCCGCCCATGCCCGCCGCCTGCATCTCCTGGCCCGGGTACGCCGCCCGCAGCGCCTCGGCCATCGACGCGTACGCCGGGCTCGCCGTGTCCGCCTGGAACGCCTGGCCGGAGCCGACCTGCTCCACCTGCACCCGCGCGTTCCACGGCGTACGGGCCTCCAGGTGGGCCATCAGCAGCTTGTTCGCCGCGCCGGTGTCCATGCCCGGCGGCACCCGCAGGCTGATCAGCGCACGGGCGCTCGCGTGCACCGACGGCGTCGCGCCGACGACCGGCGGGCAGTCGATGCCCAGCACCGTCACCGCGGGCCGCGCCCACAGCCGGTCGGAGACCGAGCCGTCACCGATGAGGTCCACGCCGTCCAGCACCTTCGCGTCGGCACGGAAGTCGCCCTCCGGGTACTGCAGGCCCTCCCAGACGCCCGCCGCGTCCAGCCCGTCCACCGTGGTCGAACCGTCCTCGGCGCGCAGCGAGTCCAGGACGCGGATCAGCGCGGCCAGCGCGTCCGGCGCGGCACCGCCGAACATGCCGGAGTGCAGGTTGCCCTCCAGCGTGTCCACCTGCACGCGCACCAGCGTCATGCCGCGCAGCGTGGCCGTCACGGTCGGCAGGCCCAGGCGGAAGTTGCCCGCGTCGCCGATCACGATCGCGTCCGAGGCCAGCAGTTCCGGGTGCGCCTCGGCGTACATCTGGAGGCCGCCGGTGCCCTGCTCCTCCGAGCCCTCGACGATCACCTTCACGCCCACCGGCACGCCGCCGTTGGCCTTCAGCGCCCGCAGCGCCAGCAGGTGCATGATGAACCCGCCCTTGCAGTCCGCGGCACCGCGGCCGTACCAGCGGCCGTCGCGCTCGGTCAGCTCGAAGGCCGGCGAGATCCAGGCCGCGTCGTCCAGCGGCGGCTGCACGTCGTAGTGCGCGTACAGCAGCACCGTCGGCGCGCCCTCGGGGCCGGGCAGGTGGCCGTACACGGACTGGGTGCCGTCCGGGGTGTCCAGCAGCGCGACGTCCTCGAAGCCCTCGGCGCGCAGCGCGTCCGCGACCCAGTTCGCGGCGCCCTCGCTCTCGCTCTTCGGGAACTGCGCCCAGTCCGCCACCGACTGGAACCTCACCAGCTCCGCCAGCTCCCGCTGCGCGCGCGGCATCAGGGAGGCGACGGTCTCGGCGATCGGATGGGACGGCATGGGCACGCTCCTCGTGGGTGCGACGTTGTAGTTCGTGTATGCCGGATGGGCACAGCCGATCTTCCCACAGAGGGGCTCGGACCAGCCCCGCCGTAGGATTCCCTCGGCACCGGAGCAACCTCAGGGATCGGGAGCAGCAACACATCGTGAGCAGCGAGCACGGGGACAACGGCGGCGCGGAGCACGTGGACGCGGAGGGTTCGGGCGCGGGGAGTCCGGGGGCGGAGGCCCCGGGTACGGGGGGTCCGGGAGCGGGCGGACCGGGAGTGGAGCGCCCCGGAGCCGGGGACGGGATCGCGGACGCGGACCCGGAGGCGGCCGAGGCGGGCGCCGGGGACGCGGGCCCTGCCGGGGAGACCAACCCTGCCGAGCCTGCCGGGGAGACCAACCCGGCCGATGCGGCCGTCCCGGACGCGGGTGCGCCGGAGGGGGGCCGCGAGGTGTGGGACGTGGTGGTCGTCGGGGCCGGCCCGGCCGGCGCCTCGGCGGCGCACGCCGCTGCGGCGGCCGGACGGCGGGTGCTGCTGCTGGAGAAGGCCGAGCTGCCGCGCTACAAGACCTGCGGCGGCGGCATCATCGGGCCCTCGCGCGACGCGCTGCCGCCCGGCTTCGTGCTGCCCTTCAAGGACCGCGTCAACGCGGTGACGTTCTCGCTGAACGGGAAGCTGACCCGTACCCGCCGCTCCCGGCACATGCTCTTCGGACTGGTCAACCGACCCGAGTTCGACGCCGGCCTGGTGGCCGCCGCCGAGAAGGCCGGCGCCCAGGTGCGCACCGGGTGCGCGGTGGCCCGGGTGGAGCAGCACGGTCCCGACGTACCGGACCGCCGCACCGTCGCCGTGCACCTCGCCGACGGCGAGATCGTGCTGGCCCGGTCGGTGGTCGGCGCGGATGGCAGCGCCAGCCGGATCGGCGCCCACGTGGGCGTCAAGACCGTGCAGGTGGACCTGGGCCTGGAGGCGGAGATCCCGGTGCCGCCGACGGTGGCCGAGGACTGGAAGGGCCGGGTGCTGATCGACTGGGGTCCGCTGCCGGGCAGTTACGGCTGGGTCTTCCCCAAGGGCGACACCCTCACGGTCGGCGTGATCTCGGCGCGGGGCGACGGCGCCGCCACCAAGCGGTACCTGGAGGACTTCGTCGCCCGGCTGGGGCTCGCCGGTTTCGAGCCCGAGATCTCGTCCGGGCACCTGACGCGCTGCCGTGCGGACGATTCCCCGCTGTCGCGTGGGCGGGTGCTGGTGGCCGGTGACGCGGCGGGCCTGCTGGAGCCGTGGACGCGCGAGGGCATTTCCTTCGCGCTGCGTTCGGGCCGGCTGGCGGGGGAGTGGGCGGTGCGGATCGCGGAGTCGCAGGACGCCGTCGACGCCCGCCGCCAGGCGCTCAACTACGCCTTCGCGGTCAAGGCCGGGCTCGGCGTGGAGATGGCGGTGGGGCGGCGGATGCTGGCCGTCTTCGAGTCGCGGCCGGGGCTGCTGCACGCGGCCATCACCGGCTTCCGGCCCGCGTGGCGGGCGTTCGCGCGGATCACCCGCGGCTCGACGTCGCTGGGCGAGATGGTCCGTACGTACCCGCTGGCGCGGAAGGCGCTGCACGCGCTGGACCGCCGGCAGCAGACGCAGCAGGAGAAGCAGGAGCAGGAGCAGGACCGGAAGCAGGAGAAGCTGCCGGAGTAGGGGCGGCGGGTCAGTCCGACACCGTGATGCGGAAGACGGGGTGGTCGCCGGCGGCCGCGAGGAGCTCCTCGTCGGTGGACCCGGCGGTCACCCCCTGGAAGAACCGGTCGACCTCCCAGCCCCAGCGCCGGAGGTAGCTGCGGAGCACCGCCGGGCGCTCGGCCGGGGGGACCTCGACGGCCGTGAAGGGGCGGACCCTGCGGCCGACCCGCAGTTCGCCGCCGCCCGCGGCCCGCATGTTGCGCACCCACTGCGAGTGGCCGCGGGCGGAGACGAGGTACTTCACGCCCTCGTGGGTGTGGGGGTTGACGGGGATGCGCTGGAGCTTGCCGGAGACCCGGCCGCGGACGCTGAGCTCGGCGGTGCCGGCCAGGCTGAGGCCGAGCCGGGCGAGCCGGCCGATCAGGCGGTTGAGGCGGGCCTCCAGGCCCCGGGCGGGCACGTAGTACGGCTGAGGCTGAGCGCTCATCGGGGCCTCCCTGGCCAGTTTGGAGAGCGGTGCTCTCGCTTGAGATCAGTGTGCACGCATCGGTGCGCGGAAGCAAGAGCACTGCTCTCTGAAGTGATCGGGGGTCTCCTTCGAGAACGCCGTACGTTTCGTTGAGCACTGCTCTCGCGCATGGCAGACTGCCCGTATGAGCACAGCGCGAGGGGTCAGGGAACGGGCCCGCATCGAACTCACCGCCGCGATCAAGGACGAGGCGCGCGGGCAGCTCGCGGCCGAGGGCGCCGCGAAACTCTCCCTGCGCGCGGTCGCCCGCGAACTGGGCATGGTCTCGTCGGCCCTGTACCGGTACTTCCCCAGCCGGGACGACCTGCTCACGGCACTGATCGTGGACGCGTACGACGCCGTGGGCGCCGCCGCGGAGGCCGCGGCCGCCGGCTCCGCCGGGGCGGACCCGGTCGAGCGCTGGGTCCGGGTCTGCGCGGCGGTACGCGACTGGGCGCTGGCGCACCCGCACGAGTACGCCCTGATCTACGGCTCGCCCGTACCCGGCTACGAGGCGCCCCAGGACACCGTCGCCCCCGCCTCCCGGGTGGGCAACGCGATGATCGCCATCCTGAGGGAGGCCCACGGCACCCGGGGCCTGGCCCTGCCCCCGCTGCCCGCCGCCCTGCGCCCCGAGGCGGACCGGATGACCGCGGACTTCGCCGAGGGCCTGCCGCCGGAGGTGGTCGCCGCACTGGTCGCGGCCTGGGCCCAGCTCGTCGGCCTGGTCTCCTTCGAACTCTTCGGCCAGTTCAACCGCGTGGTGGAGGACCGGGACACCTTCTTCGCCCACGCGGTCCGCCGCCTGGCCGACTCGGTGGGCCTGCTCCCCGCCCCCGGCGCCTGACGGTCGTCGACCCCGGCACCGGCACGGTCGTGGACGGCATTTCCGTCGGGGACGGACCGGGCAGGGTGACGGTCTCTCACGGGCCGGCCGGCGTGGCAGCGGCGGCACAGGCGGACGCCCCGGGGCGCCCGGCACGACCGCGGGCCGTGTCAGCCGTCCGCCGCGGTGCCGTCCGAGCCGGCCCGGTCCGGCCCGCGCCGGCCGAACCGCCACAGCACGTGCGTGATCCGCAGGACGAAGACGGCCGCGGCCAGGGTTCCGCCCGCGAGCGGCAGGGCGCGCTCCGCCCACTCCGGCAGCGCGAAGAAGAACGCGGGGCCCGCCACCGCGCCGAAGACCAGCGCAGCGGCGAAGACGCCGCTGAAGAGCGCGTACCCGATCTCCACCGTGATCGCGTCCCGGTCCGCCTGCGTCCGCCTGCGGCCCTGCCCGGACCCCGGTGCGGGATACCGCTCCGCACCCTCGGGACCCCACTCCGGCCCCTGCCCCGCCGCCCCCTGGTGCTCCATGCCGTCCAGTGTCGCAGCCGGACGTCAGATCACGGCGGTCTCCACCCACAACCGCGCCAGTGACGCGTCGCCGGTGACCACGGCCTCCTCCAGCGGCAGCCGGTTCCACAGGGCCGGGTACAACCACTCGGCAGGGGCCGCGAGTTCGCAGTCGGCCGGGCCCTCGTCCGTACGCGTCACCGCCAGCGGACCGGACGACACCGTGGCCGTCCACACCGCGCCCGTGTCCGTGGCCCGGACCCGCAGCACCCGCGGCGCGCCCTCCGTCCGCACCCGCGACCACGGCCGCACGTGGAAGCGCGTCAGCAGCTCGTCCACCCCGTCCTCGGCCAGCGCGGCCCCGGCCGGCGAGAACGCCTCGCCCAGCGCCGACTCCGCGTCCATGCGGTGGATCGCGGTCTCGTGCGCCTGCCGCCGCGCCCAGAATGCCAGCGGCGCGTCGCCCTCCAGGAAGGCCCAGCACTCCAGGTCCGCGGGGGCCGCGGACAGCACCTCCACCAGCCGAGCGTGACCCTCGCGGAACCACGCGATCAGCTCCGCGCCCGACAGCTCCGGGGCCTCCTCCGTCCGCAGCGGCTGCCGCACCGGCTCGGACACGATCCGCGCCGCCCACCGGTGCACGGCACCCGTGTGCCGCAGCAGGTCGGCGACCTGCCACTCAGGACAGGTGGGGACGGGGGCGCCGGTGCCGGCCCGCTCGGCGGCGTCGGCGAGCGAACGCCCGTCCCGCTCAAGGTGCTTGATGTGCTCAGCGATCTCCATGCGCCCGAGTCTGCCATCCCGGCCTCACCCGCCCGCCAGCCCCGTCATGCGCAGCGTCACGTTGATCCGCCCGCAGGCCATCCCGGTCACCGACGGGTCGCCCGTGCCCGGCAGCACCCGCACCACCCCGTGGTAGGCGAAGCGCGAGGGGCCGCCGAAGACGAACAGGTCGCCCGAGGACAGCTCGACGTCCGTGTACGGGCGCCCGCGCCCCTCCGGGTTGCCGAACCGGAACACGCACGTGTCGCCCACGCTCAGCGAGACCACCGGCGCCGACGACCGCTCGTCCTTGTCCTGGTGCATGCCCATCCGGGCGGCCCCGTCGTAGAAGTTCACCAGCGCCGTGTCCGGGTCGTACCCGTCCCCGGCCGCCGGGTCCTCGTACGCGTCCCGCAGCGCCTCGCGCCCCAGCTCCGCCAGCCAGCCGGGGAAGGCGGCCACCCGCGCGCCGTTCACGTCGTCCGCCGTGCGGGAGTACCGGTACGGGAGCCAGTGCCAGCCCACGCAGACCGTACGCACCGACATCACCCCGCCCCCGGGCAGCCGGGTGTGCCGCATCGGGACCGGGCCGCGGGCCCACTCCCGGCACGCCGCGACCAGCTCCCGCTGCCGCTCCTCGTCCAGCCAGCCCGGCACGTGGACCGCGCCCGGGGCGGGCGTCAGCCGCGGCCGGGGAAACAGCGCCGACATCCAGCCACACCTCCACCGACGACGGTAGTACGGGCGGCCGCCGAACGGAGCGGGTGCCGACCCGGGCCGTGGATCATGCGAGGATCGGCGTCATGAACGGCGAAGCGGACGGGCGGCGAGCGGGAGACGTGTCCACGCGTACCAAGCTGGAGAGGGGGCGCGGCGCCCTCGGGCCCGCCCTGGAGCTCGTCCACACCGGACGCGCCCCCACGCGGGCCGTGCTCACCGCGGAGCTGGGCGTCACCCGGGCCACCGCGGGCGCCGTGGCCGCCGAGCTGGAGGCCCTCGGCCTGATCCGCGTCGACTCCCGGCCCGGCGTCGCCGGCGGCTCCCAGGGCCGCCCCTCGCACCGGCTCTCCGTGGACGAGAACGGCCCCGTGGCGCTCGCCGCCCAGGTCCACCCCGACGGCTTCCGTGCCGCCCTGGTCGGCCTCGGCGGCCGCATCGTCGACACCGCGCCGGGCTGCATCACGGTGTCCGAGGACCCGGCCCAGGTGCTGGGGGCGGTCGTGGACGCGGGCGCCGCGCTGCTCGCCAAGAGCGGCCGCCGCTGCGTCGGCGCGGGCCTGGCCGTGCCGTCCGCCGTCGCCGAGCCCGAGGGCACGGCCCTCAACCCGCTGCACCTGGCCTGGCAGGCCGGCGCCCCGGTACGGGAGATCTTCACCCGGTGCGTACGGGCCGCCGGCATCGAGGGCCCGGTCCTCACCGGCAACGACGTCAACCTCGCCGCCCTCGCCGAGCACCGGCACGGCGCGGGGCGCAGCGCCCAGCACCTGCTGTGCGTGGCCACCGGGCACCGCGGCGTCGGCGGCGCCCTCGTCCTGGACGGCCGCCTGCACTCCGGCAGTTCCGGCCTGGCCCTGGAGGTCGGCCACCTGACCGTGAACCCCGAGGGACGGGCCTGCCACTGCGGCGGGCGCGGCTGCCTGGACGTGGAGGCCGACCCGCTGGCCTTCCTCACGGCGGCCGGCCGGACCCCCGGCCCGGAGGTCTCCCTGCTCCAGCAGGCCAGGGAGCTGCTCCGGGACGAGTACGCCGACCCGGCGGTGCGGAACGCCACCGAGGAGCTGATCGACCGCCTGGGCCTGGGCCTCGCCGGGCTGGTCAACATCCTCAATCCGGACCGCATCATCCTCGGCGGCCTGCACCGGGAACTGCTGAACGCCGACCCGGAACGGCTGCGCGCGGTGGTCGCCGACCGCAGCCTGTGGGGCCGCAGCGGCGGCGTCCCGATCCTGCCCTGCACCCTGGACCACAACAGCCTGGTCGGCGCCGCGGAACTGGCCTGGCAGCCGGTCCTCGACGACCCCCTGGGCACCCTGGGCGCGCCGGTCTAGCCGGCCGCCGCGGCGTGACCTAGCCGCCCACGGTCACCGGCTCGGCCGGCACCGGCAGCGCCGCGGGCGCGGCGGCGGGGGCGGTGGTCCGGACCGGCAGGTCCAGCAGCGGGACCCCCAGCGGCACCGGGCGCAGGATGCGGACCGGGCGCAGCGGTACGGGGGCCTGCTCGGCGGCGGGGAGGGTGAACCAGACCACCTTGCCGGAGCGGCCGTCGGCCGTACCGTCCAGCGGCCGGGCGCCCCAGCTCTCGCTGACCGCCTCCACCAGCGCCAGCCCGCGCCCGCACGTCTCCAGCGGGTCGGCGGCGCGCACCACCGGGAGACGGGGGTCGCCGTCGTGCACCGAGACGGTCAGCCGCTCCAAGCGGAGCTCGATCTCGACGGTGCACGTCTTGTCCGGCTCGGCGTGCCGGTGGACGTTGCTCAGCAGCTCCGTGACGCCGAGCGCGGCACGCTCGATCAACGGGTCCAGCTGCCAGTAGCGCAGTTGTGCAGAAACGATTCTGCGCACCTGGCCTATGCGTGCCGGCAGAGCCTGGAGCTCCACCGTGCAGTGCCTGCTTCGATGACTGATCACGGCTGCGACTCCCCGAAATGAGGTCCGGAAGAGGACGGCGATGCGATCCAGCACGTGCTGACGGCCCAGCGGGTCCGGCGCGCGGCGCGGGCGTCCGCCCGTACCGCGTTGTCACCGAGAGTGCACCCTGAGTGACACCCGTCCAGCGTCACCCACCCCCGCCGCCCCCGCAACTCGCGGGCGGCCGCGGCGCGACGCCGGCCCACCGGCGGTACGGTCAGCCGCGGGCGGCCCGGGCCCGGCGCACGGCCTCCACGAACCGGCCCGCGGGCATCCGCAGCCGGTACCGCCTGCCGTTGACGCGCGCCACCGCGTCGCCCCGCCCCGGCAGCCACGAGCGCGCGGCGCTCACGGCGCCGAGCGGCGCGCTGTCGATCTCACGGTCCCGGCTGGTCAGCAACTGCAGCCGGCCGTCGCGGATGAGCACCTTGCCGGCCCGGGTCAGGGCGCGCGGCCACCGCTCGATCCGCACACCGGTCGCGGTGAACTCGGGTTCTCCCATGGTCGGTCTCCCCCTTCGACACAGGCAGTCTGCCCCCGTCCGGGCTCGGGCACCAGGGGGCGGACAGTCCTCTTCCGAACCCCGTCCGGCCGTACCCAAAGCGATCCCGATGGATCCCCAAAGTAAGCGTTTGCGCAGGTGGGAGAGGTACATTGCGAAGCAGGGGGACCGAACAAACGGAGGAGCAGGGCACATGAGTACGACCGGACGGCCCGGGGTCAGCACCCCTCGCGCGACCGTGGACGTGGACCGCAGCGACGCCGACTACCGGGCGTGGCTCAAGGAGGCCGTCCGCAAGGTCCAGGCCGACGCCAACCGCTCCGCCGACACCCACCTGCTGCGCTTCCCGCTCCCCGAGGAGTGGGGGATCGACCTGTACCTGAAGGACGAGTCGACCCACCCGACCGGCTCGCTCAAGCACCGGCTGGCCCGCTCGCTCTTCCTGTACGCCCTGTGCAACGGCTGGATCCGGCCGGGCCGTCCGGTCATCGAGGCCTCCAGCGGCTCGACCGCCGTGTCCGAGGCGTACTTCGCCAAGCTGATCGGCGTCCCGTTCATCGCGGTGATGCCGCGCACGACCAGCCCGGAGAAGTGCCGGCTGATCGAATTCCACGGCGGCCGGTGCCACTTCGTCGACGACCCGATGAAGATGTACGACGAGTCCGCCTCCCTGGCCGCGGAGACCGGCGGCCACTACATGGACCAGTTCACCTACGCCGAGCGGGCCACCGACTGGCGCGGCAACAACAACATCGCCGAGTCGATGTTCCAGCAACTCCGCCTGGAACGCTTCCCGGAGCCGGCCTGGATCGTCGCGACCGCGGGCACCGGCGGCACCTCGGCGACCATCGCCCGGTACGTGCACTACATGCAGTACGACACCCGCATCTGCGTGCCCGACCCGGAGAACTCCTGCTTCTTCGACGGCTGGACCCACAACGACCCGCTCGCGCACAGCGACTGCGGCTCCCGGATCGAGGGCATCGGCCGGCCGCGCATGGAGCCGAGCTTCGTACCGGGCGCGATCGACCGGATGATGAAGGTGCCGGACGCGGCGAGCGTGGCCGCCTGCCGCGCCCTGGAGCAGGTCATCGGCCGCAAGGCGGGCGGCTCGACGGGCACCGGCCTGTGGAGCGCGCTGCGGATCGTCTCGGAGATGGTTGCCGAGGGCCGCCGGGGCAGCGTGGTCACGCTGCTCTGCGACCCGGGCGACCGCTACCTGGACAAGTACTACTCGGACGCCTGGGTGGCCGGTCAGGGCCTGGACCTCGCGCCGTACGCGGAGACCATCGACACGCTGCTGACGACGGGCGTCTGGCGCGAACCGACCGCCTGAGGGGGCGGGCCCGCCCCTCAGGCCGGCTCCGGCCGCCCGAGGAGGCGGCGCACCTCCGACAGCAGCGGGCCCTCCGGCCGCTGCCCGGCGGCAGCGGCCTCCAACGCCGTCCAGTCGCCCCCGGAGGACGGGACGGGCGAGACGACGAGTACGGGGGTCCGGGTCGACCCCATGAGCCGGACGATCCTGACGGTCTCGCGCCAGGGCTTCGTGCCGTCGTCCGCCGGCATCCACAGCACCAGTGAGATCCGGTCGTCCTGCGCCAGCGTGTCCCGAGCCTCCGGCCCGTCCACCGCCCACCGCGCCGTCAGGCCGTGCCGTTCCAGGTGGTCGATGAGCGCGGGCACCCGCTGCGTGTCGGCGCCGACGACCAGTACCCGCTCCCCGGAGATCCCGTCGTCGCCCGCCCCGGGCGCCTCCTCCTCGGTACGGGTCTCCGCGCCCGCCGCCGGCCCGCCCGGCACCAACGGCAGGTAGAGGGTGAACACCGAACCCCGGCCCTTCTCGCTCGCCGCGTGGATCTCGCCGCCCATCAGCCGCGCGATCTCCCGGCTGACCGCGAGGCCGAGCCCCGAACCGGAGGGCGCGTGCGAAGGGCCCGGCGACGCCTGCTGGAAGGCCTCGAACACCAGCTGGAGCCTGCCGTCCGGGATGCCGACCCCGGTGTCGGTCACCGCGAAGGCGATCAGCTCGGTGTCGCCGTCCCCGCCGCCCTCCGCGAGCCGCTCCCGCACTGGTTGTGGCACCTCGGGGCCCGCCGGGTACGCGTCGAGCCGTACCGATCCGTGCTCGGTGAACCGTATGGCGTTGGCCAGGAGGCTGCGCAGGATCTGGAGCAGACGCCGCTCGTCCGCGATCAGCGTCTCCGGCAGCGCGGGGGCGATCCGGACCGCGAAGTCCAGCCCCGCGGCCTGGGCGGACGGCAGGTACAGGGCTTCCAGGTGGTCCGCGACCTGGAGCAGCGGAACCGGTCCGGGCACGATCTCCAGCTGTCCCGTCTCGGCGTGGGAGAAGTCGAGGATGTCGTTGAGCAGTGAGAGCAGCCCGGAGCCGGCCGTGTGGATCTCCCGGGCGTAGCCCACCTGGCGGTCGGTGAGGTTCTGTTCGGGGTTGTCCTCCAGCAGCCGCGCGTACATCAGCAGGGAGCTGAGCGGGCTGCGCAGCTCGTGCGACATCGTGGTCAGGAAGTCGCTCTTGTCCCGGATGGAGACGGACAGCAGCTCCAGGTGCTCCTCCAGCATCGCGGACCGCTCGCGCAACTGCTCGGCCATCTCCTGGGACTTGGTCAGCTCGACCTCGGTGCGCTGCTGCATGAGGATGGCCGTCGCGCTGCGGTCGACGAACTCGGCGACGGCCGCCGGGACGTCCGGTCCCCGCTCGCCCAGCCAGCGCATGGCCTCCTGGACGCGGGTGGCGGAGAGCATGTCGCCTTCGGCCGCCCGCTCCTCCATCACGGTGAGCCATTGCTGGAAGTCGGCGTCCTCGTCGACCCATTCGGCCAGCCTGCCCCACTCGCGGATCAGGGCCTCGTGGGCGATCTCGGCGGTGTCGGGGCCGGTGGTGCCGAGGACCACGAGTCGGCGGTCGGGCTCGGCGAGCAACCGGGCGATGTGCCAGTCGCGGTCGATGTGCTCCCTCAGGGCGGTCACGCGCACCGCGCTTCTGGACCCGCCCCGGGCCCGTACCATCGCCAGCAGCACCCGGCGGATCCGGGCCTCGTCCAGCTGTCGGCCCAGGAACTGGTAGGCCTTCTCCGCATGCCGGTTGAGGGCGCCCGAGACCCCGCCGAGCGCGTGGTATCCGTCGAAGGTGATCCGCCGGTCCTGCTGCATCGGCCACAGTTCGGTCAGCGCGAACTCCAGCAGCGGCAGGCTGCCCGGCGCCTTGGTCGCCTCCGCCGCGATGGCCTCGGCCACGCCGGGGCTGTACGCCACCCCGGCCAGCTCCGCCGGCTCCACGATCACCCGGGTGAGCGCCGCCTCGTCCAGCGGCGAGACGTTCAGCTGCCGGTCCTGGAGGCGCGGGCCGACGGCGGGCAGCTCCAGCAGGTCGGGCAGGAAGTCGGCGCGGAGGGTGCAGACCAGACGTACGGGCGAGTCCTCCAGGGTGTCCGGGTGGGGCAGCATGCGCTCCAGGAAGGCCGCGCGCCGCTCCGGCCCGCCGCCGCTCAGCACCTCCTCGAACTGGTCGCCGATCAGGGCCAGCCGGCGGCCGGTCAGCACGGCGATGCGGGTGGCGACCGGCCAGAAACCCTCTTCCTTGAGCGTGCGGGTGCGGCGGTCGAGCCGCTCCAGCGAGTGGTCGCCGCCGGGGTCCTCGAGTTCGAGGAGGGCGCGCGCGACCGCCTCGTACGGCGCCGGGCCCGGCCGGAAGGCCGCCACCGACCACCCGTCGGCCGCCAGCGCGGGCTGGAGTCCGGCCGCGACCAGCGAGGACTTGCCGACCCCGGAAGGGCCGGTGACCAGGATGAACGGCTGGCTCTTGACCATCTCCCTGAGCCGTTCGACCTCCCGCTCGCGGCCGACGAACACCCCGTCGCGGGCGTCGGCCGCGGTGAAGGCCTGGAGCCCGCGGTACGGGCAGGGCGGCAGCACGCTCCGTTCCAGCACCTCGGGCCAGACCGCGGCGACCTCGGACGCGGGCACGGCGTACGCGTCCTCGAACTCGCCGCCGCGGCCGGCGACGGCCAGCATCCCGATGACCGCGTCGCCCCACCGGTCCGTGGTGATCGCGGGCGAGCCGCTGTAGCCGGGCTGGGCGCGCAGCGCCGACTCGCCGGCGGTGTCGAGCTGTACGAGGCCCCCGCCGACGGCGCCGCGGAGGACGTGGTGGCTCCACGCGCCGTTGAGGGTGCGGGGCGGGTTGCCGGGGTAGCCGAAGACGGCGACGCCCGCGCCGTCCAGGCCGCCCCGGGCGTCGACCAGCCGGGCCGGGCCCGCGCCGACGGGCAGCGTGTCCCCGCCGACCAGCACCAGGCCGGCCACGTCGCGGCCGGGACCGTGCTCGCCGGGCGGCGGGTCCCACGCGGCGACCCGGCAGTTGCGCAGCGGTGCGCCCTCGGCGTCGCCGAGCAGGACGAACTCGACCTGGACCCGGGCCTCTTCGGCGGGCCGGGACGGGTGCGCCTTGGGGCGGTCGAGCGCCACGTTGACGACGTGGGCACAGGTCACGATGTGCTTCTCGCCCACGACGAAGCCGACGCCGACGGCGGCGCCGGTGGCGCCGTGGCGCACCTTGACGATGAACCCCTCGCGACGGGCGGCCACGCGGCTCAGACGCACTTCCCGCCGCACCGGGCGCGGCGACCCGCTCCCGGACCCCGGTCCGCCGCGCCGCCCCGGTCCGCCGCGCCGCCCCGGTCCGGCCGGCCCACGGCTCCCGTGCCGCCACGGGTCATCGTTGCGAGCTGTCCCACCAACACGCCCCCACGCCCCCGGGACCGCGCGCGGCCCCCCTCGCACCTGACACCGGACATCCTGCGTCAGCGGAGGCCCGACGCGCAGGCATATGAGCCGAGTTGCCACACGACGTGGCCCAGGACGTGGCACCCCGGCGGATCGCCGCCGTGCCGGCCGCAGGGAGCCGGCCGGTGTCCGAGGCCCGCGCCCCGCGTTCCTGGTGCCCGCCGACGCGGAGGGGAACGAGGCCCGCGTGACCGCGTGGCAGGGCGGGGACGACCGAGCCCGCGGGCAGGCGGCGCGGAGCGGCAGGGGTTACGGCGTCGGGGACGCGGTGAGGCGGCGGTCCAGGGTGCGGAGGGCGTCGCGGAAGCTGTGGCCGAGTCCCGGACGGGCGGCGGTGAGGGCGAGGCGGAACGGGGTCGGGCCCGCCGCGGCGAAGGTCCACTGGACCCGGGTGCCCGCACCCTCGGGGGCCAACCGCCACTCCTCCAGCAGGGCGTGCACGCCGGGCACGTTCGTCTCGTCCACCCGGTACGCGTACCGGAGTTCGGGGTCGGCGGCCATGATCGTCTCCTGGAAGCGGACGCCGCCCATCAGGCGGACCTCCCGGCCCGCCCCGCCGTGGGTCGGCCGGGCCAGCGTCACCGCCCGGAACCAGCGGGGCCAGCCCGTCACGTCCTCTGCCAGCGCGCGGTACACCGCCTCGGGCGGGGCGGCCGTTCCGGCCGAGAAGACCAGCCGCACCGGCGCGGTCTCGATGAAGTCGACCCCGACGGGCCGCAGTCTGCGTGCCATGAGTCCCACACCCCAGGAAAGAGAAACGGTTCGCCCGCACCCTAGCTGTCGGAGCGTCAGATGTCTGCGCGCCCCCGGAAGCGGGCATCACCGGACCGGACCGGGATCCTGGTCCCCCCCACCACACGGGACCACCGCCCCGACCGCGCCGGAACAGGAGGCGCCGCCGTGCCCCAGGAACCCGCCCGCCCCGCCGGCCCCGCCAGCCCCTCGCTCGAACTGCTCGTGCACGGCGTCGGCGGCGCCGACCCCGAGGGCCTGCTCGCCGACCCGCGCACGGTCCGGGTCACCGGCGACGCCACCGCCGCCGTGTTCCGCCGTGCCGAGGACGCCGATGCCGAGGACCACCCCGAGCGCCACGCCGGCCGCCCGGTGACCGAGGCGTACGTCTGGTCCCGGCTCACCTCCGGCAACGGCGCCCGCGCCCTCTGGCTGCTCCTCGTGCCGTTCATGGTGGTCAACCTGGCGCACTGGGCCCGCCCCGGGACGCCCGGCGGCGGCCGCGCGGTCCGGACGTACGGCGTCCTGGTCCGCCTGGTCGCCCTCACCCTCACCGTGCTGCTGGTCGCGGCCGCCTGCGAGGTGGCCCTCGACCTGCTCGCCTGGCAGTGCGCGGGAACCGCCGCCTGCGCCTCGGAACACTCCTGGCTCGGCCCCCTCGCCGCCGAAGGGCACGGCTGGTGGTCCCAGCCCGGCCGCCGGGTGGCCCTCGGCGCCCTCGTGCCCGCCGCCCTGACCGGCCTGCTGTGGTACCTCTCCAACCGGACCTGGAGCGCGTACGAGTCCCAGCGCCCGCCGGACCACGAGCCCGGCCGCGAGCCCGGCCGCGAGCCCCGCCACGAGCCTGGCCACGTACCCGGCCACGAGCCCCGCCACGAGCCGTCCCCCGGAGGCAGGGCCCCCGCCACGGCCCCACCCCGACCCCGACCCGCACCCCCGTCCCCGGCGGACCGCCCCGCCCTCGCCCGCCCCGGGTTCTGGTTCGGCCGCCGCCTCGTCGCCCGGCTGCGCGCCGCGCACACCGCCGCCGGCCTCCTCACCGTCGCCGCGGCCGTCACCGGCGCCGCCGCCCGCCACGACCGCGCCCGCGGGGAGCTGCCCCTGGCCGTGGCCGGCACCGTCCTGGAGGCGCTGGTCGCGCTCGGCGCCCTCGTCGTGGTCGCGGTGGTCTGCCGCAGGGGCCGTGCCGAGGGCCACGCCGACGAGCGCCTCGACCGCGCCGTGATCTCCCTGCTGCCCGGCTGCGCGGTGGCCCTGCTGGTCCTCGGCCTCGGCTATGCGGCCTGGTCCCGGCCCGGCTGGCGGTCGCACGGCCGGCTGCCGGGCGACCTCACCTTCGGCCTGCTGATGCTCGCCCAGGGCCTGCTCGTCCTCGCCCTCGCCTGCGTCGCCCACCGGCTGCACCGCCGCCACCCCGTCCCCGGGTCCGCCCTGCGCGGCCTCGGCGGACCCGCCGTGGCCATGCTCGCCTGCGCGCTCGGCGGGGTGATGTCCGGCGGCGTCGCCCAGCGCGTCGCCGACTGGCTCGACGGCGGCGCCACCCCGGGCGCCCCCGGCGCCCCGCTCCCCGGACCGCCCGTCCTGCTCTCCTGGCAGGCCGCCGTGCTGCCGCCGCTCCTCCTCGTCCTGCTCCTCCTCGCCTGCTGGTTCGGCGCCCGCGGCGCGCTCCTGCGCCGCCGGCTGGCCGCCACCGTCGCCGCCGAGTACCCCGGCGAACGCCCCGACACCGCCCGCAGCAGGGCCATCGCCGGAGCCCGGGCCGCCGCCTCGCTCACCGACACGACGCCGTGGTTCATCGCCGCCGTCTCCGGCGTCACCCTCGTGCTGGGCGCCGCGGCCCTCGCCGGGGCCTGGCTCAGCCGAGCGGTGCCGGGGGAGGCCGCCCAGGGCGCGTACCCGCCGCTCGCGGCCGCCGTCGAGGGGGCGCAGGCGCTCGGCTCCTGGCTGATCGGCTTCGGTTTCCTGCTCTTCGTCACCTGGGGCCGCCGCGCGTACCGCGACGCCTCCGCCCGCCGCACCATCGGCATCCTCTGGGACGTCGGGACCTTCTGGCCGCGTGCCGCGCACCCCTTCGCCCCGCCCTGCTACGCCGAGCGCGCCGTCCCCGACCTGGTCTGGCGGATGACCGCGTGGACCGACCGCACCCGGGAGGCCGGGGGCCGCCTGGTGGTCTCCGGGCACTCGCAGGGCAGCGTCCTCGCGGCCGCCGCCGTCTGGCAGCTGCCGCCCGCCGTCCGGGACCGGGTCGCCCTCCTCACGTACGGGTCACCGCTGCGCAGGCTGTACGGGCGCTGGTTCCCCGCCCACTTCGGCCCCGGCCCCCTCACCGACCTGCACGGCGCGATCGGCCGCTGGCGCAACCTCTGGCGGGCCACCGACCCCATCGGCGGCCCGGTCGGATACGAGGCATCGGGGCCCGAACGCGTGGACCGGGGGCCGCTCAAGGACCCGCTGGCGTACGGGCGTACGGCGGACCACCCGCTCCCCGCACCGCTCCTGGGCCACTCCGACTACCAGGCCGACCCCGTCTTCGCCGCCGAACGCGACGCGCTGCTCGCCCGGATCGGCCCGGTCCCGCCCGCCCCGGCCGACGGCACCGCCACCGTGGCCGTGCCGGCCGCGCTCGTCGTCACCGTGTCCACGACTCCGCCCGGCACCGTGCCCACGGCCAGGGAACCCCTCACGGAGCCCCCGGCAGATCCTCCGGGAAGAGCAGGGTGAGCTCGTCGGTGCTCGGCTCGGCCAGCTGCGCCACCCGCCCGGCGTGCCGCTCCACCATCGCCTCGAACGTCTGCCGGGCGGTCCGCCCGTTGCCGAAGGCCGGCCCCTTCGGCAGCCGGGTGAAGTAGCCGAGCAGCGCCTCCGGTGTGCCGCCGCCGAGCCGGTACTCGTGCTCGTCGGCCTGCTGCTCCACGATCCGGAGCAGCTCCGCGGGCTCGTAGTCACCGAAGGTGATGGTCCGTGAGAAACGCGACGCCACACCGGGGTTGACCGTCAGGAACCGCTCCATCTCCGCCGTGTACCCGGCGACGATCACCACCACCTCGTCGCGGTGGTCCTCCATCAGCTTCACCAGCGTGTCGATGGCCTCGCGGCCGAAGTCCCGCCCGGAGTCCTCCGGCGCCAGCGCGTACGCCTCGTCGATGAAGAGCACCCCGCCGCGGGCCCGGTCGAAGGCCTCCTGGGTACGGATCGCCGTCGAGCCGATGTGCTCGCCGACCAGGTCCACCCGGGACACCTCCACCAGGTGTCCGCGCTCCAGCACCCCGAGCGAGGCCAGGATCTCCCCGTACAGGCGGGCCACGGTGGTCTTGCCCGTGCCGGGGGAGCCGGTGAAGACGAGGTGGCGGCGGACCGAGGCGGCCTTCAGCCCGGCCTGCTGCCGGCGCCGGCCCACCTCGATCATGTCGGTGAGCGCGCGCACCTCCTTCTTGACGCTGTCCAGCCCCACCAGGGCGTCCAGCGCGCCCAGCACCTCGCCGGAGCCGCGGCCCGCGGGCCCGGCCGGCTCGGCCCGCGGCGCGGGTACGCCGGCCACGGCCTCCGGTACGACGGCCCGCGCGGCCGGCGCCCGCACGGCACCGCCCGGCCCCGCGGTCCGCTCGACCCCGGAGACCCCGGAGACCCCGGAGGCCCCGGAGGTCCCGGACCCCGCGATCCCAGCCGCACCGGCCCCTCCAGCGGCCCCGGTCACGCCGGTCACCCCGGAGACCCCGGCCACCCCCGCCGCGCCGCCCGTCCGCAGCCCGCTCTCGTCGCTGGTGCACTCCTCGGCCCGGGGCCCCTCCTCCGCGAACTCGTAGCCGCCGCGTCCGCAGCGCTCCGTACGGCACCGGGTGAGCAGGGTGCGGCAGCCGTCGAGCACGTGGAAGCCGAAGCCGCCGCTGTCCGTGACCCTGCAGGCGTGGAAGGTGCCCCGGCCCCCGGCGGACACGTAGAAGCCGGCCTCGGCGGGGGAGGTGACGGTGCACCGCTCGACCGCCGGGTCGGCGCCCTTCGTGACGATGACGCCGGTCTGCACGGTGTCGACGGTGCAGCCGGCGAGGGTGCCGCCGCTGCCGTGGTCGCGGAACCAGGCGCCGGTGGTGGCCTCCCGGATCCGGCAGTCGTCGAGCTGGGCGGTGGCGCCGTCGCTGACCGAGACGGCGGTGTTGCGCACCTGCCACAGGTCGCTGTCCACCACGTCCGCGCGCGAGCCGCGGTCCAGGACGAACACGGCGTCCGGCACGTCGTGCACCCGGCAGGAGGTGAGCGAGGCGGTGGCCCCGTCGCTGATCCACACCGCGGGGTAGTCGCCCGTGCTGTCGTGGATCTCGCAGTGCTCGGCGTCGGCCCGGGTGCCCGGGTCCCACACCGACAGGCCGTTGCGGCCGAAGCGGCGCACGGTGGTGCGGCTGAGCGTGAGGACCGAGCGCGAGCGCAGGTCCACCGCGTTCTCGGGCACGTCGTGGATGTCGCACCCGGCCAGCGCCAGCACCGCGTCCGTGTCCAGGGTGACCCCGTCCCCGGTGGTCCGGTGCACCGAGCAGTCGGTGAGCCGGGCCGTCGCGCGGGCGGCGACCTGGACGCCGGTGCCCTTGATCTCGTACACCTCGCAGCCCAGCGCCTCCAGCGCCGAGCCGTCGCCGGTCACGCTCAGGCCCGCACCGGCGGCGTGGTGCACCCGGACGCGCTCCAGGCGCGGCCGGCCCCCGCGCACGGAGACCCCGGCCTGGCCGGCGGAGACCACCTCGCAGTCCTCGAACACCCCGCCCCCGCCGTCGAGTACGGCGATCCCCACACCGGCCGGGTTCTCGACCGTGCAGCGGCGTGCCACCGGGCGGGCACCGCCCCGCACCTCGATGCCGGCCGCCGACCTGGTCGTCACCCGCAGGTCCGTCAGCTCCGGCGCGCCGTCCTCGACCAGCAGGGCGGGTGCCGCCGTGTCCTGGCCCTCCAGGCGCAGGTCCTGGACGACCGCGGAGGCCCGGATGGTGAGCGCGACCCCGTCCACGGGCGCGATCCGCACCGAGCCGACCGCCCCTTCGGGCCCGCGCAGGGTGACGGCGTGGCGCAGCACCAGGTTCTCCCGGTACGTGCCGGGTGCGACGGTCAGGACGTCGCCGTCGCCCGCGGCGTCGAGGGCCGCGGCCAGAGTCGGGTACTCACCGGTGCGGCGCCGCCACCGAGAGGTACCGCCGTGCGTGACCTGGACCGTGCCCTGTGCCATGGCGATGCTGTGCCCCCACCTGGTTGTCGTTCGATGCCGTGCGCGCCCTGGGCGGCGGGACCGCCGCGGTGTTCACCCGCGTCCCGTCCGCCCGCGCGAACACGTCGGCCGGTCCACGGTAGCGCGCGCGGGGCCGGGGAGTTGACAGGTCAGCCGCCTGCGTCCGTCCGGCCCCAGTCGGGCCCCGCGGCGGCCCACGCCCGGTCCAGGCGCGCGTACCGCCGGTGCGTGAGCCTGCGTACGATCAGCCGCCGCACGGTGGCGATCAGTGCGGCCGCCGTCGCCGCGGCCGCGAGGCCGGCCAGCGCGGAGTGCGTCGCGGCGGTCGTGGTGTCGAGCGGGCGGCCGACGAGGCGGCCCCGGTCGTCCGTCCAGACGGGCACCGCCTGCCCGGGTCCGGGCACGCTCGTGCCGGTCGCGACGGTGCCGGTGTGGTGGCTGCCGTCGGGGCCGGTCCAGGAGGCGACCACGTGCGGGTCGGCGGGGGCGTGGCGCCGGGCGCCGGGGTCGGCGGAGTCCGCCGCGCGGCCGGAGGTGGCGGCGCCGGCGGCGGAGCTGCCCGCGGTCACCACCGCGTTGATCAGCGTGCGTTCCGCGTGCTGCCGGCGCACGGCCTGCTGGAGCACGTCGTCCACGCGGGTGCCGGCCAGGGTGCCCACGGCGGGCACGAGGAGGAAGAAGCAGGCGAGGGCGGCGAGCGCGACCCAGGCCTCGATCAGGTCGGTCGTCCTGCGCAGCGGATTGTGCCGCCAGCGCCAGACGCCCATTGCGGTCCGCACGGTCCAGCACCCCCTTCGCCCTCCGTCGTCCCAGCCTCCCGCACCCCGGGCGCTCGCGCATCCGGGCCGGGCGGGCGGCACGTCACGGGTCCCAACGTCCCCGCGGGCCACGGGGTTCCCGCCGCGGCACGGGAAGCCCGGACGGGCGGGACGGGAGCGGACGGGGCCCGGCGGGCGGTACGGAACCCGCCCCGGCCGGGCGGCCGGGCGGGGCGGCTGAACGGGTGGGTGAAGCCGGGCAGACATGCAGGCGGGCAGGCCCGCCCGGAGCCCGGAGGGCGCTAGCCCGTCACCCGTACCTCGTCGCCCACGCGCAGCGTGCCCAGCGTGACCGGGACCAGCAGCTGGCCGAAGATCAGCCGCTTGCCGTCGCGGCGGTGCCGGCCCAGGGTGCGCAGCGGCTCCTTGCCGCGCTCGGCCGTCCGCTGGTCGGTGGTGGTGACCACGCACCGTCCGCAGTTCCTGGCCACCCGGAACTCGGTGTCGCCGATGGTGAGGCGGCCCCAGGAGTCCTCGGCCCACGGCTCGGCGCCGGAGACCACGACGTTGGGACGGAAGCGGTCCATCGGCAGCGGGCCCTCCTCGGGCCGGTCGCCGGCGGCTATCAGCTCGTTCAGCGCCTCCAGCGAGGCGAGCGTCGCGATCAGCAGCGGGTAGCCGTCCGCGAGGCTGACCGTCTCGCCGGGCAGGGCGAACTCGGGGTCCACCGGCCGCCGGTGGGACGGTTCGTCGAGGTGCACCAGCCGGGCGGGCACGCCGAGGTGGTCGCTGAACCAGGCATGGGCCGCGGCGGGGCCGAGCACGCCCTCGACCTTCTTGCCGAAGAGCGTGAAGGGCGTCACGCCGTCCGCTTCCGGCACCTCGACCGCGAGCGTCCCGCGGCCGGGTGCCGACACGCTGAATCCGCCGCCCCCCAGCGGCGTCGCGTGCGCCAACGCCAGCCGCGGCTGCTCGCGTTGGGTGATGACCTTGGCGTCGTCGTCGATCAGGGCCCACCGTCGGTCCCCGGACAGGCCCCAGGGCTCCACGGCCACCTCGTCGGGGGCAGTCCCCGCAACCGATTTGACGGGATGGACGTGCAGCGCCTGGACCTTCATGACCGAATCGTTGGGCATGGGTGCATCCTGCCAGGTGGTCGTGCCCGGCAGGACCGCACCCCGCGTATGACCCTCGACCGTCGTTCCGCGCGGGACGGTCTAGTAGCCGCGCGACTGGTACGGGCGCCCGTACGGGTCCTCGTACGCACCCTGCGCGGGCACCGGGGCCTGCATCGGGCGGGGCGCCGCGGGACGCATCGCCTCGTACCCCGTGGTGGCCACCGGGCGGGGCGGCTGCTGCGGGGCGTAGGCACGGGGCGCCGGCGCCTGCTGCGGGATGTAGGGGGCCGGGGCGTGCTGGAGCGGCACCGGCTGCGGAGCCTGCTGCTGGTAGGGGTAGCCGTACCCGCCGGTGCCCTGGTGGGCGGACGGGGCGGCCGGGAGCGCCGGCAGGGCCGAGGGCAGCGCGGGCAGGTAACTGCTGCTGCTCGGCTGGTCGTAGGCGGCGGGAACCCGGATCGGAGCGATCTGGGGAGTGCCCCGCTCTGCGACGAGGGAGTCGTAGATGGGGGTGTCCGGGAAGGACGGCGCGGAGTAGTAACCGCCGCCGTAAGAGGCGCGGGGGGAGGTCATGGGACATAAGTTAAGCCCACTGGTTCACCCGGTCCATAGGCTGACGCCGGGAACACCGCTCTGACCTGCATATCCGCTGGTAACCAGCACGCCGTTCACGCCCTGCGCGGGGGCTCGATTCGTCACCTGCGGACCCTTCTGTCCGATCTCGTACCCCCTGTTCGGGACATGATTTTGACAGATTGTCAAATCGGGGTCGCCGTCGGTGATGTACGTGGCCGGGCCACGCGTCACCGGTTCTTCACCGACCCGTCATCGCGCAGGGGCGGGCGAAGGGGCGCGAGCCCCCCCGGCGCGCGCCGGCGCCTCCGGGCGGCCCGGCTCAGGCGTCGCTCGGCCGCGGGTAGGTCCGCCCCTTCCACGCGGCCCCCCGGCCGCGGTAGTGCTGCACGGCGGAGTCGACCGTCATCCCCAGGTACAGCAGGGCCGTGAAGGGCAGCAGCGGGGCCAGCCCGGGGGACCGGCGGTAGTACCGGAGCATCGGCACGTAGGTGCCGGCCATCAGCAGCCAGGCCAGGCCGCCGGCGTACGCGGCCGCCGCGTCCCCGGTGAGCAGCCCGGCCACCGCCGCGACCGGCGGCACCAGGTAGACCACCGCCAGCCCGGCGACCGTACCGGCCAGCAGCAGCGGACTGTGGCGGAGCTGCGCGTACGCGCTGCGCGAGACCATCCGCCACAGATCGCCCAGGGCCGGGTACGGGCGCACGCTGTCCACCCGCTCCGCGAGCCCCAGCCAGATCCGCCCGCCGCCGCGCTTCACCGCACGGGCGAGGGACACGTCGTCGATGACGGCCTGCCGGATCGCGTCCGGCACCCCGGCGCGCACGGCCGCCTCCGTCCGCAGCAGCACGCAGCCGCCGGCCGCCGCCGCGGTCCGGGCGCCCGGGCGGTTGATCCGGCGGAACGGGTAGAGCTGGGCGAAGAAGTAGACGAACGCCGGGACGACGAGGCGCTCCCAGGCGGTGGCCACCCGCAGCCGGGCCATCTGGGAGACCAGGTCGAGGTCGGCGGAGACGGCGGCCGCCACCAGCTGCCGCAGGCTGTCCGGCTCGTGCGCGATGTCGGCGTCGGTGAGCAGCAGGTACTCGGGCGCGCCCGCCGGACGGCTCCCCACCAGCGCGATGCCGTGGCGCAGGGCCCACAGCTTGCCCGTCCAGCCCGGCTCCGGCTCGCCGGGGGAGGTGACGGTGAGCGGCAGCCCCGGGGCGCGCTCCGCGAGCTGCCGGGCGAGGGAACCCGTACCGTCCGTGCTCCCGTCGTCCACCAGCACCACCTCGGCCTCGCCCGGATAGCACTGGGCGAGGAGCGACGGCAGGCTCTCCGGCAGCACGGCGGCCTCGTCGCGGGCGGGCACGACCACCGCGACGGACGGCCAGCGCGCGGGATCGCTGCGCGGCGGCAGCCGGACGTCCGTGCGCCAGAACATCCCCTGGCACAGCAGCAGCCACACCCAGGCGGCCAGGGAGAGCAGCGCGGTCACGGAGAGGACGCTCACCCGCCGCAGTCTGCCGCACCGCACCCCGACCGCACCGCAGGACAGGCCGTCCCGCCGCGCGCGAGCGCCGGGCGGGCGTCGTGCCGGTCCGGGGCGGGCGTCGTGCCGGTCCGGGGCGGGCGTCGTGCGGGACCGGGCAGGCGTCGGGCAGGACCGGGGCGGGCCCGGTTGGGGCCTTGCGCCGGCCCCGGGCGGGCCTCGTGCGGGACCGGGCCGTCGACACGGGACGGAGGACACCGTCCATTAAAGTGACCGGGTGAAGATCGCGCTCATGGACTCCGGAATCGGCCTGCTGCCGGCCGCCGCCGCCGTACGCCGGCTGCGGCCCGACGCGGATCTGGTCCTCTCGTCCGACCCGGACGGCATGCCCTGGGGGCCCCGTACCCCCGAGGACCTCACGGAGCGCGCCCTCCAGGTGGCCCGGGCCGCCGCCGCCCACGCACCGGAAGCGCTGATCGTGGGCTGCAACACCGCCACGGTCCACGCGCTGCCGGCCCTCCGCGCCGCGCTGGAGCCCGCCATCCCGGTCATCGGCACCGTACCGGCGATCAAGCCGGCCGCCGCCCGCGGCGGCAAGGTCGCCATCTGGGCCACCCCCGCCACCACCGGCAGCCCCTACCAGCGGGCCCTCATCCGCGACTTCGCCGCGGGGGTCGACGTGACCGAGGTGCCCTGCCCCGGCCTCGCCGACGCGGTCCAGTGGGCCGACGAGGAGGCCGTCGCCCGCACCGTCGCCGCGGCGGCGGCGCTGACCCCGGCCGACGTCACGGACGTGGTCCTCGGCTGTACCCACTACGAGCTGGTCGAGGACGCCGTACGGGACGCCCTGCGCCCCCGTACCGGTGGCGCGCCGCTCACCTTCCACGGCTCCGCCGACGCGGTGGCCACCCAGGCCCTGCGCCGCCTCGGCATCCAGGCCGACCCGGAGGCCCCGCCGACCGGCACGCTGACGGTCCTGCTCAGCTCCCGTCCGTCCGGCCTCCCGGCGGAAGCCCTCACGTACGCGGAAGGCCGCTTCCTGACCCCCCAGCCGGCCCGCACCGCCTGACCGGACCCGGACCCGGGCCCGGCCCCGCGCCCGCCTCATCCAGCCGCCTCCCGAGCCCCGCCACGTCCGCGGCCCGCAGCACCCGCCCCGGCCAGCCCGGCAGCGGGACGTGCAGGGCACGGCTCCACTGTTCGGGCACGGCCCCCGACCCGTACACCGCCCCGGCCAGCGTGCCGGTCACCGCGGCGACCGTGTCCGTGTCCCCGCCCACGTCCACGGCCGCACGGACCGCCGAGGCGAAGTCCCCGGTGGTGCGCAGGGCCCACACCGCCGAACCCAGGCACGGCCAGACCGCCCCGTTGAACTCCGTGGCCAGCTCCGGGTGCCAGTCCGGGGCCAGTACCACCGCGTACCGCACACGGTGGGCCGGGTGGACCTGGGCCAGCACCTCGGGCAGCGCGGCCAGCGGGTCCGCCCCGCCGAGCGCGAGCCGCACCAGCTCGTGCAGGATCGCCGTGCCCTCCCAGGCGGCCCGGTCCCCGTGGGTGAGGGCCGCGATCCGCCGGGCCGCGTCCATCGTGGCCCCGCGCCCCGCCGCCGCGAAGTACACGGCCGAGGTCGCGGCGCGCATCAGCGAGCCGTTGCCCGCGGCGCGCAGGTTCACCTGGAAGTGCAGGGCCGCGGCCAGGTCCCACGGCGCGCCGTTCGTCAGGACGTCCTCGGTCTGGAGCCCGATGTCCTTGGGCTCGCCCGACGCCCAGCGCTGGAAGCGGGCGAAGACGTCGGGCAGGTCGAGCCCGCCGCGTTCCAGCAGTGATTCGCCGACCAGCACGGCCATCTGGGTGTCGTCCGTCGCCTCGCCGGGCTCCCAGCCGCCGCCCGCGGCCATTTCCGGGGCGCCCGCCGCCAGCACCCCCGGCGGCCCGAACTCGAAGGGCGCGCCCAGCGCGTCGCCCACCGCTGAGCCCAGTACCGCTCCCGCGGCCCGGTCCGACCGTTCCGGCACCGCCATCGTGTCCCTCCCCCGACCCCGCGCGCGGGGGTCCGTCGCACCGTACCCCGGGTGGCGGCCGGAATCCGGGTACGGGGGGCCGAGCGGGGACGGACGGCGCATGATGGCCCCCATGGACATCAAGCTGGAGCTCGTGGCCGTGCCCGTCAGCGATGTGGACCGGGCCAAGGCCTTCTACGAACAGGTCGGCTTCCGGACCGACCACGACCACACCGTGAGCGACGACGTCCGTTTCGTCCAGCTCACCCCGCCCGGATCGGCCTGTTCCATCGCGGTCGGCAAGGGGCTCACGGGGATGGCCCCGGGCTCCCTCGACAACATGCAGGTGGTCGTCGCGGACATCGAGGCCGCGCACGCCGACCTGACCGCCCGGGGGATCGACGTCAGCCCGATCGACGACCAGGCCTGGGGCTCCTTCGTCTACTTCGCCGACCCCGACGGCAACCGCTGGGCCGTGCAGCAGACCACGCCCCGCACCGCGGCGGGCTGAGCGGCGGGGGCGGGGCCAGGGACGGCCGGGGCGGGGCCACGGACCGCCAGGGCGGGGCATCGGACGGCCGCGAGCCACGGACGGCCGCGTGGCCACTGCCGGGTGTGCGGAACGTGAGTACGCTGCCACCATGAGGGACCACCCCACCGGGCCGCTGTGGACCGGCCGCGCGACCAACCGCGTGCAGTGGCTGCTCGCCGCGGCCGGGGCCGCCTTCCTGGCCCTCGGCATCGAGCTGGCCGTCGAATCCGCCTGGACCAGCGGCCTCGCCCCGCTCGTCATGTCCGTCGTCGGCTGCGTGGCCGCCGGGCTGCTCATCCTCGGCGGCACGCTGGCCTTCGTCCACGTCGCCGTCACCGTCGACGACGAGGGCCTGGAGGTGCGCTGCGGCCACATCGGCGTACCGCGCCGCCGCATCCGCCTCGCCGAGATCACGTCCGCGGAGTTCGCGCCCCGCGTCACCCCACGCCAGTGGGGCGGCTGGGGCTACCGCTGGCGCCCCGAGAAGGGCACCGCCGTCGTGGTCCGCCGCGGCGAGGGCGTCGTCCTGAGACTGGGCGACGGCCGGCTCTTCACCGTCACCGTGGACGACGCCGAGACCGCGGTACGGATCATCCGCTCCCGCCTCCACACCCCCGGCTGACCCCCGGACGCGTCCCCTCCGCCCCGGGCCGGGGGCCGGACGTGTTGTCTCCGCTTCGCGCCGGGGGCCCGGCCCCGCCGCTCCGCCCCGGGCCGGGGGGCCGGCCCCGTCCCTCAGGCGGGCGTCGTACACTCCGGCAATGAGCAGCGCCACCCGCACCACCGACACCGCGCCGGCCCCCGCCGCGCCCTCCGGCGCCCGCCGCCGCGGCGCCTGGCTGATCGACACGGGGCTGGCCGCCGCGTCCGGAGCGCTGCTCTACCTGAGCTTCCCGCCCCGGCCCCTCTGGTGGCTGGCGCTGCCCGCCTTCGCCCTTCTGGGCCACTGCCTGTACCGGCGCCGCCCCCGGGCCGGCTTCGGCCTGGGCCTGGCCGCCGGGCTCGGCTTCATGCTGCCCCTGCTGGTGTGGACCGGCGAGGAGGTCGGCCCGGTCCCGTGGCTGGCCCTGGCCCTGGCGGAGGCGCTGATCCTGGCCCTCGGCTGCCTCGGCATCGCCGTCGTCACCCGCCTCCCGCTGTGGCCCGTCTGGGCCGCCGCGGTGTGGGTCGCCGCCGAGGCCGTACGCGCCCGGGCGCCCTTCGGCGGCTTCCCCTGGGGCAAGATCGCCTTCGGCCAGGCGGACGGTGTCTTCCTCCCGCTGGCCGCGGTCGGCGGCACCCCGCTGCTCGGCTTCGCCGTCGCCCTGTGCGGCTTCGGGCTGTACGCCGTCCTGCGCCAGCTGCGCGAGGGGCGGCGCAGGCCGCTGGTCGCGGCCCTGACCGTACTGGTCCCGGTGACCGGCGCCCTGGCCGCCCGCCCGCTCGTCGACGACGCCCCGGAGGACGGCACGGCCACCGCCGCCGTCATCCAGGGCAACGTGCCCCGCGCCGGCCTGGACTTCAACTCCCAGCGGCGGGCCGTGCTCGACAACCACGCCCGCCGCACCGTGCAACTCGCCGAGGACGTCAAGGCGGGCCGGGAGCCGCGCCCCGACTTCGTGCTCTGGCCGGAGAACTCCTCCGACCTCGACCCCTACGCCGAGGCCGACGCCTACGCCGTGATCGACGACGCGGTGAAGGCAGTCGGCGTGCCCGTCTCCATCGGCTCGGTGCTGGCCCCGGCCACCGGTCCGCTGCGCAACACCCAGATCCTCTGGGACCCGGTGCACGGCCCCACGGCCACGTACGACAAGCGGCACATCCAGCCCTTCGGCGAGTACATCCCGATGCGCGGCGTCGCCCGCCTCTTCAGCTCCGACGTGGACCGGGTGCGCCGTGACTTCGGGCCCGGCAAGGTGCCCGGCGTGTTCACCATGTCGGGCTCCCGGGTGGGCCTGGTGACCTGCTACGAGGCCGCCTTCGACGACGCGGTCCGCGACACCGTGCGGGCCGGGGCCCAGCTGATCTCGGTGCCCAGCAACAACGCGACGTTCGGCCGCACCGAGATGACCTACCAGCAGCTGGCGATGTCCCGGGTGCGGGCGGTGGAGCACGGCCGGGCCGTGCTCGTGCCCGTGACGAGCGGCGTCAGCGCGGTGATCCGCCCGGACGGCACGGTGGCGGAGCGGACCGAGATGTTCACGCCGGCCGCGCTCGTCGCGGAGGTGCCGCTCCGCTCCACGCAGACGCCCGCCACCCGGCTCGGAGCCTGGCCCGAGTACGCGCTGCTCGCCCTGGCGGCCGGCGGCCTGGGTGGCGCGCTCACCCTGGCGGTACGGGGCCGCGGGCGTACCGTCTGAGGTCCGAGCGGGAGTGCCGGCGGCTTGCCGTCTGGGTGGCTGTGTCGGTGGCGTGCTGTGTGAGCGGGTGTGTCGGCGGCGTACCGTCTGAGTGGTCCCGCCGGCGGCGTGCCGCCTGAGTGGCCGCGCGCGCCGTTAGGGTCGGAGGATGAGCACCCCTGAGTTCATCCGCCGGATCCGGGCCTCCGCCGGCCACCAGCTGCTGTTCCTGCCGGGCGTCACGGCGGTCGTCTTCGACGACGAGGGCCGCGTGCTGCTCGGGCGCCGCGCGGACACCGGGGGCTGGTCGGTGATCGGCGGCATCGCGGAGCCGGGCGAGCAGCCCGCCGAGACCGCCGTGCGCGAGGTGTACGAGGAGACCGCCGTACGCTGCGTCGCCGAGCGCGTGGTGCTCGTCCAGGGGCTCCAGCCGGTCACGTACGCCAACGGCGACGAGTGCCAGTACATGGACATCACCTTCCGCTGCCGCGCGGTCGGCGGCGAGGCGCGGGTCAACGACGACGAGTCGCTGGAGGTGGGCTGGTTCGAGGTGGACGGGCTGCCGCCGCTGGAGCAGTTCGCGCTGGACCGCATCCACCGAGCGGTCAAGGACGAGCCGACCTGGTTCGAGCCCGCCGGGATGTGAGGGGTGCGGGGGGTTCGGGAGTTCGGGGGTTGCGGGGGTTCAGGGGTTCGGGGGTTGCGGGGGTTCAGGGGTTCGGGGGTTGCGGGGGTTGGCGGGGCGGCGGGCTGCGGGTGCCGGTCGCCTGAGCCCGCTTCGGGGTGCTGCCGGTCGCCGGAGCTTCGGGGGGTGGGTCGTGTGGTGTGTGGGTCCCCTCGGTGCTTGACCCGTCGTGGCCTGCAGGCCCTACGGCAGGCCCACCCCTGGGGCTTTGGGGCTTCGCCCTGGCCTTCGGCCACCCCCGGCCCGGGCCTGCCTCCGGACCAGCCTGCCACGACGCGTCAAGCACCTTCCCCACACACCACACGACCCACCTGGGCGGCCAAGGGTTGTGCGGGGGAGTGGGGTGCGGGGTGCGGAGTACCAGGCGTGGGCCTCGTCCCGGTGGGGGCTGGAGGCACCGGGGCGCCGCTTACCCGCCCGGCATCGCCGCTTCGCGGTACAGGGCGCGGGCGGTCTCGCCCAGGACGGCGCTGTACGAGACGTCCGGCACGGTCCCGCCTCCCTCGTACCCGCCCAGGACGCCCGCCAGGGCGCCCCGTGCGGTCAGCCAGGGGCTGCCGCTGGTGCCGCCGCTGTAGTCGGGGCACTCGACGCGCCGCTGGGTGTCGCCGAACAGCGTGGTCGTGTTGGTGCAGCGCAGCGGCACCGCGTCCGTGCGCGGGTAGCCGATCACCGTGACCGCCACGTCGCCCGGCTGCTCGGGGGCGACCGGGAAGCCGCCCAGCACCTCCTCGACCTGCCGGCCGTCGAGCGGGGCCACGGTCGCGAACGCCACGTCCGCGTCCGGGTCCTCTTCCTCGGTCCAGCTGTCGGCCACGTACGCCGCGGTCAGCCGCCAGACCCCGTACGGCGCCTCGCCCTCGCGGTAGCCGGGCACGAAGACGGTGTCGGCCACGTCCCCGCCCAGGCAGTGCGCGGCGGTGGCGATCAGGTTCCGGTCGGCGCTGCGCACCACCGACGCCGTGCAGAAGTGGCCGCCGTCGAGGCCTCCGGTGAACAGGGCGCCGACCCGGTCGCCGGCCTCCGTCGCCGCCGCCCGCACGGTCGTGCCCGGCGGGAGGTGCGTGCCGTGCGCGGCACCTCCCGTGGTGAGCAGCGCGACGAGCGGGGTCATCGCCGCGAGCACGCGCACGGCGGTGCGGGCGTGCCCGGCCTGACGGAGGAGCATGCGGCGGATCATGCCCCGAGCCTGCGCCGGAAGGCTATGACCGGAGGCTGGTATTCCATGAGAATCGGCTGTGAATTCGGCCGGCCG
The DNA here is from genome assembly GCF_044759225.1 of Streptomyces sp. NPDC101132. Lineage (NCBI taxonomy): Bacteria > Bacillati > Actinomycetota > Actinomycetes > Kitasatosporales > Streptomycetaceae > Streptomyces > Streptomyces sp. NPDC101132. The sequence goes on from NZ_JBIVYX010000009.1 coordinate 399,960, forward strand.
GCCGTACGGACTGCCCCCGCGTCTATCGACGCGACGGCGGGATGCCCGGCTCCGCTTTGTGCAACCTGTCGGACGAGCCCGCCGCCCGCGCCCGCCTAGCCTCGCCGCAGGAGCACGAACGAGGGGCGGTACCGGTGAACTGGCTGATCCACGACTACCGCGAGAGCGATCTCGCCGCGGTGGTCCATCTCATCGACACCACGGCCGAGCTCGGGCAGGAGTCCGTCTTCTCGCTCGCCGAGTGCATCAGCGCGCTGACCGACCGGCAGCCCGCCGTCGTCGCCGTCCACCAGGGCGTCCCCATCGGTGCCGCCCTCGCCTGCGTGGCGGGGGAGCGTGCCTGGGTGATGCGGATCGCCATCAACTCCGGCTGGCGCGGCCGGGGCCTGGCCAGCGCCCTCCTCGTCGAGCTGGAGCGGCGCCTGATCGCCGCCCGGGTGGGCCGGATCGCGTACGTCCTGCCCGAGGAGGACCTGCTCGGCGAGGGCCTGCTCAACGCCGGCTACACCCGGCAGCCGGCGGTCGCGTACTTCGAGAAGACCGAACCCCTGCACGGGCCCGCCGCGGGACTCCTCGACGACCTCGGGGGCCGCTTCCTGCCGAACGACCTGTGGACCGGGGTCGCCGGGATGGAGAAGGAGAAGGACCTCATCGAGCGCCGGGTCGTCCTGCCCCTGGCCGAGCCCGAGCGGGCCGCCCAGCACGGCGTACGGCCGCCCCGCGCGATCACGCTCTTCGGCCCGCCCGGCACCGGCAAGACCACCTTCGCCCGCGCCATCGCCTCCCGGCTCGGCTGGCCCTTCGTCGAGCTCTTCCCGTCCCGGCTGGCCGACGAGGGCAACCTGGCGACCGCCCTGCGCGACGCGTTCGCCCGGGTCGCCGAGCTGGAGCGGGTGCTGGTCTTCATCGACGAGGTCGAGGAGATCGCCCCGGTGCGCACCGAGCCGGTCCAGCCGGGCGGCATGCACGGGGTGACGAACGAGCTGCTCAAGCTCATCCCGGGCTTCCGCGAGGGCGACGAGCGGCTGCTGGTGTGCGCCACCAACTCCATCCGCTCGCTGGACCCGGCGTTCCTGCGGCCGGGCCGCTTCGACTACCTGATCCCGATCGGCACCCCGGACGCCGGGGCGCGGGCCGCGATCTGGTCCCGCTACACGGCCGGGCGGCCGGACGTCGACGTGGCGGCGCTGGTGGCGGAGACGGAGCTGTTCACGCCCGCGGACATCGAGCACGCGGCGCGGATCGCGGCGCAGGTGTCGTTCGAGCGGGACCTGGAGGCGGTCGGGAGCCGCTCCGGCGCGCTGCTGCCGCCGCCCGGCGCGAGCACCGAGGACTACCTGGCGGCCGTGGCGCAGTGCCGGCCGACGGTGACCCCTGCCATGACGGGGGAGTTCGAGGCGGACATCACCGCCCACGCGCGGTTCTGAGCGGGACATCACCGCCCACGCCCGCTCCTGAGGAGGAGGCCCCGACTCGCGGGCGTGGGTGCGGCGACGACCCGTTGTGGCCCGCAGCACTCCCCAAAGCACTGCGGGCCTTCCGCGCGTGGTGCGCGCGGAACGGCCGCGTTCCGTTGGGGGTGTGTCGCCGGCTGGAACGCGGCACGCGTGGTGCCCACGGGACGGTTCCGGCAGCCCGCGGAAGGAGGTGTTCCGCGGGACGGGCCGGCGTCCCGTGCGTCTTCGAGTCAACCAGCGGGGGCTTGCTTGCCGCCTCGGTCGTCCGGGCAGAGCGCCCCGGCCGAAAGGACGAGCCCGCAGCCCTGCCAGCCGCCCCGGGGTATGGGTTACGGTCGGTCCGGGGCGTGCCGCGTGGGCGTGCCGCCGGGGCCGGGACACGGGTGGAGGAGCGGGATGGGGTTCGTCGTCTTCATGACGCTGCCGGGGCTCGCCGTGCTGCTCACCGCCATGGCCTTCCTGGACCTGGCGCTCGTGCGCGCCGGCCGCGCCGGGCTGCTGCCCTGGCGGTGGAACGGGCGGCAGGGGCAGGTGGCGTCCACCGGCTTCGAGCAGCTGCACGCCGGCTTCTCGCCGGGCAAGCAGAATGAACTCAGGGAACGTCAGAGCGCGTTGCTGATGCGCGACGACGAAGAGGACGGCGCTCCGCCCCGCACCCGGGTCGACCTCGACGGCGGCACGGCCGTCATCCGCCTCCCGCGGGCCTGACCCCCGGCCCCTCGCGCGGTAGGTCCCCTCAGACCGTCAGGGCCGCCCGTACCATCACGTCCGCCAGCGCCCGCAGTTCCTCCCGGGTGGGGGCCGGGCGGGTGTGGGCCAGGGCGCCGGCCAGCCGGTCGTACAGCACCCCGTCCGTCCACGCGACCAGCGCCTCCGCCGCCTCCCGCGGCCGCTCCGCGCCCAGCGCGGCCAGCAGCGCCGCCGCGCCGTCCCGCGCGCCCCGGCCCGCCTCGTGGAGCCGCGCCCCCAGCTCCGGGTTCCGGGCCGCCTCCAGGCTCAGCTCGTAGCGGGCCAGCTGCCGTTCGCGGCCCGTCGTCAGCCACCGGTGCAGCACGTCCGCCATCAGGTCGGCGGCCTCCGCCGGCCCCGTCGGCACGGGCGGGGACGGTGCGCCGTCCCGGGCGTCGAAGTCCGAGAGGTCCAGCTCCGCCAGCCGCTCGAAGCAGGCGCCCAGCAGTGCCGTCCGCGTCCTGAAGTAGTACGAGGTGCTCCCGGCCGGCAGCCCCGCGGCGGTGTCCACCGCGCGGTGCGTCAGCCCCCGCAGCCCCGCGGCCGCCACCGTGGCGATCGCGGCGTCGGCGATGAGCGTGCGGCGGTCGGTGCCCGACCGGGCGGCGGGGGCGGGGCCGTCGGCGGAGCCCCGGGCGGGAGTGCTGGACATGCCGTCACTCTACAGCTGTAGAGTGACGGCAACGGCCTCTACGGATGTAGAGGATCCGGCGGGCATCCGTGGAACGAGAGAGGAACGGCCATGACCCAGCGGCACGCGGTGGTGGCGGGAGCGGGCATCGGGGGGCTGACGGCCGCGGTGGCCCTGTCCCGCAGGGGCTGGCGGGTCACCGTCCTGGAGCGGGCGGCGGAGCTCTCCGCCGCCGGGGCCGGCATCGTCCTCGCCCCCAACGGCCTGCGCGCCCTGGAGGCCATCGGCGCGCCGGCCGCGGACTGGGCCGGCGAGGCGGCGGTCGCCGACCTGGGCATCCGGCGCCCCGACGGCCGCTGGCTGAACCGCGGCGACTCCGCCGCGCTCACCGCCCGCTACGGCTGCGCGCCCCTCGCCGTGCACCGTCCCGCCCTCGCCGAGGCCCTGGCCGGAGCCCTGCCCGCCGGCACCGTCCGGTTCGGCGCCGCAGTCACCGAGGTCGCCGGGACCGGCACCGCACAGCCCCTGGTCCGCACCGCGGAGGGGGACCTCCCCGCCGACCTGGTCCTGGCCGCCGACGGCATCCACAGCGCGCTGCGCCGCCGGCACTTCCCCGGTCACCCGGGGCTCCGCCACAGCGGTGAGGCCGCCTGGCGGACCGTCGTGCCCGGCACCGGCCTGCCCGGCCTGGCCGTCGCCGAGACCTGGGGCCGCGGAGAGCGGTTCGGCGTCGTCCCGCTCGCCGACGGCCAGGTGTACGTGTACGGCACGGCGCTCGCCCCCGAGGGCAGGGCGTACGCCGACCACCGCGCCGAACTGCTCCGCCGCTTCGGCACCTGGCACGACCCGATTCCCGCCCTCCTGGACCGGATCGACCCGGCGAAGGTGCTCCACCACGACCTGTACGACCTGGCCGCACCGCTGCCCCGCTTCCACGAGGGACGGCTGGCCTGGCTCGGCGACGCCGCCCACGCCATGACCCCCAACCTCGGCCAGGGCGGCTGCCAGGCCATCGAGGACGCCGTGGTGCTCGCCCGGCTGGTCGGCGACGGCGCCGCGCACTCCGACGTGCCGGCCGCGCTGGCCGCGTACACCAGGGCCCGCCACCGGCGCACCAACGCCATCGCCCTGCGCGCCCGGCGTGCCGGCCGGGCCGTGCAGCTCACCCACCCGGTGGCGGCCGCCGCCCGCGACCTGCTGGTGCGCGTGACGCCCGTACGCGTGGCACGGCGCGCGCTCGACGACCTGTTCACCGGGGTCACCTTCGCCTGACCGGCGGTCCCGCTGCGGCTTCCGAGTGATCACACCCGTGCCGCGCGTGAGTTGCGGAACCCGGCGTCCTTAACTAGGGGTGGCTTCCCGCCCAACCGGCCGACCGCGCCAGACGGCTGCGCGCCGGTTTCCCTCACGCACGCAGAGGAACGCTCTTGTCTGCTGCCCGCTCCACGTCCGCCGCGCTGGTCGTCGCGGCCGTGACCGCGACGTGTCTGCTGCCGGCCGCGCCGGCCCTCGCCGATTCCGAGAACATCCGCTTCTCCCAGCCCTACGTGCCCTCGATCGCCCCGGGCAAGACCGGCCGGGTCGTCATCGTGGCCTCGAACGGGGCCGACCCCGCGTACAGCTCCTCCTTCCGGCTCATCGCCCCCGAGCACGTGACCTTCCCCGAGTCGGGCATCACCTGGGGCGGGCAGCGCGCGGCGGTGCCGTGCGACCGCTCGGCGGACCTCCGCCAGCTCCTCTGCAACGCGGTCACCCGTGCCGGGTTCGTGTTCCCCGAGCGCGAGCAGACCCGCCTCGCGGTGGCGGTGAAGGTCGACGCGGACGCCCCGGAGGGTACGACGCTCGACGGCGGGCAGTGGTCCGTCGACTCCGGCGACGAGGTGCCGTACGCGGTCGCCACCCCGGTCACCGGCCCCGAGGGGCCGAAGGGCGACAAGGGTGACAAGGGCGAGAAGGGTGACAAGGGCGAGCACGGCAAGCCGGGCAAGGACGGCAAGCACGGCAAGCACGGGGAGAAGGGCAAGCCCGGCCCGCCCGGACCGCAGGGCCCCAAGGGCGACAAGGGTGACAAGGGCGACCAGGGTCCGGCCGGCCCCCAGGGTCCCGGTGGACCCCAGGGTCCGCAGGGCCCGGCCGGTCCGCAGGGGCCGCAGGGTCCCGCGGGTGGTCCGCAGGGTCCGGCCGGACCGGCCGGTCCGCAGGGCCCGGCGGGGCCGAAGGGCGAGACCGGCGTCCAGGGTCCGCAGGGTCCCGCCGGCCCGGCCGGCCCGCAGGGGCCGCAGGGTCCGTCGGGTCCGGCGGGTGGTCCGCAGGGTCCGGCCGGTCCTCAGGGCCCGGCGGGTCCGCAGGGTCCGGCCGGGCCGAAGGGCGAGACCGGAGCGCAGGGCCCCAAGGGCGACAACGGCAAGCCCGGTCCGCAGGGCAGGCCGGGTCCGGCGGGTCCGCAGGGCAAGCCCGGTCCGCAGGGCAGGCCGGGTCCGGCGGGTCCGCAGGGCAAGCCCGGTCCGCAGGGCCCCAAGGGCGACTGCAAGTGCAAGGGCAAGCACGGCAAGGGCAAGGACCACAAGGGCAAGGACAAGGGCAAGACGCCCAAGACCAACAAGCTCTCGGCCCGGATCGTGTCCTCCGACGGCTCGCTGAACATCCGCTCCGGCCCGAGCACCGCCCACGCCAAGAACGGGCGGATCGCCAACGGCACGACGGTCGGCGTCCAGTGCAAGACCAAGAACGGTCAGAGCGTGGACGGCAACAAGGTCTGGTACAAGCTCGCCGACGGCCGTGGCTGGATCTCGGCCCGGTACGCGGAGAACCTCAACAGCATCCCCGTCTGCTGAGTCCCCGCACCCGGCCCCGGGGCGCCCCCCCGCGCCCCCGGGCCGGCCCCCCCCGCCCCCCCCCCCCCCCCCGCCCCGGGCTGAGCCCACACCCGCCCCCGGGCCGGGGTCCGGCGTGCGCCCCCCCCGCGCCCCCCCCCCCCCG
>NZ_JBIVYX010000009.1:405765-417831 GCF_044759225.1 Streptomyces sp. NPDC101132
GGGGGGGCCCCCCCGGGCGGGGGCCCCCCGGGGGGGCCCCCCCGCCCCCCCCCCGGGGGGCCCCCCCCCCCCCCCGCCCGCCCCCCCCCCCCCCCCCCCCCGGGGCCCGGCCCCCGTCCGCCCCGCCCTCAGCCGCCGCAGCGGTAGACGAACTCCCCGGCCGCCGTGCGGTGTTCCGGCGTGAGCAGCACCAGCTCCGCCCGCGCCCGGTACACGCCCTCGCCGCGGAAGGTCCACAGCAGGTGCAGCCGGGCCTCGCGCTGCCCGCGCGCCACCCGCTCCTCCAGCACGTCCGAGCGCGACCCGTCGTTGCGCACCCAGCGGTACGTGAGCGTCCCCGGCCGCCCGTCCGTCCGTACGACCGCCACCACGTCGGCCGCCGAGTCGCACCCCGGCCCCTCCGCGGCCGCCCGCACGGTCACCGACCGGACCCCGACCGTGGGCCCGTACCGCTGCCAGCCCAGGTACACCAGCACCCCCAGCAGCACCACCGCGGCGAGCGTGTACCGGCGCAGCCCCGCCCACCGGGACGGGCGCGGCGGCGGCGCGCCGCCGAGCGTGCCGCCGTGCCAGACCTGGGTGGTGCCGACGCCGGGGGAGCGGTGCCCCGCCCCGGCCGTCACCCCGGGCCCGAACCGCAGCACCGAGCCCTCCACCCGGTCCGGGAGCACCTCCGGCACCGGTACGGGCACGGTCGCGTCCCCGTCCCCGTCCGTGCCGCCGGGCACCCCGGGCTCCCGTACCGTCGTCGCGTGCCCGTCCGGCACCGGGCCGTCGAACCAGTGGCTGCCCAGCACCGTCGCGCTGTACTCCGCCCCGGCCGCCGGCTCCGGCTCGGGCGCGTGGGGAATCCGCGGATCGCTCATGTGATCGTGCACCGCCTGATGAAGACCTGCTGGACGGAGGAGCCGTTGTCGGCGGCCGGCCGGGTCGTCGCACGCACGCCCCAGTAGCAGCCGCCGCCGGTGAAGGTGTGCGTGACGGTCAGCGCGGACCCCTCGTACGGGAAGGACCCGGAGCCCTCCGAGGCGCCCAGGTGCCCCTGCTCGTCGCTGGTGAACCACTCGACGGTGACGGTCACCGCCCCCTCGCCCTCGGTCTTCACCGCCACCTTCGCCTCGCCGGTGCTCACCCCGGTCTGACGGAAGGAGGAGACCCCCACCGCCCGGACGTACACCGCCGGCGCGGGCGGCTCGGTCGTGGGCGGCGGCGTCGTGGGCGGCGGGTCCGTCCAGGTCGGGGTCGGGGTCGGCACCGAGGTCGGCCAGGCCGTGGCCGTGGTCGGGGAGACCGTGGGCCAGGTGGTCGCGGTGGCCGTGGGGTACGGGGCCGGCGAGGTCGTCGTCGCCCCGGGCGAGGCACTCGGCGAGACCCCTGCGGAGGGGGACGGCCAGGGCGAGGGCCCCGGCGAGCCGGTCGGCCCGGGCGCCGGCGTGCCCGGGGCGGCACTGGTCGTCGCGAACACGCTGACCGCCTCGCGCCCGTGGGGCTCGCCGCCCGCCGCCTGCGAGGCGAACACCAGCACCGCGCCCGTCACCAGCGACAGCCCCGCCGCCAGCCAGCCGCGCCGGCCCGGCGCCCACGCGCCCACCGAACTCCCGTCGCCGCCCAGCGAGGTCTCGGCCAGAGCCGTCGTGCCGACCGCCGGCGGACCGCCCGCCGAGGGGAACAGCAGCGGCAGCAGCGCGGCCACCGCGGCGAGCCTGCGCTGGCCGCGCCGCTCCCAGTCCGGCCCGTACGCGGCCCCGGCGACCGCCTCCAGCTCGGCGACGAACTCCTCGGCGTCCCCGGGCCGTTCTCCCGGCGTCTTGGCCAGCCCCCGCCGGATCAGCGGGCGCACCGGCTCGGGCGCCTCCTCCTCGGGCACCGGCGCCTCGATGTGCTGGAGGGCCAGCTCCGCGAAGTTCTCCCCGCGGTACGGCTTGCGCCCGGTCAGGCACTCGAAGAAGACCGCCGTGGCCGCGTACACGTCCGCCGCGGGGGAAGCCGGCCGGCCCTGCCACTGCTCGGGCGCCATGTACGCGGGCGTGCCCGCCACCCCGGGCGTGCTGCCGCGGCCCGCCGCGATGCCGAAGTCCACCAGCTTCGACGAGCCGTCGGCCGCGACCAGCACGTTCTCCGGCTTGTAGTCGCGGTGCACCACACCGGCCCGGTGCGCGGCCGCCAGGCCCAGCAGCGAGCCCTTCAGCACCACCAGCGCCGGCTCGGGATCGGTCCGGCCCTCCTGGGCCAGCAGGGCGCGCAGCGCGATCCCGTCGACCAGCTCCATCACGATGGCGGCGCCGCCGGGCGCCTCCACGTACTCGTACAGGCCCACCACGTACGGCGAGCGCAGGCCGCCCAGCAGCCGCGCCTCCGCGCGGAACTCCCGTACGAAGGCGGGGTCCCTGCGGAACCGCTCGCTGAGGTACTTCACCGCGACCGGGGTGCCGGTCGCGTCGTGCACCGCCAGCACCACCCGGCCGCTGCCGCCGGAACCGAGCTCCCTGGTCTCCGTGTACCCGGGGACCGTCCACGCGTCCATTGCGCCCCCTGCCGTGGCGTCTGCCGTGTCGGACACCTCACCAGACACGATTTCCGCCACGGCCGGTTCCAACCCGTGACCGGCCCCGGCCGGTTCCCCGCCGTGACCGGCCCGCGGCGGGAGCGCACGCGCGCGCCGCCCCGCCGCGGGCCCGGCGGGTCAGCCGGAGGCGCGCACCACCCGGTCGTGCGTCCCGATCATCGCGTGCAGCCGGTCCGCCGCCGCCCGGCCGAACGCGGGATCGTTGATGTGCGTGTCGTAGTCGAAGCACTCGGCCGCGCTGTCGCGCAGCCCCTCCCGCAGCGCCCCGAACAGCGCCTGGTCGGCGCGCGGATCGTGGTACGGGCCACCCGGCGCGCCCAGCGTCGACAGCCCCCGCAGCGGCACGCACACCGCCGTCGGCCCGGTCGCGGCGCGCAGCTTCGCCGCCACCCGGCGGCCCAGCTCCGCGCATTCCGCCTCGGTGGTCCTGATCACGGTGATCGACGGGTTGTGCACCCGCACCCGCCGGTAGCGCACCCGCTCCGGCAGGGTCTCCAGCGGGCCGAACTTCACCATGTCCAGCGCCCCCAGGCTCACCACCTGCGGGGTGCCGCACCGCCCGGCGGCGCTGAGCCGGTCGGGGCCGGCCGTCAGCACCCCGCCGCACAGGTCGTCGGCGAGTTCGCTGAGCGTCAGGTCAAGCACCCCCGCGAACAGCCCCTGGCCGACGAGGTGCTCCAGCGTCCGGCCGCCCGCGCCGCTCGTGTGGAAGACCAGCACCTCGTAACCCAGTTCGGTCAGCCGCTCGCGGGCCGCGTCCACACCGGGGGTGGTCACCCCCGCCATGCTCGCCGCGACCAGCGGCCGGCCGTCGCCCAGGTCGGCGGTGTCCACCGCGCGGGAGGACTCGGCGAAGCCGCGGGCCATCCCGGCGATCGCGTCCGCCGCGTTCGCCAGCACCGGGGCCGAGACCGAATTGATGCCCGCGATGTCCACGACGCTGTACATCATCGTGATGTCCGTGGCTCCGACGTACGCCGAGACGTCCCCCGACGCCATCGACGACACCATCAGCTTCGGCACCCCGAGGGGCAGCGCCCGCATCGCCCGCGAGGCGATGGAGGTCCCCCCGCTCCCGCCGACGGCCAGCACCCCGTGCAGCCGGCCCTCGGCGTGCAGCCGGGACACCGTCGCGGCGGCGCCGCGGGCCATGGCCGTCACGGCCGCCCCCCGGTCACCGGCCGCCCGCAGCTCCGCCAGGTCCACTCCCGCGGCCCGGGCCACCTCGGCCCGGGGCACGTCCGCCGGCACCCGGGGTTCCCCCATCACCCCCGTGTCGACCACTACCGTCTCCACGCCGGTGCGCCGCAGCCGCTCGCGCAACCAGCCGTACTCCACGCCCTTGGTGTCCAGTGTTCCCACCAGCACGACGATCGTCATACTTGTAATGTTCACGAAGGTGCGGCGGCTGACACGTCACGGTCGGGTCACCGAACGGTCAACCCTCTGCCAGGTGGGTGAGGGTTTCAGCCAGTCGGTCGAGGAACGCCCCCTGGGCCGCGACGAGCTTCCCGCGGGCCTCCTCGCGCGGGAACCAGGCCGCCCGGTCGATCTCCGGGAAGTCCTCGTACCGCCCCGAGAAGGGCGGCCACTCCATCCGGAAGGTGCCCGGCCGGACCGCCGCCGGGTCCAGCTCCGCCTCCACCGCCCAGATCGTCACGATCTTGCGGTTGGCCTGCGTCACCTCGCCGAGCTCCAGGTACTCGCCCTCCGGCGGGGCCAGCCCGAGTTCCTCCTCGAACTCCCGCCGGGCGGCGTCCCACGCGGCCTCCTCCGGGCCGTACTCGCCTTTCGGGATCGACCAGGCGCGGGCGTCCCGGCCCGCGTAGTAGGGGCCGCCCATGTGCCCGAGCAGTACGTCGAATCCGGTCGGGTCCCCGCCGGTCCTGCGGAACAGCAGCAGTCCGGCACTGCGTTTCGGCGTCATGGCCCCATGGTGCCCGGCGGCCGGCCGGGCCCGCCCGGAGTCCGCCGGAAACCACCCCGCGGACCGGCGCGGGCACGGTCGCGCGGACCGGCGCACCCGCGGGCCCGCAGGCCGGCGGGCGGACGGTGTCAGTGGCCGTGGGGGCCTTCACGGTGGACCGGGCCGTGCGGCGCCGCGCAGTGCGGGTCCCCGTCCGCGGAGCCGGCGAGCCCCACGCTGAGCAGCTCCTCGGCCGCGTGGTCCACCTGGAGCGTGGTGTGGCCGATTCCGTACTCCTCCCGCAGCAGCCGCTCCAGGTCGCGGCGTACCGCGTGGCAGTCGCCCGCGGGTTCGACGAGTATGTGCGCGGACAGCGCGGCCTCGCCCGAGGTGATCGTCCAGATGTGCAGGTCGTGCACCTCGGTGACCGGCGCCAGCCCGACCAGGCGGTCGCCCACCGCGTCCGGGTCGAGGTGCGCCGGGGCGGCCTCCAGGAAGATCCGACCGGACTCGCGCACCAGCCCGTACCCGGCCTTGACCATCAGCGCCACCACCACGAGCGTGGCGATCGCGTCCGCCTGGACGAAGCCGGTGAGCAGGACCACCAGGCCGGCCACGGCCGTGCCGATGAAGGCGAACAGGTCGTTCAGGATGTGCTGGTAGGCGCCCTCGACGTTCAGCGAGGTGCGGTTCGCCTTCGAGATGCACCAGGCCGCCGCCACGTTCACGGCGATGCCCGCGAGCGCCGTCACCAGGACCAGACCGCCGTGCACCTCGGGCGGGTCGAGCAGCCGCCGTACCGCCTCGTAGCCCAGCCAGGCCGCGAGCAGCAGCAGGGTGAGTCCGTTGGCCTGGGCCGAGAGTATCTCCGCCCGCTTCAGCCCGTACGTGAACCCGCCGCGGGCCGGCCGCGCCGCCAGCCGCATCGCGATCAGCGCGAGGACGATCGAGGCGGCGTCGGTCAGCATGTGCGCGGCGTCCGACAGCAGCGCCAGCGAACGGGCGAACACCGCCACCACGACCTCGACGGCCATGAACGTGCCGATCAGGGTGAGCGCCAGGGTCAGCCAGCGCCGGTCCGCGTTCTCGGCCACCCCGTGGGAGTGCCCGGCATGCCCGTGCCCGTGCCCGTGGCCGTCTCCGTGCCCGTGGCCGTGTCCGCCCGCGCCGCCGCCGTCCGCACCGTGCCCGTGCGGCCGTGCCTGTGCGCGCGCCTGGTCGTGTGCACCCATGAGGTCCCCCGGTTCGGTTCTCGTACCCGTGTGCGTCTGCCCTCGACCCGTGCAGTGAAGCGCACCGCCGCCACGAAGGCAAAGGCTGCACCGGTGACCGTTGTCATTACCTATAAGGCGCCCCTGACCTGCGACGATGCCAGCCCGAAAGGATCGTGGGAAAATCCAGTCATGGTTGAGCGTCCCGGCGCGCCGACTGCGCCCGAGCTCGTTCTCGAGACCGACGGGGGCTCCACCGTCATGAGCCCCGGCCGGACCTACCACGTCGGCCGGGACCCGCTCAGCGAGATCTTCCTCGACGACGCGCGCGTCTCCTGGCACCACGCGGTCCTGCGCCCCGACGGCGACCACTGGACCCTGGAGGACGAGCACAGCACCAACGGCACCTACGCCGACGGCCGCCGCGTCCACGAGTGGGGCGTCGGCCCCGGCAGCGTCATCCGCTTCGGCAGCGCCGAGGACGGGCCCCGCGCCGTGCTGTCCGCCGCACCGCCGCCCGCACCCGGCCGGGGAGCCCCCCTGTCCTCCGTCGCCAACCCGCGGATGACCGGCACCTTCCGGGCCCCCAGCTCCGTCCGCCCGCTCCCGCAGGCCACCGTCAGGATCGGCCGCGCCCCCGACAACGACCTGCTCATCGACGACCTCGTGGTCTCCCGGCACCACGCCGAACTGCGCGCCCTGCCCGAAGGCGGCCACGAGATCATCGACCTCGGCAGCCACAACGGCACCTTCCTCAACGGCGCCCTCGTCCACCACGCCGTCGTCGGCCCCGGCGACATCGTCGGCATCGGCCACTCCGCCTTCTGCCTCGTCGACGGCCAGCTCCAGGAGTACGTCGACACCGGCGAGGTCTCCCTCGACGTCCAGGACCTCGCCGTCGCCGTCGACAACGGCCGCAAGGTCCTCCTCGACCACGTGTCCTTCCCGGTCGGCGAGAAGTGCCTGCTCGCCGTCGTCGGCCCCAGCGGCGCCGGCAAGTCCACGCTGCTCGGCGCCCTCACCGGACTCCGCCCCGCCGACCACGGCACCGTCCTCTACGACGGCCGCGACCTCTACCGCGACTACGCCGAACTCCGCAGCCGCATCGGCCTCGTGCCCCAGGACGACATCCTGCACGCCCAGCTCACCGTACGCCGCGCCCTCGCCTACGCCGCCGAACTCCGCTTCCCCCAGGACACCGCCCCCGCCGAACGCGAGGCCCGCGTCACCGAGGTCATCCACGAACTCGGCCTCACCCAGCGCGCCGACCAGCCCATCCACAGCCTCTCCGGCGGCCAGCGCAAGCGCGTCTCGGTCGCCCTGGAACTGCTGACCAAACCCTCCCTGCTCTTCCTCGACGAGCCCACCTCCGGCCTCGACCCCGGCATGGACCGCTCCGTGATGCACATGCTCCGCGGCCTCGCGGACGACGGCCGCACCGTCATCGTCGTCACCCACAGCGTGCTCAGCCTCGACGTGTGCGACCGGCTGCTCGTCCTCGCGCCGGGGGGCCGCATCGCGTACTACGGGCCGCCCGGAGACACCCTGGAGTTCTTCGGCTTCACCCAGTGGCCCGAGGCCTTCGAAGCCTTCGAGACCCAGCAGGACCGCGACTGGGCGGGGGAGTACCGGGCCTCGTCCCACCACCGCCAGTACGTCGCCGACGCCGGCACCCAGCCCCGCCCGACCGGCCACCCCGGCCCCGGCGGCGCCCCCGGCACCCCCGCCCCGCCCGCCGCACCCCCGCCCAAGGCCCAGAGCTGGGGCTCCCAGCTCGGCACCCTCGTCCGCCGCTACGCCGCCGCCCTCAGCGCCGACCGCACCTTCCTGATCATCATGATCGCCCTGCCGTTCGTGATGGGCGCCATGGCCCGCGCCCTCGCCGGCAGCGCCCTCACCCAGGAGACGGCCCTCAACGCGCTGCTCATCCTCTGCGTGGGCGGCGTCCTCACCGGCGCCGCCAACGCCGTACGCGAACTCGTCAAGGAACGCACCATCTACCAGCGCGAGAGAGCCGTCGGCCTGTCCCGCTCCGCCTACCTGATGTCCAAGGTCGTGGTACTCGGCACCATCACGGTCGTCCAGGCCGTGGTGCTCACCCTCGTCGCCCTGCTCGGCGTGAACCTCAACGCCCCCGGTGGCAAGGGCGTCCTGCTGCCCCCGCTGCCCGAGATCGCCCTCGCCGTCGCCCTGCTCTCCTTCACCGCCATGATGCTCGGCCTCCTCGTCTCCGCCCTGGTGCGCAAGGAGGAGGTCACCATGCCGCTGCTGGTGCTGCTCGCCATCGTGCAGGTGGTGTTCTGCGGGGCCCTGCTCACCCTGCACGGCGTCCCCGGCATCGAACAGCTCGCCTGGCTCGTCCCCTCCCGATGGGCGCTCGGCGCGATGGCCGGCACCATCGAACTGGAGCGGATCGTGCCCGGCCCGATCAGCACCGACCCCCTCTTCGACCACGAGACGGGCACCTGGCTGCTCTGCGCCGGGATGCTCGTGGCCCTGTCCGTGCTCTTCGGCGTCCTGGTCGCACGGCTGCTGCGCCGCCACGAGCCCGCCATCATGCGGAAGTAGCCCTCCATGACCGGATACGACGACGCGTACGCCCCGGACTTCCGCCCCACGCACGTGGTCCCCCAGGAGGGACTGCCCGCCTGGGAGGCCCCCGACGTGTCCCGGCCCACCGAACCGCTCGACCCGTTCCTGCCCGTGCAGCTCCTGGCCCGGCGCGGCGAATGGGGCCAGATCCTGTGCGCCAACGGCTGGAGCGCCTGGGTCGACGGGCGGCTCCTGGTCGCCGTACCCCAGGCGCCGCCGACCGGCGGCCGGCCCCTCTCGCGCACCGAGAACCCCCAGCCGCTGCTCGACCGAAGCGCCGAGGCCCTGGAACGCTACCGGCGCGCCGCCGCCGACCTCGCCGCCGGCCGCACCGACAGCGAGGGCTTCCGCCGGGCCACCCGCGGCCTGCGCACCGGCGTCGTCATCGACGGCGAGGACGTCTGGGTGTACGACGACTCGGCCGGCCGGTGGATGTACGGCGAGGGCAGCCGGCTGACCACCTACGCCGCCGCCGGACCGGGGGAGCGGCTCTCCGGAGCCACCCCCGGCAGCCCGGGCGGCCCGGACGGCCCCGGAGGAACGCCCTCCGCCCCGCCAGGGCCGGCGGCCGCCCCGCCCGCCGCCACCCCGCCGGCACCGGAGCGGGCCGGCTCCGAGGACGAGACCCGCCCCGCGCCCGCCCTCGGCCACGAGCCCACCCGGGTGACCGGCGTGCCCGACGGCCCCGGTGACCGGTGATGGCGCAGGACCCCAACCCCGGACTCCCCAGCGGCCGGGCCTCCGACCTGCGCGGCCGGCAGATCGCCGGGTACCGCGTCGAGGCCGAGATCGGCCGCGGCGGCATGGCCGTGGTCTACCGGGCCCGCGACCTGCGGCTCGAACGCACCGTCGCCCTCAAGCTCCTCGCCCCCGAACTGGCCCGCAACGACACCTTCCGGCAGCGCTTCGCCCACGAGTCACGGGTCGCGGCCGCCATCGACCACCCGCACATCGTGCCGGTCTTCGAGGCGGGCGAGACCGAAGGCGTGCTGTTCATCGCGATGCGCTTCGTCTCCGGCCAGGACCTGCGCCACCTGCTGGACGGCACCGGCCCGCTGCCGCTCAAGACCGCCACCCGCATCGCCGCCCAGGTGGCCTCCGCCCTCGACGCCGCCCACGACCACGACCTGGTCCACCGCGACGTCAAACCCGGCAACATCCTGGTCGCCGAGGGCACCGACAGCGACCACCCCGAGCACGTCTACCTCACCGACTTCGGCCTGACGAAGAAGTCCCTCTCCCTGACCGGCTTCACCAGCGTCGGGCAGTTCGTCGGCACCCTCGACTACGTCGCCCCCGAACAGATCTCCGGCAAGCCGACGGACGGGCGCTGCGACGTCTACAGCCTGGCCTGCGTGGTCTACGAAACCCTGACCGGCGGCCCGCCCTTCCAGCGCGACGACGACATGGCCCTGCTGTGGGCGCACCAGTACGACCCGCCCCCACCGGTCTCCTCCCACCGCCCGGACCTCCCGCACGCCGTGGACGGCGTCCTCGCCAAAGCCCTGTCCAAGTCGCCCGAGGACCGCTACGACACCTGCCTGGGCTTCATCACCGCCCTGCGGCTCGCCGGCGCGGCCGTCGAGCCCGAGACGCCCCGCGCCCGGCCGTCCGCCGGACCCTCCGCCGACGAGCCCGACCCCGGCCCGCCGCAGCCGCCCCCGCCCTGGGCCCTGCCGGTCTTCCGGACCCCGGCGCGGTACTAGGGACCACTAGGACCGCCCCCGCCGCCCTCACGCGCCCCGCGCGTCCTTACGACCCCTGCCCCGGCGCCTTCGCCGGAGCCTCGCCGTGGTGGCGGAGACGGGGGGCGAGCAGACCGGCGAGGAACCCGGCGGCCGCGCCCCACAGCAGGGCCACGCCGACGTTCCGCCAGAGCAGCGGGCTCAGCTCCACCCGGCCGCCGAGGCCGTCCACGTCACCGATGCCGAGCAGCGACAGCCCGAAGCGGGCCTCGACGTCCCCCAGCAGCGACACGGCCAGCGCGGCCAGGGCCAGCGCCACGGCGAAGCGCAGGGCGTGCTGCCAGGGGCGGACGCGGGCGGAGGAGCGTACGGCCGTCAGCACGGCCGCGCCCACGACCAGGACCGCGGCCACCACCAGCAGCCACCAGGCCCGGCCGTCGTACCCGGTGAGCGTCCCGAGGTCGACCCGGGAGACCTCCGGGGTGCGCAGTACGTCGTCCAGGACCTGCGGCATCGGCAGCCCGAACGGACCCTGCACCTGGCCCTCCCAGGCGCCGCCCAGCCCCACGGTGAACCCGAGCCAGGCGACGTTCGGCAGGCCCAGCAGGATCACGGCGAAGGTCTCGGCGACGTGCCCGCGGGTGACGGCGACCACCAGCCCGATGACCAGGGCGATCAGGACGTAGGCGAGGAGCAGCAGGACCGTCGCCGAGGCGGCCGGGCGCACCGCCTCGTGGAAGCGCACCAGCCGGCCCGGCAGCGGCGCCCGCGGGGACACCAGCAGGGCCAGGACCAGCAGGCCCAGGATCCACAGCAGGCCGAAGCCGAGGGTGGCGCCCATGTCGGCGCGGAAACCCACGGAGGGGGAGGCGTCCAGGAGTTCGCCGAGCTCGCCCAGGGGGTTGTCGCCCACGTCGATGCCGAAGGTCTGCCGGGCGAGGGCCGCGCACCCGGCGAGGGCCAGCAGCCACAGCAGGACGAGCTGCGCGCCGCGCAGGCCCAGCTCGCCGGCGGTGGCGACGGCGCGGTGACGCAGCGGGCGGACGAAGCAGTACCCGGCGGCGAGTGCGCCCGCCAGGGTGACGGAGAGGGGGAGTACGACGATCGAGGCGTCGGCGTCGGCGAGGAACCCGGCACCGCCGGACACCTCGACGGAGCCGCCTGCCGCCATCACGACCACGGCGGCGACCACCCGGGGGAAGGCACCCTCGGGGAGGTCGGCGGCGCCGGCCGCCCACAGGCCGAGGGAGGCGGTCACGATCATCGCGGCGAAGCCGGCGACCACCGCCAGGAGCGCGTCGCGCCAGCCGTGCACGGCGGCCGCGCGGGTCGCGGCCCCCTGGGAGTTCGCTGCCGTCCGGCTCACCCTGCCACCGTAAGCACGTCCCGCCCGGCCCGCCCGTCGGAACGGGACCCCGGCAGCTGTCGGGCGACGAGGTCCGCTGAGCGGAACTGTCGACCGGTCATCTGCGGGCCCAGACGCCAGCAGGGCTCGGAACCGGGATAAATCGCCCACCGGCAGGGCAGGAACAGCGGCGCGGCCCCCCGGCGGGGGTCATCCCGCACCTGGTGGGCCCTGAGGTCCGCTGAGCGGAACTGTCGACAGGTCATCCGCGGGCCAAGACGCCGGGAGGGCTCGAAACCAGCACAAATCACCCACCGGCATGGCAGGAACAGCGTCGCGCCCTCCCGGCAGGGGTCATCCCGCACCTGGCGGGCCGTGAGGTCCGCTGAGCGGAATTGTGGGCAGGTCATCCGCGGGCCCAGACGCCGGGAGGGCTCAGAACCGGCAGCCGTGCGCATGCCGCGGGATGATCGGCCCCGGACGGCCTTGCGGCCGCCGGGACGGCCGAAGCGCGTAGCGATCTGTGGCGGCTTATGAAGGGGCACAGGCGGCCCGGGGGCCGCCGTGCCGTCTGGTGGGCCTACGGACGCTGTCGCGTCCGCCCCGTGGGGCGGGCCCGCGCCGCGCTTCCGGGATCCGCATCCGGTACCGGATGGGTGTGTGGTGTCCCCCTGGGCGTCTTTTCTGGGGGTGTCCGCCGAGGGCTTTTGCCTCCGGGCCGGGGTGGTCTGTCAAGGGTGACCCGGAGGGTCATCGCGCAG
>NZ_JBIVYX010000010.1:0-40003 GCF_044759225.1 Streptomyces sp. NPDC101132
CGCACCCTGGAGTCGATCACCGAACTCCCCGACCTCCTCGTCTTCGACACCCTCTCCACCAACAAGTGCTACCGACGCGACTTCCTGCGCGAAGCGAACCTCCAGTTCCCCGTCGGCATCCACTACGAAGACCTCCTCTTCTCCGCCCAGGCCTACGTCGCCGCGAAGAAGATCACCCTCATCCCCAACCACGTCTACCACTGGAACGTCGTCGAAAAGGCCGCCGCCAAGTCCATCTCCAACCGGCGCCACGAGATCGCCAACTTCGTCCACCGCATGGCCATCCACCGCCGCGTCGACGACCTCCTCGCCTCACACGGCCACGACGACCTCAAATTCGCCAAGGACGTCAAGTTCCTCAAGCACGACCTCGTCCTCCACCTGCGCGACCTCCCCCTCCTCGACGACGACTACCGCCACGAATTCGCCCAACTCGCCAACGGCTACCTCGACACCATCCACCCCGACGCCTACGACCACGTGCAGCCCCTCCAGGCCATCTGCGCCTACCTCCTCAAGCAGGAGGACTGGGACAACCTGCTCCCGACGGCCGAGGCGCTCACCAACAAGGGGCGGCTGACCTCGCCGCTGGCCGAGCGGGACGGCCGGATCTACTGGTGCGCCGAGCACCTCGACGACGCCGAGGCCCGCCGGATACTGGACGTCACGGACGACGGCTTCCACACCCGCCCGCTGACCGCGCTGACCCTGGGCAACCGGCTCACCTCGTACGAGGACGACGGCCGCGGCACGGTACGGCTCTCCGGCGAGGTCGTGAACCCGCTGGGCCGCATCAAGCCGGACGCGAAGCTGAGCGCGGCCGTGGAGTTCCGCGCCCGCCGCCAGATCGGTGTGAAGTCCTTCCGCTTCCCGGCGACCTCCGTCCGGCACGAGGGCGGGACCATCTCGTGGTCGGCCGAGGCGGACGTGGCGCACAAGGTCCGCCCGCTGGGCATCATCGACGCCGTCTGGGACGTGCGGCTGGTCCTGACCGCGGGCGGCGACAAGCTGACCACCCGCGTGTCGGTCGGCGGCACCGACCTGGAGTCGGCCCGCTCGCTGCGCGTACGGCCGCGGCTGACCCGCATGGTCGCCGACCGGTTCGTCCCCGAGATGACCAAGAAGGGCAACCTGTCGTACGTGCTCACCGCCGAGGGCAAGGCCGCGGTGCGCACGACCGAGCTGCTGGGCGACGCCATGCAGTCGAAGGCGGCCGGTGTGCTGAAGAAGGGCCTCAAGCGCGCCCTGAAGGCCAAGCGGAACTTCGGCTCCGGCGAGCAGAAGATCAAGGTCTACCACGAGGTCTTCTCGAAACTGCCGGTCAAGAAGGGCCTGGTCGTCTTCGAGAGCCACCTCGGCAAGCAGTACAGCGACAGCCCCAAGGCCATCTACGAGGAGATGCGCCGCCAGGGCGTGAAGTTCGACGCCGTCTGGTCGTACGCCGGCAGCGCCAAGGGCTTCCCGAAGGACGCCACCCTGGTCAAGCGGTGGAGCTGGCAGTACCTGCGGGCCCTGGCGCAGGCGGAGTTCTGGGTGGACAACCAGGGCTTCCCGCTCAAGCTCACCAAGCGCCCCGAGACCACGTACATCCAGACCTGGCACGGCTCCGCGCTCAAGCGCATGGGCTTCGACGAGCCGCGCATCAAGGCGCAGGGCCGTGCGGGCCAGGACGCCTACCAGGTGGCCCTGGACCGCTTCGACCACTTCCTGATCCGCTCGGAGCACGACACCCGCACCCTCGCCAAGGGCTTCCGGCTGAAGGAGTCGGTGCTGCTGCGCACCGGCTACCCGCGCAACGACGAGCTCGTCGCGGCCCACCGGAACGAGACGGAGAGCGGCGAGCGCGTGCGCGGCCCGCTGGCCGCGGAGCTGGGCATCGCCCCCGACAAGAAGGTGCTGCTGTACGCGCCCACCTTCCGGGCCGGTCCCGACGGGGCGGTGCGCGGCTTCGAGCTGCCCTTCGACGTGGAGCGGTTCGCGGAGGAGCTGGGCGACCGCTTCACGCTGCTGATCCGCACCCACTACCTCAACAGCGTCACCCTGCCGCCGTCCGTGCGCGGCAAGGTCATCGACGTCAGCCGGCACCACGACATCAGTCCGCTGCTGGCCCTGGCCGACGGCCTGGTGACGGACTACTCCTCCGTGATGTTCGACTACGCGGTGCTGGACCGCCCCATGATCTTCTTCGCGTACGACTACGCCGAGTACGTGGACGACATCCGCGGCACGTACTTCGACCTGAAGGAGAAGGCGCCCGGTCCGGTCGTCTCCTCCGCCGACGAGCTCTTCGAGACCGTGGACGGTTTCGAGGACACCGCGGCGAAGTACTCCGAGGCACGGCAGCGGTTCCTCGCCGAGTTCGGCGAGCACGACCGTGGCGACGCGGCGAAGCAGATCGTCGAGCAGTTCTTCACCAGGGGAGCAAGTGACCGATCAGACCGCACGGCCGGGAGGCCGTGACCTCTTCCTCGTCTGCAACAGCGTGGACGAGCTGGGCGGAGTGACCACCTGGTCGCACCAGATGGCCCGGCTGTTCACCGAGCGCGGCAACCGCGTCCACGTCATCGGCATCGCGCCGGTCGAGGAGCACCTCCGCCAGGAGCTCCCGGCCGGCCTGCCGTACGCGACGACCACGCTCTACGAGGAGAGGCCGCCCAGCATCCCCCCCATAGAGGGTCTGAAGGGGAGGCTGAACGCGGCGGAGCGGGCCCGCCGCGCGTCCCGCGCATCGCAGATGCGTGCGAAGGCCGAACGGCTGTCGGAGATGTTCCGGGCGGCCGGCCCCGGCGCCGTCGTGATCGTCACCCAGGTGTGGGCGATGGAGTGGGTCGCGCTGGCCGACACCAAGAACGTCACCCTGATCGGCATGAGCCACGAGTCCTTCGAGGCCAGCAACAAGTCCTCCCGCGGCGGCCGGGTCCGCCGGTACTACCGCGACGTCGACCGGATGCTCGTCCTCACCCCGGAGGACGCCGACCGGTGGATCAGGGCCGGGATGGAGAACACCGGCAGCATGCCGAACCCGCTCCCCTTCCTGCCGGACAGCCCCGCGCCGCGCACCGCCAAGGTGGTCGCGTCCATCGGCCGGCTCTCCGACGAGAAGGGCGTCGACCTGCTGCTGGACAGCTGGTCGGAGGTCGCGCCGAAGCACCCCGACTGGACGCTGCGGATCTACGGCGCCGGCGGCGACGAGCCGATGCTGCGCGCCCGCTGCACCGAGCTGGGCCTCGACGGGTCCGTGGAGTGGATGGGCCGCACCGGCGACGTGCTCGGCGCCCTGATGGGCGCCTCGGTCTTCGCCCAGGCCTCCCGCGCCGAGGGCTTCCCCATCACGCTGCTGGAGGCGATGGCGGCGGGCGTGCCGTGCGCCGCCTTCGACTGCGCCCCGGGCGTCCGCGAGATCGTCCGGCACGGCGAGGACGGGCTGCTGGCCCGGGTGGGCAACACCATGGAACTGGCCTCCCACCTGGACCGGCTGATCTCGGACCGGGAGCTGCGCGACCGGCTCGGGGACGCGGCCTTCCACAACGTGAAGCGCTACGCCAGCGCCGAGATCGTCGACCGCTGGGAGGCGCTTTTCGCGTTCCTCCAGCGCTGAGGAGGAGGAAAAGGCCGATAGGCCCGGTTTCGGGCAAAGGATCTTTCGGGCACGGGCGACGGGTCACCATTTGAGCAGTGGTGGCCCGTCGTCCTCGTCCGTAACCTCGGGTTGCAGGAAGCAGTCAGGGCACAAACCCGAGGAAGTAGCCACATGGGCCCGCGCGTCAGTGTCATCGTCCCGGTCCACAACACCGAGAGATACCTCCAGCGCTGCTTCGATTCCGTGGCGGCCCAGACCCTCGGGCAGGACCGGATCGAGGTCATCGCCGTCGACGACGGCTCCGACGACGGATCCGGCGCCTGGCTGGACGCCTGGGCGGAGAACCACCCGAACGTGACCGTGGTCCACCAGCCCGCCTCCGGCGGCGCGGGCAGGCCGCGGAACGTGGGCATCGAGCGGGCCACCGGCGAGTACCTGTTCTTCCTGGACTCCGACGACTACCTCGGCACGGAGGCGCTGGAGCGGCTGGTCGCCATGGCCGAGGAGCAGGGCTCGGACGTGGTGTACGGGCGGATCGTCGGGATCGGCGGCCGCCCCGCCCCCGTGGACCTGCGGCTGAACAGCCCGGACGTGAGCATCTTCGACTCCCCCGTCTACTGGACCCTCGCCGCCTACAAGCTGTGGCGCCGCACCCTGATCGAGAAGCACGGGCTGCGCTTCACCGAGGGCTACCTGATCAACGAGGACATCCCCTTCGCCGCGCACGGCGTCCTGCACGCCGAGAAGATCTCCGTCGTCGCCGACCACGACTGCTACTTCCTGGAGGGCCGCGACGACGGCAGCAACGCCAGCCGTCAGGACGTGGACTGGGTGCGCCAGCTGGCGTACGTCTCCGGGATCCTCGACATGGTGGCCGCGCACGTCCCCGAGGGGCCGGACCGGGACAAGCTGATGGAGCGCCACTTCCACGGCGAGGTGCTCAGCATGTTCGGCGCCCCCTACCTGGCCCGCGACGAGGAGGGCCGCCGGGCCATGGCCGGGGCGGCCGCGCCGCTGGTGGAGAAGTGGATGACCGAGCGGATAGCCCGGGCGCTGCCGCCGCGCCTGCGGCTGCGCGCCCACTGTCTGCGCACCGGCGACCTGGCGCAGCTCACCGCCGCCGTCGAGGCCGACACGGCCCGCGAGCTGGGGCCGGCCGTCATCGAGGGCGCCCGCGCCTACGCCGCGTACCCGGCCTTCCGCGATCCCGCGGCCGGGATACCCGACGAGGTCTTCGACCTCACCTCCCGCATCACCCTGCGGCACCGCCTCACCGACCACCACTGGGACGGCCCGGTGCTGCGGCTGACCGGCACCGCCCGGCTGGAGGGCCTGGGGGCCGGCACCGAGCAGGGTGCCGGGATCCTGCTGCGGCGCCAGGGGTACACGTACTGGGTGCCCGCCGAGACCGACGAGGACGGCCACTACACCGCCGCGATCGACGTCGGCCACGCGGCCGACGGAGGGCCGCTGCCGGACGGCATCTGGACGATGCGCATCACCGCGGCGGCCGGCGAGCTGGTCAAGGACGCGTGGCTGCCGCGGCCCGAGGGCTCCGCGTACGACGGCCCGCCCGAGCCCCGGATCGTGGACCGCGGCCGGGCCGCCGGGCCCACGGCGGTGACCGTCTTCCACTCCGACCCGCACCGGCACGTGAACCTGGACGTCGGCGCCACCCGCTACCCCCTGGGCCGGGACGCCCTGGGCGCGGTGCGCGTGGGTCCGCTGGGCCGCACCACCGTCGAGGCCTCCGCCACCGTGCCGGGCTGGCCCGCGGACGCCCCGGTGCACCTGGTGCTGACGGCGCCGGGCAGGGCGCCCTTCGTGACCCAGGGGTCCGACTCCGGCTCGGGCTTCGGCGAGGACAAGGTCTCGGCCGCCGCCGGCCTGCGGGGCGTTCCGGCGGGCATCTGGGAACTGGCCCTCCGGCTGGAGCACCGCGGGTTCCTGCGGGACCTGCCGGTGCGGGGTGCCGACGGCGAGCGGCTGCGCGTCACCGTACGGCCGTCCGTGCCGCGGCGGCTGGTGCGGAAGGCGCGCAGCACGCTGGACCGGGCACGGAGGACCGTCGGCTGAGGTTCCTCAGCGCCGGGCCGAGGAACCCCGGCCGTGGCTGAGGGAACTTCAGATGATCTCGGCGCCGGCCGGGGCGCGGTGCAGGCCCCAGCCGGCCCAGGCGGAGCCGATCATGTCGCGCACGTCGTGCCGGGCCTTCCAGCCCAGCTCGCGCTCGATCAGCTCGGCAGAGGCCACGACGCGGGCCGGGTCGCCGGGGCGGCGCGGGGTGACGAGGGGCTCGACGGTGTGGCCGGTGATCTCGTTGATGAGGTCGACCATCTCCCGTACGGAGGCGCCCTCGCCGCGGCCGATGTTGACGGTCAGGTCGCGCGCGGTGCCCGCCGCGGCCCACTCGGCCAGCTTGCGGGCGGCGACCACGTGCGCGTCCGCGAGGTCCTCGACGTGGATGTAGTCGCGGACGCAGGTGCCGTCGGGGGTCGGGTAGTCGTCGCCGAAGATGCGCGGCGCCTCACCGGCGTCGAGGCGCTCGAAGACCATCGGGACGAGGTTGAAGACGCCGGTGTCGGCGAGTTCCGGGGTAGCCGCGCCCGCCACGTTGAAGTAGCGCAGGCAGGCGGTGGAGATGCCGTGGGCCCGGCCCGCGGCGCGCACCAGCCACTCGCCGGCGAGCTTGGTCTCGCCGTAGGGGCTGAGCGGCTTGCAGGGCGTCTCCTCCGTCACGAAGTCGACGTCCGGCATGCCGTAGACGGAGGCGGAGGACGAGAAGAGGAAGTTCTTCACGCCCGCGTCCGCGACGGCCTGGAGCAGGACGGTGAGGCCCTGGACGTTCTCGTGGTAGTAGAACAGCGGCTTCTCGACGGACTCGCCGACCTGCTTCTTGCCCGCGAGGTGCACCACGCCGGTGATGTGGTGCTGCCGGAGTGTCTCGTCGAGGACGAGCCGGTCGAGTACGGAGCCGACCACCAGCGGCACGCCGTCCGGGACGCGGCGGGCGTCACCCGTGGACAGGTCGTCCAGCACCACGACGCGCTCGCCCGCGAGCTGCATCGCGCGGACCACGTGCGAGCCGATGTAGCCGGCGCCACCGGTGATCAGAAACGTCATTGTTACTCCTGATTCCTGTCCTTGCGGGTCTCCGCGGTCCCTGCGTGCCGCGGGGTCGGCAGCGGTGTCGTCAGCCCGCCGAGCCTGCCGCCCTGGCCATCCGGGCCCGGCCCAGCCGGTTCCTGACCAGGCTGACCGTGCCGTGCATCCCGGGGGCGAGCCGCATCCCGAGCGAGCCGGAGTTCGTCACGTAGGACTGCACCAGCAGCACACCGTACCTTCTGCTGGGGACGGCCCGGCGGCTCAGCCGGTTCCCCGCGCAGCGCAGCGATGCGAGCAGCGTCTCGCCGCCGGCGCACTCCACGCGCAGCTGGACCTGCCATATCTGCAGGCCCGGGCGGCCGCGGCGGCGTCCGGCGCGGGCCAGGGCGGTGAGGCCGACGGGCAGGTCCGCGGTCCAGGAATCCGGCCCCGCGGGGGTGAGGGGCGTGGGGCTCCCGACGTGCGGTTCGTCGCTGCCCCGGGTGCGGAACTCCAGGCGGGCGGTGCGGGGGGCGGCCGCCGCCAGGCGCCCGTACAGGTCGTGGACGCGGACCCGGATCCGGCCGTCGACCCCGGTGACCAGCTCGGCGTCCACGGTGACGGGCAGCCGGTCCGGCGGCAGCTCGTCGAGTCCGTCGAGCACGGCGGCCGGCAGCTCGTCGCTCCAGACGGCGGTGCCCCCGGCGTCCCGCGCGTACGGCGGGAGCAGCCGCGGCGGCTCGCCGGCGAAGGCGACCAGCCGGGCCACGTCGGCGGGCGGGGTGTCGGTGGCGCGCAGGACGTTGACGATCCAGCGGGCGGAGGCGTTCGCGGCGGCGACCTCGGACGGCAGGAAGCCGGCGAGGTACTCGCGGGTCAGCGTCCACCAGGCCCGCTGGTAGTCGGGGTGGGTGCCCAGCTCGCGGAGGTACATGCGCAGGTCGTACTCGAGGAACTTGACCCGGCAGGCGTGGACGAGGGCGTCCGCGCCGGCGTGCCGCATGATCTCGACGGCCTTGTCGTGGGCGTCGACGCGGGCCCGCCAGTTGCCGATGTCGGCGCGGTCCAGGGAGATGGAGACCTGCGCGGCGCTGCGGCGCACGTGCCAGACGTAGACGAGGTCCGGGACCACGGCGATGCGCGGGGCGGCGGCGAGCACCTGCGCGGTGAAGACGAAGTCCTCGTAGATGAAGCGACCGTCGGGAAAGCGGATCGAATGCTTTTCCAGGAAGGAGCGCTCGTAGAGCTTGTTGACGCACAGGGTGTCGCGGACGAGCTCCGGCTTGTCGGCGGGCCGCTCGATGACCGCGGGAGCCTGGTACAGCCCCGGCACCCAGGGCGTGTCCTGCTCCTGCGGGAGCTCCCGGCGTACGCAGGCGCCGACGGTCACCGGCGCACTGTGGCGCTGGGCGGCGCGCAGGAGGGCTTCGGCCGCCCCCTCGGGCAGCACGTCGTCGCTGTCGAGGAACAGGACGTACGGGGCCGACGCGGCGGCGATCCCGTCGTTCCGCGGGGTGCCGCAGCCGCCGCTGTTCTCCGTGCGGTGGATCACCCGCAGGCGGGGGTGTACGGCGGCCAGCTCGTCCAGCACCTGGGCGGTGCCGTCGGACGAGCGGTCGTTCACGGCGATGACCTCGGAGACCACCGGCCCCTGGGCGAGGGCCGACCGTACGGCCTCGCCGACGAGCCGGGCGTCGTTGTAGGCGATCACCACGACGGCGACGCTGCCGTCACGGGCGGAAGGCGCAGTTCCGCCCGGGTGCTGAGGGAGCACGTTACTCACCCCGGGATCCTACGGGAGCCCGGTGAACCGCCTGTTCCACCCCTCGGCCGGAGCCGGGGCCGGGGCGCACGCCGGGGCCGGTGCCGGGCGGAGCGGATCCGCGGGGCCGGGCGTACGGCGTACGCCCGGCCCTGGGACCAGGGGGACCGTCAGAACGGCCGGAACTCGTCGAACTCGCGCTGCGCGTCGTCGCGGCGCGCCTCCTTCTCGCGGCGGCGCTGGGTCGCCGGACGCGGGGCGTCCAGGCGGTGGTCCTCGCCACGGCGGCCGAGCATCTCGGCGCCCGCCGTCAGCGTCGGCTCCCAGTCGAAGACGACCGCGTCCTCGTCGGAGCCGATGGCCACGCCGTCGCCCGCCCGGGCACCGGCCTTCACCAGCGCGTCCTCGACACCGAGGCGGTTGAGGCGGTCGGCCAGGTAGCCCACGGCCTCGTCGTTGTTGAAGTCCGTCTGGCGCACCCAGCGCTCCGGCTTCTCGCCGCGCACCCGGTACACGTCCTCGCTCTCGTCGTAGGCGACGGTGAAGCCGGCGTCGTCCACGGCCTTCGGACGGATGACGATGCGGGTCGCCTCCGCCTTCGGCTTGCGGGCGCGCGCCTTGGCGACGATCTCGGCCAGCGCGAACGACAGCTCCTTGAGGCCCGTGCGGGCGACCGCGGAGACCTCGAAGACCTTGTAGCCGCGCTCCTCCAGCTCGGGACGGATCATCTCCGCCAGGTCCTTGCCGTCGGGGATGTCGACCTTGTTCAGGACCACCAGGCGCGGGCGCTTCTCCAGGCCGCCGCCGTACAGCCGCAGCTCCTCCTCGATCACGTCGAGGTCGGAGACCGGGTCGCGGTCCGACTCCAGCGTCGCGGTGTCCAGCACGTGCACCAGCACGGAGCAGCGCTCGACGTGGCGCAGGAACTCCAGGCCGAGGCCCCGGCCCTGGCTGGCGCCCGGGATCAGGCCCGGCACGTCGGCGATCGTGTAGACCGTCGAGCCGGCGGTGACCACGCCGAGGTTGGGGACCAGGGTGGTGAACGGGTAGTCGGCGATCTTCGGCTTCGCGGCGGAGAGCACGGAGATCAGCGAGGACTTGCCGGCGCTGGGGTAGCCGACGAGGGCCACGTCCGCGACCGTCTTGAGCTCCAGGACGACGTCGCCGGCGTCACCGGGCTCGCCGAGCAGGGCGAAGCCGGGGGCCTTGCGGCGGGCGGAGGCCAGCGCGGCGTTGCCGAGGCCGCCGCGGCCGCCCTGGGCGGCGATGTACGTGGTGCCCTCGCCGACCAGGTCGGCCAGGACGTTGCCCTGCTTGTCCAGGACCACCGTGCCGTCCGGCACCGTCAGGACCAGGTCCTGGCCGTCCTTGCCGGAGCGGTTGCCGCCCTCGCCGGGCTTGCCGTTGGTGGCCTTGCGGTGCGGGCTGTGGTGGTACTCCAGCAGCGTGGTGATCGACTGGTCCACGGTGAGGATCACGTCGCCGCCGCGACCGCCGTTGCCGCCGTCCGGGCCGCCGAGCGGCTTGAACTTCTCCCGGTGAACGGAGGCACAGCCGTGGCCTCCGTTACCCGCGGCGACGTGCAGCTCGACGCGGTCCACGAAGGTGGTCATGGTGGGGTGCCTCCGATACTGAGGGGGGAATCAAGCGAAATGTCTGTGTAGTACTGCACCCATGGAAACGCGCCGAGGGCGGACCCGCTTCCCGGCATGGCCGGGAAGTCTGAGATCCGCCCTCGGTGGGTGCTACGTGTCGTTCCGCTGACGCCTGGATCAGGCGGCGGGAACGATGTTCACGACCTTGCGGCCACGGTGGGTGCCGAACTGCACCGCGCCGGCCTGCAGGGCGAACAGGGTGTCGTCGCCACCACGACCCACGCCCGCGCCGGGGTGGAAGTGGGTGCCGCGCTGGCGGACGAGGATCTCACCGGCGGAGACGACCTGACCGCCGAAGCGCTTCACGCCGAGCCGCTGGGCATTGGAGTCGCGACCGTTCCGGGTGGACGATGCGCCCTTCTTGTGTGCCATGTCTCAGTCCCTCTTTACTTCGCGGCCGACGGGATCGCGGTGACCTTGATCGCCGTGTACTGCTGACGGTGACCCTGGCGACGGCGGTAGCCGGTCTTGTTCTTGTAGCGGAGGATGTCGATCTTCGCGCCCTTGTGGTGGTCCACGACCTCGGCCTGGACCTTGATGCCGGCCAGGACCCACGGGTCGCTGGTCACGGAGTCGCCGTCGACAACGAGCAGGGTCGAGAGCTCGACCGTGTCGCCAACATTGGCAGTGGAAATCTTGTCAACCTCAACGATGTCGCCGACAGCAACCTTGTGCTGGCGACCACCGCTGCGCACGATGGCGTACACGCGGATCTCTCTCTCACTCGGGACGGAACCCCTGAAGCCAGCCGGCCCCGGCCGATGCACGGGCGGCCTCCCCCACGCCGCGAGGCCGGGAGGTGTGGTGCTCAGGAGTGGTGGCGTGCCTCAGACACGCCGACGGTCAAGGTTACGGGGCCCGGTTTGAGAGGTCAAACCGGGCCCTGTGAACCGATCAGGCGTCGGTGGAGGCCGACACGGAGGGCAGCGTCTGCTGCTCCGCCGCGGCGGTCTTCTTCGTCGCCTTCTTGGCCGTGGTCTTCTTCGCCGCCGTCTTCTTGGCGACCGCCTTCTTCGCGGTGGTCGTCTTCTTGGCGGCGGCCTTCTTCGCGGGGGCCTTCTTGACGGCGGCCTTGCGGGCCGTCTTCTTGGCCGGAGCAGCCTCCTCGGCCTCCACCGGAGCCTCGGCCTCCACGGCGGCCTCGGGGGCCTCCGCGGGCGCCTCGGCCGCCGGGGCGGCCACGACCACGACGGCCGCCTCCGCCGAACCCGCCGGGGAACCGGCAGGCGCGGTCGCCTTACGGGTGGCACGGCGACGCGCACGCGGCGGCGCGGCGGTCTCCGCCACCGGCGCCTCGGCCTGCGCGGCCTCCGGCTCCTCGGCGGCGGCCGGAGCCTCCGCCACGGGCTCGACGGCCTCGGGCTCGGCCACGGCCACCGGCTCGGCCGCCGGGACGACGACCTCCGCGGCGGCCTCGGCGGCCTTCGGGGCACCCGCCGGGGCGGTGGCCTTGCGGGTCGCGCGGCGACGCGTACGTCCCTTGAGCGCGACCTCCTCGACCGACGCCTCCACGTCCTCCGGGGCGGCGACGACGGCCTCGACCGTCTCGGCGGCCGCGACGGCCTCCGCGACGACCTCGGCGGCCGGCTCCAGCACCGTGTCCGCGGGCTCGGTCACCGGCTCGTCCAGCACCACCGGGGCGGCGACGACCGGAGCGGTCGCCTTGCGGGTGGCACGGCGGCGCGAGCGACGGCCGCGCACCGCGGCCTCCGCCTCGGCGGCGCTGCTGTACAGCTCCTCGTCCGGGGCGAACGCCGGCTCGGGCAGCGCGAGCGGCGCCGCGGCCTCGGCCGCGACCTCCGCAGCCGTCTCGACGGCCTCGGCGGACTCGCCCGACGTGGTCTCGGCCTCGTGCTCGTGGTCGTGGCCCTCGGCACCGCCGCGGCCGCGCTTCTTCGCACGCTTGCCGCCACCGCCGACGGCGGTCGGCTGCTCCATGTGGACGATGACACCGCGGCCGTTGCAGTGGACACAGGTCTCGGAGAAGGACTCCAGCAGACCCTGGCCCACCCGCTTGCGGGTCATCTGGACCAGGCCCAGCGAGGTCACCTCGGCGACCTGGTGCTTCGTACGGTCCCGGCCCAGGCACTCCAGCAGGCGCCGCAGCACCAGGTCCCGGTTCGACTCCAGCACCATGTCGATGAAGTCGATGACGACGATGCCGCCCAGGTCGCGCAGCCGCAGCTGGCGCACGATCTCCTCGGCCGCCTCCAGGTTGTTCCGGGTGACGGTCTCCTCCAGGTTGCCGCCCTGGCCCGTGAACTTGCCGGTGTTGACGTCGATGACGATCATCGCCTCGGTCTTGTCGATCACGAGGGAGCCGCCCGAGGGCAGCCACACCTTGCGGTCGAGCGCCTTGGCGAGCTGCTCGTCGATCCGGTACGTGGCGAAGATGTCGACCTCGGAGGTCCACCGCTGGAGGCGGTCCGCCAGGTCCGGCGCGACGTGGTTGACGTAACCGTGGATGGTCTCCCACGCCTCGTCACCGCTCACGATGACCTTGGAGAAGTCCTCGTTGAAGATGTCGCGGACGACGCGGACGGTCATGTCCGGCTCGCCGTACAGCAGCGACGGCGACGAGGTCGTCATCTGCTTCGACTTCTTCTGGATGTCCTCCCACTGCGCCTGCAGACGCTCGACGTCGCGGCGCAGCTCGTCCTCGCTCGCGCCCTCGGCGGCGGTGCGCACGATCACGCCCGCGTCCTCGGGGACGATCTTCTTGAGGATGGTCTTCAGACGCGCGCGCTCGGTGTCGGGCAGCTTGCGGCTGATGCCGGTCATCGAGCCCTCGGGCACGTAGACCAGGTAGCGGCCGGGCAGCGAGACCTGCGAGGTAAGACGCGCGCCCTTGTGGCCGATCGGGTCCTTGGTGACCTGAACCAGCACCGACTGGCCCGACTTCAGGGCGGACTCGATGCGGCGCGGCCCGTTGGCCAGGCCGAGCGCCTCGAAGTTGACCTCACCGGCGTACAGGACCGCGTTGCGGCCCTTGCCGATGTCGATGAACGCGGCCTCCATGGACGGCAGCACGTTCTGGACCTTGCCCAGGTAGACGTTGCCGACGTACGAGGTGGCCTGCTCCTTGTTGACGTAGTGCTCGACGAGCACGTTGTCCTCGAGGACGCCGATCTGGGTGCGCTCGCCGTTCTGGCGGACGACCATCACGCGCTCGACGGCCTCACGGCGGGCCAGGAACTCGGCCTCGGTGATGATGGGCACGCGGCGGCGGCCCTGCTCGCGGCCCTCGCGGCGGCGCTGCTTCTTCGCCTCCAGACGGGTCGAGCCCTTGATGGACTGCACCTCGTCGGAAGGCTCGGCCTTCTCGCGCGCCGGACGGGGCTCGCGGACCTTGACGACGGTGCGGACACCGTCCTCGTCGGCGGCCTCGGCCTCGCCCGCGGCGTCGCCCGAACGACGGCGACGGCGACGGCGCCGGCGGCTGGAGCTGCTGCCCAGGCCCGCGGCGGCCTCCTCGGCCTCGTCCTCTTCGTCCTCGTTCGCCTCGTCGGACTCCTCGGCCTCCTCGTCGGCGGACTCCTCCGCCTCGGCGGCCTCGCCACGACGGCGGCGACGTCCACCACGGCGACGGCGGCGCGCGGGGCGCTCGTCGCCCTCGGCCTCGTCCTCCGCGTCGGCCTCGTCGAGCTCGGCCTCGACGGGCTCCTCCTCGGCCTCGGGCTCCTGCTCGACGACCGGCTCGGGCTCGGCGGCACCGCCACGGCGGCGACGGCGACGGCCGGACACCGGCGCGGGCGCCTCGACGGCCTCGGTCTCCTCGGGCTCCTCCACCTCGGCCTCGCGCAGCGCGGCGGCCTCGGCGGCGGCCTGGGCCGCGGCGGTCTCCGGGGTCTGGAACATCGGCTCGGTGAACACCGGGGCCTGGAAGACGGCCACGGCGGGGCGCGCCGCACGGCGGGCGGGCGCGGCCTGCTCGGCGGCGGGCGCCTCGGCACGGGCCTCGGCCCTGGCCGGGGCAGCCGCACGGGTGGCACGGCGGCGGGTACGGCCCTGCGGGGCGTCCACGGCGTCGGCGACGGTCACGGTCTTCGCCGGGGCGGCGGCGGCCGGGGCCTCGGCGGCCTCGGAACCGGCGGCCGGGGCGGTGGTGGCACGGGTGGCGCGGCGGCGGGCGCGCTTGGGGGCGGCGTCCTCGACGACCGGCTCGGCGACGGGCGCCTCGGCGGCCGGGGCCTGCGCCTCCTCGGCGGCCTCGTCCTCGTCCTCGTCCTCGGCCTCGACGGCCGGAGCCTCTTCGGCCACCGGCTCGGCGACCGGGGCCGCGACGGCGCGGGTGGCACGGCGGCGGGTGCGCTTCGGGGCGGCGTCCTCTGCCGCCGGCTCGGCGACGGGCGCCTCGGCGGCCGGGGCCTCCGCGGGTGCCTCGGCGGCGGCCGTCTCCGCGACCGGCGTGCTCACGGCACGGGTCGCACGCCGGCGCGTGCGCTTCGGAGCGGCGTCCTCTGCCGCCGGCTCGGCGACGGCCGGGGCCTCCGCGGGAGCCGCGGCCTCGGCGGGGGCCTCCTCCGCCACCGCGGCGGTGGTGGAGCGGGTGGCGCGGCGGCGCGTGCGCTTGGGGGCGGCCTCCGCGGCCGCGGCCTCCTCGGCCGGAGCGGCCTCCGCGGGTGCCTCGGCGGCGGCCGTCTCCGCGACCGGCGTGCTCACGGCACGGGTCGCACGCCGGCGCGTGCGCTTCGGAGCGGCCTCCTCGGCCGCGGGGGCCTCGGCCGGAGCGGCCTCGGCGGCGGGGGCCGGGGCGGCCTCCTCGGCGGCGGCCGTCACCGGCGTACCGCCGGGAGGGCCGGCCGGACGCGATGCGGCCCGGCGCCGGCGGCGCGGGGGCAGCGTGTCGCTGGGGCTTTCGTCGGCATTGCGCTGCGCCGACGCGTCAGTGGATTCGTACTCGAGCATGCGGGCGGTTCTCCCGTCACGCTCCCGGGCGCCACGCCTGACTTCCGGCCCGCACGGTTCCGCGCGATGAGCGCGGACCCGGCGTCCGGGGCGCGTGCGCCGCACGGGAGCTCTAGTCCATGACCGCCGGTTCCGTACGCGATCTGACGCACGGCCTGGCGGAAGTCTTCAGGTGGGTGCGCGGCCCGACCCAGGTGGCTCCCGAGTGCCAGGGCTGCGCGTCGACGGCTGTCCCTACGCGGGACCTCCTCCGGCGCCTACGCGCTGGCAGGTCCGGCGGCCGTGGGTGGGGCGGCCGTGACTGCCTCGCGGTCGGGCGCGAGCGGGTCGGTCACCGTGCCGGACTCCTCGTCGAAGAGCCCCTGCGCCAGCCTGGTCACCGCAGCGGGGACCGGCGGCGCCAGGTCGGCCACAGCTCGGAGACCGGACAGGACGTCGTCGGGTCGCACGGCAGGTGTCAGATGCCGAACAACCAGCCGCAGTATCGCACAGGCGTCGTCAGCAGGCCTATCACCCACGGCAGGAAGAGCCTCGAGGCTCACCACGGCGCCGCGGGTGTCGAAGGTGCGCACGCCGTTCTTGGTACGCCGCTGGACCTCGACGGTCTCGGCGGCGAGGAAGGCCTCGGCGGCCCGCCGCGCCTCGGCGACCGGGACGCCGTCCAGCCGCAGCTCCCAGATGGAGGCGGTCAGCCGGTCGGCGAGACCCGAGGTGCGGGCCTCGACGGCGTCGGTGATGTCCAGCCCCGCGGGCAGCGACTCGTCGAGCAGCTCGCGGAGCTTCTCGGGGTCGCGGACCTGGGTGAGCGCGATCTCCAGGTACTCGGCCTCGCTGCCGGTACCGGTCGGCGCGGCGTTCGCGTACGAGACCTTGGGGTGCGGGGTGAAGCCGGCCGAGTACGCCATGGGCACCTCGGCGCGGCGCAGGGCCCGCTCGAAGGCACGCTGGAAGTCACGGTGGCTGGTGAACCGGAGGCGGCCGCGCTTGGTGTAGCGCAGGCGGATGCGCTGCACCGCGGGTGCGGGCGGCGGGCCTTCGGGCTGTCGCTTGCCCAGTGGTTCTTCTCCTTGATGCGGGGCGTGGCGCTCGCGCGCCGCCCTTGTGACGTCTTTCGCAGCGGGGGCGGCTACGGGGCCGCGCCTACGGCTGTCGTACTACCCAGAGTACGCGTCCCCGACCTCACCGGTTCCCCGCCGGTACGCCCCGTCCCCTACCCGAACAGGGCGACCCGCACCTCCCGCGCCGCCTCCCGCACGCTCCGTCACGCGTCGCGGAGCGCGTGCCCGAGGGGCGTGAGCACGTACCGGTACGCCTTCACGGCAGCCCACCCGACCAGCACCCACCCGACCCACTTCAGCCCCCGCCACAGCACCCCGAGGATGCGGCCGGAGACGTGCCAGGCCCAGACGAGCGCCAGACAGACCGGCCGCAACAGGTACGTCCACACCCGGTCGCCGGCCCACGCGAGGAACGTGCCGAGGGGTACCAGCACGTGCCGCCACAGACGGGCGCCGAGCCAGGCGGCCCCGGTGCCAAGGGGGCGGAGCGCGTACCGCCACAGCCCCACCCACGGCCAGACGAGCAGCACCATGCCCAGGGCCCAGCCGGCCCAGGCGACGGCCCGCCCGACCGGGAACAGCACGTAGCGCCAGAGCAGCGCCCCGGCCCAGCCTGCGGCGAACCCGAGCGGGGTCAGCACCCAGCGCTGGAAGAACCGCCCCACGGGAGCGAGGACGTACGCGTACGCCTGCCCGGCCAGCCAGACCGCACCGTTGCCGAGGGGGCACAGCACGTACCGCCACACCGCGACCCACGGCCAGACGAACAGCAGCCGGAGCAGCACCCGCAGCACCCAGACGAGGGCCCTGACCAGCGGCAGCAGCACGTACTCGCAGAACGGCAGGAGCACGTACCGGCACACCGGCTCCAGCACGTACCGCCACCCGGCCCGCGCTCCGGCGACCAGCACCTCCCACACCAGCCGCACCGGCAGCACGACCGCAAGGGCCACCACCCGCGCCACCCCGACCAGACACCCGCCCCCGGCCGGGCTCCCCACCTTGTCGTGTTCCATACCGGCTGGGACATCGGAAGGCCCCCGGCCGTTGCGGCGGGGGCCGGAAGGGCGCTGAGCGGTCAGTCGATGGTGCCGGGCTCGGCCAGCCACTGCGTGCGCACGTCGATCACACCGCTGAGGGTGTCGAAGTCTCGGTCGTAGTGCAGCACCGTCAGACGGTGCTCCCGCGCCGTGACCGCGACGAGGATGTCGGCGGCACTCGCCGACCGGTGCCAGCCCCGCTCGACCAACGCTTCCTGGACATCGAGCGCCTTGAGCCAGCCGTCCTCGGGCACGGGCTTCCAGCCGTAGAGGCTGCGCAGCTGGGACTTCATCTCCTTGTAGTGGTCCGAAGCCCTGGCCGAGTAGAGCATTTCGAACAATTCACTGCCACACGAACACATATGCCCCCTCACCGTTCCCGGTGAGGGGGCATATGCGGCGTCAGCCTGCGGCTACTTCACGACCGTCAGCGGCAGGAGCTTCTTGCCGGTGGGGCCGATCTGGATGTGGGTGTCCATCTGAGGACACACGCCGCAGTCGAAGCACGGGGTCCAGCGGCAGTCCTCGACCTCGGTTTCGTCGAGGGCGTCCTGCCAGTCCTCCCAGAGCCAGTCCTTGTCCAGGCCCGAGTCCAGGTGGTCCCAGGGCAGGACCTCCTCGTAGGTGCGCTCGCGCGTCGTGTACCAGGCGACGTCCACGCCGTGGTCGGGGAGGGCCTTCTCCGCCGCGCGCATCCAGCGGTCGTACGAGAAGTGCTCGCGCCAGCCGTCGAAGCGGCCGCCGTCCTCGTACACGGCGCGGATGACGTCGCCGATGCGGCGGTCGCCGCGGGAGAGGAGGCCCTCGACGATGCCAGGCTTGCCGTCGTGGTACCGGAAGCCGATGGAGCGGCCGTACTTCTTGTCGCCGCGGATCTTGTCGCGGAGCTTCTCCAGACGGGCGTCCGTCTCCTCCGCCGAGAGCTGCGGGGCCCACTGGAACGGGGTGTGGGGCTTCGGCACGAAGCCGCCGATCGAGACCGTGCAGCGGATGTCGTTCTGGCCGGAGACCTCGCGGCCCTTGGCGATCACGTTGACCGCCATGTCGCCGATCTGGAGGACGTCCTCGTCGGTCTCCGTCGGCAGGCCGCACATGAAGTACAGCTTCACCTGGCGCCAGCCGTTGCCGTACGCCGTGGCGACGGTGCGGATCAGGTCCTCCTCCGAGACCATCTTGTTGATGACCTTGCGCATGCGCTCGGAGCCGCCCTCGGGGGCGAAGGTGAGGCCGGACCGGCGGCCGTTGCGGGTCAGCTCGTTGGCCAGGTCGACGTTGAACGCGTCCACCCGGGTCGAGGGCAGGGACAGGCCCACCTTCTCGTCCTCGTAGCGGTCCGCCAGGCCCTTCGCGATGTCCGCGATCTCCGTGTGGTCCGCGGAGGAGAGGGAGAGGAGGCCGACCTCCTCGAAGCCCGTCGCCTTGAGACCCTTCTCCACCATCTCGCCGATGCCGGTGATGCTTCGCTCCCGCACGGGGCGCGTGATCATGCCGGCCTGGCAGAAGCGGCAGCCGCGGGTGCAGCCGCGGAAGATCTCGACGGACATCCGCTCGTGGACCGTCTCGGCGAGCGGCACCAGCGGCTGCTTCGGGTACGGCCACTCGTCGAGGTCCATGACGGTGTGCTTGGACACGCGCCACGGCACGCCGGAGCGGTTCGGGACGACGCGGCCGATACGGCCGTCCGGGAGGTACTCGACGTCGTAGAAGCCCGGCACGTAGACGCCGCCGGTCTTGGCGAGGCGGAGGAGGACCTCCTCGCGGCCGCCGGGACGGCCCTCGGCCTTCCACTCGCGGATGATCTTCGTCATGTCGAGGACGGC
This sequence comes from Streptomyces sp. NPDC101132, assembly GCF_044759225.1. NCBI lineage: Bacteria > Bacillati > Actinomycetota > Actinomycetes > Kitasatosporales > Streptomycetaceae > Streptomyces > Streptomyces sp. NPDC101132. The sequence goes on from NZ_JBIVYX010000010.1 coordinate 18,908, forward strand.
CTGCTCGCCGTCGCCGATGACCGCGCAGTCGATGAACTCCGCGATCGGCTCCGGGTTGAAGGCCGCGTGGCCGCCGGCCAGGACGATCGGGTCGTCGATGCCGCGGTCCCGGGCCGACAGCGGGATGCCCGCCAGGTCCAGGGCCGTGAGCATGTTGGTGTAGCCCAGCTCGGTGGAGAAGGACAGGCCGAAGACGTCGAACGCGCCGACGGGCCGGTGGCTGTCCACCGTGAACTGGGGCACCCGGTGCTCGCGCATCAGGGCTTCGAGGTCGGGCCACACGCTGTACGTGCGCTCGGCGAGGACGCCCTCCTGCTCGTTCAGTACCTCATAGAGGATCATGACGCCCTGGTTGGGCAGGCCGACCTCGTAGGCGTCGGGGTACATGAGGGCCCACCGGACGTCGCAGCTCTCCCACGGCTTGACCGTGGAGTTGAGCTCTCCGCCGACGTACTGGATGGGCTTCTGCACATGCGGGAGCAGCGCTTCGAGCTGTGGGAAGACCGACTCGGACATCTGGAACCTTCGTGGGCGGCAGGGGGCGACTATCTAGCGTAACCCGAGTGGAGGCGGCCCCCTGCCGCAAGATCAGGACCGGAGGGCGGCCCTGAGCGCCGGATCGGAGGCCTTCTTCCACACGGCGGGCAGTTCGCGCTCCCTGAGGTCGCCCAGGGCCTCCTCGCGTCCGAACACCAGACCCCAGGTGAACGCCGACTCGCCGGCGCCGTACGCCTGCGCGGCCAGCCCCCGCAGGGCCTCGCGGGCCACCACGCCGTCCTGGTGGTCGCCCAGCAGCGTCTGCACCTTCTTCAGCCGCTTGGCCAGCCGCTTCGCGGGCTTGCCGAGGGCCGGGGTGGCGGCCTCGGCGGCGTACCGGGCCCGCTTGGCGGCCTTGCGGGCGTCGTGCAGGGCGAGGTCGCGCTCGTGCCCGGGGTCCATCGCGAGGGCGTGGTCCACCCGCTCCGCGAGCCGTCCGTAGTCCCGCAGCACCGCCTTGGCCAGCACCTTCCGCGGGGCGCGGGCGGCGTCCGGGAGCAGCGGCGGTTCGGCCAGCAGGCGGTCGAGGGAGTGCAGCAGCGTGAGGTAGCGGGCGCTGTCGAGCACTCCGACGGCGCGGCGGCGGGAGCCGGTGCGCCGGGCGGCGTTCCAGATCCGGAGCCGGCCGCGGACCGGGCCGAGGAGGAGGGTGCGGGGCAGTTCGCCGAGCCGGGTCTGGAGGCGGTCCATCAGGACCTCCTGGTCCCGGTCGACGCCGAGTTCGCCGCCGAGCCAGCGCAGTTCCTCGGCGAGCGGATCGGTGGCCGTGCGGTCCAGGACCTTGCGGTAGGTCTTGAGGGCGCTGCGCAGCCGGCGTGCGGCGACGCGCATCTGGTGGACGGAGTCGGGGAGGTCGCGGCGGACGGCCGGGTCGTAGGAGACCAGGGCGTCGACCTGTTCGCGCAGGTAGTCCAGGACGTACGCGCCGGCGGTGCCCGGTGCGGGGGCGTCCGGGGGTGCGGGCGGGGAGGAGGGGGCGGGCGCGGGGGCGGTCTCGGCCAGGGCGCGGGCGAGCTTGGAGGGGGCGTCGGAGACCTTGAGCCCGGCCTTGCGGAACCGTTTCTCGACGGCGTCCAGGAAGGCGGGGTCGACCCCGTCGGCCAGCTCGGCCTCGACTTCGGTCCACCGGGCGGTGGCGCGGGGCTCCGCGAGCCGCTCGGCCCGTACGGCGTCGGTGCTGACCTCGGCGAGGAGGGCTCCGTCGGCGGCCTTGAGGTGCCGGATCTCGCGGGAGGAGCGGAGGCGTACGAGGGGGACCAGTTCGGCGTCGCGGATCCGGGAGCGGACGAGTGCCGCGAGGGACCGGGGGACGGTGTCGCTGAGGGGGGCGCGGATCTCGTCCCGCACGCCGGGGGCTACGGGGAGCTTGAGGTGCCAGCCGGCGTCCTCGCCGCCGGTGCGGCGGCGGAGGGTGAGGCCGTCGGCGGCGAGCCGCTGGTCGGTGGTGTCGTAGTAGACGGCGTCGAGGTCGGCCGTGCCCTGCGGCACGACCTCGGCGACGTCCGCGGTCCCGGTCAGGTCGGGCAGCTGTCGCTGTCGCTTCTTGGCTTGTGTGAACTCGAATTTCCGCTCGATCTCGCGCTTCGTGTCCGCCATAGACCGAACTTAGTCTTCATCAGCTCATCTTGTGAACGTTACGTCGATTTCGGCCCCCGGCCGTGCCGCCTCAGGCGGACATCGGCCGCTGGACCCTGATCGACTGGAGCAGTCCGATCGCCACCCAGACCGCGAACATCGAGGACCCGCCGTACGAGACGAACGGCAGCGGCAGGCCCGCCACCGGCATGATGCCGAGCGTCATCCCGATGTTCTCGAAGGACTGGAAGGCGAACCACGCGATGATGCCGGCGGCCACGACCGTGCCGTAGAGCTCGGTGGTCTCGCGGGCGATCCGGCAGGCCCGCCAGAGGATCACGCCGAGCAGCAGGATGATCAGTCCGGCGCCGAGGAAGCCGAGCTCCTCGCCCGCCACGGTGAAGATGAAGTCGGTCTGCTGCTCGGGCACGAACTGGCCGCTGGTCTGGTGGCCGTTGAACAGCCCGGCGCCGTAGAGGCCGCCGGAGCCGATCGCGATGCGGGCCTGGTTCGTGTTGTAGCCGACGCCCGAGGGGTCGAGCTCGGGGTTGGCGAAGGCCGCGAAGCGGTTGATCTGGTACTCGTCGAGCACGCCGAGCGCGGCGACGAGGGCCGCGCCGGTCGCCCCGGCCAGGATCAGGCCGAGGACCCAGCGGTTGGAGGCGCCGGAGGCCAGCAGCACGCCGAGGACGATCACCACCATGACCATCACCGAGCCGAGGTCGGGCATCAGCATGACGATGCCCATGGGGAGCGCGGCGAGGCACAGCGCCTTGGCGACGGTGCGGTGGTCCGGGTGGGGCAGGTCGCCCGCGTCGACGCGGGCGGACAGCAGCATCGCCATGATCAGGATGATCGTGATCTTGACGAACTCGCTGGGCTGGAGCGAGAAGCCGCCGCCGATGACGATCCAGGCGTGGGCGCCGTTGATGGTCGCGCCGAGCGGGGTGAGGACGGCGAGGATCAGCAGGATCGAGATGCCGTAGAGCACCGGCACCGCCCCGCGCAGGGTGCGGTGGCCGAGCCAGACCGTGCCGATCATCAGGACGAGCCCGATGCCGGTGTTCAGGGCGTGCCGGAACAGGAAGTAGTACGGGTCGCCCTGGTTGAGCTCCGTGCGGCCGCGGGTGGCGGACCACACCAGCAGGGCGCCCAGCAGCGACAGGCCGAGGCTGGACAGCAGGATCGGCCAGTCCAGCCGGCGCAGCACGGAGTCGCGGGCGGTGAGCTTCGCCAGCGGCCCGCGCTCCGGTGCGTAGCGGGAGACGGAGAATCCGTGGGGTGCGGTCATCGGGTCAGTCCCTCAGGTGGGCGGGCGGACCCGCGAGCGCCGGCAGCCCGTCGCCCTTCTCTCCGGGGTCGACCTTCTGGGCGTCCGGGTCGTACGGCTTGATCTCGGGCGCCTCGATGGTGCCGTCGGGCAGGATCTTCGGCAGGGCCTTCTGCGGCTGCGGCAGCAGGGCCCGCTTGAGGTCCTGGTTGCCGGCGTCGTCGAGGCCGTAGATGGCGTCGTAGATGTTGCGGACGGCGGGTCCGGAGGCTCCGGAGCCGGTGCCGCCCTGGGAGATGGTCATGATGATCGTGAAGTCCCTGGTGTACGTCGCCAGCCAGGAGGTGGTCTGCTTGCCGTAGACCTGGGCGGTGCCGGTCTTGGCGTGCATGGGGATGCGGTCCTGCGGCCAGCCGCCGAAGCGCCAGGCGGCGGTACCGCCGGGTTCGACGACGGAACGCAGTCCCTTGTCCAGGTCCCTGATCGTCGCGGCGTCGACCGGCAGCCTGCCGTGCGGGGTTGGCCTGATCTCGTGGATCGTCTTGCCGTCGGGGCTGATCACGGCCTTGCCGATGGTCGGGGTGTAGAGGGTGCCGCCGTTGCTGATGGCCGAGTAGGCGGTCGCCAGCTGGATCGGGGTGATCAGGACGTCGCCCTGGCCGATGGCGAAGTTGATGCTGTCGAAGGCCTTGAGCTGGTTGCCTTCGAGGCAGCTCTCGTACGCGATCTGCTCGACGTAGGTGCCGCCCTTCTTGCCCTGCTTGCACCAGGCGTCCTTGTTGGCCTCCCAGAAGGCCTTCTTCCACTGGCGGTCCGGGATGCGGCCCTTGACCTCGTTGGGCACGTCGATGCCGGTCTCGCCGCCGAAGCCGAACTCACGGGCGGTCCGGTAGAACCAGTCGTGGGCGTTCTTCTTGGGCTTGAGGCCGCCGTCGCGCTGCCACTCCTGGTGGCCCAGGCGGTAGAAGACGGTGTTGCAGGAGAACTTGAGGGCGTCGCCGAGGGTGATGGGGCCGTGCCCCTTGGACTCGAAGTTCGCGAAGCTGCGGTTGCCCATGCTGTACGAGGCGCTGCAGTCGTACTTGTCGTTGAAGTCGTACCCGGCGCGGACCGCGGCGCTCGCGGAGACCACCTTGAACACGGAGCCGGCGGGCGCCTGGCCCTGGATGGCCCGGTTGAGCAGCGGGTAGTTGGAGTTCTTGCTGGTCAGCTTGGCGTAGTCCTTGGCGGAGATGCCGCCGACCCAGGCGTTGGGGTCGTAGTCGGGCTGGGAGGCCATGGCCACGACGCGCCCGGTCCTGGACTCCATGACGACGACGGCGCCCGCGTCGGCCTCGTACTTGCGGCCGGTGATCTTGTCGGTCTCCTGGCGCACGGTCTTCATCGCCTGGGCCAGCTCGTACTCGGCGACGGCCTGGACCCGCGCGTCGATGCTGGTGACGAGCGTGGAGCCGGGCACGCCGGGGTCGGACTCGGCCTCGCCCATGACGCGGCCGAGGTTGTCGACCTCGTAGCTGGTGACGCCCGCCTTGCCGCGCAGCTCCTTGTCGTACGTGCGCTCGATGCCGGAGCGGCCGACCTGGTCGGAGCGCAGGTGCGGGGAGTCGGTCTCCTTGGCCTTCTGGATCTCGTCGTCGGTGACCGGCGAGAGGTAGCCCAGCACCTGTGCGGTCCGGGCCCCGCCGGGGGCGGCGTAGCGGCGCACGGCGGTGGGCTCGGCGGTGATGCCGGGGAAGTCCTCGGGGCGCTCGCGGATCTGCAGCGCCTGCTGGGTGGTGGCCTCCGTGGTGACCGGGATCGGCTGGTAGGGGGAGCCGTTCCAGCAGGGCTTGGGGGTCTCGGAGTCGCAGAGCCTGATCTTGTCCATGACCTCCTTGGGGGTCATGTCCAGGACGCCGGCGAGGCGGGTGAGCACGGCCTTGCCCCGGTCCTTTATCCGCATCAGCTCGGTGCGGCTGGCGGAGACGACGAGGCGGGTCTCGTTGTCGGCCAGCGGGACGCCGCGGGCGTCGAGGATCGGCCCGCGGACGGCGGGCTGGACGACCCGCTGGACGTGGTTGCCCTTCGCTTCGGCCGTGTACTCGTCGCCGTTGCGGATCTGGAGGTACCAGAGCCGCCCGCCGAGCGTGAGCAGCAGCGAGAAGACGATCACCTGGATGATGCCGAGCCGGATCTGCACCCGGGGGGTGCGTCCGGTCTCCGGGATGTTGGTCACGCGCTCCCCCTCAGAGCTTCTTCGCGCTCTTGATGCCCTTTATGCGGCCGGCGTTCGAGGCTCTGCTGCGGGCCGCCTTGATCCGCAGGCCGTTGCGCCGGCCGCCGATGCGCAGGCCGGTGCCGCCGGAGAGCCAGCCGGAGGCCACGTCGGTGCCCTGCGCGGGCCCGGCGTTGGCCTCGACGGCCATCGGGTCGCTCTCCGCCCGCCGGGCCAGCGCCATGATGAGCGGCACGGTGAAGGGCGCGAGCAGCAGGTCGTAGAGGGCGGCGCTGAACAGCAGCCCGGTGAGGCCCACGTGGCGGGCGGCGTCGTCGCCGACGAGGGCGCCCACCGCCCCGTAGAGGAGGGTGGAGCCGACGGCGGCCGCCACCACGGTGAGCATCGGGCCCCAGGCGGACCGGAAGCGGCCGTCGGAGGGCCGGACCAGTCCGCAGAGGTAGCCGACGACGCACAGGACGAGGGCGTACCGGCCGGCGGCGTGGTCGGCGGGCGGGGCGAGGTCGGAGAGCAGGCCCGCGCCGAAGCCGATGAGCGCGCCGCTGGTGTGTCCGTAGACGAGTGCGAGGGCGACGACGGTCAGCAGCACCAGGTCGGGCACGGCGCCGGGCAGTTGGAGGCGGGCGAGGACGGTGACCTGGACGACGAGCGCGACCACGACGAGGGTGGTCGCGAGCAGGATCCGGTTGAAGCGCATGGCGGTCTCCTACTCGTCGGCCGGCTGACCGGCGTCTTCCCCGGCGCCGGCACGCGCGCTGGGGGTGACCGTCACGGTGACCGTCGGGGTGGGCTTGGGCGGTGCCGGCTTGGCCGGCAGGACGGCGTCGCGCGGGTCGGTGCGCGGGGGCATCACGACCACGCCGACGATGTCGAGGCGGGAGAAGCCGACGTACGGGCGGACGAAGACGGTACGGGTGAGGCCGCCGCCCGCGGGGTCGACGCGGACCACCTCGCCGATCGGGACGCCCGGGACGAAGGGCCGGTTGGCGCGGGAGCCGAACGTGACGAGCCGGTCGCCGGGCTTCACCCTGGCCTTGCCGTTGAGCATCTGGACGGAGAGGGAGTGGTCGCCCTGGCCGGTGGCGAAGCCGAGCTCGCCGGTCTTCTCCAGGCGGGTGCCGACGGTGAAGTCGGGGTCGGTGGCCAGCAGGACGGTGGAGGTGTCCGGGCCGACCGTGGTGACCCGGCCGACGAGTCCGTCGCCGTTGAGCACGGTCATGTCGCGCTGGATGCCGTCCTTGGTGCCGACGTCGATGGTGACGGTCCAGGAGAAGCCCTGGGCCGCTCCTATGGCGATGACCTCGGCGCCCTTGATGCCGTACTGGCCGGCTCCGGCCTTCTTGAGCATGTCGTCGAGTTCGCGGATGCGGCTGCGGTTGCGGTCGTCGCTGCCGAGCTTCGCCTTCAGGGCGGTGTTCTCGCGCTCGAGTTCGGTGATGCGGTTGTGGCGCTCGCCGGAGTCGCGTACCGCGCCTATGGCGTTGGCGACCGGGTCGACGGCGGTCGCGACGCCCTTCTCCACCGGTCCGAAGACCGCGGCGGCGGCCTGCCGGGCACCGTCGACCGGTGACTCCTCGCCGGCCCGGATGTCCACCGTGATCAGCGCGAACGCGATGGCGACCAGCAGTACCAGGAGCAGCCGGCTCTCTCGTGTGTCCCTCACGTGCGGCGGCCGTGCCTTCCGTTTGATCCGTACCGGCACGGCGGGCTCCACGGGAGCCGGTGCGCGCACCAGGTCTCTTGCCTGTATATCAACGATCCGCCGCACGGGCGCGGTAGCACCCGTACGGCGGATCTGTGTGTTTCCGGTATCCCCTGATCGGGGGCATTGTCAATGCGCTGTCAAAGAAGAGCGGGCGGCGTCAGCGACGGGGCTGGGCGTCCAGCACCTGCTGGAGCGCCTCGAACTCCTCGACGCACTTGCCGGAACCGAGCGCGACGGAGTCGAGCGGGTCCTCGGCGATGTGGATGGGCATTCCGGTTTCCCGGCGCAGCCGCTCGTCCAGGCCGCGGAGCAGGGCGCCGCCGCCGGTGAGGACGATGCCGCGGTCCATGATGTCGCCGGACAGCTCGGGCGGGCACTTGTCGAGCGTGGTCTTGACCGCGTCGACGATGGCGTTGACGGGCTCCTCGATGGCCTTGCGCACCTCGGCCGCGGAGATGACCACGGTCTTGGGCAGGCCGGAGACCAGGTCGCGGCCGCGGATCTCGGTGTGCTCGTCCTTGTCGAGGTCGTACGCCGACCCGATGGTGATCTTGATCTGCTCGGCGGTGCGCTCACCGAGGAGGAGGCTGTACTCCTTCTTGATGTGCTGGATGATCGCGTTGTCCAGCTCGTCGCCGGCCACCCGGATGGACTGTGCCGTGACGATTCCGCCGAGGGAGATGACCGCGACCTCGGTGGTGCCGCCGCCGATGTCGACCACCATGTTGCCGGTGGCCTCGTGCACGGGCAGGCCCGAGCCGATGGCCGCGGCCATGGGCTCCTCGATGATGTGCACCTGGCGGGCGCCGGCCTGGGTGGACGCCTCGATGACGGCGCGGCGCTCGACCCCGGTGATCCCGGAGGGCACGCAGACGACGACGCGGGGGCGGGCCAGGTAACGGCGCTTGTGGATCTTGAGGATGAAGTACCGGAGCATGCGCTCGGTGATCTCGAAGTCGGCGATCACGCCGTCCTTGAGGGGGCGCACCGCGACGATGTTGCCTGGCGTCCGGCCGATCATCTTCTTGGCCTCGGAGCCGACCGCGAGGATTCCGCCGGTGTTCGTGTTGATGGCGACCACGGACGGCTCGTTCAGGACGATCCCCCGGCCCCTCACGTACACCAGCGTGTTGGCGGTCCCGAGGTCGACAGCCATGTCACGGCCGATGAACGACATTGAGTTCCCCTTGTTCCCCATGAGGAGCGTCTGGCCTTCCCAGTTGAGAGCGGCTGCTGTCAGGTCGGCGAGGTGGGTGTGTGGGTGGAGGTCCCATCGTAGTGCCGCAGGTGCGGAGTCCGCGCGACGGGACTCCTCCACTTCCGGCCGGAACGGGTACCCGCCCCCCTAATGGTGACGACATGTCTGGCCCATGCGTTCCCGGGCACCGCCATCCATACCGAAGGGCGACCGAAATTACTTCGGTCGCCCCAGGTCATGAGCGCTATATGGCTGACGCGAGATCAGACGAGGGAGGGGAAGAAGAGCTTCAGCTCGCGCTCGGCGGACTCCTCGGAGTCCGAGGCGTGGATGAGGTTCTCGCGCACGATGGTGCCGAAGTCGCCCCGGATGGAGCCGGGGGTGGCCACGATCGGGTCGGTCGGGCCGGCCAGGGTCCGCAGGCCCTCGATGGCGCGCTCGCCCTCGACGACGAGGACGACGACGGGGCCGGAGGCCATGAAGCCCATCAGGGGCTCGTAGAAGGGACGCCCGACGTGCTCGGCGTAGTGCTGCTCGAGGATCCCGCGGTCGAGGGTCCGCAGCTCCATCGCCGGGATGGTCCAGCCGGCCTTGCGCTCGATACGGCCGATGATCTCGCCCACCAGGCCCCGGCGGACCGCGTCCGGCTTGAGGATGACGAGAGTGCGCTGGGTCATGGTGTGGCTCCTTGCGGCATACGGGTGCGGTCCTAAGAGGCTACAGGCGGCTGAGAGGGCGCCGACGTCCGCTCTCTCCCTGCCCCCGCATCGGCGGGGGAGCGCGATGCGCACGACGGCGAGCACGAGGGCAAGCCGGGGACACCCCCGCGCGGACGGGGACGCGGACGTCGGCTGTCGCAGGTGAGCGGGCGGCAGAGGGCCGCCGCAGCCTCAGGCCTGCGCCTCGCTCTGCGCCGCCCAGCGGGCCTTCGCTTCGTCGATCTTGCGGCCGTAGTGCACCGAGCACCACCACAGGCCGGCGAAGACGGCACCCAGGAAGAACATGGTGGGGACGACGAAGCCGCTGGCGATCAGGCCGGCCTGGAGGGCCCAGCCGATCTGGACCGCGCCGGGGCGGGACAGCATCCCGCACAGCAGCACGGTCAGCAGCATGCCGATCCCGCACACCGTCCAGACGGTGGCGGCGGACAGGTCGCCCTTCATGGCGACCAGTCCGGCGAAGCCGATCACGAAGAACTCGCCGATCAGCGTGGATGCGCACAGCGTCCGCATGTCTTCCCTCAGTCCCTCTTCAGCAGCAGCCGGGCCTCGCCGACCGTGAACACCGAGCCGGTCACCAGGACGCCGGCCCCTCCGTACTCCGCCTCTTCCTCGGCCAGCGTGATCGCCGCCTCGATGGCGTCGTCCAGGCGCGGCTCGACCTGCACCCGGTCGGCTCCGAAGACCTCGACCGCCAGGGCGGCCAGCTCGTCCGCCCCGATCGCGCGCTGGGTGGAGTTCTGGGTCACCACGACCTCGGCGAAGATCGGCTCGAAGGCCTCCAGCACGCCGCGGATGTCCTTGCCGTCGCTCGCGGCGACCACGCCGACCAGCCGGCTGAAGCCGAAGGACTCGGTGACCGCCTCGGCCGTCACGCGGGCGCCGGCCGGGTTGTGCGCGGCGTCGAGCACGACGGTGGGGCTGCGCCGGACCACCTCCATGCGGCCGGGCGAGGTGACCGAGGCGAAGGCGCGGCGCACGGTGTCGACGTCCAGCGGGCGGGCGTGCTCGGCGCCGATGCCGAAGAAGGCCTCGACGGCGGCGAGGGCGACCGCGGCGTTGGCAGCCATGTGGGCGCCGTACAGGGGGAGGAAGACCTCCTGGTACTCGCCGCCGAGTCCGCGCAGCGTGAGGAGCTGGCCGCCGACGGCCACCTCGCGGGAGACCACGCCGAACTCCATGCCCTCGCGGGCCACCGTGGCGTCGACCTCCACGGCCCGCTTGAGCAGGGCCTGGGCCGCGTCGACCGGCTGCTGGGCCAGGATCACGGTGGCGTCCTGCTTGATGATGCCGCCCTTCTCCTGGGCGATCTCACCGGTGGTGCCGCCGAGGCGGTCGGTGTGGTCGAGGCTGATCGGGGTGATCACGGCGACCGAGCCGTCGATGACGTTGGTGGCGTCCCAGGTGCCGCCCATGCCGACCTCGACCACGGCCACGTCGACCGGGGCGTCGGCGAAGGCCGCGTACGCCATGCCGGTCATGACCTCGAAGAACGACAGGCGGTAGTCCTCGCGGTCGTCGACCAGCTCGATGTACGGCTTCAGGTCGCGGTACGTCTCGACGAAGCGCTCGGCCTCGATCGGGGCGCCGTCCAGGCTGATCCGCTCGGTGATCATCTGCACGTGGGGGCTGGTGTACCGGCCGGTGCGCAGGTCGAAGGCGGCGAGCAGGGCCTCGATCATGCGGGCCGTGCTGGTCTTGCCGTTGGTGCCGGTGACGTGGATGGAGGGGTAGGCGCGCTGGGGCTCGCCCAGGACGTCCATCAGGGCCGCGATGCGGGTGACCGAGGGCTCCAGCTTCGTCTCGCCCCAGCGGGAGGCGAGCTCCTGCTCGACCTCGCGCAGCGCCTTGTCGACCTCGGGGTCCTGCGGGCGGGTCGGTACGGGGTCGCCCTGCGGCGGCCCGGCCTGGGTCCGCAGGGTGCGGCTGCCGGCCTCGATCACCGCCAGGTCGGGGTCGCGGTCGGTCTCCGCGTCGACGATCTCGTCGAACATGCCGGAATCGTCAAAACGGTCGTTGGCCTCGGGCTGCTCACTCACGGGGTCCAGTCTACGGACGGGGGCCGTCGGGACTTCGGGCCCGGCCGTTTCGGGACCTTCGGCCGGAAGAGCGGCCGGATCGTTATGCAAGCCTTGCGGCAAAGGATTGGGGAACAAATGCCGCAGGCCAGCACCAACAAGACGGCTTCCAGCCGCGACATCGGCATCGACCTGGGGACCGCGAACACCCTCGTCTACGCCAGGGGGCACGGGATCGTGCTGAATGAGCCGTCCGTGGTCGCGGTCAAGGCGGGCACGACCGCCGCGCTGGCCGTGGGGGCCGAGGCGAAGGAGACGATCGGCCGCACCCCCGGTTCCATCACCGCGATCCGTCCCCTGAAGGACGGGGTGATCTGCGACTACGAGGCGGCCGAGGAGATGATCCGGCACTTCGTGCGCAAGGCCGTGCCGGGGCGCCGGCCGCGCACCCGGATGGTGGTGTGCGTGCCGAGCGGGGTGACGCCGGTGGAGCGACGGGCCATCGTGCACGCCTCCACGCGGGCGGGCGCGCGGGCGGTGCACCTGATCGAGGAGCCGATGGCGGCGGCGATCGGGGCGGGGCTGCCGGTGTCGGAGCCGCGCGGGTCGATGGTGGTGGACATCGGCGGGGGCACCACCGAGGTCGCGGTGATTTCGCTGGGCGGGATCGTCACGTCCCGGTCGCTGCGGGTCGGGGGCGACCGGATGGACGCCGCGATCATGGACTTCGTCCGCAGGGAGCACGGGCTGCTGGTCGGCGAGCGCACCGCGGAGGACGTGAAGGTGGCCATCGGCTCGGCCTGGCCGGTGCCGGACCGGCCGGAGCTGGAGACGGCGGCGTTCACCGTGCGGGGGCGGGAGAAGGTCGGCGGGATGCCGCGGACGCTCTCCCTGACGGCGCCGGACGTGCGGGCCGCGCTGGACGAGCCGGTGCAGGCGGTCGTCGAGGCGGTCAGGGCGACCCTGGAGGACTGCCCGCCGGAGCTGTCCGGCGACGTGATGGAGCACGGCATCGTGCTGACCGGCGGGGGCGCGCTGCTCCCGGGCCTGGACCTGCGGCTGGCCTCGGCCACGGGCATCCCGGTCTTCGTGGCGGACGACCCGCTGGACTGCGTGGCGCTGGGCTCGGGGAAGTGCGTGGAGGACCTGGACGCGCTGACCACTCTGCCGGCCGCCTCGAAGGTCTAGGCCCTGTCTTTCGGATCAGGCAGGGCTCGCGGGGCCTGATCCGAAAGACAGGGACTAGCCCCGGGGCAGCGTCGCGACGACCTCGTAGGCGTCCTCCGTGCGCGTGGCCGTCAGGGTGCCGCCGAGGCTGCCGACCCGCTCCGCCATGCTGGCCGTGCCCGATCCGGACGAGACGGGGGCACGGCCGGCCCGGTCGCGGGGCGGCAGCGGGTTCCTGACGGCGATCCGCAGCTGGGGGCCGTCGGCCGCGATCGAGACGTCGATGGTCTGGCCCCGGGCGTGCTTGGCGGCGTTGGTCAGGCACTCCTGGACCACGCGGTAGACGGCGGCCTGCCGCAGGGGCGACAGGGAGTGGCCGGCCTGGTCGACCCGGAGCCGTACGGGCGATCCGGCCCGGCCGCTCTCCTCCGCCAGCGCCGGCAGCCCGTCCACGCCCGGGGTGGAGACCCGCTCCCCGCGCAGCACGATGATGTCGTTCAGGACCAGGTGGGCGCGGCGGGCGGTCTCGGCGAGCTCGTCGAAGTCCTTCTCGTACGACTGGCCGCGCGCCCGCAGGGCGAGGACCTCGGAGCGCACGGTGAGCAGGGTCAGCTCCCGGCCGACGAAGTCGTGGACGTCGCGGGCGACGGAGGTGCGCTCCTGCTGGACGGCCTGGAGCACGGCGGCCTCGGCGCGCCGCGCGTCGAGCTCGCGCACCAGGTCCTGCCGGTACGCGGCGATGCCGACGGCCGCGGCGAGCACGCCGATCGGCACGACCAGGCCGAGGAAGGCGCTGAGGGTGTCGGCCCGGTCGGCGGGCCAGCCGGGGAGGTTGAAGAGGAGGTACGCGTAGCCGACGTAGCCGGCCGTGGCCACGATCGCGGCGCGGCGGCCCCGGAAGCGGCCCAGGGAGTAGAGGGCGAACTGGATGAGCGTCAGCTCGTGCAGCCAGCCGATGAAGAGGAGTGCCGTCAGGTACGCGAGCCAGGGCGCCCGGCGGCGCACCAGCAGCGTGGCCGCGCCGGCCGCGAGCACCAGGGCGGCCGTGGGTCCGTTGAGGGAGTTGTCGGCGGCGGCCAGGCCCGGCAGGTCGAGGCCCATCAGGGCGAAGCAGCTGAGTGCGGTGAGCGCGTCGAGGGCCCGCGGGGAGGCGCCCCAGCGGTCGGTGAGACGGCGCACGGCAGCCGGGATCCGCTGGATGGCCGAACCGCCGGGCTTCCCGTACATGCTCCCCATCATCCAAGGTCCGGCGCCCCAGCAAATGCCGCGAATGACGTGAGATAGGGCACTTCGTCCCGGGACTTCGGCGGGCGGACTCCGGGACCTTCGGCCCGCCGGTCACGGCCCTTCCGCTCTGCCGCGGGCGCCGGCGGCCCGCCTAGCGTCGGGGAAATGACCGCCGACCACCCCGTCACCCGCCCCACCGGACGCGGGCTGGCCTCGCTGCTGCTGGCCGGCGGCCTGGTCGGCCTGTGGGCCTCCGGCGTGCTCACGTACGACCGCCTGCGGACGCTGGAGGACCCGCTGTTCACGCCGGGCTGCACCATCAACGCGGTGTTCAGCTGCGGCGACGTGATGTCCGCGTGGCAGGGCAACCTGCTGGGCTTCCCGAACATGCTGCTGGGCCTCGCCGGCTTCGGCGCCCTCGCGGCGCTGGGCCTCGCGCTGCTCCTGGGGGCGGTGTTCCCGCGGCTGCTGTGGCGGGTGGTGTGGGGCGGGCTCGCCGCGGGCTTCGCCTTCACCGTGTGGTTGATCACTCAGTGCCTGTACGTCATCGGCGCCCTCTGCCCCTGGTGCACGGCCGTCTGGGCGGTGATGATCCCGATGTTCTGGTACGTCACGCGGCATGTGGCGGGGCCCGGTTCGACCCTCCGGTCCGTCCCGCACTGGCTGCCGCCGCTGGCCGCCTACGCGGTGCTCGGGGCCCTCGTGGTCCTGGCGTTCGGCGCCCGGCTCTTCCAAGCCTTTCCCTAAGATATGACTTTGGATTCGGCCGGGGGATGGCCGGACACTCGATCCGTACGGGGACCACCGCCATGACGACTCCAACCACCGACGCCCCGGCGCGCCTTGCGCCGGAGGGTCCCGGCCGGCCCGCCACCGGCACCCGGTTCACCGGCCGGCTGCGCGGCAGCGGCACCGCCGCCGCCCTCGCGTCGGCGGTGCTGTCCATGGCGGCGTACTGCATCGGCATGGCCGCCCACGGCACCTACCCCTTCGGGCAGGGCTCGCGGGCCATGAACGACCTGCGCAACCAGTACGTGCCCTTCCACGCCCACCTCTGGGACCTCCAGCACGGCACCGCCCAGGGCGACCTCTTCTTCAACTGGCGGAGCGGCTACGGCAACGGCTTCCTCGGCGAGTTCTTCACCTATCTCGCCAACCCCTTCTCCCTGCTGACCGGCCTCTTCCCGCGCGAGTACGCCGACCTCCCCGTCTTCCTCGTCACCCTCCTCAGCACCGGCCTGGCCGCAGCCGTCATGACGGTCTTCCTCGGCCGCCTGCGCCCCGGCTCCCCCTGGCTGCGCGCCCTCCTCGGCACCGGCTACGCCGTCTGCGGCTGGACCCTGATCGAGGGCGGCATCGTCCCCATGTGGATGTGGGGCCTGGTCGCGCTCCCGCTCCTCTGCATCGCCGCCGACTTCTGCCTCACCGAGCGCCGCTGGGTCCTCGGCACCCTCTTCTTCGCCCTGTGCTGGTACGCCAACTTCTACAGCGCCGCCATGGCCACCATCGGCGCCGTCCTGGTCCTCCTCCTGCGGCTGGCGGTCACCGACGCCGACTGGCGCACCCGCGGCCGCGTCATGGGGCGGGCGAGCACCATGGCCGTCGCCGGCCTGCTGCTGGCCGCCCCGGCCATCCTGGTCTCCGGCCTCGCCAGCGCCCAGGCCCAGCCCTCCGACAGCTACGTCGTCAGCGTCGCGACCGAGCCGCTGACCTTCCTCGGCCTGCTGCTGCCGGGCACCGTGCCCGAGCCCGCCGCGCCCAACGTGTTCGCCGGCGTGCTCGTGCTGCTGCTCGTCCTGGCGCTGCCCTTCCAGACCAGGGTCCGCGTCCGCGAGCGCGCCGCCTGGCTCGTCCTCATCGTGCTGACCGCGCTGTCCTTCGTGTGGACCCCCACCGCCAAGGTCTGGCAGGGCTTCACCCTCCCCCACGGCTCGCCCTTCCGCGAGAGCTTCGTCCTCAGCGGGCTCCTGGTGATGGCCGCCTGGATCTGCCTCGCCCACATGCCCCGCCGCCGCGCACTGCTGGGCGGGGCCGTCCTGCTCGGCGGGGTGCTGCTGCTGACCCGCGGCACCCAGCCCGTCAACACGTACGCCGTCCGGGGCACCCTCGTCGGCGGCGCCGTCGTCACCGCGCTGCTCCTGCTGTACGCCGGCGGGCTGCGCCGCTGGGCCCGCACCCTCGTGGTCGGCGCCCTGGCCCTGAGCACCCTCGCCCTCACCTCGTACGCCGTGTACGCCACCCACGTGGAGTTCGACCCCGCGCGCCGCGGCTACACCGAGGCCTCCACGATGAACCGGCTGGCCCACGACACCCGCGAGGCCGCCGCCCACCAGGACTGGCCCCGTTCCCGCACCGGCATCACCCCCGGCCTCTTCGTCACCAACAACGACCCGATGCTGCTCGGCGTCCAGGCGGGCGGCTACTACAGCAGCTACGTCACCAAGGAGGCCGCCACCGGCCTGCGTGACCTGGGCA
Organism: Streptomyces sp. NPDC101132; assembly: GCF_044759225.1. Classification (NCBI taxonomy): domain Bacteria; kingdom Bacillati; phylum Actinomycetota; class Actinomycetes; order Kitasatosporales; family Streptomycetaceae; genus Streptomyces; species Streptomyces sp. NPDC101132. The sequence goes on from NZ_JBIVYX010000010.1 coordinate 35,014, forward strand.
TCGGCTACGCCATGGGCGGGCGCAACCTGCGCACCGCCGGCGACCCCTTCCTGCACGCGCTGTTCGGCACCGGCACCCTGCTGGAGAAGGCCCCGGACGGCCGTGGCGTCACCGCCCGCGACGTCCCCGCCCTGCCCCTGTTCAGCCTCCGCTCCCCCGGTACCGACCAGGCGCACGGCGCCCCGGCCGGCTCCGTGTGGGCCCACCGGCAGGCCGCGCTCGGCGCGAAGGTCTACACCGTGCCGGCGCTGAAGTACGAGAAGGGCCCGGTCGGCGGCCACGTCCCCGCCGGCCGGCAGCTCGGGCAGCCCGCCAAGGGCGAGGCCTGGAGCACCTTCTCCGCCCAGTGCACCCCCGGCGACCAGGCCTTCCTGTACGCGCCCGGGTTCTACGGCCAGTCCGTGGGCGACGGCGGCGAGGTGCAGAACAACACCGCGCACCCGCCGGTCGTCCTCAACCCCGTCAAGCCGCTGGGCACCGTCCCCGCCGACGGAACGTTTCGCTTCGCCCTCGGCGCCACCAAGCCCGGCCAGGTGCTGCCCGACGACGCCGTCGGCTGCCTGAACCCCAAGGCCTTCAACGCCGCCGTCCAGGCCGTCCGCTCCGCCTCGCCCGCGCCCGACCGGGTCGACGTCGGCGGCCACTCCATCGAGGCCCGGCTGCCCGCGGGCGCCACCGGCACCGCCGTCGTCGCCACCCCGGCGATCCAGGGCTGGACCTGCTCGGTGAACGGCGGCGCCGCCCGCACCCCGGTCTCGTACCAGGGCCTGCTCGGCGTGCCGCTGGGCGCCGGCGCCGACCGGGTCTCCTGCTCGTACACCCCGCCGGGCCTGAAGCCGGGCCTCGCGGCCACCGGCCTGGGCGCCCTGGCGGTGGCCGGCGTACTGGCCCGCCCGCTGTGGCGCCGGCGCCGGGACGCCTAGCCCGGAACCCTCCGCGAACGGGGAAGGCCCCCGCACCCTCTCGGGTGCGGGGGCCTTCCCCTTGGTGCGTACGGGCCCTACGCGGCCGGCAGCGCCGCCAGCTGGGCCTGGATCCGGGCGATGTCCGCCTCGGCCTTGGCCAGCCGGCCCTTGATCTTGTCCACGACGTTGTCGGGGGCCTTGGCCAGGAACGCCTCGTTCCCCAGCTTGGCCTCCGCCTGCGCCTTCTCCTTCTCGGCCGCGGCGAGGTCCTTGGCCAGGCGCTTGCGCTCGGCCGCGACGTCGATCGTGCCGGACAGGTCGAGGGCGACCGTGGCGCCGGCAACCGGCAGGGTGGCGGTGGCGCTGAAGCCCTCGCCCTCCGGCTGGAGGCGCAGCAGCTGACGGATCGCACCCTCGTGCGCGGCCAGCGGGGTGCCCGCGAGGTCGAGGCGGGCCGGGACCTTCTGGCCCGGCTGGAGGCCCTGGTCGGCGCGGAAGCGGCGGACCTCGGTGACGACCTGCTGGAGGTTCTCGATCTCGGCCTCGGCGGCCTCGTCGCGGAAGCCGCTGTCCGTGGGCCACTCGGCGATCACGATCGACTCGCGGCCCGTGAGGGTGGTCCAGAGCGTCTCGGTGACGAACGGGACGACCGGGTGCAGCAGGCGCAGCATGACGTCCAGGACCTCGCCGAGGACCCGGCCGGAGACCTTGGCCTGCTCGCCGCCCGCGAAGAACGTGGTCTTCGACAGCTCGACGTACCAGTCGAAGACCTCGTCCCACGCGAAGTGGTAGAGCGCGTCGCTGAGCTTCGCGAACTGGTAGTCCTCGTAGTACGCGTCGACCTGCGCGACGGTCTTGTTGAGGCGGGACAGGATCCAGCGGTCGGTCGCGGACTGCTGCTCGACCGGGGGCAGCTCGCCCTCGATCGTCGCGCCGTTCATCAGCGCGAAGCGGGTGGCGTTCCAGATCTTGTTGGCGAAGTTCCGGGAGGCCTTGACCCAGTCCTCGCCGATCGGGACGTCGACGCCCGGGTTGGCGCCGTTGGCCAGGGTGAAGCGGACGGCGTCGGAGCCGTACTCGTTCATCCAGTCCAGCGGGTTGACCGCGTTGCCGAAGGACTTCGACATCTTCTTGCCGAACTGGTCGCGGACCATGCCGTGCAGGGCGATGGTGTGGAACGGCGGGGTGCCGTCCATCGCGTACAGGCCGAACATCATCATCCGGGCGACCCAGAAGAAGAGGATGTCGTAGCCGGTGACCAGGACGGAGTTCGGGTAGAACTTCGCCAGGCTCGGGGTCTGCTCCGGCCAGCCGAGCGTGGAGAACGGCCACAGGCCGGACGAGAACCAGGTGTCGAGGACGTCGGTGTCCTGGCGCCAGCCCTCACCCGTCGGCGGCTGCTCGTCCGGTCCGACGCAGACGACCTCGCCGTTCGGGCCGTACCAGACCGGGATGCGGTGGCCCCACCACAGCTGGCGCGAGATGCACCAGTCGTGGAGGTTGTCGACCCAGTCGAAGTACCGCTTCTCCATCTCCTGCGGGTGGATCTTGACCTTGCCGTCGCGGACCGCGTCACCGGCGGCCTTCGCGAGCGGGCCGACCTTGACCCACCACTGCATCGACAGGCGCGGCTCGATGGTGGTCTTGCAGCGCGAGCAGTGGCCGACGGAGTGGACGTACGGGCGCTTCTCGGCGACGATCCGGCCCTCGGCGCGCAGCGCGGCGACGATGGCGGAACGGGCCTCCAGGCGGTCCAGGCCCTGGAACGGGCCGTGGGCCGTGATGACCGCGCGCTCGTCCATGACGGCGAGGCTCGGCAGGTCGTGGCGCTGGCCGATCTCGAAGTCGTTGGGGTCGTGGGCCGGGGTGACCTTGACGGCACCGGTGCCGAACTCGGGGTCGACGTGCTCGTCGGCGACGACCGGGATGCGGCGGCCGGTCAGCGGCAGCTCGATCTCGGTGCCGACGAGGTGCTTGTAGCGCTCGTCCTCCGGGTGGACGGCGACGGCGGTGTCGCCGAGCATCGTCTCGGCGCGGGTCGTCGCGACGACGATGGACGCGTCGCCCTCGCCGTACCGGATGGAGACGAGCTCGCCGTCGTCGTCCTGGTACTCGACCTCGATGTCCGAGATCGCCGTGAGGCAGCGCGGGCACCAGTTGATGATGCGCTCGGCGCGGTAGATCAGCTCGTCGTCGTAGAGCTTCTTGAAGATGGTCTGGACGGCCTGGGACAGGCCCTCGTCCATGGTGAAGCGCTCGCGGGACCAGTCGACACCGTCACCGAGGCGGCGCATCTGGCCCGAGATCTGGCCGCCGGACTCGGCCTTCCACTGCCAGACGCGCTCGACGAATGCCTCACGGCCCAGGTCGTGGCGGGACTTGCCCTCCTTGGCGAGCTCGCGCTCGACGACGTTCTGGGTCGCGATGCCGGCGTGGTCCATGCCGGGCTGCCACAGCGTCTCGTAGCCCTGCATGCGCTTGCGGCGCGTGAGGGCGTCGATCAGCGTGTGCTCGAAGGCGTGCCCGAGGTGCAGGCTGCCGGTGACGTTCGGCGGCGGGATGACGATGGTGTAGGCGGGCTTGTCGCTGTTCTCGTCGGCCTCGAAGTAACCGCGCTCTACCCAGCGCTCGTAGAGCTTCCCCTCTACCTCGGCCGGCGCGTACTGGGTCGGCAGTTCGGAGTTGGGGCTGCTGGGTGTCTGCGTGTTCTCGGTCACGGACACAGTTTAGAGGCGGGCTCGCCCCCGAATCGAATCGATACCGGCGCCCGCGCAGGGGCCGCGCCGGCGGTGGCAGTTGGCCCGCGAAGCCGCGATCGCGCCGGATGTGTCCGGAACGCACCGGAAGGCCCTCAGATGCGCGTATCGCACCCCGCACGTGCGGTAACGGTCTCGTACTGATCACCGAATCCGCAGGGCCCCGGCGCCGTCGCGGCGCGCGGCTTCCGCCAGGATGTCAGCAGTAGATAAAGGAATCCTGGAGGGGAACGCAGGACATGAGCTACAACCAGCCGGGCCCGTACGGCGGGCCGGGTCCCCAGCAGCCGGGGCCGTACGGCGGCCAGCCGAACCCGTACGGGCAGCAGCCGCCGGCACCGCAGCCGGGGTACGGGTACCCGCAGCAGCCCGGTCAGCCCGCTCCCGGGTACGGCTACCCGCAGCAGGCCCCCCAGGGCGTCCCGCCGCAGCAGGGCTACGCCTACCCGCCGCAGCAGCAGTTCCCGGGCCAGCCGCAGCCGCCGTACGGCATGCAGCCCCCGGCCCCGCCGAAGAAGGGCAAGGGCGGCGCGGTCCTGGCGGTCGTGGTGGTCCTGGCCGTCGTGGCCGGCGGCGCGTGGTGGTTCCTGAAGGGCAGCGGCGCGTCGATCTCGGACGACACCAAGGGCTACAAGCTGGCGTTCCCCGCCTCGGTGGACAACTACAAGCTGCCGGCGGGCGCCGGGAAGCCGCAGGACACGCCGATGCAGGGTGAGAGCAAGACCGAGGCCGAAGCTCTGGGCATCAAGGACGCCCACAGCACCTTCGTGCAGTACTCGAACGGCACGAGCAAGAAGGCGAAGCAGCTGTCGGCGAACGGCATGTGGGGCCAGATCTCGGACCCCGAGGCCACGGTCGACAACTACTTCGACAGCGTCGGCAAGAAGCCGAACCCGCTGATGCCGGACGTGAAGTTCGAAGTCGTCGGAAGCCCGCGCGAGTTCCAGCCGGACGGGTTCGAGGGCGCCGTGCTCAAGTGCGCCAACATCAAGCTCACCAACCCCAAGGGCGACGGCACTCTGAAGAACGGCCCCAAGGAGGCGCAGATCCCGACTTGCGCATGGGGTGATTACTCGACCATGGCCGCCATCAACGTGATGGACCCGGCCGTAACGCTGCTCGGCGGAGCCAGCGCCTCCCTGGAGGACGTCTCCTCGCTCGCGGCCAAGCTGTACAAGACCGGCCGCACCAAGGTCTGACCGAGGCGCGCGGGGGGGGGGGGCGGGGGCCCCCCCCCCGCCCCGCGCCCCCCCCCCCCCCGGGCTGCGGGGGGGTGTGGGGGGGGGGGGGGGCCCCCCAAGTGTTATCGGGGTGGGGGGGCCAATTGCG
>NZ_JBIVYX010000010.1:40013-355235 GCF_044759225.1 Streptomyces sp. NPDC101132
CGCTGCGCGGCGGCGCCCGCGCCGCCGGGGATGACTACCCCCGGCCGGGGGCCATGATTTACCTCCCCGGCCCCACGGGGGGGGCCCGGGGGCGCCGGGGGGGGGGGCCCCGCCCCCCCCCCACGGCCCTGCGCCCTCAGGCCAGTTGGTAGCAGGCTGTGTAGGCGTGGGCGCGCCTCACCCCAATGTTCTCCAAGTGAAGCTGGCAAATGACGTTGTCAAGCCCCGAGATGTTGTCGTCGGCACCGATGTCGCACGCTGCCTTCACCTTCGGGCCCACGGTGTAGCCAAGGTTCCGCAGGTAGCCCATACAGTCGAACGACGAGGCCGATGCCGGCGGAGCCGCAACTATCGGCAGCGCGGCAGCAACAAGCGTGGCCGCCAGGACACCGAACGCGCGCTTCTTTCCCATTCCCTAGTTCCTCCGTCGCAGGGGTTTCCACCACGGAGTGGATCAAGGAACCTCGCGCCACATCAAGGCCATTTAGAACGTTTGACCGGTTTCATGGCGCGAATGTCCGGAACACGAACGCAAGGGGCGCCCTCCCAAGCCAGGAGGGCGCCCCTTGCGTTTGTCGATACCGGACGCGCTACGCCGACTTCTCGTGCGGGCCCTGGTCCTTGGGGACGATGCGGGGGACGAGGGTCGGGTTCACGTTGGAGCGGACCACGTCGGCGGTGATGACCACGCGGGCCACGTCCTTGCGGGACGGGACCTCGTACATCACCGACATCAGGACCTCTTCCATGATGGCGCGCAGGCCGCGCGCGCCGGTCTGGCGGAGGATGGCCTGGTCCGCGATGGCTTCGAGGGCCTCCCGCTCGAAGTCCAGCTCCACGCCGTCGAGTTCGAACAGCCGCTGGTACTGCTTCACCAGCGCGTTCCGCGGCTCGACCAGGATCTGGAGGAGGGCTTCCCGGTCCAGGTTGTGGACGCTGGTGATGACCGGGAGGCGGCCGATGAACTCGGGGATCATCCCGAACTTCACCAGGTCCTCCGGCATGACCTCCTGGAACTGGTCGCTCGCCTCGATCTCCCGCTTGGAGCGGATCGTCGCGCCGAAGCCGATGCCCTTGGCACCCGCCCGCGACTCGATGATCTTCTCCAGGCCGGCGAAGGCACCGCCCACGATGAACAGCACGTTCGTCGTGTCGATCTGGATGAACTCCTGGTGCGGGTGCTTGCGGCCGCCCTGCGGCGGAACCGAGGCGGTGGTGCCCTCCAGGATCTTGAGCAGGGCCTGCTGCACGCCCTCGCCCGAGACGTCACGCGTGATCGACGGGTTCTCGCTCTTCCGGGCGACCTTGTCGATCTCGTCGATGTAGATGATCCCGGTCTCGGCCTTCTTGACGTCGTAGTCGGCCGCCTGGATCAGCTTGAGCAGGATGTTCTCGACGTCCTCGCCGACGTACCCCGCCTCCGTCAGCGCCGTGGCGTCGGCGATGGCGAACGGGACGTTCAGCATCCGGGCGAGCGTCTGCGCGAGCAGCGTCTTGCCGGAGCCGGTCGGGCCGAGGAGCAGGATGTTGGACTTCGCGAGTTCGATCGCGTCGTCCCGGCCCTGCGCGCCGCCGTTCTCGCCGGCCTGGACGCGCTTGTAGTGGTTGTACACCGCGACGGAGAGCGCCTTCTTCGCGGGCTCCTGCCCGACGACGTAGCTCTCCAGGAACTCGTAGATCTCGCGCGGCTTGGGGAGTTCCTCCCACCTGACCTCGGAGGTCTCCGCGAGTTCCTCTTCGATGATCTCGTTGCAGAGGTCGATGCACTCGTCGCAGATGTACACACCGGGGCCTGCGATGAGCTTCTTCACCTGCTTCTGGCTCTTTCCGCAGAACGAGCACTTGAGCAGGTCGCCGCCGTCACCGATGCGTGCCACGAGGTGCTTCCCCTTCGCCTGGGAGACGCTTGGTTCAGCGCTCCTGGTGCCTCATATCCGACGGTACCCTGCCGGGGCCCCGGTACGGGGCCCCCTTGACGTGGTTCACATCGCCGGAGCGGCGAAGTGGCCACGCCAAGGGGCCGCGAGGATCAGATGTTGTTCATCTTCCGGGTGGAGATGATCTGGTCGATCAGGCCGTAGGCCAGCGCGTCCTCGGCGGTGAGGATCTTGTCGCGCTCGATGTCCTCGCGGATCTTCTCGATCGGCGTCGAGGAGTGCTTGGCCAGCATGGACTCCAGCTGGTCACGCATCCGGAGGATCTCGTTGGCCGCGATCTCCAGGTCGGAGAGCTGCTCGCGGCCGGTGCCGCCGGACGGCTGGTGGATCAGCACGCGGGCGTTCGGCAGGGCCATGCGCTTGCCGGGGGTGCCGGCGGCGAGCAGGACGGCGGCGGCGGAGGCGGCCTGGCCCATGCAGACCGTCTGGATGTCCGGCTTCACGAACTGCATCGTGTCGTAGATGGCGGTCAGCGCGGTGAACGAGCCGCCGGGGCTGTTGATGTAGATCGAGATGTCGCGGTCCGGGTCCATCGACTCCAGGCACAGCAGCTGCGCCATGACGTCGTTGGCGGAGGCGTCGTCGATCTGCACGCCGAGGAAGATCACGCGCTCTTCGAAGAGCTTCGCGTACGGGTCGTACTCGCGGATGCCCTGCGAGGTGCGCTCGACGAAGCGCGGGACGACGTAGCGGTTGTCCACGGGAGCGCCGGTGTAGAGGCCGCTCGCGGAGAAGTTGTTCTGCATGTGGGTGTTCACCATCCTGTGGCGTTCTGCGGGGGCTGTCGGCTGGGGGCGCGGGGCCGGGATCAGGCCCCGGTGCCGCCACCGCCCGGCGCGCTGGACGCGGCAGAGATGATCTCGTCGATGAGGCCGTACTCCTTGGCCTCCTCCGCGGTGAACCAGCGGTCGCGGTCGCCGTCGCGGATGATCGCCTCGACGGACTGGCCGGAGTGGTGCGCGGTGATCTCGGCCATCCGCTGCTTGGTGCGCAGCAGGTACTGGGCCTGGATCTTGATGTCCGAAGCGGTGCCGCCGATGCCGGCCGAGCCCTGGTGCATCAGGATGTCGGTGTTCGGCAGGGCGAAGCGCTTGCCCGCGGTGCCGCCGGTCAGCAGGAACTGGCCCATGGAGGCGGCCATGCCCATGCCGATGGTGACCACGTCGTTCGGGATGAACTGCATGGTGTCGTAGATCGCCATGCCCGCGGTGACGGAGCCGCCGGGGCTGTTGATGTACAGGTAGATGTCCTTCTCCGGGTCGGCCGCGAGGAGGAGCAGCTGCGCCGTGATCTTGTTGGCGATCTCGTCGTCGACCTGCTGGCCGAGGAAGATGATGCGCTCGCCGAGCAGCCGGTTGTAGACATGGTCGCCGAGGCCACCACCGATGGACGGCTCACCCGCGGCGTAAGGCATCAGATTCGTCACGTATCCACCTGCTCGTCTCCGACGGCCGGTCGTCGGCCGTCTCAGCGTCTCGTTCAGAGGGCAGTGCCCTCGTATTCATGGACCCTAACGCGCAGGTCGGACAACGCCATCCCGCTTCCCGAACTGTTCGCTGGGAGCGCAAGGTGCGTACGGCCCGCGGCGGCTTCCGCTCCGTACCGCCCGGCGCCCGCGCGACGCCCGTGCGACGCCCGGCAGGGGGTACGCCGGAGGGCCCGGACGCTGCTGCGTCCGGGCCCTCCGTACGGGGCTCCGGCGGGCCGTGTGCGGCCTGCCGTGACCCGGGGCCTTACTTGGCCTCGTCCTCGTCGGAGGCACCCTCGGCGGCCTCGACGACGGCCTCGGCGATCTCTTCCTCGTCCTCGTCGGACAGGTCGACCTCGTTGCCGTTGGTGTCGGTGACCTTGGCGGCCTCGACGACGACCGCGAGGGCCTTGCCGCGGGCGACCTCGCCGACCAGCATCGGGACCTGGCCGCCCTCGACGACGGCCTGGGCGAACTGGTCGGGGGACATGCCGGAGGAGGCGGCGCGACGCATGAGGTGCTCGGTGAGCTCCTCCTGGTTCACGTTCAGCTTCTCCTTGTTGACGAGCTCGTCGAGGACGAACTGCGTCTTGATGCCCTTGACCGCGGCTTCCTTGGTCTCGGCGTCGAACTCCTCGACCGTCTTGCCCTGGAACTCGAGGTACTTCTCGAGGGTCAGGCCCATCTGGCCGAGCTGGTGGTGCTCCAGGTTGTGCTTGCGGGTGTTGATCTCGTCCTCGAGCAGCTTCTCGGGGATCGGCACCTCGACGAGCTCCAGCAGCTTCTCCAGGACGCGCTCCTGGGCCTGCGTGGCCTGGTCGTACTGCTTCATGTTCTCGAGGCGCTTGCGGCTGTCGGCCTTCAGGTCCTCGAGGGTGTCGAACTCGCTCGCCAGCTGGGCGAACTCGTCGTCGAGCTCCGGCACCTCGCGGGCGGCGACCTGGGTGACCTTGACGGTGACCTCGGCGTCCTTGCCCTCGGCGGAGCCGCCCTTCAGCTGCGAGGTGAAGGTGGCCTCGCCGCCGGCCTCCAGGCCGGTCACGGCCTCGTCGATGCCGTCGAGCAGCTCGCCGGAGCCGATGGTGTAGGAGACGCCGGAGGCGACGCCGTCGGGCAGCACCTCGCCGTCGACCTTGGCCTCGAGGTCGATCGTGACGACGTCGCCCTCGGCGGCGGCGCGCTCGACCGGGTTGGTGGACGCGAAGCGGTTGCGCAGCTGCTCGACCGACTTCTCGATGTCCTCGTCGGTGACCTCGACCGCGTCGACCTCGACCTCGATGCCCGTGTAGTCCGGGATCTCGATGGCCGGGCGGACGTCGACCTCGGCGGTGAAGTTCAGCGTCTCGCCGTCCTTCAGCTCCGTGATGTCGACCTCGGGCTGGCCGAGGACGTTCAGCTCGGCCTCGTTGACCGCGGCGGTGTAGAACTTCGGGAGGGCGTCGTTGACGGCCTCCTCCAGGACGGCACCGCGGCCGAAGCGCTGGTCGATGACCCGGGCCGGGATCTTGCCCTTGCGGAAGCCCTTGACCGTGACCTGCTGGTTGATCTTCTTGTACGCCGCGTCGAGGCTGTCCTTGAGCTCCTCGAAGGGCACCTCGACAGTGAGCCGAACCCGGGTCGGGTTCAGGGTCTCCACGGCGCTCTTCACGGTTCGGTCTCCTTGTGGCTGACTTCTGGGGGTTCTGCCGATGCTGCGTATCAGCGGATCAGCGGATCGGGCCCGGCACATCAGACACACGGGCACGCAGCTTGCATAGTAACCGCAAGCACGAGTCGGCCCACAACGCGATCAAGGTGGTGCAAGGTGGTCGGGGTGGCCGGATTCGAACCGACGACCTTCCGCTCCCAAAGCGGACGCGCTACCAAGCTGCGCCACACCCCGTCGGTGCGACACGTAGGGTACATGCCCGCGGACGCTGCGACGCGCGAGTTCCGCCGCCTGGAATGTGGTGTGCGCCCGGCGCCCGGGACCCGCTAGGATGCAGTGCGTACCGCGGTCGTGTGACCTGCGGTGCTTCGCAGTGCGGGCGTAGCTCAATGGTAGAGCCCTAGTCTTCCAAACTAGCTACGCGGGTTCGATTCCCGTCGCCCGCTCCAATGACGCCGAGAGCCGGTCCCCCGCGGGGGCCGGCTCTCGGCGTTCTAGAGCTTGATGCCGGCGATGGTGTCCGCGAGGGAGGTCAGGAATCTGTTGACGTCCGGCGCGATGGAGCTGGACGCCAGGAAGAAGCCGAAGAGGACCGCGACGACGGCGGGGCCGGCCTTGAGGTGGTTGCCACGGATCAGCACCACCAGAATGATCGCCAACAGCACCACCACTGACAGCGAAATGGCCATTACTCATCACACCCTCGGTCGTCCCTGTCGGCCCGGGGCATACGGCCGCGCACACCCCCATGCCCTCATCGTGCCACCAAGTGGCCGGTGCTATCCGCCCCGTGACGAATCGTGGACAGCAGAATCCGGCCAACTCGACGTGCTCCAGGCATATTTCGCCCCTACGGGCCGACCGGGAGGCCCAACAGGGCGCGCATCCGGGCGTATTTGGCGGTGAGCCGCTCGCGGGTCGCGGCGTCGAGCACCGCCTGCCGTGCGGGGTCCGCGTTGTGCGCGAGGTCGGCCTCCTTGACGAGGAGCGCGCCGGGGGTCGCGAGGATGCGCGCGGCGTACTCCTCGGGGGGCTCGCCGGGGCGCTTGGTCACGGCCAGGACCATGGCCTTGACCTCCGCCGGGAGAGCGGCTGAATCCAGCCACTCGGCGGACAGCCGGTCGTCCTCGACGGAGTCGTGCAGCCAGGCCGCGGCCCGCTGCGCCTCGCTGCCGCCGCGGGCGCGGACGCCCTCGGCGACGGCCGCGAGGTGCTCGGCGTAGGGCCGGCCGGCCTTGTCGGTCTGGCCCTCGTGGGCGGTACGGGCGATCTGCTCGACCTCGGCGAGGCTCAGGTACGTCATGCGGGTCTCCCCCTCACGGGCGTCACGCCGGCCCGGCGAGCCCGGCGGCCGCCTCGCGCAGGGCGCGCGCGGCCCTCCGTACGTCGGCACCGGTGGTGCGCCAGTTGGAGAACGCGGCCCGCAGGGCGGCAGTGCCACCGTAGACCGTGGGGGTGACGAAGACCTCGGGACCGGCGGCCTCGCGCAGGGCGGTGAGGCGCTCGGGGGTGGGCCGGTCGGCGAGGGTGAAGCAGACGACGTTCAGCCGCACGGGGGCCAGCAGGCGGAACTCGGGCCCGGCCGCCAGTTCCTCCCCCAGGGCCCGGGCCGCGGCGACGTCGCGCTCGACGACCTCCCGATGGCCCGCGCGGCCGTAGGCGGCCAGCGTGAACCAGGCGGCGAGGGCGCGCAGCCGGTGGGAGTTCTCCGGGGTGAGGTGGACCAGGTCGGGGTGTGCGCCGAGCGGTCCGAGGTAGGCGGCGGCGTTCTGGAAGACCCGGGCCTGGAGGTCGGGGCGGCGGGTGAACTGGACGGCGCTGTCGTACGGGACGTTGAGCCACTTGTGCAGGTCGACGCAGACGGAGTCGGCGAGGTCCAGGCCGTCGACGAGGTGGGCGTGGTCCGGCGAGAGGGCGGCGAAGGCGCCGAAGGCGGCGTCGACGTGCAGCCAGAAGGAGTGGCGCTCGCGGAGCGCGGCGACGGCCCGGAGATCGTCGAAGTCGACGGTGTTGACGGTGCCCGCGTTGGCGACGACCACGCAGGGCCGTCCGTCGCCCTCGGCCAGCAGCCGCTCCAGGGCCGCGGGGTCGACCGCCTCCCGCCCGGGGAGGGTGGGGACGGTCACGAGGGAGCGGCGGCCGAGCCCGAGCACGGACAGGCCCTTGGCGACGGAGGAGTGCGGGGCGCCGGAGAGGACGCGTACGGGGCCCAGCGCGGCGGCGCCGTCCTCCGCGGGCGAGACGCCGAGCCGCTCGCCCAGCCACTCCCGGGCGACGGCGAGGCCGGTGGTGTTGGACATGGTGGCGCCGCTGACGAAGGTGCCGTGGTGGGCGTCGGAGAGGCCGAACAGCTCGCGCAGCCAGCCCACGGTGGCGCGTTCCAGGTCCTGGCCGGCCCCGTCGAGGGCGGAGTTGGAGTTCTGGTCGTAGGCGGCGGTGAGCCAGTCGCCGGCCAGGGCGGCGGGGGTGGCGCCGCCGGTGACGAAGCCGAGGTAGCGGGGGCCGGCGCTGCCGGAGAGCCGGGGCGCCCAGTCCTCGGCGAAGGTGTCGAGGGCAGCGGCGAGTCCGGAGCCGTGCTCGGGCAGGGGCCCGGTCTTCGGGGGTGCGGAGGCGGCCGGGACCACCGGCCGGGCGTCGAGTCCGGCGAGCATCTCCACGGCGTGGCGGCGGGTGGCTTCCAGCAGGTCGGGGAGCCGGTCGAGGTCGTGAGCGAGGTGCGCGTCCATGGCCGCACGGTAGGCGTGGTGCGCGTGGGGGGTACCGGGCCAATCCGGGCCGGGTGGCCGGTGGGTGCCGGCCGGATGGCCCGGTACCCCCCGTGGCTCATGCCGTCGTGGCCGTGCCCGGGCGCAGGGCGCGTCTGGCCGGGAGGGCCGTGGCCGTCAGGGACAGGGCGAGGATGCCGCCGGCGAAGGAGGCGTACACCGGCACCGGGATGTACGGGGAGCCGCCGGTCACGCCGCCGACCAGCGGGACGAGGGTGGCCAGGGCGATGGCCGTGCCCAGGGTCAGTCCGACGGCGCCGACCAGCAGGGCCTCCCAGCGGATCATGCGGAGCACCTGGCGGCGGGTGGAGCCGACCAGGCGCAGGGTGCGCAGTTCGCGGCGCCGGTCGAGGACGGTCATGACCAGGGTGTTGGCGGCGGCGATGGCCGCGAAGCCGCCGAGTACGGCCGCCATGGTGGTGTTGGCCCAGGCGTTGAGGCGCCGGTCGAGGTTCTGGGCGGTGGTCCAGCCGTCCCGGTCGGTGACCGTGCCGCCGAGGGCCGCGAGGCCGGGGGCGGAGCCTCGGGTGAGCAGCTCGTGCGGGGCGGGGTCGGTGAGGTGTCCGCGCAGGTCGGCCGCCGGGAGGGTGACCTCGCCGAAGCCGAGGCCGCGGGTGTAGGTGGCGACGACGGTGGGGCGGGCCGGGGTGCCGTCGGGCAGCCGGAGGTCGAGGCGGTCGCCGACGCGGACGCCGGCGGTGTCGGCGAGCGAGTCGTGGAGGGCGACGGTGCCGGGCCGGAGCGCGGCCGGCGACCCCGTGCGGAAGCCGAGGTCCAGGACGGCGCCGAGGTCTCCGGAGACCGCCTGGGCGGAGGCGGTGCGGAGGTACCCCTCCACGCCGTCGACGGGGATGACGAGGGAGGTGCGGGTGACGGGCACGGCGGCGGTGACGCCGGGCAGGGCGGCGGCCCGGGCCGCCGCGTCGGTGGGGAGGCCGCCGGTGACGACGCGGTCGGCGAGCATCCCGGCGCTCTGCTGCTCGCGGGTGGCCCGGTCCTCGCTGGTGTGCAGGAAGACCAGGACGGACGAGAAGGCCATGGCCAGCACGATGGGGGTGATGGCGGAGGCCAGGCGGCGGGCGTGGGTACGGGAGTTGGCGGCGGCCAGCGAGGCGGCGGGGCCGGCCGCGCGCAGCGGGAGCCCGAAGAGCCCGGCGGCGGCGCGGGCGATCAGGGGGCCGAGCAGGGCGACGGCGAGCATGAACAGCATGACCACGCCGAGGGCGGCGTTGGCCGCGTCCTCGCCGCTGCCGGCGGCGGCCAGGCCGGCGCAGACGATGCCGCCGGCCAGCGCGACCAGGCCGAGGGGGGTGCGGACCTTGCCGGGGCGCAGCCGCTCGACGGCGGCCTCGGTGAGGGCCTGGCCGGGCTTGGTGCGGGAGGGGCGGCGGGCGGCGAAGTACCCGGCGGCGAGGGCGGTCAGCAGGCCGGTGCCGACGGCGACGGCGAGCGGCAGCCAGGAGACGGTGAGTTCCATGGCCCCGGGGATGGCCCCCTTGTCCTTGAGCTGTCCGAACCACCAGGTGGCGAGGGCGGTGCCGGGGACGCAGCCGAGGGCTCCGGCGACGGGGGCGACGAGCAGGGCCTCGGTGGCGATGGTGCGGCGGATCTGGCGGGGCGTGGTGCCGATGGCGCGGAGCAGGGCGTACTCGCGGGCGCGCTGGCCCACGGAGAGGGCGACGGTGCCGGCGGCGGTGAAGACGGCGACCATGGCGGCCACGCCGCCGAAGGAGCCGCCGAGGCCGGTGAGGAGCTCCCGGGCGCCGGTGAGCGCCGGGTCGGTGGCCCGGTCGTCGCCGGTGTGCACGAGGGCGGCTCCGCCGAGGGCCCTGCCGGCCCGGTCGGCGAGCTCGCCGGTGGTGGTCCCGGGTGCGGGCAGCAGCGCGATGGCGTCGAGGCGGTCGGGGTGCCCGGACAGTACGCGGGCCTGCGCGTCCCCGAACCAGACGGCTCCGCCGGCGGGGACCGGTCCGGCGCCGGGCGTCGCGGCCAGGCCGGAGACCCGGAAGGGGCGGACGCCGGCGGGGGTGTCGAGGGTGACGCGGTCGCCGACCGCGGCGGTACCGGCGGCCAGGACCACCTGTCCCTCGCCGGGCGCGGTGCCGGCGGTGAGCCGCTCACCGGTGAAGGCGGTCGATCCCCATCCGGAGGCGGTCAGGGCGGCTCCGGGGGCCGGGGCGCCGGCCGGGCCGGCGGCGACGGTGCGGACCGGGAAGACCGTGTCGGGCACGGCGCGGGCGCCGGTGGCCGTCAGCCGCGGGAGCAGGGCGGCGGGGACGCGGGCGCGGTCCGGGACGCGGACGGCCGCGTCGTACGCGCCCTCGCCGCGGCCGAAGCGCTGGTGCAGTTGCTGGTCGGCGGCGACGAGGACCGGGGCGCCGGCGTAGCGGGTGGGCGGGACGCCCGCCCGCAGGCCGGTTTCGAGCAGGATGCCGCAGGCGGAGACGATCGCGACCGCCGTCAGCAGGGCGAGGAAGGTGCCGGCGAAGGCGGCGGGCCGGAAGCGCAGGGCCGCGCGGGCGAGGCCGTTGGTACGGATCATCAGGCTGCCGCCCCCGCGTACGCCGGGGCCGTCAGGGAGGTCATCCGGGCGGCGATCCGCGGCGCGTCGGCGCCGGCCAGCCGGTCCACGATCAGGCCGTCGGCGAGGAACAGGACCTGGTCGGCGTGGGCGGCGGCGACCGGGTCGTGGGTGACCATGACGACGGTGGCGCCGAGGGCGTCCACCGCGTCCCGCAGCAGGCCGAGGACCTCGGCCGCGGTGGTGGTGTCGAGGGCGCCGGTCGGCTCGTCGGCGAACACCACGTCCGGGCTGGTGACCAGCGCGCGGGCGATGGCCACGCGCTGCTGCTGGCCGCCGGACAGCTCGGCGGGGCGGCGGCCGCCCTTGCCGCCCAGCCCGACGCGGGCCAGCAGCTCGGCGGCACGGCGCCGGTCGGGACGGGCACCGGCCAGCCGCATGGGCAGCAGGACGTTCTGCTCCACGGTGAGCGAGGGCAGCAGGTTGAAGGCCTGGAAGACGAAGCCGAGGCGGCTGCGGCGCAGCTCGGTGAGGCGGTTCTCGTTCATTCCGGTGATCTCGGTGCCGCCGAGGCGGACGGAGCCGTCGGTGGGGCGGTCGAGCCCGGCGGCGCACTGGAGGAAGGTGGACTTGCCGGAGCCCGAGGGGCCCATCACGGCGGTGAAGGTGCCGCGGGGCAGGCTGAGGTCGATGCCGCGCAGGGCGTGTACGGCGGTGTCGCCGCGCCCGTACGCGCGCCGGACGCCGCGCAGCTCCACGGCGCCGGGAGCGGTGACCGCGTACCCCGGTGCGGAGCCCGGGGCGGTGGCGGCGTACCCCGCGGGGCCCGGCGCGTGTCCGGAGGCGGCGGCCGGTGCCGCCTGCGCCTCGCCCTTGTTCCGCCGGTTCCTGCGCAGCCCCATGGCCGTCCCTTTCCGCTGTCCTGCTGTCGTTCCCGACGCTACGGAGCGGGGCGGGGGCGGGACCATGACGGTCTCCGGCGGACCGGGGGTGGGGTTACCCCCAGGGCCGGGGTCAGGCTGACCGGCGGATGAGCAGCAGCGCGCGGTCGTCGTTGACGTCCTTGGCGACCTTCTCGATGAGGTGCCAGGCGGCGCCCTCGAAGCCGGAGGCGACGTAGCGGTCGGCCTCGCCGGTGAGCCGGTCGATGCCCTCGCTGATGTCGCGGTCGGCGGTCTCGACGAGCCCGTCGGTGAAGAGCATCAGGACGTCGCCGCGGCGCAGGTTGCCGGTGGCGGGTTCGAAGCATGCGCCGTCGTAGACGCCGAGCAGGGGGCCCTCGCCGTTCTTCTCCTCCCAGCGGCCGGTGCCCGCGGAGAGCTGGAGCGCGGGCAGGTGGCCGGCGGAGAGGAGCTGGTAGTCGCCGGTCTCCAGGTCGAGGACGAGGTGGATGGAGGTGGCGAAGCCCTCGTCCCAGTCCTGGCGGAGCAGGTAGCCGTTGGCGGCGGGCAGGAAGTCCTGGGGCGGGAGGGAGCCGAGCAGGCCGCCGAAGGCGCCGGAGAGGAGCAGTGCGCGGGATCCGGCGTCCATGCCCTTGCCGGAGACGTCGGTGAGGACGATCTCCAGGGTGCGGCCGCCGTTGGTGCGGGCGGCCACGACGAAGTCGCCGGAGAAGGACTGGCCGCCGGCGGGGCGCAGGGCCATCTCCCGGTGCCAGCCGCGCGGCAGGGCGGGCAGCTTGCTCTGGACCCGGATGCGTTCGCGGAGGTCGAAGAGCATGGTGCCGCCGCGCCGCCAGGGGACGCCGACGCGGCTGCGGAACTGGGCGATGACCAGGCCGAAGAAGCCGCAGGCGGCGACGACGAGGACGGTTCCGGGGGTGACCCGGCCGGGGCCCTGGGTGTACGGGCCGAGGACCACGGACTCGACGATGAGGGCGGTCGCGGCGGCGGCGTACAGGCCCAGCAGGGATGCGGGCCGCAGGAGCAGGCCGCCGGCCACGATGGGCAGGACGAGGGCGGAGGGCGCGAACCAGACCGGCATCATGAGGGTGCCGCAGGCGATGGCGGGGACGGTCAGGAAGAGCCCGGTGAAGGCGAGCCAGTCGGAGGCGTCGCCGCGGAAGTAGTCGACCGCGGATCTGCGCAGGCCGGTCCTGGCCCGGTGCGCAGCCTTGCGCATCCGTGCCCCGAGTGATTCCACGCGTGCTCCGGCCATTGCTTCGGGACCCTATCCATCCAGCCTGTGTCCGCGCAGGGGTACCCCCGCACATCCGTCGGTCGGCTCCGCCGGGGGCGGTCAGCGCTGCTGGCAGGCGGGACACCAGAAGAGGTTGCGGGCGGCCAGGCCGGCGGTGCGGATCCCGCCGCCGCAGACGTGGCAGGGCAGGTCGGCCCGGCGGTAGACGTACACCTCGCCGCCGTGGTCGTCGACGCGCGGCGGCCTGCCCATGGCCTCGGGGGTGTGCTCGGGGCGGACGGTGTCGATGCGGTTGTTCCGGACGCCCTCGCGCATGAGGAGGACGAGGTCGGCCCAGATCGCGTCCCATTCGGCGCGGGTGACGTCCTTGCCGGCGCGGTACGGGTCGATGCCGTGCCGGAAGAGGACCTCGGCGCGGTAGACGTTGCCGACGCCCGCCACGACCTTCTGGTCCATGAGGAGGGCGGCGACGGTGGTGCGGGAGCGGGAGATGCGGCGCCAGGCGCGGTCGGGGTCGTCGCCGTCCCGGAGGGGGTCGGGGCCGAGCCGGTCGTGTATCGCCTGCTTCTCGGCCGCGCCGATCAGGGCGCAGGCGGTGGGGCCGCGCAGGTCGGCGTAGTGGTCCTCGTTGAGGAGCCGCATGCGGACGGTGTCGGTGGCCGGCGGGGCGGGCGCGGGGCCGAAGCCGTACTTGCCGAAGAGTCCGAGGTGAACGTGGATCCAGTCGTCGCCGGGGAAGCCGAGGAAGAGGTGCTTGCCGTGGGCCTCCGCGCGCTCCAGTTCGCGGCCGTCGACGAGGGCGGCGCCGTCGGCGAAGCGGCCCTGGGGGCTGGTGACGCGTACGGGCCGGGCCTCGAAGCGCTCGGCGTGGTCCTGGGCGAGGCGGTGGATCGTATGCCCTTCGGGCACGGCTGTTCTCCTCGGTCGGACGTGCCCCGGCCGGCGGGGCGGCGCCGCGTGCCGGGTGGCGGGCGCGGCGGGGCGGGCGCGGCGGGGTGCCGGGCGGGGGCCGCCCGGCGGCGGGGCACGGCGGTGCCGCCGGACGCGGGGTCCGGCGGCACGCGGGTGCTACTGGTCCTGCGGGTGGTGCGCCGGGATGGGCGGGAGCTCGCCGGTCACCTCGTAGCGGGAGAGCATCTCGATGCGGCGCGTGTGGCGCTCCTCGCCGGAGTACGGGGTCGCCAGGAAGGCCTCGATGAAGCTGGTGGCCTCTTCCTCGGTGTGCATCCGGCCGCCGACGGAGATCACGTTGGCGTTGTTGTGCTCGCGGCCGAGCTTGGCGGTCTCGACGCTCCAGGCCAGTACGGCACGGACGCCCTTGACCTTGTTGGCGGCGATCTGCTCGCCGTTGCCGGAGCCGCCGATCACGATGCCGAGGCTGTCCGGGTCCGCGGCGGTCTTCTCCGCGGCGCGCAGGCAGAAGGGGGGGTAGTCGTCGACGGCGTCGTAGATGTGGGGCCCGCAGTCGACGGGCTCGTGGCCGTGGTTCTTGAGCCAGTCCACGAGGTGGTTCTTGAGCTCAAAGCCGGCATGGTCGGATCCGAGGTACACGCGCATGACTCCGAGTGTGGCACGTGGGTCTCGCCGGACCGCGACGGGGTGTCGCGTAAGTCACGTCGAAAGCTCAAGTAATCCCTAAGACCCCAGTTGAGGGGGGTCGGGACTTTGGTCCCGCCGCGCCCGGGTCGATTGTCATGTGACAACGATCCGGATTGGGGTCTTCCGTCCCGGGACCACTCCGGGTTTGAATGCCCGGGCTCGAAACCCGAGAACCTAAGGATTCGTCCATGAGCTCCACGACGACCCTTCAGAAGGCAGGCGGCTCCGGTGACCCCGGCACCACTCAGTCTTCCGACGGTCTGAAGGCCGGTCTCAAGAACCGCCACCTGTCCATGATCGCCATCGGCGGTGTCATCGGGGCGGGCCTGTTCGTCGGCTCGTCCGGCGGCATCGCCAAGGCCGGTCCGGCCATCCTGATCTCCTACGCGCTCGTCGGCGCCATGGTCGTCTTCGTGATGCGGATGCTGGGCGAGATGGCCGCGGCCAGCCCGAACTCCGGCTCCTTCTCCGCGTACGCCGACCGCGCGCTCGGCCGCTGGGCCGGCTTCTCGATCGGCTGGCTGTACTGGTTCTTCTGGGTCGTCGTACTCGCCGTGGAGGCCACCGCGGGTGCGGTGATCCTGGAGGGCTGGATCCCGGCCGTCCCGCAGTGGGCCTGGGCCCTCATCGTGATGGTGGTCCTGACGGCCACCAACCTCGCCTCGGTCTCGTCGTACGGCGAGTTCGAGTTCTGGTTCGCGGGCATCAAGGTCGTCGCCATCGGCGGCTTCGTGATCGTCGGCCTGCTCGCCGTCTTCGGCGTGCTGCCGGGCTCGGACAACCCGGGTGCGGGCTTCGCGCACCTGACGGACACCGGCGGCTTCCTGCCGAACGGCGCCGGCGCCATCCTCACCGGTGTGCTGATGGTCGTCTTCTCCTTCATGGGCAGCGAGATCGTCACGCTGGCCGCCGGTGAGTCGGAGGACCCGCGCCGCGCGGTCACCAAGGCCACCAACTCGGTCATCTGGCGCATCGGCGTCTTCTACCTGGGCTCGATCTTCGTCGTCCTGACCCTGCTGCCGTGGAACGACAAGTCGATCGTCGAGAAGGGCTCGTACGTCGCCGCCCTGGACTCGATCGGCATCCCGCACGCCGGCACGATCATGGAGGTCATCGTCCTGACCGCCGTGCTGTCCTGCCTGAACTCCGGCCTGTACACCGCCTCCCGCATGGCGTTCTCGCTGGGTGAGCGCGGCGACGCGCCGAAGTCCTTCGCCAAGGTCAACGCCAAGGGCGTGCCGACCGCCGCGATCCTCGGCTCCGTGGTCTTCGGCTTCCTCGCCGTCTACTTCAACTACGCGTTCAAGGACACGGTCTTCGACTTCCTCCTGAACGCCTCGGGTGCCATCGCCCTCTTCGTCTGGCTGGCGATCTGCTTCACCCAGCTGAAGATGCGCGGGATCCTGCTGCGCGAGGACCCGGAGAAGGTCACCGTCCGGATGTGGCTGTTCCCGTGGCTGACCTGGGCCACCGCCGCCATGATCATGTTCGTCATCGGCTACATGTTCTTCGACGACGGCAACCGCAAGGTCGTCATCCTCTCGACCGCCGTCGCCGCGGTCGTGGCGCTGGTCGGCGTGGTCCTGCAGAAGACCCGCAAGACCTCCGTCGAGGCCTGACCCCCCGCGGCCGCCGTCCCGGCCGTACGCATGACGAAGCCCCGGTCCGCCGCTCGCGGACCGGGGCTTCGCGGTACGGGCGTACGCGCCCGGTGTCAGCCCTTGCGGCCCAGCAGCTTCCACGCGGCGGGCAGCACGCCCATGGCCAGCGCGGCCTTGAGGGCGTCGCCGACGAGGAACGGCGTCATGCCCGCGGCCACCGCGGCGGACAGGGACATGCCGGTGGCCAGCGCCAGGTACGGCACGCCGACCGCGTAGATCACGGCCGAGCCCAGCACCATCGCACCGGCGGTACGGGCCACCGAGCGGTCCGCACCGCGCCGGGCCAGGGCGCCGACCAGCGTCGACGCCAGCAGCATGCCGAGCACGTAGCCGAAGGTGGCGCCGCCCGCACCCGAGGTGCCCCCGGCGAACCACGGCACGCCCGCCATGCCGACGAGGGTGTAGAGCGCCATGGAGAGGAAGCCGCGGCGGGCGCCGAGCGCGGTGCCCACCAGCAGGGCGGCGAAGGTCTGGCCGGTGATGGGCACGACCAGGCCCGGCACCTTGACGGCGATCTGCGCGGCGACGCCCATCAGGGCCGCGCCGCCGGAGACCAGCAGGACGTCGCGGGTACGGCTGGCGGGCAGCAGGTCGGCGAGGACGGCGCCGGGCCGGAAGGTGACGGAAGCGGTGCTCATCGGTGCTCCGGGAGGGTGAGGGGGTGGCTTGCCCTCAGGACGTTAGTCCCGGCCGCTCGGGATGATCACCGTCGTCCGGGCACAAAGCCCTCTTCCTTCCCTTGGTGGGGATTGCACAAAGCCAGGACCTCCGACGGGAGTTCCTTACGCCCCGAAGTGACGCGGATCACTCGGACTAATAGTGCGTCACGTCCGTTTTGCACGGCGGGCGCGTACTCAGGGAGACTGTTGGAATGCCACAAGCACCCCTCCGTGAAACCGCTCTGCCCGACCTGCCGGAGGAACCCCTCGGCCACGGTCTGAAGCAGCGCCACCTGACCATGCTCGGCCTCGGCGGGGTGATCGGCGCCGGTCTGTTCGTCGGCTCCGGCGGGGGCATCGCCGTCGCGGGCCCCGGGATCATCGTGTCGTACCTGCTCGCCGGCGCCCTGGCGATGCTGGTGATGCGGATGCTCGGCGAGATGGCGGCCGCGATGCCCGCGTCGGGCTCCTTCTCCGTGCACGCGGAGCGGGCGATGGGCCGCTGGGCCGGCTTCTCGGTGGGCTGGCTGTACTGGTTCCTGCTGGTGGTGGTGCTCGCGGTGGAGGCCACCGGCGCGGCGAAGATCGCCAACGGCTGGGCGCCGGGGGTCCCGCAGTGGGCCTGGGTGCTGATCTTCATGGTGGTCTTCACGGTCAGCAACCTGGCGGCGGTGCGGAACTTCGGCGAGTTCGAGTTCTGGTTCGCGGCGCTGAAGGTCTTCGCGATCGTGGCGTTCCTGGCGCTGGGCGGCCTGGCGGTCTTCGGCCTGCTGCCCGACACGGACCCGGTCGGCCTGACCAACCTCACCGGCCAGGGCGGCTTCCTGCCCAACGGCTGGGAGGGCGTGGTCTCCGGCGTGCTCGCGGTGATCTTCGCGTTCGGCGGTCTGGAGGTCGTCACCATCGCGGCCGCCGAGTCGGACGACCCGGCCCGCTCGGTCTCCCGGGCGGTGCGCAGCGCGGTCTGGCGGATCCTCCTCTTCTACATCGGCTCGATGGCCGTCATCGTGACGCTGCTGCCGTGGGACTCCCTGGAGCCCGGACAGAGTCCGTACGTGGCGGTGCTCGACTCCATCGGCATCCCCTCGGCCGGCCAGATCATGAACATCGTGGTGTTCGTGGCCCTGCTGTCGGCGCTCAACGCCAACCTGTACGGCTCCTCCCGGATGATCTTCTCGCTGGCCGAGCGCGGCGAGGCGCCGAAGGGGCTGCTGAAGGTGTCCGGCGGCGGGGTGCCGCGGCGGGCGGTGCTGGCGTCGGTGGCCTTCGGCTTCGTCTCGGTCGTGCTGAACCTGCTCTGGCCGGAGTCGGTCTTCCTCTACATGCTCAACGCGGTCGGCGCGGTGCTGCTGTTCGTCTGGACGCTGATCGCCGTCTCGCAGCTGCTGCTGCGGCGGCGGATCGAGCGGGAGGCCCCGGAGCGGCTGGTGCTGAAGATGTGGGCGTTCCCGTACCTGACCTGGCTGGCGCTGGCCGGCATGGCGGCCGTGCTGGTGCTGATGCTGTTCGACGACTCGGCGCGTACGCAGGTGCTGTGGTCGGCCGGTGCGACCGCGCTCGTGCTGCTGGTCGCGTGGGTACGGGAGATCCGCGCCCGGCGGAGCTGACGCCGCGGGTCCGGCCCGGCCGGAGCCACGGCCGGGTCGCGCGCCGCTCGTGCGGGGACGGTCACGCCAGGTGAGGTGAGTGTCCGAATAACGGGCGTTCACGTCCGAGTGCCGGACGCTCCGGCCAGACTGGGCGCCCCATCCCGTCCCCGCACACGGACAGGCAACACCCCATGAGTCAGACCGTCACGCCCGAAGAGCGGACGCACGAGGCACCCCCGGCACACCAGGGCTCCGCCCTCTCCAACGGCCTCAAGCAGCGCCACCTCTCGATGATCGCCCTCGGCGGCGTCATCGGCGCCGGGCTCTTCGTCGGCTCCGGCGCGGGCATCGCCGCGGCCGGCCCCTCGATCGTCCTGGCGTACGCGGCCTCGGGCCTGCTGGTGATGTTCGTGATGCGGATGCTCGGCGAGATGTCCGCCGCCAACCCCGCCTCGGGCTCCTTCTCGGTCCACGCCGAGCGGGCGATCGGCCCCTGGGCCGGCTTCACCGCCGGCTGGATGTTCTGGACGCTGCTCTGCGTGGGCGTGGCCATCGAGGCGATCGGCGCCGCGCACATCGTGCAGGGCTGGCTGCCGGGCACCCCCTCCTGGATGTGGGTGCTGGTCTTCATGGCGGTGTTCTGCGGCAGCAACCTCGCCGCGGTCTCCAACTTCGGCGAGTTCGAGTTCTGGTTCGCCACCCTCAAGATCGGCGCCATCGGCCTCTTCCTGGTCCTGGGCACCCTCGCGGTCCTCGGCGTGCTGCCCGGCACCGACTCCCCCGGCACGGCCAACCTGCTGGGCGACGGCGGTTTCCTGCCCACCGGGGTGGACGGGCTGCTGGTCGGCCTGCTGGCGTCGGTGGTCGCGTACGGCGGCCTGGAGACGGTGACCATCGCCGCCGCCGAGTCCGAGGACCCGGTGCGCGGCGTGGCCAAGGCCGTGAAGACCACCATGTGGCGGATCGCGGTCGTGTACGTCGGCTCGATGCTGGTGATCGTCACCCTGGTCCCGTGGGACGCGAAGGCGGTCACCGAGGACGGCCCGTACGCGGCGACGCTGGACCACCTGGGCATCCCCGGGGCCGGCCAGATCATGAACGTGGTGATCCTGATCGCCCTGCTGTCCGCGATGAACGCCAACATCTACGGTTCCTCGCGCATGGCGTACTCGCTGGTGGCGCGCGGCCAGGGGCCCCGGGCGCTGGGCAGGGTCTCGAAGGGGATCCCGCGCCGTGCCGTACTGGCCTCCTCCGGCTTCGGCTTCGTGACCGTGCTGCTGTCCTACTGGTACCCGACGACCCTGTTCGCCTGGCTGCTCAACATGGTGGGCGGCGTGATCCTGGTCGTCTGGGGCTTCATCGCGGTCTCCCAGTTCGTGCTGCGCCGCCGGACCGAGCGCGAGGCGCCGGAGAAGCTGGTCGTGCGGATGTGGGGCTTCCCGTACCTGACCTGGGTGGCGCTCGCCGGGGTGGCCGGCGTGCTGGCGCTGATGGTGTGGGACGACGACACGCGCGTGCAGGTGCTGTTCACCGGCGGGCTGACCGTCGCCCTGGCGGCTCTGGGGTACGCGCGGCAGCGACGGCTCCCCCGGGGCTGAATCCCCCTGACGGCACTTCAAGGGCCGGTTCCACGCGAGCGCGTGGGGCCGGCCCTCCGTCTTCACGGACCTGACACAAGTGAGGTTCACCTTGGATGAACGCTTGATCAGTTACTGTTAGCGTGCAGTTGCGTATTATTTGCAATAAGCAGCTGGAGGGGATCGACCGCCATGTCCGTCTACGTACTTCCCGAGCTTCCGTACGACTACGCGGCGCTGGAGCCGGTGATCAACCCGCAGATCATCGAGCTGCACCACGACAAGCACCACGCCGCGTACGTCACGGGCGCCAACAACACCCTGGAGCAGCTGGCGGAGGCTCGCGACAAGGAGAACTGGGGCGCGCTCAACGGCCTGGAGAAGAACCTGGCCTTCCACCTCTCCGGCCACATCCTGCACAGCATCTACTGGCACAACATGGCCAGCCCGAAGACCGGTGAGGGCGGCGGCGAGCCCACCGCCGCGGACGGCGTGGGCGAGCTGGCGGACGCGATCACCGAGTCGTTCGGCTCCTTCGCCGCCTTCAAGAAGCAGCTGACCTTCGCCTCGTCCGCGACCCAGGGCTCCGGCTGGGGCGTGCTCGCCTACGAGCCGGTCAGCGGCCGCCTGATCGTCGAGCAGATCTACGACCACCAGGGCAACGTCGGCGTCGCGAGCACCCCGATCCTGGTCTTCGACGCCTGGGAGCACGCCTTCTACCTGCAGTACAAGAACCAGAAGGTGGACTTCATCGAGGCGATGTGGAACGTCGTCAACTGGCAGGACGTGGCCAAGCGCTACGCCGACGCCAAGGCGAAGACGCCGCTGCTCATCCCCGCCAAGGGCTGACGCCCGCGGCATCGCAAGCCCGCCCGCCTCGTGATCGTCTTCTCAGCCTTCGCGTGCGGGCGTGTCAAGCGGCAGACCCCCACGAGGACGTGACTCGTGGGGGTCTGCTGTGTGCGGTGCAGCGGCGGCCTACTCGAAGGACGGGCCCTGCGTGCGGGTGCGCTTGATCTCGTAGA
Source organism: Streptomyces sp. NPDC101132 (assembly GCF_044759225.1). NCBI lineage: Bacteria > Bacillati > Actinomycetota > Actinomycetes > Kitasatosporales > Streptomycetaceae > Streptomyces > Streptomyces sp. NPDC101132. The sequence continues at coordinate 60,602 of NZ_JBIVYX010000010.1, forward strand.
AGCCGGGGGTCGACGCCACGAGCAGGGTGCCGTCCCACAGGCGGGCCGCGGCCTCGCCCTTGGGGGTCGGGGTGACGACCGGACCGAAGAAGGCGACGTCCGAGCCGTCGGCGCCGGGCACCGAGATGACCGGGGTGCCGACGTCCTCGCCCACGCGCTGGATGCCGTTCTTGTGGGAGGCGCGCAGCTCGACGTCGAACTCGTCGGAGTCGGCGTAGTCGAGCAGTTCGGCCGGCAGGCCGACCTCGGCGAGGGCCTCGGCGATGACCTCGCGGGTGGCGCCCTTGGCCTCGTTGTGGATCCGGGTGCCGAGGGCGGTGTAGAGCTTGCCGGTGACCTCGTCACCGTGCTTCTGCTGGGCGGCGACCACCACGCGGACGGGGGCCCAGCCCTTGGGGCCGAGCAGCTCGCGGTAGCGCTCCGGGAGCTCCTCCAGCTTGTTCTCGTTGAGGACGGCGAGGCTCATCACGTGCCAGCGGACCTCGACGTCACGGACCTTCTCGACCTCCAGCATCCAGCGGGACGTCATCCAGGCCCAGGGGCAGATCGGGTCGAACCAGAAGTCGACCGGAGTCTTCTCGGCCACCTGGGTGTCAGACATGTCTCTCCTTCGAGTCCGTCACGTTCGCACGCCCGTGCGGGCGCATCCTTCCCGCCAACCAGCCGGAATGCCCGGACATTCCCCGTGGGAGGATTCGTCCGTCAAAAGGCGATCACGCACGAAGGAGTGCCGGTGCCCGGTGAGAATCTGTCCCGCGACGAGGCCCACGAGCGGGCCGAGCTGCTGTCCGTCGACGCGTACGAGGTCTCGCTCGACCTCCGCTCCGCGGTGGACGAGGCCGAACCGGCGGACGGGCCGCGCACCTTCCGCTCGGTGACGACGGTCACGTTCCGCGCGAACCGGCCCGGCGCCGCCACCTTCGCCGACCTCATCGCCCCGTCGGTGAACTCGGTGACCCTCAACGGGCGGGAGCTCGACCCCGACGTGGTCTTCGACGGCGCGCGCATCGCGCTGGACGGCCTGGCCGCGGAGAACGTCCTGGTGGTGGACGCGAACTGCGCGTACAGCCGGACGGGCGAGGGCATGCACCGCTTCGTCGACCCCGAGGACGGCGAGGTCTACCTCTACACGCAGTACGAGCCCGCCGACGCGCGCCGCGTCTACGCCAACTTCGAGCAGCCCGACCTCAAGGCGCCGTACCGCTTCGAGGTCACCGCGCCCGAGGGCTGGCAGGTGTGGAGCAACGGCGCCGAGGAGTCCCGGGACGGCCTGACCCGGCGCTTCGCGGTGACCGAGCCCATCTCCACGTACATCACCTGCGTGGTCGCCGGTCCGTACCACTACGTGACGGACACCTACCGCCGGACCTTCGCCGACGGAACCGAGCTGGAGATCCCGCTCGGCGCGATGTGCCGCAAGGGGCTGGCCAAGCACTTCGACGCGGACGACGTCTTCCTGATCACCAAGCAGGGCTTCGACTTCTTCCACGACAACTTCGACTTCCCCTACCCCTTCGGGAAGTACGACCAGGCCTTCGTGCCCGAGTACAACCTCGGCGCCATGGAGAACCCGGGCATGGTCACCTTCCGCGAGGAGTACATCTTCCGCGGCAAGGTCACGCAGGCCTCGTACGAGGCGCGGGCGAACGTCATCCTGCACGAGATGGCGCACATGTGGTTCGGCGACCTGGTCACCATGAAGTGGTGGGACGACCTGTGGCTGAAGGAGTCCTTCGCGGACTTCATGGGCTCCTTCTCGATGACCGAGGCCACCCGCTTCAAGAACGGCTGGGTGACCTTCGCCAACAACCGCAAGTCCTGGGCCTACCGCGCGGACCAGCTGCCCTCGACCCACCCGGTCACGGCCGACATCCGCGACCTGGAGGACGCCAAGCTCAACTTCGACGGCATCACCTACGCCAAGGGCGCGTCGGTGCTCAAGCAGCTGGTCGCGTACGTGGGCCGGGACGCCTTCCTGGAGGGCGCGCGCCGCTACTTCAAGGCCAACGCGTACGGCAACACCCGCCTGGACGACCTGCTGACGGTACTCGCGGAGGTGTCCGGCCGGGACATGGCCGAGTGGTCCCGGGCCTGGCTGCAGACCGCCGGCGTGAACGCGCTGACCCCGGTCCTCACCTACGACGACGCGGGGCGGATCGCCGAGCTGGCCGTGGTCCAGGACGGCGACGAGCTGCGCCCGCACCGGGTGGCCGTGGGCCTGTACCGGACCGAGCAGGGCGCGCTGGTGCGGTACGCCCGCGCCGAGGCGGACGTGGCCGGGGCCCGGACCGTGGTGACGGAGCTGGCCGGGGCGGAGCGGCCGGAGCTGGTGCTCGTCAACGACGAGGACCTGACGTACTGCAAGATCCGCTTCGACGAGGGTTCGCTGGCCGCGCTGCGCAAGCACCTGGGCGACCTGAGCGACCCGCTGGCCCGGGCACTGTGCTGGTCGGCCCTGTGGAACCTGACGCGGGACGGCCTGATGCCGGCGCGCGACTTCGTCTCGATGGTGCTGGCCTTCGCCGGCCGCGAGTCGGACGTGGGCGTGCTGCAGATCCTGCACCGGCAGGCGCGCATGGCCGTCACCCACTACGCCGCCCCGGAGTGGCGGGAGCAGGGTGGCCGGGAGCTCGCGGCGGGCGCGCTGCACGAGCTGCGGCAGGCCGAGCCGGGCTCCGAGCACCAGCTGACCTGGGCGCGCTTCTTCGCCGCGACCGCGAGCACGGAGGCCGACCTCGGGCTGCTGGCCGGGCTGCTGGACGGCACGGCCCGGATCGACGGGCTGGACGTGGACCAGGAGCTGCGCTGGGACCTGCTGGAGCCGCTGGCGGCCGAGGGGCTGGCCGACGAGGCGCGGATCGCGGCGGAGCTGGCCCGGGACGACACCGCCTCGGGCAAGCGGCACTCGGTGCGCTGCCTGGCGGCACGGCCCTCCGAGGCCGTGAAGGCGCAGGCGTGGGCGTCGGTGGTGGAGTCGGACGCGCTGTCGAACGCGCTGGTCGAGGCGACGATCGCGGGCTTCCAGCAGGCCGGGCAGCGGGAGCTGATCGCGCCGTACGCGCCGAAGTACTTCGAGGCCATCGACCGGGTGTGGGCCGACCGGTCCATCCAGATCGGCATCCTGATCGTGCAGGGGCTGTTCCCGGCGCTGCAGAGCTCCGACGCGACGCTGGCCGCCACGGACGCGTGGCTCTCCTCGCACGCCGACGCGGCGCCCGCGCTGCGCCGACTGGTCCTGGAGGCCCGCGACGACCTGGCCCGCGCCCTGCGCGCGCAGGCGCGCGACGCGGCGGAGTAGCCCGCACGGGTGCCGATGGGGGCCGGCGGTGCCGGCCCCCATCGGCTCTCGAACGCCCGTACTTTAGTGCGGGGTTGTTCGGGTTTGTCGACGGGGCTGTAACAGCGGTTAGCGGGGGATCCGGGGGCGGGAACATCCCCGGCATGAACCACAACTCCCCCACCTACGGCGGCCAGACCCCCTCCCCCGTCCCGCCGGTCTCCCCCCGCCCCCTGCACCACCTCTCCGGCACCCGCCGGGTGCTGAGCGTCGCGCAGCTGCGCGAGCACGGCGTGACCGCGGCCGCCACCGCCGAGCGCTGCCGCGCGGGCGGACCCTGGCAGCAGTTCCTGCCGGGGGTGTTCCTGCTCCACCCCGGCCCGGCCACCAGCGAGGAGCGGCTGCACGCCGCGCTGCTGTACGCGGGCCGCCCGGCCGGCACCGCGGTGCCGCAGCAGAAGGGGTTCGGGGACGCCATGATCACCGGTCTGGCGGCGCTGGCGCTGTACGGGTTCTCCTCCGCGCCCCCGCTGCCGGCGCTGGAGCACATCGACGTGATCGTGCCGAGCACCCGCCGGCTGCGTTCGGTCGGCTGCGTACGGCTGGTCCGGGCGCACACCCCGCCGGTCCCGGAGGAGGTGACCGGGGTGCCGGTGGCGCCGGTGGCCCGGGCCCTGGCCGACGCGGTGGCACAGCTGGCCGACGCGGGCACGGTGCGGAGGCTGCTCAGCGAGGCGGTGCGCGGGGGCCACTGCGAACCGGCCGCGGCGGTGCGGGAGCTGACGCTGGCCCGGCTGCTGAACCGGCCGCACGTGGTGGACGCGGTGGACTCGCTGCTGGCGGAGGGCCGGGCGATGGCCGAGGACCGGCTGTACCGGCTGGTGCGGGAGTTCCGGCTGCCGGACCCGGTCTGGAACGTGGACCTGCGGCTGCCCGGGGGGCCGCACCTGGGCGGGGTGGACGCGTACTGGCCCGACCACGCGGTGGCCGTGGAGCTGGACACCCGGGCCCCCCGCCAGGGGGAGGACGAGCAGTGGTCCGAGTACGCCCGCAAGCGCGAGCACCTGGAGCGCCTCGGACTCACCGTCGTGTACGTCACCCCGCGCAAGCTGCGCGACCACCCGGAGCAGCAGGCCACGGTGATCCGCACCGCGCTGACCGCCTCGGGTGACCGCGAGCCCGCCGCCTACGTGGTCGTCCTGCCCCGGTGAGGGACGGGAGGGTTGGCCGGGGAGTAGTCCGGGGCGCTCCAGCGCAGCCGGCCCGGGTGCTCGCTCTCGACGGTCCCCTCGACGGTGAAGCGGACGGTGCGGGCGCCGTCCGGCCCGTACTCGGTGCGGGCCCGGCCGGTGAGCTGGAGGGTGCGGCCGGTCTCCCAGTCCGGGAAGAGCAGGCCGGCCCGGGGCTCCTCGACCAGGTTGCCCAGGGTGAGGAACATGGCGTTGCCGGCGTAGTCGGGCCAGGCCAGCTCGGTCGGGGAGAGCACCTCGACGAAGCCGGGGTTGCCGCCGCGGTGGCTGGCGTCGGCGCCGTCCCCGGCGGCGGTGGCGATGAAGAAGGTGTCGGCGGCGCGGACGCCGCGCGCCTGGCCGGGGGTGAGCGCGCCGCCGCGCCGCACGACACCGGGTCCGTCCCACAGCACCTCGACGGGCTCGCGCTGCTGGAGGTACTTGGGGCAGTTGGAGAAGACCTCGCCCGCCTCGACGGCGAAGCCGCGCGGGGTGGGTTCGAGGACGCCGTTGAGCCGCATCCGGCGCCGGGTCCGCGGGTCGAGGGCGAGGGTCCCGAGGGGGGTGCCGGGGGTGGCCAGGGCCTCGGCGAGCGGGTCGCCGTCCGGGACACCGCCGGCGACGGAGACGCGGCCGGGGCCGGTGGCCCGTACGAAACCGGGGGCGCCGGTGAGCAGCGAGGCCCAGATCCGGCCCGCCGCGTCGGCCGCGCCGACCACGAGGGTGGGCTGGCGGGCCAGGAAGGCCGCCGCCACCTCGCGGATGCCGGGGCCGATGCTGCGGCCGACGTGGTCGGCCAGCTCGCGCACGCCGACCCGGTCCTGCACCTGTCGTGACCCCTGGTGGTAGGGGCCTGCCGTGATCGTCACGTTCTTCGCCTTCCGGTTCGCACGGGCCTGCCGGACGCTCGGAGCCGTCGGCTCCGGTCTCTCGGGTTCCTAGAAGAAGCCGCAGGTGGGGGCGGCTCCGGAGGGCGCGGGGGCGTCCTCGGCGCCGGCCGGGACGGAGATCTCCAGGCGGGTGCCGTCGGGGTCGTGGAAGAAGATGCCGCCGGAGGCCGCGCCCTCTCCGTGGGCCACGCTCCCGTCGTACGCGAAGTCGACGCCGGCGGCGCGCAGCCGCTCCTCGAAGGCGCGGACCTCCTCGACGGACCCGGCCGTGAAGGCCAGGTGGTGCAGACCCGCGGCGGCCGGGGCGTAGCCGCCCTCGGCCTGCTGCCACAGCGTGAGGACCAGCGCGCCGTCCTGGCCCAGGAAGGCGAAGCGGCGCCCCTCCTCCTTGCCCTCGCCCAGCAGCCGGAAGCCCAGCGTGTCGCGGTAGAAGCCGAGCGAGCGCTCCAGCTCGGTGACGTTCAGGCCGATGTGGCCGGTGCTCAGCGTGCTGACAGCCGACATGGCTGCCCCCTCTCTCGTTGCCTTGCCCTGTCACTGCTTTCTAACCTCTGAAATTGACTTTAGAGGTTAGGGCGACGGACGTCAACCGGTGACCTACCCTTGAGTGGTTAGCAAGAGGAGGAGACAGGGATGACCCCGACCGCCGACCCGCGCCCGCTGACCGGCGAGCCGCTCGCACTGGACCTGCTGAACACGCGCTGGATGCACGAGGGCGCGCTCCAGGACCTCTTCGCGGGGGCGGCCGGCCTGACCCGCCTGGAGGGGCTGGGCGTCTGGCTGTCGGCCAACGGCCTGGAGACGGAGGGCCTCTCGGCCCCGTTCCGGGCGGACGCGCCAACCCTGATCCACCTGCTGACCGCCCGCGAGGCGCTCGCCCGGGTGGTCGAGGACCACGGGGACCCGAAGGCCCGGGAGGTCGTCGACGCGGTCCTGGAGCACGGCCGGGTACGACTCACCCTGGACCCGGAAGGACCCGGCGAGCGGCCCGAGTTCGACGACCGCGCCTGGGGTCCGGCCTGGCTGGCGGCACGGAACTATCTGGACCTTCTGGACACCGCCCCGGACCGCATCAGGAAGTGCGCCCACGAGGCCTGCGTGCTGCACTTCTTCGACACCTCGCGCAACGGCACGCGGCGCTGGTGCTCCATGGCTGCCTGCGGAAACCGCGCCAAGGCGTCCCGTCACTACGCCCGGTCGCGGGATCATTAGCCCGTAGACAAGTCGACATTCGAGGCCCGCCACGGCCCTGGGAATCGCCCGGTTTCCTCCCGGTACGTTCCGCCTGACGCATCGGGCGCCGTGGCGGGTCTCCGCCATGACGGGCACGCGTCAATAACAACACTCCCCAAACAGCACTCCCTTGCGCAAAGCTGACCGGTCATCCGGCACCGAAATCCGGACCGTTTCTTTCACTTATGCAGGGATGCTGATGACCCTCGAATCCCCTAGCTCCATATCCGGCCCGAGACGCGTCGCGCGCATCGCGGCCGCCGCGGGCCTGGTGGCCGCTCTCGCGGCGACGGGACCCGTCCCGGCGTTCGCGGCGGTCACCGCCGACGACCCGGCGTCCTCCGCACCGGCCAAGTCCGCCGACGAGAAGCTCGGTTCCGCCGACGCCGAGCTGATCGCCGAGGCCGAGGCCAAGGGCGAGAAGACCGTCACCGTCATGGTCGCCACCGCCCCGGGCGCCACCGAGCAGGTCGCCGGCCAGCTCGACGCGGTGCAGGGCGCCTCCGTCGGCCGCGCCGACGACAAGCTGGGCTACGTGCGCGCCACGCTGCCCACCGCCAAGGCGAAGGCGGCCGTCGACGCCGCCGCCAAGCTCTCCTCGGTCCACGGGATCGACGTCAAGCACGAGATCAAGCTCGACGACCCCACCCCTGCCGGGGACCGCAAGTCGGGGGCCGCTGGTGCGACCAGCGGCAGCTACCCGGCGCCCGGCAAGGAGACCCCGGCGAAGAACCCGTACAACCCGTCCTTCGAGACGGGCGCGGTGGACTTCGTGAAGGCCCACCCGCAGGCCGACGGCCGCGGCGTGACCATCGGCGTCCTGGACTCCGGCGTCGACCTGGGCCACCCGGCCCTGCAGAAGACCACCACCGGCGAGCGCAAGATCGTCGACTGGGTCACCGCGACCGACCCGCTCACGGACGCCGACGCCACGTGGCGCGCCCAGATCACCCCGGTCACCGGTGCCGCGTTCACCGTCGGCGGCGCGACCTGGAAGGCCCCCGAGGGCAGCTTCCAGTGGAGCCGCTTCACCGAGTCGATCACGGCCACCGGTGACATGGCGGGCGACGTCAACCGCGACGGCGACACCACCGACCGGTTCGGCATGCTGTACGACCCGGCCGCCGGGACCGTCCGCGTCGACACCGACCAGGACTTCGACTTCACGAACAACGAGCCGATGAAGCCGTACAAGGACGGCTTCCAGATCGGCTACTTCGGTACGGACAACCCGGCCACCGAGGTCGCCGAGCGCATCCCGTTCGTGATCGAGATCCGCAAGGACGTCCCGATGGACCCGCTGGGCGGGGACTGGGTCGGCAAGAAGGCCGACTTCGTCAACATCGGCATCATCGAGTCCGAGCACGGCACCCACGTCGCGGGCATCACCGCGGCGAACAGCCTGTTCGGCGGCAAGATGAACGGCGCCGCCCCCGGCGCCAAGATCGTCTCCTCGCGCGCCTGCTCCTGGAGCGGCGGCTGCACCAACGTCGCGCTGACCGAGGGCATGATCGACCTCGTCGTGAACCGCGGCGTGGACATCGTCAACATGTCCATCGGCGGCCTCCCGGCGCTGAACGACGGCAACAACGCGCGCGCCGAGCTCTACGGCCGCCTGATCGACACCTACGGCGTCCAGCTGGTGATCTCCGCGGGCAACTCCGGCCCCGGCATCAACACCATCGGCGACCCGGGCCTGGCCGACAAGGTCATCTCGGTCGGCGCCGCGGTCTCCAAGGAGACCTGGGCCGCCAACTACGGGTCCGTGGTGGAGAAGAAGTACGCGATGTTCCCGTTCTCCTCGCGCGGTCCGCGTGAGGACGGCGGCTTCACGCCGACCATCACCGCCCCCGGTGCCTCGATCAACACCATCCAGACCTGGCTGCCGGGTGCCCCGGTCGCCGAGGCGGGCTACGCCCTCCCGGCCGGCTACGGCATGCTCCAGGGCACCTCGATGTCCTCCCCGCAGGCCGCGGGCGCCTCGGCGCTGCTGATCTCGGCCGCCAAGCAGGAGGGCGTGGCGCTCACCCCGGCCACCCTGCGCACCGCGCTCACCAGCACGGCGAAGAAGATCGCCGGCTACCAGGCGCACGAGCAGGGCGCGGGCCTGATCAACATCGTCGGCGCGTGGGACTCGATCCAGCGCGGCGCGAAGGCCCACGACTACACCGTCAAGGCGCCGGTCGACACCGCGATCGACCAGCTCCTGAAGACGCCGGGCTTCGGCACCGGCGTGTACGACCGCGAGGGCGGCCTCAAGGCCGGCAAGAAGAAGACGTACGACGTCACGATCACCCGTACCACGGGCCCGAAGTGGGGCGTGCGCCACAACCTCGCCTGGAAGTACAACGACGGCACCTTCAAGGCGCTGACGGACTACGACTACATCACGCTGCCGCTGAACAAGCCGGTCACCGTGAAGGTCCAGGCCGCCCCGAAGACCGCCGGCGTGCACAGCGCGATCCTGGAGCTGGACGACGAGTCCACCGAGGGCATCGACAAGCAGGTCCTGTCGACCGTCGTGGTCGCCTCCGACCTGGTGAAGCCGGGCTTCGCCCTCTCCGCCGCCTCCTCGGTGCAGCGGAACAGCCACAAGTCGTACTTCGTGACGGTCCCGCAGGGCGCCAAGACCCTTGAGGTCGCCCTGGGCGGCCTGGCCGAGGGCAGCCAGACGCGCTTCATCGCGCTGCACCCGTACGGTGTCGCGCTGGACCCGAGCGCGACGACCATGTGCTACCCGAACTACAACAACCCGGCCAACACCTGCCGCCCCGACCTGCGTTCGTACCCGAACCCGCAGCCGGGCGTCTGGGAGATCGAGGTCGAGTCGCGCCGTACGTCGCCGCTGCTCGACAACCCGTACAAGCTGGACGTCAGCGTCCTGGGCGCGGACTTCGACCCCGCGGTCAAGGAGCTGCCCGAGGTCAAGGTCGGCACCCCGGCGCCGGTCCAGTGGACCGTGAAGAACTCCTTCGCGGGCATCACGGGCGGCAAGCTCAAGGGCGGCGCCCTCGGCTCCGCGAACGTGCAGCGTCCCACCATCGCCGAGGGTGAGACCCAGACCACCCAGGTCACCATCGGTGCGGGCGTCTCCCGCCTGGACGTCGCCATCGGCAACGTCTCCGACGTCTCGGCCGACCTCGACCTCGAGGTCTACCGCGACGGCGTGAAGGTCGGCTCCGCCGCCGACGGCGACTCCGAGGAGGCCGTGAGCCTGGTCAACCCGGCCGCCGGCACCTACACGATCAAGGTCATCGGCTACGCGGTCGGCGCCGCCGGCACCGCGTACGACTACCGCGACGTGTACTACTCGGACGCCCTCGGCTCCGTGCTGGTGGACGACGCGCAGACGGTGGACGTGGCCAACGGCGGTTCCGCCCAGGTCTCCGCGCAGGTCCAGGTCAACGGTGCGGCCCCCGAGGGCCGCAGCCTCTTCGGCCAGGTCCAGCTGCTGAACGCGCGCGGCACCGCCGCGGGCACCGGCAACGTCAAGATCGACAAGGTCCTGCCGTAGCCGTCACCGCGCTCCGCTGACACCGGCGGATCGATGCACGACGAAGGGGCGGTGCTCTGCGGAGCACCGCCCCTTCCCGTTTCCCGGCGTCCCCCGTCTCCCCCTCGGGCCCGGGGACTACCTGCCCAGGGAGCGGAGGTCCTGGGCGTAGGTGCCGACCGCGTGGGCGATGACGTCCACGTTGGTGTCGAAGACCTTGAGGTCCAGGTTCTCCAGGGTGTCGCCGGCGCCGTGGTAGTTCGGGTCGTACGGCTGCCCGGCGGTGCCGCCGTAACGGGCGGCCTGGGCGTCCGTCTTGATGCCCTCGGCGCCGGTGAAGGTGCCGCCGGCCGGGATGCCGGTGGCGATGAACGGGCCGTAGTCGGAGCGGCCGTCGAAGTCACTGCCCTCGTGGGCCTTGCCGCGCCGGTCGAGGAAGCCGTTGATCAGGGCCTCGATCTGCGCCGAGCCGGCCGGGCCGGCCCCCTCGCCGGTGCGGTCCGAGTCGTCGCCGTCGTACACGAACTGGGCCGGGTTCGGCGAGGCGATCATGTCGAAGTTCAGGTACAGCGCGATGTCCTTGCGCTGCTTCTCCGTCAGGCTCGCGACGTAGTGCTCTGAGCCCAGCAGGCCCAGCTCCTCGGCCGACCACCAGGCGAAGCGGACCTTGTTGACGGGCTGCCCGTGTCCCTTGCGGGTCTGCTCGGCCAGCTTGAGGGCGACCTCCAGCAGGCCCGCGGAGCCGGATCCGTTGTCGTTGATGCCGGGGCCCTCGGGTACGGAGTCCAGGTGGCTGCCGACGGTGACGACCCGGTCGGCACGGCCGCCGGGGGTCTCGGCGATGACGTTGCGGGTGGTCTTCCGCACGTGCTCCTGGTCCAGGTCCAGGCGGATCTCCACCTCTCCCCGGGCGGCCGCGGCGGCCAGGGCCTCGCCGTCGGCCAGGGTGATGCCGGCGCTCGGGATCAGGCCCTCGGCCGGCGTGCTGAAGGAGCCGCGCACCGGGGTGGTGCCGCTGTGGTTGTAGACGATCAGACCGGCGGCGCCGGCGGCGGCAGCCGCCCGCTGCTTCTCGACGAAGGTGCAGGCACCCCGCTTGACCAGGGCTATCTTCCCGGCGAAGGCACCCGCAGGGTAGTCGGCGGCGTCGCAGCCGGGGGTCTCGTCGACCCGGGCGAGCGCGACGGGGGCGGTCAGGCCGCCCGCCGGGGTGGACTTCGTGAAGGTGAAGGCGGCGGTGGCCAGTTCGCGGGCCTCGGGGGTGAGGACGGTGGCCTTCTCGGTCTTCGTCTTCGCCTCGAAGACGTCGAAGTCCTGGTACGAGACCCGGTAACCGGCCTTCTTCAGCGTCCGGTGGACGTACGCGGCCGAGGCGTCGTGGCCGGGGGTGCCGGCGGCGCGGTTGCCGCCGTGGGCGTCGGCGATCCGCTGGAACTCCTTCAGGTGGCGGTAGGCGCCCTTGCCGGAGACCTCCTTGACCAGGGTGCGGGCCAGCTTCGTGGTGTCCCGGGGGTGGGCGGTGGCCGGGGCGGCGGCCAGGGCGAGCGGGGCGGCGACGGCCGCGGCGGTGACGAGGGCCGCGGCGGCGCGGGACCGCTGACGGTGGGCAGGCACGACGGATCCTTCCAGATGGTGTGCGTGAGGTTCGGAAATCGGTACGTCGCGTCCGGAAAACGATCACGACTGGTCGGACCGTAATCACTCGGGCTGCCCCGAAAAGCCCGTACGGGGCCCCGGAAACACACCTGCCACACATTTGTCATGAGCTGTCATGTTCGGCGACGAGAAGACCCGGATCCGCCGGGCGGCGCGCGGCGCGGGCCGCCGGAACCGCGAGACGTCCGCCACACGTCCCGTATCGCGGACAAAGGATTGGACAAGCCTGCCCGGGTCGCACGCATGATGGAGCTGGTCAGCCAGCGCCACAGCACCAGAAGGAGTCACCGTGAGGGTCGGAATCGTCGGAGCCACCGGTCAGGTCGGCGGAGTCATGCGCCGGATTCTCGCCGAGCGCAAGTTCCCGGTGGACCAGCTCCGCCTGTTCGCCTCCGCCCGTTCCGCGGGCTCCACCCTGGAGTGGGAGGGCCAGGAGATCACGATCGAGGACGCCTCGACCGCCGACTACTCCGGCCTGGACATCGTGCTGTTCTCCGCCGGCGGCGCCACCTCCAAGGCCCTCGCCGAGAAGGTCGCCTCCCAGGGCGCCGTCGTGATCGACAACTCCTCCGCCTGGCGCCGCGACCCCGAGGTCCCGCTGGTCGTCTCCGAGGTGAACCCGCACGCGGTGAAGAACCGCCCCAAGGGCATCATCGCCAACCCGAACTGCACCACCATGGCCGCGATGCCGGTGCTGCGCCCGCTCCACGAGGAGGCCGGGCTGACCGCGCTGGTCGCCACCACGTACCAGGCCGTCTCCGGCTCCGGCCTGGCCGGCGTCGCCGAGCTGGACGGCCAGGTCAAGGCCGTCTCCGAGCGCGCCACCGAGCTGACCCACGACGGCGGGGCCGTCGACTTCCCGGAGCCGGGCGTCTACAAGCGTCCGATCGCCTTCAACGTGCTCCCGCTGGCCGGCTCGATCGTCGACGACGGCTCCTTCGAGACCGACGAGGAGCAGAAGCTCCGCAACGAGTCCCGCAAGATCCTGGAGATCCCGGACCTGAAGGTCTCCGGCACCTGCGTGCGCGTCCCGGTCTTCTCCGGCCACTCGCTGCAGGTCAACCTCCGCTTCGACCGCCCGATCAGCGTCGAGCGCGCCTACGAGCTGCTCAAGGACGCCCCGGGCGTCGAGCTCTCGGAGATCCCGACCCCGCTCCAGGCCGCCGGCAAGGACGTCTCCTACGTGGGCCGCATCCGCGTGGACGAGACCGCCGAGCACGGCCTGGCGCTCTTCCTCTCGAACGACAACCTCCGCAAGGGCGCCGCACTGAACGCGGTGCAGATCGCGGAGCTGGTCGCCGAGGAGCTGCGCGGCTGATCCGCCGACCGACGCGCGGGAGGGGCGGCACCGTCACGGTGCCGCCCCTCCCGCGCGTTCAGTGCCTGCGCACCTCGAACTGGAAGCAGCCGTACTCGACGGCGCGCACATGGGCCAGGACCACCCCGGGGTCGGCGAAGGCCTCGGCGAGGGCCCGGTCCAGATCGGCCTCCGGGTCCTCCCCCAGCTCCACCAGCCGGCCCCCCGCGATGCGCCCGGCCGCGTCGTAGCGGCGTACGGTGCGCAGCGCGCCGGGCCGCGCGTAGTGCCGCCCCGCCTCCGGTCCGGGGCCCCCGCAGTCCTCGGCGTGGATGAAGACGGGCCCCTGCTCGTCGTACGCGCCGGGCGCCGCCCCGGTCTCCGCCGCCCACCGCCGCAGCGGCGCGTACGTCACCAGCGCGATCTCCTCGCCGGCCTCGCTGCGGCGCAGGCAGCAGCGGAGCGGCTGCCCGCCGTCCGGGTCCCGGTACGGGACGCAGGGCCGGCCCGCGTCGTCACGGTCCCGCAGCTCGCGCAGGGCGGCGGGGTGGATGGGAAGTGCCGTGTGGTGGTCCATGCGCCCCACCCTGCCCGCCGGACCGGATGCCGTCCGGCGGGAATCCGACCTCGCGTTCGCGAAGGGGCGGTCGCGGGCCGGCGGGGGGCGGTCGCGGGCCGGCCGGGGTCGGACGGCCGCGCGGGCCGGGGTCCGTCCGCCCGGGCCGATTACCGCAGGCGAGTGGGCGTGACGGCATGGAAGGATGGCCCGGAACGTCACCATCGAAGGAGATGAACGCGTGCCTGGCACGAACCTGACCCGTGAAGAGGCGCAGCAGCGCGCTGAGCTGCTCACCGTCGAGTCGTACGAGATCGGTCTCGACCTGAGCGGCGCGCAGGAAGGCGGGACCTACCGGTCCGAGACCACCGTGCGCTTCTCGTCCGCCGAGGCGGGGGCGACGACCTTCATCGACCTGGTCGCGCCGGCCGTGCACGAGGTCGTCCTGAACGGGAAGTCGCTGGACGTCGCCGCGGTCTTCCGGGACTCCCGCATCTCGCTGCCGCACCTGGCGGAGGGCCCGAACGAGCTGAAGGTCGTCGCCGACTGCGCGTACACGAACACCGGTGAGGGCCTGCACCGCTTCGTCGACCCGGTCGACGACCAGGCCTACCTCTACACGCAGTTCGAGGTGCCGGACGCCCGCCGCGTGTTCGCGTCCTTCGAGCAGCCCGACCTGAAGGCGACCTTCCAGTTCACCGTGAAGGCCCCCGAGGGCTGGACGGTCATCTCCAACTCGCCGACCCCCGAGCCGGCGGACAACGTGTGGGTCTTCGAGCCGACCCCGCGGATCTCGACGTACATCACCGCGCTGATCGTCGGCCCGTACCACTCGGTGCACAGCTCCTACGAGAAGGACGGGCAGAGCGTGCCGCTGGGCATCTACTGCCGTCCTTCGCTGGCCGAGTTCCTGGACTCCGACGCGATCTTCGAGGTCACGCGGCAGGGCTTCGACTGGTTCCAGGAGAAGTTCGCGTACGACTACCCGTTCGCGAAGTACGACCAGCTCTTCGTGCCGGAGTTCAACGCGGGCGCGATGGAGAACGCGGGCGCGGTGACCATCCGCGACCAGTACGTCTTCCGCTCGAAGGTGACGGACGCGGCCTACGAGGTGCGCGCCGAGACGATCCTGCACGAGCTGGCGCACATGTGGTTCGGCGACCTGGTCACCATGGAGTGGTGGAACGACCTGTGGCTGAACGAGTCGTTCGCGACGTACACCTCGATCGCCTGCCAGGCCTACGCGCCGGACTCGAAGTGGCCGCACGCGTGGACCACCTTCGCGAACTCGATGAAGACCTGGGCGTACCGGCAGGACCAGCTCCCGTCGACGCACCCGATCATGGCCGACATCCGTGACCTGGACGACGTGCTGGTCAACTTCGACGGCATCACGTACGCCAAGGGCGCCTCGGTGCTCAAGCAGCTCGTGGCGTACGTCGGCCAGGACGAGTTCTTCAAGGGCGTCCAGGCGTACTTCAAGGCCCACGCCTTCGGCAACACCCGCCTGTCCGACCTGCTGGGCGCGCTGGAGGAGACCTCCGGCCGCGATCTCAAGACCTGGTCGAAGGCGTGGCTGGAGACCGCCGGCATCAACGTGCTGCGCCCGGAGATCGAGACCGACGAGCACGGTGTGATCACCTCGTTCGCGGTGCGCCAGGAGGCCCCGGCGCTGCCGGCCGGCGCGCAGGGCGAGCCGGTGCTGCGGCCGCACCGCATCGCGATCGGCTGCTACGACCTGGACGACGCGAGCGGCAAGCTGCTGCGCGACCGCCGGATCGAGCTGGACATCGCGGCCGCCGAGCTGACGGAGGTCCCGGAGCTGGTGGGGCACCGCCGCCCGGACGTCGTGCTGCTCAACGACGACGACCTGTCGTACGCGAAGGTCCGCCTGGACGAGGTCTCGCTGGCCAACGTCACGGCGCACCTGGGCGACTTCGAGGCCTCGCTGCCGCGCGCCCTGTGCTGGGCCTCGGCCTGGGACATGACCCGCGACGGCGAGCTGGCCACCCGCGACTACCTGGCGCTGGTCCTGTCGGGCATCGCCAAGGAGTCGGACATCGGCGTGGTGCAGTCGCTGCACCGCCAGGTGAAGCTGGCGATCGACCTGTACGCGGACCCGGCCTGGCGCGAGACGGGCCTGGCGGCCTGGACCGAGGCCACGCTGGAGCACCTGCGCGCGGCCGAGCCGGGGAGCGACCACCAGCTGGCGTGGGCGCGGGCGTTCGCGGCCACGGCCCGTACGGACGAGCAGCTCGACCTGCTGGCGGCGCTGCTGGACGGCACCGAGTCCGTCGAGGGCCTGGCCGTCGACACCGAGCTGCGGTGGGCCTTCGTGGAGCGGCTGGCGGCCACCGGCCGGGCCGACGAGAAGGCCATCGCCGCCGAGCTGGAGCGGGACCGGACCGCGGCGGGCGAGCGGCACGCGGCCACGGCCCGCGCGGCGCGTCCGACCGCCGAGGCCAAGGCCGAGGCGTGGGCCGCCGTGGTGGAGGCCGGCGACCTGCCGAACGCGGTGCAGGAGGCGGTGATCGGCGGCTTCGTGCAGAGCGACCAGCGGGAGCTCCTCGCCCCGTACACGGAGAAGTTCTTCGCGGCGGTCAAGGGCGTGTGGGACAGCCGCAGCCACGAGATCGCGCAGCAGATCGCGGTCGGGCTGTACCCGTCGCTCCAGGTGTCGCGGGCGACGCTGGACGCGACGGACGCGTGGCTGGCCTCGGCCGAGCCGAACGCCGCGCTGCGGCGGCTGGTGTCCGAGTCCCGCTCGGGCGTCGAGCGGGCGCTGAAGGCGCAGGCGGCCGACGCCGCCGCTTCCTGACGCCGCTCCCGTGGAGCACCCCGGTGCCCCGTCCCCGCTGCCGCAGCGGGGCCGGGGCACCGGCCGTTTTCCGGCCCGCTCCGTAGCGGGACGGTGCGGGGCGGGGTGTCAGCCGTCCAGCCGGACCGGCATCAGGAGGGAGTACGGGTACTCGGCGGCGGGGTGGCGGACGGCCACCGGGGCCGTCGGGGCGCCGAGTTCCAGGACCAGCCGGTCCGAGCCGCCGGCGGCCAGCGCCTCCAGCAGGAACTCCCGGTTGACCCCCACCCGCTCCGGCTCGTCGTCCCCGTCCGCGCACACGGCGACCGCGCCGTCCGACACCGTGAGCACGCTGACGTCCCCGTCACCGTCCCCCGCCCGGACCGGCCCCGCCGCGAGCGCATCCCGGAAGGCCGGTACGTCGACCAGCGCGCGGCGTCCCCCGGGCAGCCTGACCAGCCGGCGGTAGTCGGGGAAGTCGTGGGCCAGGGCCCGGCCGGCGGCCTGCCGGTCGCCGGTCTCCAGGGTCACCCGGTCGCCGTCCACGGTGAGCCGGGCCCCGGCGGCGCCGTCGCCCAGCAGCGAGCGCATCGCGTCCACCAGCGGGGACGGTACGACGGTCTGGGTGCGGGGCCCGTCGTGGCGGGTGGCGCCGGTGCGGGCGACGGCCAGCCGGAACCGGTCGGTGGCCACCACGTGCAGGTGCTCGCCCTCGGCGTCGAACAGGACGCCGCCCAGCGCCGGCAGGTCCGGGTCGGTGCCGGCCGCGAAGCGTACGGCGTCCAGCGCGGCGGCCAGCCCGGCGGCGGGGACGGACAGGCGGAGGGTGGCGGGGCGTGCGGTCATCGGGTTCTCCCTGTGCTCCAGCAGTGCTCGGACCGCGGAGAACTCGGCGCGCGCGTCGGCCAGGCCCCGTTCGAGGCACCGCAGGTGGGCGTCCAGCAGCTCCCGTACGACGCCGGAGTCCGTGCCGGACCAGCCGGCCAGGACGAGCCGGACGTCCGCCAGGGGCATGCCCGCCCGGCGCAGCCGGGCCAGCAGCCGGGCCTCGTCGAGCTGTTCCGGCCCGTACCAGCGGTAGCCGCTCACGGGATCGACCCAGGCGGGGACCAGCACGCCGGCCCGGTCGTAGAACCGCAGGGCGCTCACGCCCAGTCCGCCGTCGCGGGCCAGCTCGCCGATCGTGCGCATCTCGCTCTCCACACCCGGAACCCTGTGGCCTGCACCAGGTCGAGGGTCAAACACCGGGGTTCCCGTCCGGCGCGGCCGCCTCGCGGAGGGCCGTCAGGACGCGGGCGAGGGCCGGGGCGGAGTCGGCGCCCCGGCGGGTGGCGGCGACGACGTGCCGCTGCGGCCGGTCGTGCGGGAGGGGCCGGACGGCGACGGCGGCGGCCCGGGCGGCGGCCATGCGCGGGATCAGCGCGACGCCCATGCCCGCCTCGACCATGGCCAGGATCGCGGTCCAGCCGGCCGCCGAGTGGGCCTGTTCCGGCACGAAGCCGGCCGCTTCGCAGGCGGCCCGGGTGATCTCGGACCAGGGGCCGCTGCCCCCGAAGATCCAGGGGTCCCCCGCCAGGTCGGCCAGCCGGAGCTCCCCGGCCCCGGCGAGCGGGTGGCCCGGCGGCAGCGCCACGTCCAGCGGGTCGGCGAGGAGCGGTACGCGGGTGAAGCGCGGGTCGGCCGCGGTGGGGGCGTGGGCCGCGAGCGAGAGGGCGAGGTCGACCTCGCCGGAGGCGAGCAGTGCGTACGACTCGGCCGCCTCGGACTCGCGCACCCGCACCTCCAGGGCGGGGTGCGAGCGGCGCAGCGCCACCACGGCGGGGACGACGAGCGCCGGTACGGCGGTGGAGAAGGCGGCCACGCGCACCTCGCCCGCCTCCCCGTGCGCGTACCCGGCGAGTTCGGCGTCCGCCCGCTCCAGCTGCGCGAACACCGCCTCGGTGTGCCGGAGTACGAGGTGCGCGGCGTCCGTGAGCCGCACCCGGCGCCCCTGCGCCTCCAGCAGCGTCACCCCCAGCTGCTTCGCGAGCCCGGACAGGGCCTGCGAAACGGCCGAGGGCGTCATGGTCAGCGCCTCGGCCGTCGCGGTCACCGTCCCCCGCTCGCTGAGCGTGCGCAGGATCCGGAGCTTCCTGAGGTCCCACTCGGTCATGGAGCGCAACCTACCTGCGCGCCCCCAGCGTCACGCCGCCCAGGATCAGCGCCATGCAGAGCAGTTGGAAGGGGCCGGTGGCCTCGCCGAGGAGGGCGAAGGACAGGACGGCGACGCAGACCGGCTGGAGGTAGTACACGACCCCGGCGCGGGCGGCTCCGATCAGCGCGATCGCCTTGTTCCAGGCGAAGAAGGCGAGGGCGGAGGAGAACACGCCGACGTACAGCAGCGGTCCGACGGTGCCGGGGGTGGCGTCGAAGGGTCCCTGGACGGCGACGGAGACGGCGTAGGCGGGGGCCAGCATCAGGGCACCGAGCACGAAGGTGGTGAACAGGAAGGCCGGGCCGCCGATCCCGGAGGGCTTGCGGCGGACCAGGGCGCTGTAGGAAGCGAAGGACAGGGCGGCACCGAACATCCACAGGTCGCCCGGGGCGAGGTCGATGCGGGGCGAGCCCTTGCCGACCAGGAGCAGCACGCCGAGCGCGGCGATGAGCAGTCCCGCGGTGCGGCGGGCGCCGAGGCGCTCGCCGCCGAGCCGGGTGAAGAGGGCCATGACCACCGGGGAGGCGGCCATGATCATGCCCATGTTGGAGGCGGCGGTGGTCAGGCCGGCCTGGTTGACCAGGGTGTTGTAGACGGTGACGCCGAGCAGGGCGGCGAGGGTGACGAAGCCGAGGTGGGCGCGGATCAGGGCCCGCTGGCGCCAGGCCTCCCGCGCCGTGAAGGGCGCCACCGCGGCGAGGGCGACGAGCCACCGCCAGAAGGCGGCCTGGACGGGCGGGACGCTGTCGGCCAGTCCCCGGGAGGCGACGAAGCTGCCGGACCAGACGACCGTCGCCACCAGGGCCAGGAGGAGCCCGAGGCCGGCGGCCCGCTTCCTGGTGCGGGCCCCCTTCCCTCCGGCGGCCTGCTGCGGTGCGGTGCGGACGCGGTCCATGACGGCCACGGTTCGCCTTCCCTTCTCCCCTGGGGTGTCGTGTGGGTGCCTGCGCCCTACGGTCGCACCCCGCCATTGCTCAGGTCCATCGAAAACTTTCGATCGTTCTGTTCAGCTGGACTGAACGGTTCGTGGCGGGCGACCACCGGCGAGGCGACCGCCCCGGTCCGCCGCCTCGCGGGCAGCTGACCCACCACGGTGGCCCCGAAGGCGACGGCCATGCCCAGCAGTTGCACGGGCGAGAGGGCCTGGCCGAGGGCGGCCCAGCCGATCACGGCGGCGGTCAGCGGGGAGAGCGGGCCCAGCAGGGTGACGGAGGTGGCGGTGAGCCGCCCGATGCCGCGGAACCAGAGCCAGTACCCGACGGCGGTGTTGACCAGGGCGAGGTAGCCGTAGCCGGCCAGCGCGCGGCCGTCGAGGGCGGGCGGCGCCCCCTCGGCCAGGGCGGCCACCGGCAGGATCAGCAGGCCGCCGGCGGTGAGCTGCCAGCCGGTCATGGCGAGCGGGCCGACTCCCTCGGGGCGGCCCCACCGCTTGGTCATCACGGTGCCCGCGGCCATGGAGGCGGAGGAGGCGACGCCGGCCAGGACACCGACCAGGTCGAGCGCGGCTCCGGCCTTGAGTACGACCATGCTCACACCCAGCGCGGCGGCGACGGCGGCCAGCAGGGTCCGGGTGGTCGCCCGCTCACCCAGCAGCAGCGCCGCGAGGCCGGCGACGAGGAGCGGGCCGATGGAGCCGATGACGGCGGCGACGCCGCCGGGCAGGCGGTAGGCGGCGAGGAAGAGGAGCGGGAAGAAGGCGCCGATGTTGAGGGCGCCCAGGACGGCGGACCGCCACCACCAGGAGCCCTTGGGCAGGGTGCGGGAGACCGCGAGCAGGGCGAGGCCGGCGGGCAGGGCGCGCATGGTGGCCGTGAAGAGCGGCCGGTCGGGCGGCAGGAACTCGGTGGTGACGGCGTAGGTGCTGCCCCAGGCGACCGGGGCGAGAGCGGTGAGTGCGACGACGGCGGCGCGGTTCATGGCGGGACCTCGGCTTCCCCTGTGGAGGTGATCGAGCAGGTCGCTGGAAATACCTTAGCACTCAGTTACTTAGTAGCAAGCTAAATCGGGAGGCGGGTCCGCCCGGTCCCCCGGAGGGCCCCGGGGGATACTGCGGCGCATGGACGAAAGCCCCCCTCCGGACCCGCCGGCCCCCCAGGACGCGGTCGACGCCATCGGCGCCCAGTGGCACGCGGTCCGCCCCGAGCTCGACGTCTCGCCCATGGGGGTGTTCGGCCGGATCCACCGGATCAGCCGCGCCGTCGCGGACGCGGCGGAGAAGACGTACGCCCGCCACGGGATCTCCGGCGGGGAGTTCGACGTGCTGGCGACGCTACGGCGCTCCGGCGAGCCCTACACCCTCTCGCCGCGGCAGCTCTCGGCCACCCTGATGCTCACCACCGGCGGGATGACCGGCCGCCTGGACAAGCTGGAGCGCGCCGGACTGCTCTCGCGCAGCCCCGACCCCACCGACCGCCGGGCGCTCCAGGTCACGCTGACCGAGCGCGGCTTCGAGCTGGTCGAGGCCGCCGTGGTGGCCGGTCTGGAAACCCAGCACGCCTGCCTGGCCGGGCTGGACCCCGACGAGACCGCGCTCCTCACCGGCCTGCTGCGCAAACTGCTCGCCGGCCTCCCCCGGTAGCCTCCGCGGCCGGCGGCGGCCCGGCGGCCGGCCGGCCGGCGGGACCGGCGGCTCCCCGGAAACGGGAACGGGGCGCCCCGGCCCGTACCGGCACACGGACGTGCGGGCACGGACCGGGACGCCCCGGCTCGAAAAAGGGGGTGGCTCAGCCCTGCTTGGCCTGCTTGCGGGACTTGTCGCCGACCATCACGAGGCCCGCGATGACCAGGAACAGCACGATGGGCGCGAACACGAACAGACCGAGGGTCTCACCCACGCTCAGGCCCGTGCCGGGGTCGTCACCGTCGTCGCGGGTCAGCGCGAGCGCGGGAGACGTCATGAGCAGCATCATCAGCGTCGAGCCGGCCGCGACGGCACCGGCGCGCAGAGCGTTCTTCTTGTCCACGGTGCAAAAGTAGCGAACACCCGATCGGCCCGCGCGCCCGGGGGTGCCGTACGAGGTCACACCCCCTGCCGCAGGGCTCTCATCAGGGCGTTCAGCCGCGGCGAGGCCACCACCTCCTCCAGCGCGAGCGGCCGGCCCGACGCGTCGGCGACCGGCAGCCGCCAGTTCGGGTACTCGTCCCAGGTGCCCGGCAGGTTCTGCGGGCGCCGGTCCCCCACCCCGTCCGGCAGCCAGACGCCGACCAGCCGGGCCGGGGTGCGCAGCAGGAAGCCGTACAGCGCCCGTACGGCGGCCTCCTCGTCGTCCGCGCCGAGTCCGAGGCGGTCCAGGACGGCCAGCCACTCGGCGGTCTCGGCCCGATCGGCCGCCCGCTCCTCGGCCAGCGGGCGCGTCAGCAGGCCCAGCCGGTGGCGGAGTTCCACGTGCTCCCCCGTCAGGCGGGCGGCCGTGGGCGGCAGGTCGTGGGTGGTGGCCGTGGCGAGGCAGTCGGACCGCCAGCGCTCGGGCGCCAGCGGCAGGCCGTCACCGGACCAGTCCCGCTCGAACCACAGCACGGAGGTGCCCAGCACGCCCCGGCGCGCCAGCGCCTCCCGCACCGAGGGCTCCACCGTGCCCAGGTCCTCGCCGATCACGACCGCGCCCGCCCGGTGCGCCTCCAGCACCAGGACGGCGAGCATCGCCTCGGCGTCGTAGGAGACGTACGTGCCGTCGGTCGGCGGCCGCCCGGCCGGCACCCACCAGAGCCGGAACAGGCCCATCACGTGGTCGATGCGCAGCGCCCCCGCGTGCCGCAGCAGCCCGCGCAGCAGCCCCCGGAAGGGCGCGTACCCCGAGGCGGCCAGCGCGTCCGGACGCCACGGCGGCAGGCCCCAGTCCTGGCCCCGGGCGTTGAAGGCGTCCGGCGGCGCGCCCACGGACATCCCGGCGGCGAAGGCCCCGGGCCGCGCCCACACGTCGGCGCCCTCGGGGTGGACGCCCACCGCGAGGTCGTGCACCAGCCCGAGCGGCATCCCCGCCTCCCGGGCCGCCCGCTGGGCGGCGGCGAGCTGGCCGTCGGTCAGCCAGGCGAGCCAGCGGTGGAAGGCCACCTCGGCCTCCGGGGCGGTGTCCGGCCAGGCGGCCGGGTCGGGCCCGTGCGCGGCGGCCAGGGCGTTCCAGCGGGCGTGGTCCTCCAGGGCCCGGCCCTGGGCGGCGAGGAACTCCCGGTGCTCGGCCTCGCGGCCGGGCGCGCGCGGGACGGCGTACAGCACCCGCAGGGCCTCGGCCTTGACCGCCCAGACGGCGTCCCGGTCGATCAGCCCGCCCTTGTCGAGGACCTCCTGCCGCAGGACGGCGGCGCGGGCGGACAGCTCCGCCAGCACGGCGCGCCGTTCCGGGCCGGCCTGCCCGTACTCCGGGACGTCCTCCACGCGGAGGTGCACGGGGTCGGGGAAGCGGCGCGAGGAGGGGCGGTAGGGCGAGGGGTCGGTGGGGCTGCCGGGCACGGCCGAGTGCAGCGGGTTCACCTGCACGAAGCCGGCGCCGTGGGTGCGGCCCGCCCAGGCGGCGAGCTCCGCGAGGTCGCCGAGGTCCCCCATGCCCCAGGAGCGGTGCGAGAGCAGGGAGTACAGCTGTACGAGGAGCCCGTGCGCCCGCTCCGGCGGCGCGGGCGCCCGCTCCGGCGCGACGACCAGCGTGGCCCCGCCGTGCCGCCCGTCGGGCGTGTCCACCCGCACCCGGTGCACGCCGAGCGGCACGTCGCCGGGCCCGCCGGACGGATCGTCACCGGAGCCGCCCGCGAGCCACTCGACGCTCCCGCCCTCTTCCAGCTCCACCCGGATCCGCGTGCCGGGCGGCAGCCCGGCCAGGGCGGGCGGCGGGGCGTCCGGCCCGGCCGGCACCCCGCCCGGCACCCCGCGCGGGAGCGGCACCGGCGGCCCGGCCCGCCACCACACCAGCGTCGCCGGCAGCAGCCGGGCTCCGGCCTCGTCCCCGGCGGCCCGGAGGGCGGCGGAGACCGCGGCCGGGGTCGACGCGTCGACCCCCAGGGCCGCGAGCACCGCGACGACGGTGGCGTCCGCGACCGGGACGCTGACGCCCTCGGAGGGCTCGTAGGAGGTGGCTACTCCATGGACTGCGGCGAGCCGGGCAAGGCCCATCTAGACCCCTGTCGGCCCCTGGTCCGAGGCCGCACCGGGGGCGGTGGGTTCGCTCGTCAGAGGGGCTGCTTCCGCGAGCGGCGGCTCGCTGGTGAGTGGTGCGGCGTCGGCGAGCGGCGGCTCGCTCGTGAGGGGCGGCAGGGAGGCCTGCCGCGGCAGGTGCGGGAGGAGAGGGGCGGCGGAAACCGCTCGGGCCTGTTTGGAACGGGTCCTTCCGGACATGTGCGCACTCCTTCGTGCCGAATCGGAACATCGGGGGCCTACCCCGGCCCTTCACCGCGCATTCCTGCACTCCAGGCGGCTTCGGGCGCCATGATCCCGGGGCATAACGGTCACAACGGCCGGGGGCGTTGACACTTCAGCCGCACGGGTGGTGGGCTCGGGCTCATTCGTACGAGCGGGGGGGCCGTCTCGACACGAAGGAGGCCCGGGTGCCGATCCGGGGCAGGAAGCGCACCACCGCCGTCGCGATCGCCGTCGTGGGCGGGCTGCTCGCGGCGCCCGGGGCGCTGGCGGCCCCCGCTCCGACACCCGTGACCGGCCCCGCCGCCGGGCCGACGGGCGCTCAGCCGCCCGCCCGCGGCGCCGCGTTGCCCTCGCTCTGGCCCCGCCCCCAGTCCCTGCTCGCCTCCGGACCCGGCGTGCCCCTGGGCGCCGAGGCCGTGCTCGTCACACCGGCGGGGACCGACCCGTACGCCGTCGAGGTCGTCCGTACGGCGCTGCGCGCGGCCGGCGTACGGACCCTGCACGAGGCGGGTCCGGACGCGCCGCTGCCCGCCGGCGGCACCGTCTTCCGCCTCCAGGGCCCCGACGCCGAACAGGCCCTGCGCGCGCTCGGCGCCACCGAGGCGGCCGACCTGCCGGCGGGCGGCTACCGGCTCGCCGTCGGCTCGTACGCGGGCCGGGACACCGTGGCCCTG
This sequence comes from Streptomyces sp. NPDC101132, assembly GCF_044759225.1. Lineage (NCBI taxonomy): Bacteria > Bacillati > Actinomycetota > Actinomycetes > Kitasatosporales > Streptomycetaceae > Streptomyces > Streptomyces sp. NPDC101132. Next base: position 85,245 of record NZ_JBIVYX010000010.1, read on the forward strand.
GTCGGCACCGGCAGCGACGGGCTCTTCCACGCCGCCCAGACGCTGCGCCAGCTCGTCCCCGCGGGCGGCAGGGTGCCCGGCGTCCTGGTGCGCGACTGGCCCGCGGCCGCCGTGCGCGGCATCACCGAGGGCTTCTACGGCGAGCCGTGGACCCGCGAACAGCGCCTCGCCCAGCTCGACTTCCTGGGCCGCACCAAGCAGAACCGCTACCTCTACGCCCCCGGCGACGACCCGTACCGCGGCGCGCGCTGGCGCGAGGAGTACCCGGAGGAGCAGCGCGCGGACTTCCGCGCCCTGGCCGACCGGGCCCGGACCCGGCACGTGACCCTCGCCTGGGCGGTGGCCCCCGGCCAGAACCTCTGCCTGTCCTCCGCCGGCGACCGGGCCGCCCTGCTGCACAAGCTCGACGCCATGTGGGCCCTGGGCGTACGCGCCTTCCAACTCCAGTTCCCCGACGTCAGCTACACCGAGTGGCAGTGCCGGGCGGACCGGGAGCGGTACGGCAAGGGGCCCGAGGCCGCGGCGCGGGCCCACGCGGACCTGGCGAACACGGTGGCCGCGGAGCTGGCACGGCGTCACCCGGGCGCCGAGCCGCTGTCGCTGCTGCCGACGGAGTTCTACCAGGACGGGGCCACGAAGTACCGGACGGCGCTGGCCCGGGCGCTGGACGAGCGGGTCGAGGTCGCGTGGACCGGCGTCGGCGTGGTGCCGCGCACCATCACGGGCCGGGAGCTGGCCGGCACGCGCGCGGTCTTCGGGCACGCGCTGGTCACCATGGACAACTACCCGGTCAACGACTACGCGCCCGAGCGGCTGTTCCTCGGCCCCTACCAGGGCCGGGAGCCCGCGGTGGCCAACGGCTCGGCGGCCGTGCTGGGCAACGCGATGCAGCAGGCCGCGCTCTCCCGCGTACCGCTGTTCACCGCGGCCGACTACGCGTGGAACCCGCGCGGGTACCAGGCCGGCGCCTCCTGGGCCGCGGCCCTGGACGAGCTGGCGGGCGGGGACGCCCGGGCCCGCGAGGCGCTCGGCGCGCTGGCCGGGAACACCGCGTCCTCCGTGCTGGGCGCGGACGAGTCCGCGTACCTGCGGCCGCTGCTCGCCGAGTTCTGGGCGGCGCGCGGCGGTGCGGACCGGGCGGCCCAGGACCGGGCCGCGGACCGGCTGCGGGCGGCGTTCACGGTGATGCGCGAGGCGCCCGAGCGGCTGCGGGGCCCGGCGGACGGCACGCTGGGCATCGAGGCGGGGCCCTGGATCGAGCAGCTGGCCCGGTACGGGGCGGCCGGCGAACTGGCCGTCGACCTGCTCCGGGCGCAGGCGCACGGGGACGGCGCGGCGGCCTGGAAGGCGCAGCTGGCGCTGGCGGAGGCCCGCAGGGCCGTCGGGACGGCGGACTCCTCCGCGGTGGTCGGCAAGGGTGTGCTGGGGCCGTTCCTGGCCGAGGTGGCCGAGGCGGCCGACGAGTGGACCGGCGCGAGCCGCCGGCCCGTGGGCACGGTGTCCCGGGACGACCGCTCCTACACCGTGCAGCTGGGCGGCGTACGGCCGGTCGAGGCGGTCACCGTGATGACCGGGCCCCGCACGGACGCGCCGGCCGGAGGCCGGGGCGCGGCCGTGGAGGCGCACGTGCCGGGCGAGGGCTGGCGGAAGGTGGGCGACGTCTCGCCGAGCGGCTGGACGCAGGCGCACGCCACGGGGCTGCGCGCCGACGCCATACGACTGGTGTGGGCGGGCGAGGCCCCGGCGGTGCACAAGGTGGTGCCGTGGTTCGCGGACGACCCCTCGGCCCGCTTCGAGCTCGCGGGCAGCGGGCGCGCGGACGCGGAGATCGGCGGGTCGGCGCAGCGGGTGACCGCGGAGCTGGCGGCGCTGAAGCCCGGCGAGGTGCAGGGCGCGCTGACCGCGCGGGCGCCGCACGGGATCCAGGTGAAGGTGCCGGCCAGGACGACGGTGCCGCGGGGCGGGAAGACCTCGGTGCCGGTGGAGGTGGTGGTGCCGGAGGGCACGCCGCCGGGCGTGTACGAGGTGCCGGTGTCCTTCGGCACGGAGTCGCGCACCCTCACGGTGCGGGCGTTCCCGCGGACGGGCGGCGCCGACCTGCTGGCCGGGCGTCCGGCCGCGTCGTCGGGGGACGAGACCCCCGCCTTCCCCGCCTCGGCGGTGACGGACGCGGACCCGGCCACCCGCTGGTCCTCCCTGCCGGAGGACGGCGCGTGGTGGCAGGGCGAGCTGGCCGGACCGGTGCGGCTGGGGCAGCTGGTGCTGCACTGGCAGGACGCGTACCCCTCCTCCTACCGGGTGCAGGTCTCGGGGGACGGCGTGACCTGGCGCACCGCGGCCGTGGTCGCGTCGGCGGGCGGGCGCGAGTCGGTGCGGATGGACGAGGCGGGGACGCGGTTCGTCCGGGTCCTGTGCGACGAGCGGGCGACGCGGTACGGGTGCTCGCTGTGGGCCGCGGAGGCGTACGCGGTCACGCCGTAACCCGCCCCCGCCCGGCCCCGCACCGGCCGCGGGTCCCGTGCCGGGTGCGGCACGCAACCGCACCCGGCACGGGATCGGTACTGGAGGGGTCAGGACGCTGCCGTGCGGGCCAGGGCGTCCTCCGCGCCGTAGGGCTGGAGGTACGGCATCCAGCGCGGGTCCCGGTGACCCGTGCCGATGATCCGCCAGGCCAGACCCGACGGCGGAGCCGGCTGGTGGCGCAGCCGCCAGCCGAGGTCGACCAGGTGCCGGTCGGCCTTGACGTGGTTGCAGCGGCGGCAGGCCGCCACGACGTTGTCCCACACGTGCTGGCCGCCGCGGCTGCGGGGGATCACGTGGTCGACGCTGGTGGCGACGCCGCCGCAGTACATGCAGCGGCCGCCGTCCCGGGCGAACAGGGCGCGACGGGTGAGAGGAACGGGCCCCCGGTAGGGGACCCGCACGAACCGCTTCAGGCGTACCACGCTGGGGGCGGGGACGACTCTGGTCGCGCTGTGCATGAAGGCGCCGGACTCCTCGAGGCAGATGGCCTTGTTCTCGAGGACGAGGACGAGCGCGCGGCGGAGCGGTACGACGCCGAGGGGCTCGTACGACGCGTTGAGGACCAGGACGTGCGGCACGGACTGCCTCCTTGTACGCCGGCGGCGCGTGGCTCGCGCCGGGACGATCTGCTCTCAGTCTCTCCTCACTGCAGGTCGAAGCGCCACCACGCGGCTGTAACGGGCCGGAGGTGTTTTCGACCACACGGGTGTCATCCCCCGGTGAGACTGGTCTCTCCCTCGAACAAGGCGACGGGGTAAGGCGGAATGCGCCGTTAGTGTGGAGGGCCTGTCCCGCCACACCCCGCGGGCGGACCGCTACACCTGGAGGTTCCTGTCGTGTCCTGGCCCGTGCTGGCCCTGACGGCCCCCGATGCGCCGACCACGCTGCAAGAGGCCCACGAGACCGCGACGAACGCCGCGGGATTCGTGGAGGAGAACTGGGCCGACTGGCTCAACACGGGACTGAAGATCCTGCTGATCCTGGTGATCGCGGGAGTGCTCCGGTCGGTGATCCGCAAGGCGATCACCAAGTTCATAACCCGGATGAACCGCAGCGCCGAGGCCGTGGAGGGCACCGCGCTCGGCGGGCTGCTGGTCAACGCCGAGCGGCGGCGCCAGCGCTCCGAGGCGATCGGCTCGGTGCTGCGCTCGGTGGCGTCGTTCCTCATCCTGGGCACGGCCGGGCTGATGGTGCTCGGCGCGCTGGAGATCAACCTCGGCCCGCTGCTGGCGAGCGCCGGTGTGGCCGGTGTGGCCATCGGTTTCGGCGCCCGGAACCTGGTCACGGACTTCCTGTCCGGCGTCTTCATGATCCTGGAGGACCAGTACGGCGTCGGCGACAAGATCGACGCCGGCGTCGCGTCCGGCGAGGTGATCGAGGTCGGCCTGCGCGTGACCAAGCTGCGCGGCGACAACGGTGAGATCTGGTACGTCCGCAACGGCGAGGTCAAGCGGATCGGGAACCTGAGCCAGGGCTGGGCCACCGCCGGGGTGGACGTGCAGGTCAAGCCGACCGAGGACCTGGCGCAGGTGCGCCGGGTGATCACCGACGTGGCGGACGCGATGTCCAAGGAGTCCCCCTGGGACGAGCGGCTGTGGGGCCCGATCGAGGTCCTGGGCCTGGACGAGGTGCTGCTGGCCTCGATGACCGTCAAGGTCTCCGCCAAGACCATGCCGGGCCAGCAGTTCTCCGTGGAGCGCGAGCTGCGCTGGCGGATCAAGCAGGCCTTCGACGACGCGGGCATCCGGATCGTCGGCGGGGTGGCGCCGGCCGAGGAGGACGCCGCCCCGGCCCCCGACCCGGCCGCGTCCGTGGCGCCGCCGTCGGCGCTGGCGAACCCCGCCTCCCCGCAGTCCCTGGCCACGGCGCCGATACCGCAGCCGCAGGGTCCCCGGATGACCAAGTAGCCCGGGGCCCGTCCCCCGCCGTACGCCCCCCGCCCCCGCCGGTCCCGCCGACGGGGGCGCGGTGTTTTCCGCGGCCTGCGCGCGGACCGTTGACGCGCCCCTGAGCTGCGCACTACGTTGCTCCGCAGCCGATAGGAAAGTTTCCTAACAGTTTCGGGAGAGAGCGCACCCATGGCAGGTACCCCAGGAACCCCCCGCGTGCTGCGGGCCATGAACGACCGGGCCGCCCTGGACCTGCTGCTGGAACACGGCCCCCTCTCCCGCACCCGCATCGGCCGCCTGACCGGCCTGTCCAAGCCCACCGCCTCCCAGCTGCTGGCCCGGCTGGAGGCGGCCGGGCTGGTCGTCGCCACCGGCACGGACGGCGGGCGGCCGGGACCCAGCGCCCAGCTGTACGCGCTCAACGCGGGCGCCGCGCACGTCGGGGCCCTCGACGTGACCCCCGAACGGATCGTGGCCGCCGTCGCGGACCTGGCCGGCGAGACGGTGGGCACCTTCGAGCTGCCCTCCCCCGCCCGCCGGGGCCCGGGCACGCCCGGCGCGGTCGAGCGGGTGGTGACCGCGCTCGACGGCGCGGTCGCGGCGGCGGGCCTGACCCGCTCCGCGCTGCACCGCGTGGTGATCGGCACGCCCGGCGCCTTCGACCCGCACACCGGACGCCTGCGGTACGCCAGCCACCTGCCGGGCTGGCACTCCCCCACCCTGCTGGACGAGCTGGCCGCGGTGCTGCCGATGCCGGTCGAATACGAGAACGACGTGAACCTCGCCGCCGTCGCCGAGCAGCGGCTCGGCGCCGCCCGGGGCCACGAGGACTTCGTGCTGCTCTGGAACCAGGAGGGCATCGGCGCCGCCCTGGTGATCGGCGGCCGGCTGCACCGCGGCTGGACCGGCGGCGCCGGCGAGGTCGGCTTCCTGCCGGTGCCCGGCGCCCCCCTGGTGCGGCAGGTGACCCGGGTCGGCTCCGGCGGCTACCAGGAGCTGGCCGGCGTACAGGCGCTGCCCGCGCTCGCCGCGGAGCTGGGCATCACCGACCTCCCCCCGCACGAGGAGGCCGCGCCCGGCCGCGATCCGCACCTCGGGCCCGCGCTGGCCCTGCTCGGCCGGGCCGCACAGGAGACCGGGGGGCCGTACCGGCAGCTGCTGGAGCGGTACGCGACGGCGCTCGCCACCGGTCTGGCCGCGGTGGTCGCCGTACTGGACCCGGAGGTCGTCGTGCTGTCCGGCGCCGCCGTCACCGCCGGCGGTGAGGCCCTGCGCGAACTGGTCGGGGCCGAACTCGCCGAACTCGCCGCGGCCCGGCCCCGGCTGGTGACCGGCGAGGTCCAGGACCAGCCCGTGCTGCGCGGCGCGCTGGAGAGCGCCCTCTCGGCCACCCGCGACGAGGTGTTCGACACCTCGCGCTGACCACCGCCCGCCCCGCCCTCGTACGTACGCCCCCACGCCCCCGCCCGCACACGTACAGCCGTACCCGCCCGGCGCACCCGCACCCCGCCGGCACCCCGCCCCTGCCCGCCCCACCCCTCAGGGAGACACAGCCATGCCCAGGACCCGCAGTCTGACCGCGGCTGTCGCCGTCGCCGCCGCGATATCCGCGCTCGCCACCGCGTGCACCGGACAGTCCGGCGGCCAGGCCCAGGACGACCCCGGGAAGGAGGTCACCCTCACCTTCTGGCACGGCTGGAGCGCCCCGGGCGAGGTGCAGGCCATCCGGCAGAACATCGCCCGCTTCGAGGACGCCCACCCCAACATCCACGTCAAGGTCACCGGCAACATGACCGACGACAAGGTCAACCAGGCGCTGCGGGCGGGCGGCGACGCGGCACCGGACGTGGTGTCCTCGTTCACCACCGACAGCGTGGGCAAGTTCTGCGCCTCGGGCGCCTTCGTGGACCTCAACCCCTTCCTCGCCAAGTCGAAGGTCGACAAGAAGGCCGTCTTCCCCCAGCCGCTGCTGGACTACACCCAGTTCCGCGGCAACCAGTGCGCCCTGCCGCTGCTGAACGACGCGTACGGGCTCTACTACGACAAGGACGCCTTCGAGGCGGCCGGCATCACCGAACCCCCCAAGACCTGGAGCCAGTTCACCGAGGTGGCCAAGAAGCTCACCAAGGCCAGGGGGGACGGCTACGAGCGGGTCGGCGTCATGCCCACCTTCCACGGCTACGAGACCACCCCGATGCGGCTGGCGGCCCAGTGGAGCCCCGCGTACTTCGACGCCGACGGGAAGTCGAACCTCGCGAAGGACCCGGCCTTCGCGCAGATGCTGACCTACCAGAAGGGCCTGGTCGAGGCGCTCGGCGGGTACGCGAAGCTGGAGCGGTTCCGCAGCACCTTCGGCGACGAGTGGGGCGCCGAACACCCCTTCCACCAGGGCCGGGTCGCCATGCAGATCGACGGCGAATGGCGGCTGGCGATGGCCCGGGAGGCGGGGGTGAAGTTCGAGATCGGCACCGCCCCGCTGCCCGTCCCGGACGACCGCCTCGCCGACTACGGCAAGGGCTACCTCTCCGGCACCATCGTCGGCATCGCGGCCACCAGCGCCAAGCAGAACGCCGCCTGGGAGCTGGTGCGGTACCTGACCACGGACACCGAGGCGGTGGTGGCCTTCGCCAACGCCATCCACAACGTGCCCTCGACCAAGGCCGCCCTGGCCTCGCCGAAGCTCGTGACCGAGCCCGGCTTCCGCACCTTCCTCGACATCGCGCGGCACCCCAAGTCCAACACCACCCCCGCCCAGGCCGACGGCGGCACCTACCAGCTGACCTTCACGGACTTCGCGTACCAGGTGGAGAAGGGCGCCGTGCCCGACCTGGCCGCGGGCCTGGCGAAGACGGCCGCGCAGATCGACACCGACATCGCGAAGGCGAAGTAGCCCCCATGGCCACGCACACCCTGCGGGCGAAGCAGCGGCGGGCCGCGCTCACCGCCGCGGCCTTCATGTCGCCCTGGCTGGTCGGCTTCAGCGTGTTCTTCGCCTATCCGCTGCTGTCGACCGCCTACTTCTCCCTCATGGACTACGACGGGATCCGGCCCCCGGCCTTCGACGGCGCCGCCAACTGGTCGTACGTCCTCACCGACTACCCGCTCTTCTGGCCGGCGGTCCGCAACACGCTCTGGCTGGTGCTGGTGATGGTCACCTGCCGGGTGGTGTTCGGGCTCGGCATCGGCCTGCTGGTGACCCGGATCAAGACCGGGGCCGGACTCTTCAGGACGCTCTTCTACCTGCCGTACCTGGCCCCGCCCGTCGCGGCCACCCTCGGCTTCGTCTTCCTGCTCAACCCCGGCACCGGCCCCGCCAACACGGTCCTCGAAGCACTGGGCCTGCCGGCGCCGGGCTGGTTCACCGACCCGTCCTGGTCCAAGCCGGCGCTGACGCTGCTCGCCCTGTGGGGCATCGGCGACCTGATGGTGATCTTCATGGCGGCGCTGCTCGACGTACCGAAGGAGCAGTACGAGGCGGCCCAGCTGGACGGCGCCGGTGCGTGGCAGCGGTTCCGTCACATCACGCTGCCCAACATCTCGCCCATCGTGCTGTTCGCGGTGGTCACCGGAGTGATCCAGGCCATGCAGGCCTACACGCAGCCGCTGGTGGCGGGGAAGGTCGCGGCCGGCGTGATCGGCGGCTCGGGCCAGCAGTTCGAGCCCGGCTACCCCGACAAGTCCACGCTGACCCTGCCGCAGCTGGTCTACAACCTCGGCTTCCAGCGCTTCGACTACGGCTCGGCCTGCGTGGTCGCGCTGGTGCTCTTCGCACTGGCCATGGCGTTCACGGCGCTGCTGATGCGGCGCCGCGGCGGACTCGTGGGAACGGGTGACTGACGATGACGACCTCCCTGACCGCTCCCCCGGCCGGCGACCGGACCACCGGCTCCGGCCCGGCCGCCGGGCCGGCCGCCCGGGCCGCCGCCCGCCGCACCGCCGTGCTGCACTGGATCGGCGTCCACGCGCTGGGCGTCGCGGCCGCCCTGTTCTTCGTGCTCCCCTTCGTCTTCCTCCTGCTCACCTCCCTGATGAGCGACCAGCAGGCCCTCACCCGGGACCTCTGGCCGCGCACCTGGGAGTGGGGGAACTACGCGGAGGTCTGGCGCACCCCGGGCTTCCTCACCTGGTGGCGCAACACCCTGCTGTACGCGGGCCTCGGCACCCTGCTGACCCTGCTGTCCTCGGTGCCGGTGGCCTACGCACTCGCCCGGTTCCGCTTCCGGGGCCGGAACCTGTCGCTGCTGCTCGTGGTGTCGATGATGATGCTGCCGCCGCAGGTCGTGGTCATCCCCATGTACCTGTTCTGGGCCAAGCAGCTGGGCCTGTCCGGCACCCTGTGGCCGCTCATCCTGCCGCTCGCCTTCGGCGACGCCTTCTCGATCTTCCTGCTGCGCCAGTTCCTGCTGACCATCCCCCGGGAGTACCTCGACTCCGCGAAGGTCGACGGCTGCGGCGAACTGCGCACCCTGCTGCGGGTGGTCCTGCCGATGGCGAAGCCCGGCCTCGCCGCGGTGGCCCTCTTCCAGTTCTTCGCCTGCTGGAACGACTACTTCGGCCCGCAGATCTACGCCTCGGAGAACCCCGCCGCCTGGACCCTCAGCTACGGGCTGGAGTCCTTCAAGGGCGCGCACCACACCGACTGGAACCTCACCATGGCCGCGACGGCGCTGGTCATGGCCCCCGTGATCGTCCTCTTCTTCTTCGCCCAGAAGGCGTTCGTCGAGGGCGTCACCCTGACCGGAGTGAAGGGCTGACAGCACCATGAAGCTGACCGTCGTGGGTGGCGGATCCACCTACACACCCGAGCTGATCGACGGGTTCGCGCGGCTCCGCGAGACCCTGCCCATCAGCGAACTCGTCCTCGTGGACCCGGCCGCCGAGCGGCTCGAACTCGTCGGCGGCCTGGCCCGGCGGATCTTCGCCCGCCAGGGCCACCCCGGACGCATCACCACCACCGCCGACCTGGACGCCGGGGTCGCGGACGCCGACGCCGTCCTGCTCCAGCTGCGCGTGGGCGGCCAGGCCGCCCGCGAGAAGGACGAGACCTGGCCGCTGGAGTGCGGCTGCGTCGGCCAGGAGACCACGGGCGCGGGCGGGCTCGCCAAGGCGCTGCGCACGGTGCCGGTGGTGCTCGACATCGCCGAGCGGGTGCGCCGTACCAACCCCGACGCCTGGATCATCGACTTCACCAACCCCGTCGGCATCGTCACCCGGGCCCTGCTCGCCGCCGGCCACAAGGCCGTCGGCCTGTGCAACGTGGCCATCGGGCTCCAGCGGAAGTTCGCCGCCCTGCTGGGGCTCGCGCCCGCCGAACTGCACCTGGACCACGTCGGGCTCAACCACCTCACCTGGGAACTCGGCGTGCGCAAGGGCGGCCCGGACGGGCCCGACCTGCTGCCCGGGCTGCTGGCCCGGCACGGCGCCGCGGTGGCCGCGGACCTGAGGCTGCCGCAGGAGGTGCTGGAGCGGCTGGGCGTCGTCCCCTCGTACTACCTGCGCTACTTCTACGCGCACGACGAGGTGGTGCGGGAGATGCGCGAGAAGCCCTCCCGGGCCGCCGAGGTGGCCGCGATGGAGCGCGAACTGCTGGCGCTGTACGCCGATCCGGCCCTGGACGAGAAGCCCGAGCTGCTCGCGAAGCGGGGCGGCGCCTTCTACTCGGAGGCCGCCGTGGACCTGGCGGCGGCGCTGCTGGGCGACGGCGGCAGCCCGGTGCAGGTGGTCAACACCCTCAACCGCGGCACGCTGCCCTTCCTCCCCGACGACGCGGTGATCGAGGTGCCGGCCCGGGTGGACGCCTCGGGTGCCGTCCCGCTGCCCGTGCCGCGCCTCGACCCCCTGTACGCGGGGCTGGTCGCGCAGGTCACGGCCTACGAGGAACTGGCCCTGGACGCCGCCCTGCGCGGCGGCCGGGACCGGGTCTTCCGGGCCCTGCTGGCCCACCCGCTGGTCGGCCAGTACGACCGGGCCGAGGGCCTCACCGACCGGCTGCTCGCCCACAACGAGGAGCACCTCCCATGGCTGTGACCCCGTACGCCGTCCTGGCGGTGGACGCCGGCAACAGCAAGACCGACGTGGCGCTGGTCGCCCCGGACGGGTCCGTGGCCGCCCGGGGCCGGGCCGGCGGCTTCCAGCCCGCCGTGACCGGGGTGGCCGCGGCGGTGGACGTGATCGCCGAGGCGCTGGCCTCCAGCGGGGCCGCGGCGGACGGCGGCGGCCCGCTCGCCGGCCACGTGTCGGCCTGCCTGGCCAACGCGGACTTCCCGCAGGAGGAGCGGGAGCTGGCCCGGGAGATCGAGCGGCGCGGCTGGGGCCGCGGCACCGCCGTCCACAACGACACCTTCGCGCTGCTGCGCGCCGGGCTGCCGGCGGGCGCCGAGCCGCGCGGGGTGGCGGTGGTGTGCGGGGCCGGCATCAACTGCGTGGGGATGACCCCGGACGGTCGGACGGCCCGCTTCCCCGCGGTGGGCCAGATCTCCGGGGACTGGGGCGGCGGGGGCGGACTGGCCGACGAGGCGATGTGGTTCGCGGCCCGGGCCGAGGACGGCAGGGGCGGACCCACCGAGCTGGCCAAGGCGCTGCCGGCGCACTTCGGGCTGGGCTCGGTGTACGAGCTGGTCGAGGCCCTGCACCTGGGGCGGATCCCGCGGGAGCGGCGGCACGAGATGACCCCGGTGCTGTTCGCGGTGGCGGACCGGGGCGACGCGGTGGCGCAGGCCCTGGTCGACCGGCAGGCCGACGAGGTCGTCGCGATGGCCTCGGTCGCCCTGGAGCGGCTCGGGCTGCTGGCCGAGGAGGTGCCGGTGGTGCTCGGCGGGAGCGTGCTGGCCGCCGGGCACCCCCGGCTGCACGACCGGCTGGCGGCCCGGCTGGCCGACCGCGCGCCCCTGGCCCGGGTGACGGTGGTCACCGCCGCCCCGGTGCTGGGGGCGGCGCTGCTGGGGCTCGACGCGGTGGGGGCGCGCGAACCGGCGTACGGGGAACTCCGGCTCCGGTTCGGGTGATTCGGCGGGCCGCCGCGGGGAAGGGCTGGAACCGGGGCGGGGCGCGGGGCCGTCTGCCCGGGGGGAGCGGAACGTGGGGCGTGGCGGGGGCGCGGGTAACGGCGGCACGGCTGGTTCGGTCAAGATCCAGCCGTTGATGCTGTGCTCGTCGGCCACTGCGTCCATACTTCTGGCCAGGACCTGAGGGGGGAGAGGCCGGGTGACATACGCGTCGATCGCGCCGACGGCTGCGCCGGAGCCGGGCACGGAGCCGCCGCCCCGCCGGCGTACCGCCTGGTCGGAGGGCGTGGACCGGCTGCGTGCCGCCGCGACGACCGAGCCGGGCCGGCTGCGGATCATCGGGGCGGTGCTGGCGGCGCTCGTGGTGCTGTTCGGTGCCGTGACCGCCTGGCAGATCGCCGACCGATCGGCCGCCGCGGAGGACGTGGTGAGCCGCAGCCAGCCGCTGAGCGCGGACGCGGCGAGCATCTACCGTTCCCTCGCGGACGCCGACACGGCCTCCTCCAGCGGCTTCCTCGCGGGCAGCGGCGAGTCGCGGGCCGTGCGCGAGCGGTACGAGCGGGACATCGCCAACGCCTCGCGGCTGCTGGTGAAGGCGGCGGCGAACACCGGCGGCTCCGCGGAGTCGGCCCGGCAGATCGCCCTGCTGAACGAGCAGCTCCCCCGCTACACCGGCCTGATCGAGCAGGCCCGCGCCAACAACCGGCAGGGCCTGCCCCTGGGCGGCGCCTACCTGCGGTACGCCAACGAGCGGATGAGCACGCAACTGCTGCCGGCCGCCCAACGGCTGTACGAGGCCGAGACCGGCCGGCTCCACACCGACTACGCGCGGGCGGCGTCGTGGCCGCTGGCCGCCCTGGCCGCGGGGCTGGCGGCGCTGGCGCTGCTCGGCTGGGCGCAGTACCGCAACTTCCGCCGGACCAACCGGGTGTTCAACCACGGGCTGCTGGCCGCCACCGCGGCCTCGCTGGTGGTGCTGCTGTGGCTGGGCGTGGGGCACATGGTGGCGCGGGCCCACCTCCACGAGTCCCGGGCCCGCGGCCAGGAGTCGCTGAAGGTGCTCAACGACGCCCGGATCGCCTCGCTCCAGGCACGGGCGAACGAGAACCTGACGCTGGTGTCGCGCGGCGCGGTGCTGGCCGCGGACAAGAAGTCCGACAAGTACGACGTGGACTTCGCCTCGGACATGACGGCGTTGCAGGACGGCCTGGAGCGGGCCGGCCGGCTCGCGGACGACCCGGCCGGCGCCGAGCCGGTGGCCCGGGCGCTGGCGGGCTTCCGCGAGTGGCGGGCCCGGCACTCGGCCGCCCGGGCCACGGACGTGAGCGGCGACTACGAGGGCGCCCTGACGCAGGTGATCGGCGGGGGGAACAGCACGGGCGCCTCCTTCGACAAGGTGGACGCCTCGCTCCAGGAGGCCGTGGCCCACGAGCAGCGGGAGTTCACGACGGCGGCCGGGAACGGTCTCGGCGCGTTCGGCGGTCTCGCCCAGGGCGCGGCGGTGCTGGCGGTGCTGGGCGCGGTGGCGGCGTTGCTCGGTATCGGGCGCAGGCTTTCGGAGTACAGGTGAGATGCGGATGCCGATAGGGCGGGGCGGGCGCGCGGCGGACGGGCGCGAGAAGGTGCGGGCCGGACGGCTGCGCGGCTGGGGCGGGGTGACCGGCATGGCCGTCGCCTGCGCGCTGACGGCCGCGGCGGTGCTCGTACCGCTGTCCCGGCACCCGGGCGCGGACGGCGCGCCGGCCGGCTCGGTGGCGCAGGGCACGGCCGGGCGGCCGGCCGCGCCGGCCGCCGACACCTGCAAGGAGCCGGAGGCCAGCCTGACCCCGTCCGGGGCGGACGGCCCGACGATCGCGCGGATCAAGGCGGCGGGCAAGCTGGTCGCCGGCGTCGACCAGAACAGCTACCGCTGGGGCTACCGCAACCCGGCCACCGGGCAGCTGGAGGGCTTCGACATCGACCTGGTGAAGGCCATCGCGCGGGAGATCCTGGGCGACGAGGACGCGGTGATCTACCGTGCGATCCCGACCAGCCAGCGGATCCCCGCCCTCAAGGAGGGCCGGGTCGACGTGGTCGTCAGGACCATGACGATCAACTGCAAGCGGCTGGAGGAGGTGGCCTTCTCCACCGCGTACTTCGAGACCGGACCCCAGGTGCTGGTCCCCAAGGGGTCCCCGATCACCGGGTACGACGCCTCGCTCAGGGGGCGCCGGATCTGCTCGGCGAGCGGCTCGACCGCGGAGACGCAGCTGAAGGCCAAGTCCTTCGGCGCGGACATCTCGCGGACCGTTCCCAACCAGCTGGACTGCCTGGTCAGGCTGCAGCTGGGCGAGGTGGACGGCATGGTCACGGACAACGCGCTGGCGGCCGGCCTGGCCGCGCAGGACCCCTCGGTGAAGCTGGTAGGACAGCCGTTCGCCACGGAGTTCTACGGCGTGGCGATGAACAAGGACGCGAGTGACTTGGTACGGAGGGTCAACAAGGTCCTCGACGCGTACCGCCAGGGCGGTGCGAGCAGCCCCTGGATGGCGGCCTACCGCAAGTGGCTGGCGGCCGACCTCCCCGACATCACGGCGCCCCCGGCGCCGAAGTACCGGGGCTGACCGATCCCATGGGACGGCTCATGGGGCGAGGCGACGGCAGAGAGGGCATCGATGGGCGGCACGGCTGCCGGCTTCCCCGGCTCCGATGACGGGCCGGGCGGTCCGGTGATGGACCGTGACGAGGTGGACCGTGCGCTGGCCCGGCTGGGCGCCGAGCACGAGGCCGTGGAGACCTCGCTGCTGGCGCTCCAGGACCACGCGGGCCGCCGGCTCCTGGAGGGCGCGGAGCTGACCGGCCACACCAAGGAGCGGTGGGCGGTCACGGACGCGCGGATCTCCCTGCTGTGGAGCTACTTCGACGCGTACACGGCGGCGCTGACCGCGGCGAGGGACGCGCGGGCGCGGCGCCGCTGGGCCTCGCGCGAGGACCTGGCGGAGCTGACGGAGCGGCTGCGCGGGCGGAGCGTGACGGTGCCGGGCGCGGGCGTGGAGGGCTCGGCGCTGGCCGAGCGGTTCAGCCTCGCCGGGCTGGTGGCGCGGATGAACGAGCTGTACGCGGAGTCGCTGGACACGGTGGTCGCGGCGGACGCGGTGTGGTCGGCGCTGCCGGCCCGCATCGACCTGCTCGCGGCCGAGCTGCGCCGGACCCGCTCGCTGGCGCACTCGGTGGGCGTACGGCCGGGCGAGCACCCCTCGGGCGACGACCTGGAGGCGATCACCGAGGAGCTGACCGCGCTGCGGGCCGAGGTGATCACGGACCCGCTGGCCTTCTGGCAGCCGGCACCGGGCAGTTCGGCGCCGGGCGGCGGCCGTCCCGACACCGGGCGGTACGACCGGGCGGCGCGCGCCCTGGAGGACGTGCGCCGGGAGATCGAGGCGGTGCTGCTGGTCCGGCAGGACGCCGAGCGGCGGCTGATCGGCCTGCGCGACCTGCTGTCGCGGGCCGACCGGACGCTGGCCGAGGCGCGCACGGCGCGCGGGGAGGTGCTCGCGAAGATCGCCGCCTCGGAGGTGCCCGCGGTGAGCGGGCCGCCGACCGCGCTCCAGGAGCAGCTGGCCGCGGCGGCCGAGTACCGCAGGCAGGCGCAGTGGCACCGGCTCTCGCCGCTGCTGGAGTCGCTGGAGCGGCGGGCGGAGGACGAACTGGAGCGGGCCCGCGCCTCGCTGACCGCGGTCACCGCCCCGCTGGCGGTGCGGGCGGAGCTGCGGGGCAGGCTGGACGCGTACCGGGCGAAGGTGGCCCGGCACGGGATGGCCGAGGACCCGCTGCTGATCGAGCGGTACGACGCGGCCCGGCGGATGCTGTGGAGCGCGCCGTGCGACCTGCGCGCGGCGGAGGAGGCGGTGCTGCGGTACCAGCGGGCGGCGGCCGAGGTGCTGGTGCCCCGGCAGTACGGCCCTGAGGACGGGCGATGAACGAGGTGGGTGTGACCGGGTCGGGCGCGGCGGCGGCCGGGGGCGCGTGTCAGCGTCCCGGCTGTCCCGGGGCGTACGAGGACATGGGCGGCGGTGGGCTGTACTGCGACACGTGCGGGCTGGCGCCCGCGGGCGGTTCGGGGGCCGGGGCGGCCGCCGGGCCGGGCGGTGCGGTCGGCTCGGCCGGGCTGGCCGGCTCGGCCGGGCTGGTCGGCTCGGCCGGGCTGGTCGGCTCGGCCGGGCTGGTCGGCTCGGCCGGGTCGGGTGCGACGGGCGGCCAGGGGCCGGGTGCCGGCGAGGTCGAGACGATGCCCACCGGGATGACCAGCGCCGCGCGCGGCGCCCGGGGTTCACAGGGCTCGCACGGTTCCCAGGGGTCCCACGGCTCGTCCGGGTCACGGGGGTCCGGGCGCGGTTCCGCCTCGGCGCGGTCCTCGCGTTCCTCCCGGTCGTCGAGTTCGCGCCGGTCGGTGTCGGGGCGGCTGTCGCGCGCCATGTCCGGCACCGGCGGCTCCACGCGCTCGGTGTCGGTGCGCAGTTCGGGTTCCGCCTCCGGTGCCTCGGCCCGCGGCCGGCTGGGCGCCGGTCTGGTGTCCGTACCGGAGGTGGCGCGGCCCGATCCGTCGGCCGCGGTGCTGGAGAACCCGGAGGTACCGGAGCGGAAGCGATTCTGCTCGCGGTCGGACTGCGGGGCTCCGGTCGGGCGGGCGCGCGGGGAGCGGCCCGGGCGCACGGAGGGCTTCTGCACCAAGTGCGGTCACCCGTACTCCTTCGTGCCGAAGCTGCGCGCGGGCGACGTGGTGCACGGCCAGTACGAGGTGGCGGGCTGCCTCGCGCACGGCGGCCTGGGCTGGGTGTACCTGGCGGTGGACCGCGCGGTCTCGGACCGGTGGGTGGTCCTCAAGGGCCTGCTGGACACCGGGGACCAGGACGCGATGGCCGCCGCGATATCCGAGCGGCGCTTCCTCGCCGAGATCGAGCACTCCAACATCGTCCGGATCTACAACTTCGTCGAGCACCTCGACCAGCGCTCCGGCTCGCTGGACGGCTACATCGTCATGGAGTACGTCGGCGGCAAGTCCCTGAAGGAGATCGCCAACGAGCGGCGGCGGCCGGACGGGCGGCGCGACCCGCTGCCGGTCGAGCAGGCCTGCGCGTACGGGATCGAGGCGCTGGAGGCCCTGGGCCACCTGCACAGCCGCAACCTGCTGTACTGCGACTTCAAGGTCGACAACGCCATCCAGCAGCAGGACCAGCTCAAGCTGATCGACATGGGTGCGGTCCGGCGGATGGACGACGACGAGTCGGCCATCTACGGCACGGTCGGCTACCAGGCGCCGGAGGTGGCGGAGGTCGGCCCCTCGGTGGCCTCGGACCTGTACACGGTGGCGCGCACGCTGGCCGTGCTGACCTTCGACTTCCAGGGCTACACGAACGTCTTCGTGGACTCGCTGCCCGACCCCGGGCACATCGAGGTCTTCCGGCGGTACGAGTCCTTCTACCGGCTGCTGGTCCGGGCCACCGACCCCGATCCGGCACGCCGGTTCGCCTCCGCGCAGGAGATGGCCGAGCAGCTGACGGGCGTGCTGCGGGAGGTGGTCGCCCTCCAGACGGGGAAGCCCAGGCCGCAGCTGTCCACGCTCTTCGGGCCCGAACTGCGGGTACCGGACACGGAGCTGTTCGCGGAGCGGGCGGCCGAGGTGTCGCTGCTGGGGGCGCGGGAGGGGTCCGGGCGGTCCGGGGGCGGGCTCCTGGGGTCCGTACTCGGGTCCGTGCTCGGTTCCGGTCCGGGTTCCGCTCCGGGGTCCCGCTCCGGGGCCGGTGCGGGGGCCGCATCCGGGTCGGGGTCCGCGGCCGGGGCCGGGTCGGGGTCCGGCGAGGTGCCGGGCGGCGGTACGGTCGGCCCGGCCGGACCGCCCCTCGCGGTGCCGGTGGTGCCGGCCGCCGCGCACGGGGCCGGTCCCGTCGCGTCCCTCGGTACGGCGGCCACGCACGCGGTGGGGGCACCCGCCGCCGCGCCGGCCGCCTCCGGTGCCGCCTTCGTGCCGGGTCCCCGCGCACCCGGGCCCGCGGAACCGGTGGCCTTCGCTCCCGGGGTGCCCGGGCTGGCCCGGCTGGACGCCGTACGCCACGCGCTGGCCCTGCCGCTGCCGCTGGTGGACCCGACGGACCCGAACGCCGGTTTCCTGGCCGGCCTGACGGGCTCGGGCGCGGCGGAGCTGCTGGGCGCGCTCGGTGCCGCGCCGGCCGATTCGGCGGAGCTGCGGCTGCGGGAGCTGCGGGCCCGGCTCGAACTGGGCGAGGCGCGGGCGGCCGCGCGGCTGCTGGACGAGCTGGAGGAGGCCCACCCGGACGACTGGCGGGTGGTGTGGGCGCGCGGGGTCTCCTCGCTGGCCACCGGGGACGACGCCGTCGCGGCCCTGTCCTTCGACGCCGTGTACGACGCCTTCCCGGGCGAGCCGGCGCCGAAGCTGGCGCTGGGCCTGTGCGCGGAGATCCTGGGGCAGCTGGACAACGCGGCGGAGTACTACCGGCTGGTGTGGGTCACCGACCCGGGCTTCGTGAGCGCCGCGTTCGGACTGGCCCGGGTGCGGCTGGCGACCGGCGACCGGGCCGGTGCCGTGCGCGCGCTGGAGTCCGTACCGGAGGCGTCCATCCACTACACGGCCGCCCGGGTCGCGGCGGTGCGGGCCCGGCTGCGCGAGCGCGCGCCGCGGGAGGCGCTGCTGGACGACCTGACGGCCGCGGCCGGACAGGTCGAGGTGCTGCGGCAGTTCGGGCTGGACGCGGTGCGGCTGGAGTACCTGACCACCGAAGTTCTGGGCTCCGCCCTGGACTGGGTACTGTCGGGTAGCCGGGGGGCGGCCCCCGGGCACGCCTCGCTGCTGGGCAGTCAACTGGACGAGCGGGGGCTGCGGTTCGGCCTTGAGCGCTCGTTCCGCGTCCTCGCGCGGCTCGCGCAGCGTGGCGAGGAGAGGATCGAACTGGTGGAGCGGGCAAACCGTTTCCGTCCCCGGACGTGGGTGTGAGTGATGTCGCGGATGCCATGGCTGTCGGGATGCCCCAGCTGCGAGGAGCCGGTGGAGGAGGGTGACCGCTTCTGCGGCCGGTGCGGTTGTGCCGTGACGGCGGGGGCGCCGTCCGCCGACCGTCCGACGGTCCCCCTGGCGCCGGGCACGGCCCCGGACGCGTACGGCGGCCGGCTGGCCGCCGGTGGCCTCCCGGGCGGGCCCGTGGCGGCCACGGGCAGCCACCCGGGCGGCCCGGTGCCGTCCGCGGGCCACCCGGGCGGACCCGTGCCGGCCGCGGGCGGCTTCCCCGGCGGTCCCGTGCCGCGCACCGGCGAGCCGTCGCCCGGAGCCGCCCCGACGGCCCACGGGTTCGGCGACCCGTCCTGGCCGGCCCACCCGGCGCCGGGCGCGGGCTCCGCCGCGTACGGGGCGGCCTCCGGCCCGGACCCGGCGGCGTACCGGGACGACCCGGCCGGCCGGACCCCCGGGGCCGGGGTACCGCTGCCCGGCGAGCCCCGCCACGACTTCGGCGCCCCGGCCCCGCGCCACGCCGCCGCCCCCGCGCCCGACCCCGCCGGCTTTCCCGCCCGGCCGGCCACGGCTCCCGCCTCCGGCGGCCCGGCCCCCGCGCCCGGCCCGAACGCCCCGGACCCCGGGGCGGGCTTCGGGGTCCCGGCCTCCCGGTCCGGCGGGCACGGAGCCGCGGCCGGCGACGCCTCGGCCGGCGCCGGAGGCGGTCCCGGCACGGACGGGGCGTACGGCGGGCCGGTGTCCGCCGCCGGCGGCGCCCCCGGCGTGCCCCCGCGCCCCGACCACCCGCCGACGCTGCCCGACGGCTCCGGCCACCCGCCCACGCGGTACGACGGCCCCGGTCACCAGCCCACGCTGCACGACGGCCCCGGGCACGAGCCCACGCTGCACGACGGCCCCGGTCACCAGCCCGTGCAGGTGCCCGCACCGCCCTCGGCTCCCCCCGCGCCGCCCGCCCCCGCCGCGGGCCCGCGGCCCGCGGGGGCACGGGTCTGCGTCGCCTGCCGCAGCGGGCAGGTGGACACCGACGGGTACTGCGAGAACTGCGGGCACGCCCAGCCGCGCGAGCGGGACCACCAGGAGGAGGCGCTGGAGAGCGTCGCGGCCGTGAGCGACCGCGGCCTGCGGCACCACCGCAACGAGGACTCCTTCGCCGTGGCCGCCACCGCGCTGCCGGACGGCACGACCGCCACCGTCGCCGTGGTCTGCGACGGCGTCTCCTCGGCCAGCCGGCCCGACGACGCCTCCGCCGCGGCCGCCGCGGCGGCCAACGAGTCGCTGCTGTCCGCGCTCCCCCGCGGGGCGAACCCCCAGCAGGCCATGCACGAGGCGATCGTGTCGGCGGCGGACGCCGTCAACGCGCTCGCCGCGGCCCCCGGCCACCAGAACGCCCCCGCCTGCACCCTGGTCGGCGCCGTGGTCACCCACGGCATCCTGGTGATCGGCTGGGTCGGGGACTCCCGCGCCTACTGGGTGCCCGACGACCGCTCCGCCCCGCCCGCCCGGCTCACCGAGGACGACTCCTGGGCCGCCCAGATGGTCGCCGCGGGCCTGATGGGCGAGGCCGAGGCGTACGCCGACGTACGCGCCCACGCGATCACCGGCTGGCTCGGCGCCGACGCGTACGAGCTCGAACCGCACACCGCCGCCTTCAAGCCCGACCGGCCCGGCGTGGTCGTCGTCTGCACCGACGGCCTGTGGAACTACGCGGAGAGCGCGGAGGAGATGGCGCGGGTGCTGCCCGCCGACGCCGCCGCCCGGCCCCTGCACAGCGCCCAGGTGCTCGTCGGCCACGCCCTCGACGGCGGCGGGCACGACAACGTCACGGTGGCCGTCGTGCCGTTCCCCGTGGCCCCGCGTCCGCATTCCTGAGGAGCAGAACCGATGGCCAACTTCGCCAAGCCGAGCGCTCCGCGCTTCGACGTCGAGGTCTACCAGAACGAGTACCTGCCCGAGGGCGGCCGCGACGTCAGCGCCATCGTCACCGTGACCTCGACCGGCGGCGGCAGCGTCAGCCGGACCGGCGCCGGCACCACGGGTGCCGGCGGCCCGGCCGGCGGGTCGGCCGTCGTGATCATGGTCGACTGCTCGGGGTCCATGGACTACCCGCCGGAGAAGATGCGCAACGCCCGCGAGGCGACGGCCGCCGCCGTCGACACCCTCCGGGACGGCACCTCCTTCGCCGTGGTCGCCGGTACGCACGTGGCCCGGGACGTGTACCCGGGCGGCGGCCGCCTCGCGGTGGCCGGCCCGGAGACCCGCGCCGCGGCCAAGGAGGCCCTGCGCCGGCTGACGGCGGGCGGCGGCACCGCGATCGGCACCTGGCTGCGGCTGGCCGAGAGCCTGTTCTCGGGTACGGACGGGACGGCGATCCGGCACGGCATCCTGCTCACCGACGGCCGGAACGAGCACGAGACGCCGGAGGCGCTGGCGGCCGCGCTGGAGCACTGCGCGGGGAGGTTCACCTGTGACGCCCGTGGCGTCGGGACGGACTGGGAGGTCAAGGAGGTCACCGGGATCGCCGAGGCGCTGCTGGGCCGGGCCGACATCGTGGCCGACCCGGCGGGCCTGCGGGCCGACTTCACCGCGATGATGGCGCGGGCCATGGACAAGGAGGTCGGCGACGTCGCGCTGCGGCTGTGGACCCCGGTCGGCGCCGAGGTCCTCTTCGTGAAGCAGGTCGCGCCGAGCGTGGTCGATCTCACGGACCGCCGCACCGAGGCGGGCCCGCGCGCCGGGGACTACCCGACCGGTTCCTGGGGCGACGAATCCCGCGACTACCACGTCGGCGTACGCGTACCCGGCGCCGGGATCGGGCAGGAAATGCTCGCGGCGCGGGCCTCGTTGGTGGCCCCCGGCCCCGCGGGGGAGGGCGCGGGACCGGTCGTGCTGTCCCAGGGGCTGGTACGGGCGGTGTGGACGGACGACCTGGCCGCGTCGACGGCGATCAACGCGCAAGTGGCGCATTACACAGGCCAGGCGGAGCTGGCCAGGGCCATCCAGCAGGGCCTGGAAGCCCGTAAATCGGGAGATTTCGATGGTGCGACGGCCAAGCTGGGACGGGCCGTACAACTGGCGAGTGCGTCCGGGAACGAGGACACTGCGAAACTGCTTGCGAAGGTGGTCGACGTCGTCGACGCCGCGACCGGTACTGTGCGGCTGAAGGCGAAGGTCACGGATGCGGACGAGATGACTCTCGAAACGCGTTCGACGCAGACCGTTCGAGTGAAGAAGTCCTGAATTGCGGCCCTGACGGGGGCTGGACAGGGAGAGGGGGAAGGGCCGACATGCCGACCTGCCCGAACGGACACCAATCGGTCTCCGAAGACTGGTGCGAGGTCTGCGGCCACCGCATGGCCGGACCGGGTGCGCCCGCGGGGGCTCCCGCGCCGGGGCCCTCCTACGGCGGCTACGGCTACCCGGGTCCCGGGGGCGACGCCACCATGCAGGCCGAGCTCTGCCCGCAGTGCCGCACCCCCCGCGAGGCCATGGCGCCGTTCTGCGAGGAGTGCCGCTACAACTTCCTGACCCGCCAGCCCACCGGCTACAGCCCGCAGCAGCCCGGTGGCGGCCGCGGTCCCGGCCCGGGTGCGCCCGTACCGCCGCACGGCACGGGCGCGGGGGTCCCCGTGCCCCCGCCCGGTCCCGGCGGACGCCCGGGCCCCGGCATGAACCTGCCGCCCGGCTACCAGCCGCAGCAGGACCACTTCGACTACCAGGGCTCCCGGCCCTCCCAGGTGAACCGGCCGGCCGAGCCGCTGCACGGCGACCCCGCGGGCGGCTACCAGCAGCCCGGCCCGCCGCCGCCGGGGGCGTTCCAGCAGCGCCACCAGGGCCCGCCGGCTCCCGCGCCCGCCCCGCACCAGACCGGCGGCGACGACTGGATGCTCCCGCCGCCCGGCCAGCAGCAGTCGCAGCAGCCGCCGTACCAGCAGGGCCCGCCGCAGCAGCACCAGCACCCGGGCGCGCCCGGCCCCGGCATGCACCCGCAGGGGGGTCACCCGGGCCAGGGCGGACACCCCGGTCAGCAGGGCCACCCGGGACAGGGCGGACACCCCGGCCAGCACGCCCCCTTCCCCGCGCAGGGCGGCGCCTGGTCGGCGACCATCGGTCCCGACCGCTCGTACTTCATGGCGATGATGCAGCGCAGCGGCCCGGAGGCCGCGGGCCTGAACCTGCCCGCGTACTCCCCCGAGCAGCACCTGCCGCTGACCGGCGGCCAGATCACCATCGGCCGCCGCCGCCAGTCCACGGGCGAGTCCCCGGACATCGACCTCTCGGTGCCGCCGGAGGACCCGGGCGTCTCCCACCAGCACGCCGTGCTGGTGCAGCAGCCGGACGGCAGCTGGGCCGTGGTGGACCAGAACTCCACCAACGGCACCACGGTCAACGGCGGCGACGACCCGATCCAGCCGTACGTGCCCGTGCCGCTGGGCGACGGCGACCGCGTGCACGTGGGCGCCTGGACCACGATCACCATCCGGCGCGGCTAGCACCGGCGCCGGTGCTGACGCCTTCGGCGACAGCTCGACGTGAACGCAGGGGCCCCGCCGACCGGGAGGTCGGCGGGGCCCCTGCGCGTGCGGACCGGACGGTTCAGATGCCGACCGCGTTCGTCGTCGGCAGCCACGACTGCAGCTGGAGGACCAGCTGGCTCCACGCGCCGGTGATCAGCAGCACGCCGACCGCGACCAGGAATCCCCCGCCGATCCTCAGCACCCACTTGTAGTGCCGCTTGACCCAGCCGAACGCCCCCATCGACCGGCGGAAGGCCAGGGCCGTGAGGATGAACGGCACCCCGAGTCCCAGGCAGAAGAACACCATCAGCAGCGCCCCGCGCCCCGGGCTGTCCTGCCCCATGGAGAGCCCCATCACCGCGCCGAGCGTCGGACCCATGCACGGCGTCCATCCCAGCCCGAACGTGAAGCCGAGGACCGGGGCTCCCAGCAGGCCCGCGGCCGGCTTCCGGTGGATCCTGATGTCGCGCTGCATCAGTCCCGGCAGGAATCCCATGAACGCCAGGCCGAACAGCACGGTCAGCGAGCCCAGAACGATTTCCAGGGTCTCCTTGTACTGCGACAGGGTGTTGCCGAAGTACCCGAAGAAGGCGCCCTGCGAAATGAACGGGGCCGAGAATCCGAGGACGAAGAGGAACGCCCCGAGGAGCATCCGGCCGCGCTTGGCCCCACCGGGCCCACCGCCGCCGGGGCCCGCCTCCGCGGCGGACAGGCCGGTGACGTAGCCGAGGTATCCCGGGACGAGCGGCAGCACGCAGGGCGAGAAGAAGGAGATGAGACCGGCCAGCAGGGCGACGGGTACGGCCAGCACCAGGGCACCGTTCATCACCACCGAGTCGGCGGTTGCCGCCAGGACCACAGGGCCTCCTACTTTCCCGCCGCGTTCCGCCCGGCCACGGCTCCCGGGCACATATCGCCCACAAGTGTGGCACGGGGCTTTCGGGCCCTTTCGTGCGGGCCCCGGGCACCGGCGGGGCCCGGCGGGCCCTTCTCCACAGCCGTCAGCCGGGCCCGCTCCCGAGCGGCCACACGTAGGGCCCCTGGGGATCGTCCAGCCAGGACCACTCCCCCTCGGCGTTCACCGTCACGCCGAAGCGCTCGCGCCCCGGGCGCCCCTCGCCGCGCCACAGGTCCAGCGCCTCGCGCGGGTGCAGCGCCGTACCGGTCAGCCCGAGCATGAAGCGGAACCGGTCGTCCTCGTGCAGGTCGTACGGCAGGTCGTACGGCGGCCTGGACACCTCCGGACCGGCCGCGCCCCGTATCCCGCCGCGCAGCGGCACGAAGTACACCGGCGTGTGCAGGAACCGCCCCTCCGCGAAGCCCGCGCCGTGGACCGCCAGCGCCAGCAGCCCGGTCGAGAGCGGGGCCAGGATCCGCGCCCCGGGCACGCACTGGCCCAGCCAGGCGTGCGGCACCAGCGGCAGCGTGCAGGTCGCGATGATCCGGTCGTACGGGGCGCGGGCCGGGCAGCCGCGCGCCCCGTCGCCGGTCACCACCAGGGGGTGGTAACCGAGCCGGGCGAGGTGCGCGCGGGCCGACTCGGTGATCTCCTCGTCGAGGTCGACGGTGGTCACGTTCCCGTCGCCCAGCCGGTGGCAGAGCAGGGCCGCGTTGTAGCCGGTGCCGGCGCCGATCTCCAGCACCCGATGCCCTTCGCGGACGTCGAGCGCGGTCAGCATCCGGGCCATCAGCGAGGGCTGGCTGCTGGAGGAGACCAGCTCGCCGTCGCGCAGCCGGGTGGCCAGCGGGGTGTCCGTGTAGACGCCGCGCAGCCAGCGGGCCCGCCGCTCTGGGTCCGGGTCCTCGCCCCACAGGCGCTCGTACCCGGCGCCGCGGCCCGTGTAGAAGTACGGGACGAAGACGTGCCGCGGCACCGCCGAGAACGCCGCGCGCCAGGCGGGGTCGCGGAGGTCGCCGGCCGCGACCAGCTCGCGGACCTGCGCCGCGTGCGCCGTCTCCCGTTCCACCGCGTGCGGTGCCTCGTGCGCCCTGTGTGCCCGGTGCGCGCTCCGTGCGCCCATGACTCCACTGTCCTGCCGCCGGCGGTTCCCGGCCAACGGGGCGGTCCTGGGACCGGGGTCCTCCGTCCGGGCGTCTGAGACGATGGTCGGGTGAATGAGATTCCCCAGGACACGCTTCCGGAGCAGACGTTCTACGAGCAGGTGGGCGGCGAGGAGACCTTCCGGCGCCTGGTGCGCCGGTTCTACGAAGGGGTCGCCGGCGACCCGCTGCTGCGTCCCATGTACCCGGAGGAGGACCTCGGCCCGGCCGAGGAGCGGTTCGCGCTGTTCCTGATGCAGTACTGGGGCGGTCCGACGACGTACAGCGAGCACCGGGGGCACCCGCGGCTGCGGATGCGGCACGCGCCCTTCGTCGTGGACAAGGCGGCGCACGACGCGTGGCTGGGGCACATGCGGGACGCGGTGGACGAGCTGGGCCTGGCGCCCGAGCACGAGGCGCAGCTCTGGCGGTACCTGACCTACGCCGCCGCCTCGATGATCAACACCGCGTAGCGGGGCCGGGCGACGGGGCGGGGCGTAGGGGGGCGGTGCCCGTCGGGCGCGCCGGGCGGGTCAGACGGGGCGGACCTGGAGGGCGCCCAGGCCGCCACCGGGGCGGCGCAGGGCCACGGAGCCGTACGGCGTGCTCAGGCGCAGCCAGCCGCCCGAGGCGAGCAGGGCGACGGAACCGGGCTCGGACGAGCCGGTGCCGGTGCCCGCGGCGGCCCGTACGGGGCGCAGGAATCCCAGGGACTGGGCGGCGTGCACGGCGCGCAGCGGCAGTTCGGTCCCGCCGAGGGTGCGGGACCAGATCTCGCGGCCGATCCGGTCGCGCTCGGCGCGGGTCCTGGACGCGGCCGGCAGGGCCTCGTCCCGGGCCCGGAACTCCGCCACGGCCACGCCGACGGCGGTCCGCATCTCGTCGGCCGTCGGCAGGCCGGCGATGCGCTGCCAGCCGCCGCGGGGCGGCAGCACGCCGGCCCACGGCGGACCGGTGACGGGCGCGGGCACCACGGCGGTGCCGGCGGCCTCGTCGACCGATTCGAGCAGCTCGCCCGCGGAGACGGTGAGGTCCAGCGTCACGGGCTCGGCGAGCCGGGCCGTGCGGATCGCGAGGACCTCGAAGGACGGCGGGCGGCCGAACACGGCCAGCGCCCCGCCGCCGCCCTGGAGGCGGACGGCGGCGGCGCGGTCGTAGTGCACGAGGCGGCCGAGGAAGGCGGCGAGGTCCGCCGCCTCCCCCGAGTCGGCCAGCCGCAGGCGGAGCGTCATGCGGCGGCGCGCCCTTCGGCGCTGTCGTCGACGTACTCCTGGAGGAACGAGCGCTCCTCCTCGGTGATGCGGCGGGGCCGCTGGGCCTCCAGGTCGAAGGGCACGACCACGGTCTCGGCCCGTACGTAGACCTGCTCCGGGTCCTTGATCTCGTAGGCGATGACCAGCGAGGCCGCGCCTATCTTCTTGACCCAGGACTCGACGGTCACCGGCGCGTGCCGGTGGACCAGCGGCCGGACGTAGTCGATCTCGTGGCGGGCCACGACCGACCCGCCCTGGAACGACTGCGAGCCGTTCCCCGGTGCCAGCCGGAACATGAAGTCGATCCGGGCCTCCTCCAGGTAGCGGAGGAAGACCACGTTGTTGACGTGCCCGAAGGCGTCCATGTCCGACCAGCGGAGGGGGCAGCTGTAGAGGTGACGGGCCATGCTCAGCCTCGGGTCAGCTTCTTGTAGGTGGCGCGGTGCGGACGGGTGGCGTCCGGGCCGAGCCGCTCGACCTTGTTCTTCTCGTACGACTCGAAGTTGCCCTCGAACCAGAACCACTTCGACTCGCCCTCGTAGGCGAGGATGTGCGTGGCGACCCGGTCCAGGAACCAGCGGTCGTGGGAGACGACCACGGCGCAGCCGGGGAAGTCCAGCAGCGCGTTCTCCAGGGACGACAGGGTCTCGACGTCGAGGTCGTTGGTGGGCTCGTCGAGGAGCAGCAGGTTGCCGCCCTGCTTCAGGGTGAGCGCGAGGTTCAGGCGGTTGCGCTCACCGCCGGAGAGCACCCCGGCCGGCTTCTGCTGGTCCGGGCCCTTGAAGCCGAACGCGGAGACGTAGGCGCGGGACGGCATCTCGACCTGGCCGACGTTGATGTAGTCCAGCTCGTCGGAGACGACGGCCCACAGCGTCTTCTTGGGGTCGATGTTGGCGCGGCCCTGGTCGACGTACGAGATCTTGACGGTCTCGCCGACCTTGATGTCGCCGGAGTCCGGGGCCTCCAGGCCCTGGATCATCTTGAACAGCGTGGTCTTGCCCGCGCCGTTCGGACCGATGATGCCGACGATGCCGTTGCGCGGCAGGGTGAAGGACAGGTCGTCGATCAGGACCTTGTCGCCGAAGGCCTTGGAGAGGTTGTTGACCTCGACGACGATCGAGCCCAGGCGCGGGCCCGGCGGGATCTGGATCTCCTCGAAGTCCAGCTTCCGCATCTTCTCGGCCTCGGCGGCCATCTCCTCGTAACGGGCGAGGCGGGCCTTGGACTTGGCCTGGCGGCCCTTGGCGTTGGAGCGGACCCACTCCAGCTCTTCCTTGAGGCGCTTCTGGCGCTTCTCGTCCTTCTTGCCCTCGACCTTGAGGCGCTCGGCCTTCTTCTCCAGGTAGGTGGAGTAGTTGCCCTCGTACGGGTGGGCGCGGCCGCGGTCGAGTTCGAGGATCCACTCGGCGACGTTGTCCAGGAAGTACCGGTCGTGGGTGACGGCGACGACACAGCCCTTGTACTGGGCCAGGTGCTGCTCCAGCCAGTTCACCGACTCGGCGTCGAGGTGGTTGGTGGGCTCGTCGAGGAGCAGCAGGTCGGGGGCCTCCAGCAGCAGCTTGCAGAGGGCGACGCGGCGCTTCTCACCACCGGAGAGGGTGGTGACCGGCCAGTCGGCGGGCGGGCAGCCCAGCGCGTCCATGGCCTGCTCCAGCTGGGCGTCGAGGTCCCAGGCGTTGGCGTGGTCCAGGTCCTCCTGGAGCTTGCCCATCTCCTCCATGAGCTCGTCCGTGTAGTTCGTGGCCATCTCCTCGGCGATGGCGTTGAACCGGTCGAGCTTGCCCTTGATCTCCGCGACGCCGTCCTGGACGTTCTCCAGGACGGTCTTGGACTCGTCGAGCTTGGGCTCCTGCATGAGGATGCCGACGCTGTAACCGGGCGTGAGGAAGGCGTCACCGTTGGACGGCTGCTCGATGCCCGCCATGATCTTCAGAACGGTGGACTTGCCGGCGCCGTTCGGGCCGACCACGCCGATCTTCGCTCCCGGCAGGAAGTTCAGGAAGACGTCGTCGAGGATCACCTTGTCGCCGTGCGCCTTGCGCGCCTTGCGCATGGTGTAGATGAACTCAGCCAAGAGAAACCGTCCGGCAGATCGATGATGGGCAGATACACCCCATCTTGCCGTACGTCCATCCCCGGGCGGAAACCCGTATGGCGCCGGTCACCCCCCGCGGGGCGCGCCCGGCGCCGGTGGATCACTCGGGGGACTCGGTGTCCGTGGGGCGCTTGCGCAGCAGGAACACGACTCCGGCGCCCAGCACCACCAGGCCCACGGCGAGCGAGGCGATCACGGGGGTGGCGCTGGAGCTGCCGCTGGCCGCGAGGCGGGTGTCGGAGGCGTCGGCGCTCTCCTCGGCGGCGGGCAGCGGGAGCGCGTCGGCGTAGGTACGGGCCGCCAGGCGGGTGGGGGCCCAGACCCCGGTGGCCGTGGCGGTGGCCGCGGATTCGCTGGAACCGGCCACGATCTGCGCCTGGCTGCTGCCGTCGCTGATCAGCACCCGGCCGACCGGGACCTTGGTGGAGCCCTGCACGGTGACCGCGCCGGCACCGTCCGTGGCGCCCTTGGGCACGTCGAACCAGAGCAGGGCGCCGGGCACGGCCGTGGCGACCGGGGCGCCGTCCGCGCCGACGATCCGCACGCCGGCGGCCCGGGCCGCCGCGTCCGGGGCGACGGCGACGCTCTGGGCGCCGGTGTGGACGGTGACGGGTCCGATCCGGCTGCCGGAGGTGCCGGTGACGGTGGCGGGGGTCAGGCTGAGCGAGGCGGGGGGCTCGGCGAGCGTGCGGGCCGCCTTCTGGAGGTAGTCGGCCAGCTTCTCGGCCGCCGGGTCCACCGCCTCCACCTGCACGTGGTCCGAGAGCCGCCAGATGGCCACCTGGGTGCCGGCCGCCGCGGTCTCGGCGGTCAGCGCGCCGGCCCCGGCCCGCCGGGCGAGTCCCGCCAGGTCGTTCAGCTGGGGATAGGAGTGCTGGAGGATCCAGCGGATCCGGCCGGCGTCCCTGTTGGCGTCGAGGGGGCTGCCGCTCCAGGCGGTCTCCGCGTACCGCGCCTCCTGCTGCGACTGGATGGCGATGCCCACGCCGTACGTCTGGAGCGTGCCCCCGCCGTCGACCCGCATCTCGTTGAGCCCGGCCGCGATGGTGCGCGGGCCGTCGGGTGTGTGGAGGAGGGCCTCGCCGGAGGCGGCGGGCCCGGCCAGCACGGCGCTCGTGCCGGCCGCGGGTGTGGGCGCGAGGCGCGGGGTGCCGGCGGCACCCGCGGCCCGGGGAGCGCCCGCCGCCCCGGCGGCACCCGCCGCCCCCGCGGCGCGGGGCGCTCCGGCCGCGTGCGCCGCGCCCGCCCCGGCCACGGAAGCGGAACCGGCGAGCGCGGCCGTGAGCAGCACCACGGCGAGCGGCCGCCGCGCAGGCGCCAGAGCAGGCTGGACTGCCGGACGAGATGTAAATGCTGAAAGAAGTGAAGCGGAAACGGCGAAAGACACGGTTTTCCCCTTCGGGCCGGAGCCCCAAGTGCCCACGAGTACCGGGGAATCCTAGCGGTCTCGAACACTCAGACCACCGCCGCCTTCTGAGGTGCCGTCAGCGTGCCCTCGCCCTTGACCACACGGCGGAACGCGGAGGTGCCCCGGCTGAGGTCGTGCCCGACGGCCATGGCGTCCACGTCCGCCGAGAACCAGCGCTTGCCGTCCTCTTCCTCTTCGTCCTTCACACGCCGTCTTCCGTGCACCACCAGCGGTTCTCCGACCGAGACGGAACCGGCCAGATTCACGGCCAGGGCCCGCCGCGCCCACACCGTGTAGAAACTCGTGGGCCCGTCGGCCCAGAGTTCCTTCTGCCGGTCCCAGAACCGCGAGGTCACCGCGAAGCGGAACCGCGCCACGGCCCCGGTCGGTGCCTCGCGGTAGTCGATCCGCGTCGCCACGTTCCCCACCAGCGTCACCAGCGTGTCGTTCACCCCGGCCGCCCCCTTCCTGGCCCGGCCCTCCGGCCGGGAGTCCGTCCGGCGCTCCGGCCGGTTCCCTCGTCCGGACCCATGCTGGACCGGATCGCGGGAGGCCGCCGGGGCCTGTGGACTACCGGCCGGTTGTGGACAACCGCGCCACCGTCGCGAACTGCTCGCGCACCTCCTGGTACCGCAGCAGCTCGGCCGCGACCGGCTCCAGCACCCGGGCCCGGCCGCAGCCGGCGGCCGCCTGCCGCAGCCGCCGCTCGGCCTCCTGGCCGTACCGGCGTGCGGGGCCGCGCGCGGCGACGGTGCACATCCACTCGACCAGGGGACCCCCGACGATGCCGGCGACCATCAGCAGGACGGGGGGCATCAGCCGGGGTTCGAGCACCCCGGCGATCTGCCCCACCAGCCAGAGCCCGCCGTAGATCTGCAGCAGCGTCATGGACGCCTGGGCGAGCACCGCCGCCGGCCACCAGGCTGGCCGCGGCGGCTTGCCCGCGGGCACTCCGGCGGTGACCGCCAGCTCGTCCAGGGCCTCGGGCAGTTGCTCGGCGCCGCGCACGGCGGTCTCGCGCACGGCCAGCGCCCAGGGCTCGGGCAGTCCGGACGCCGCGTCGTCCGCGACGGTGCGGACGGCCTGTTCCACCCGCTGCCGGGCGGTGACCTCGTCCTCCGCGGGCTGTTCGGGCTCGGGGGCGGACCGGCGCAGCAGCTGCGGGGTGCGCTTGTCGTCGTACCAGCGCCACAGCCGCAGCCAGGGCGTGCCGCAGGCACGGCCCGCGTTGCGCCGCCAGGCGCGTTCGGCGGCGAGGCCGGCGGCGTGCGCGCCGACGGCCTCGGCGAGCCGGTCCTCGAACTCGGCGCGGCTGCGCTCGCTGATCTCGGGGTGCCCGTCGGCCACGTACAGCGGCCGCAGGCGGAGGGCGGCGCGGTCGACGTCGGCGGAGATCCGGCGGGTGGCGGCGCCGCGCTCCTGGGTGAACTGGCCCAGCAGTTCCCGCAGCTCGGGCACGCCCTCGCCGGTGAGGGCGGACAGGCCGAGGACGGTGGCGCCGGGCTCGCCGTGCTCGCCGAGCGCCATGCCGTCCTCGTCGAGGAGCCGGCGCAGGTCGTCGAGCACCAGGTCGGCGGCCTCGCCGGGCAGCCGGTCGATCTGGTTGAGGACGACGAAGGTGATCTCCGCGTGGCCCGACAGGGGCCGCAGGTAGCGCTCGTGGAGCACGGCGTCGGCGTACTTCTCGGGGTCGACCACCCAGATGACCGCGTCGACCAGGGCGAGGACCCGGTCGACGTGCTCGCGGTGGGTGGTGAGGGCCGAGTCGTGGTCGGGCAGGTCGATGAGGACCAGGCCGTTCATGGCGTCGTCGCGGTCGCCGCCGTCGCGCGGCCGGCGGCGCAGCCGGCCGGGGATCTCCAGCCGGTCGAGCAGTCCGGCCGCGCCGTCGGTCCAGCTGCACGCGATGGGCGCGGAGGTGGTGGGGCGGCGCAGCCCGGTCTCGGAGATCTGCACGCCGGCGAGCGCGTTGAAGAGGGTGGACTTGCCGCTGCCGGTGGCGCCGGCGATGGCGACGACGGTGTGCCGCGGGGAGAGCCCGCGGCGGGCGGCGGCCTCGTCGAGGACCCGGCCGGCCTCGGCGAGGGTCTTGCCGTCGAGGCGGGTGCGGGAAAGGCCGACGAGCTGCCGGAGGGCGTCGAGGCGTACCCGCAGGGCCTGGTTCTCGGGGCTGGGCGCGGGGACGGGCGCGGGCGCGGGGCTGCCTGCTCCCGAGACGGCCCGGGCCAGGGCGCCGGTCTCGTCGGGGTCGCCGTCGAGGTCGGTGTCCGGTGCGCCGTCCGCGTTCCCGGCCGCGCCGGTGGCGGCGCGGCGGGCGATCAGCCCGTCGTCCCAGCGGTCGTCGGTGCGGTCGGTCATGGCGGTCAACGCGTCACCTCTCCTTCTGCAGTACGGACAGCGCCGCGATCAGCTCGGCCTGGGGTTCCGGGGTCACTTCGAGGGCGTCGAGGAGGGCCAGCCTGCGGTCGCGTTCGGCCTGCAGGACCTTGTCGAGGTGGCTGCTGACGAGTTCGTTGCCGCGGTCGCGCAGCCGGACCGCGGCGTGGACGCCGATCCGCTCGGCCAGCCGGTCGCCGGCGGCCCGGGCCCGCTTGCCGCCGAGCAGCGCGGCCACGAGGAGGGCGGCCACGGCGTCGGCGGCGGGGGCGGACTGCTTGTCCATGAGGCCCACCTCCTCCTCGGCGAGCTCTTCGAGCACCCGGCGCCAGTGGCGTACCGCCACGCCGATCCGCTCGCCCGCCTCGTGGTCCGGGGAGGGCAGGGTGACGGCCCCGGAGGCGGGTTCGCGGCGCCAGGCTCCGGTGATCCGTTCGTCGGCGGCGGCGACGGCGCACTGGAGGAGGGCGGTCAGGCTCTCGGCGAGGGAGTCGAGGAGTTCGTCGGCGGTGGTGTCGAGGGGGTAGCCGCGCCAGCGGGTCAGGGCGTCCCCGGCGAGGACGGCACCGTTCTGCAGCCGGGCGCGGACGCGCTTGCCCTCGCGCTGGAAGGCGTCCTCGACGGCGGTGGTGAGGCGGACGGCGGCGGCGTGCTGGGCGGCGACGGCGGAGGCGAGTTCGGGCATCCGGCGGCCGAGGGAGTCGAGTACGCCGATGGCGGTGCGGCCCACGGCCTGCTGGCGGGCGGCGGGGTCCAGGGCGCGGTGGCTGAGCCAGTCGTACAGGGGGGCGACGGCGCTGGCGGGCAGGAGTCCGCCGCCGCCCGCGGACTCGGGCAGTTCGGGGACGGTGAAGCGGGGCACGTCGCCGAGGCCGGCGCGGGTGAGCAGGGCGCCGTACTGCCGGGAGACCTCGGCGAGGACCTGGTGGGGGACCCGGTCGAGGACGGTGATCAGGGTCGCCCGGTACTCCTTGGCGGTGCGCAGCAGGTACCAGGGGATGGCGTCTGCGTACCGGGAGGCGGTGGTGACCATGACCCAGACGTCGGCGGCGCAGATCAGTTCGGCGGCGAGGGTGCGGTTCTCCACGACGAGGGAGTCGATGTCGGGCGCGTCGAGGAGGGCCAGGCCGCGGGGCAGGCTGCTGACGGTCTCGATGCGCAGCTCGCGGCCGGTCTGCGGGGCGGGCTTGGGGGCCCGGAGGGCCTTGGGCTTCTCGGAGAGGGGGACGAGTTCGACCTCGTCCTGCGGCTGCCAGATGCGCATGAGGTCGGGCAGCACGCGCATGCCGGCGAACCAGTGGTGGTCGTCGGGGTGGCAGACCAGCACGGGCGTGCGGGTGGTGGGGCGCAGCACGCCGGCCTCGCTGACCTGGCGGCCGACCAGGGAGTTGACCAGGGTGGACTTCCCGGCGCCGGTCGAGCCGCCGACGACCGCGAGGAGCGGGGCCTCGGGGGCCTTCAGCCGCGGTACGAGGTAGTCGTCGAGCTGCGCGAGCAGCTCGGCTCTGGTCTGGCGGGCGCGGGGCGCGCCGGGGAGGGGCAGCGGCAGACGCACGGAGGCGACCCGGTCGCGCAGGGCGGAGAGGGCATCGAGCAGCTGAGGCCGAACATCCAAGGTCACCACATGCGAAGAATGCCCGTTTTTGATGCCTTTTTGAAGCTTATACGCCCTGCGCGCGCCGATCGCGACTCCGAGCGGACACGATGGACAGATGGGATGACTGGGGCGCAGGCATAACGAGTGCACAACACCCGGGGCGCGGCCGCGCAAAAGCGGTGCGAGAATCGCACCTGCCTGCGATTATCGGGACCGCTTCACCGAACCTCCACATCGTGGCACGCGAGTGAAGCAACCGGGACAAGGCAACCGGAGCCCTATCCTTGACCCGGCCCGGACGCGGTCCCACCCCCACCCCGGGGCTCCTGGCCACCCACGGCCACCTTTCCGGCCCCCGTAGCTCAGTGGATAGAGCAGGCGCCTTCTAAGCGCTTGGCCGCAGGTTCGAGTCCTGCCGGGGGCGCTTACCCCTTCTGGCCAGCATCTTTGCTGGCCTTTCCCTTTTCCGCGACTCCCCACAGCGCAAATCGGCCAAGCGCTTGGCCCAGTTCGCGAATCGGGCGTGGCGTGCTGCCACACCCCGAGGGACCCACCGTGGAACCCGAGGTGCACCACCGTTCGCATACCCGAAGCTCACCCACATCGCACAGACGCACAACGCCCCCCGGCCTCCGGGCTGGGAAGGGGCGGCTTCCTGCATCCGGTCGCCCCTAGGGTGAGCTCATGACGATTCGCGCTGTGGTGTTCGATGTCGGTGAGTGCCTGGTCGACGAGACTCGCGAGTACGGCACGTGGGCGGACTGGCTCGGCGTTCCGAGGCACACGTTCGCCGCGGTGTTCGGTGCGGTGATCGCGCAGGGCCGCGACTACCGCGAGACGTTCCAGGAGTTCCAGCCCGGGTTCGACCTGACCGAGCAGCGCGAGGCCCGCGCGGCCGCCGGCCAGCCCGAGTGGTTCGGCGAGGACGACCTGTACTCGGACGTCCGCCCGGCCCTGGCGAAGCTGCGCGCGGACGGCCTGTGGCTGGCCATCGCGGGCAACCAGACCGTGCGCGCCGGCGGCTTGCTGCGGGACCTGTTCACCGGCGACGTCGACCTGATCGGCACCTCCGACGACTGGGGCGCCAGCAAGCCCGACCCTGCGTTCTTCGAGCGCGTCGCCGCGGTCGTGCCCTTCGCCCCGGAGGAGATCCTGTACGTGGGCGACCGGGTCGACAACGACCTGCGGCCGGGCGCCGCCGCCGGGATGCGCACGGCTCTCGTTCGCCGCGGGCCGTGGGCGACGATCCAGTGGAACACGGATGAGGCCCGGTCCCTGCCGACGTTCCGTGTGGAGAGTCTGGCCGAGCTGCCGGGCCTGATCGCGGAGTTCAATTCGCGAGCGCGCTGAGCGTCGTTCCCCACCCGTACAGCCGGTCGTCGAGGTCGCGGACGCACGGCTCGTTCTGCCACGGAGCGAGCGCGCGCCGCACCTCGCGGACCCGCTCCAGCCCGGTCGCGTACCAGTGCGTCTCCAGCAGCTCCAGCGCGCGCACCGCGTACGCGGCCGCGGCCACCGGGTCGTGGGCCGCGGCCTCGACCGCCGCCAGGTCCCCGAGCACCACGGTCCGCTGCTTGTCCGCGTCCTGCGGAAGCGCCTCCAGGACGTCGAGCAGCGTCTCGCGGGCCTGCGGCAGGTGGCCGGCCTTCAGCTGCGTGTTGCCCTTGAACGCGGCCAGCCGCACCGGACTGAACCAGTCCATCCACTCCGGGGAGGCGTACTCGCCGCCGGCCGCGAGGACGTCCTCGCCGTGCCCGATCAGATTGAGCGCGGTCCTGGTGTTGCCGCAGCGCGTCTCGCACTCGGCCTCGACTGCGTCCAGCCACGCGAGGAACTCGGCCGAGGCGGGGCCCTTCCGGGCGTAGGCGCGCGCCGCGATCATCCGCTCGGCGGCCTGGTCCCGGCTGCCGGCCCACCCGGGGATGAACGCCATGTGAGCCAGGATCGCCGCGCCGAGCAGTGCGTCCTCGGCTTCCCCGGCAGCCTGGAGGGCGCGGACCCAGGTGTCGCCCGCCCGGTCGGGCTCGCGGAGGTCGAAGAACTCCATGCGGCCGGCGAGCAGCCAGGACTCGGCGAGGGCGGCCGCGAGGGTCTGCCGGGTTCGGCCGGTCGTCACGTCGAGCAGCTGTCCGCCGAGCGTGGCGTGGGCGCTCACGGCCGGGTGAAGGGTGGCGGGGGCCACCGTCCAGTACAGGCGGCGGTGGGCGCGGGTGACCGCCAGGAAGTCAGCTCCGGCAGTGGCGGGTTGGACGGCGTTCGGCGTGCGCACCGGGCCTCGGTTTGCGGGGGCGATCAGGCTTCGCAAGGGGCGGCCGCCGGCAGTGCTGCCCTCAGGTACTTGGAAGCCGAGCGCGCCGAGGTCTTGGCCGAGCAGCTCCACCAGGGCGTGGCGCACCTCCGCGTTCGGCAGCGGCGGGTTGGCGGACTCCCAGCGGCGCACCTGTCGGGTGCCTACGGGCACACCTCGGGCGGTGAGGGCGTTGGCGAGGTCTTGCTGGGAGCTGTATCCCGCAGCGAGGCGGGCGGCTCGCAGGCGGGTGTTTCCGGTGGGCCGCGGCATCTGCAACCTCCATGGAGCGGCAGGTAGATGGCCAGTGTTCCAGGACGCCCCCTTGACGGCCAGCGTTCACCGAGACGGGGGCACGGAAGCCCCCTTTGAGGGCTCAAGAAGTCCTTTTCAAAGTCCTCGTAAGAGGACTTCCTTGCGTCCAAAGTGTCCTCACCACCCGCTGACGACGTAGGGAGCACAGCGTGAGTAGGCGAACGGCTGCGGCCGAGTGGCTCGCCCAGAGCCACGACAACCCCGAGCAGGCCCACACGGAGTGGGCGCAGCGTGGCATCGCCGTGCTCCCCACCGGGGGCGTGTTCGGCGCCGTACGTCTCCCCGAGGCCCTCGTGCAGGCCGCCGTCGAGTCCACCGACAACGATCACGTCGGCTACGTCCTCGGCGAGCAGCTGGACGGCCCGGTCCTCCACGACGGGCGGGGCCGGAACTACTACGCGCTGCTCCGCCCCGAGGACCGCCTCGCGTGGGGCACGACGGCACCGGGGGTCGAGTACCTCCCTTCGCGTACGCACCTCGGCGTGCCGGCCCCCGGATTGTGCCAATACACCGCGGCGACGCCGATCTACTGGGCTGTCCCTGTGATCCGGCCGTCGTACTGCGACCTCGCGGCCCTTGC
This sequence comes from Streptomyces sp. NPDC101132, assembly GCF_044759225.1. Classification (NCBI taxonomy): domain Bacteria; kingdom Bacillati; phylum Actinomycetota; class Actinomycetes; order Kitasatosporales; family Streptomycetaceae; genus Streptomyces; species Streptomyces sp. NPDC101132. Next base: position 122,129 of record NZ_JBIVYX010000010.1, read on the forward strand.
GATGCTCGTGCGCGTCGGAGCCGCCCGACTGGCCCAGGCCCGCCTACCGGCCGCGTTCGTCGGGCGTCCCGGCATGCCGCCGCTGACGGCCGAGCAGGCCACGGACGAGCCCCAGTGAGCAACCGGAGCCACAGGTGGCGTACGTCGTCACCTTGCTCGCTCTGCTGTGCTCCCTCTGGCTCGGCATCACCGCCCGCTGACGCGGGCCCACAAGCTCCCGTCCCGGCCGGCATCTGCCAAGACCACGACCGGGACGGGCCGTCCGCACCATCAACCTCACGATGGGAACGAACATGGGTTGCAAGAACCAGCCGTCTGGACCGATTCCGCCCTGCGGCACCAAGCCTCACGAGGGCAACACCGGGAGCGCAACGACCACGCGTCCGAAGGAGGCCCGCGCCCTGCTGTCCGACGCACAGTTCACGGACGTGCTGCGGACCGTCCTCGACAACAACCCGGGCATGGACATCACGATGGCGTCCCGGATCGTCGTCGAGGCCCTGAAATTCGTGGCCGCCGCCGCGACGTTCCCGGACGTGCCGATCGCTCCGACCCGCGAGGTCGACGAGGGCTGGCACGCCCTTATCCTGCACACCCACCTGTACCACGACCTGTGCCGGCGGCTCGGTCGGCACGTCCACCACTACCCGGAGCGGCCCGACTCCGGGCGATTCGACGCGAGCATCCTCACCCGCACTGTCGCCCTGATCGAGCAGACCGGCTACACACCGGACCGCGACCTGTGGGTGGCCCCCGAGCAAGCCATCGTCACCGTCGTCGCGAGCTGCTCGCACACCCCGGTCCCCGGCGGGTGCGGCCCGATCAACCCCGGGAAGTGCGCGACGCACGGCGGAGGCAAGGAGCAGTAGGCTCCGGGCACCATCGGCGAGAGGGTGAGATCATGACCGCAGACGAGGCACGGGAGCTGCACGAGGCGATGAGCTGGCATGGCGTTCCCGGCGCGCCGGCCCCGGTGTCGCCGACGGACCCGGCCGGCGAGTGGGGCATCTACCGCACCGCCGCCGACGGCACCCTGCTCGATGTCACCGAGGAGGCCCGGTCGGCAGTCGAGGCCGCGCGTCTGCGACAGCCGCGACGGGGGTTCGTCATCCCGCAGGTGTGCTGACCCCACCGGAAAGGCCCCGGCCGAGATCGGTCGGGGCTCGGTACCCGACCACGTCGTAGCGCGACGGCGGCGAGTCGCAGTCCGCCCACGGGGACCGGGCATGACGGAGGTGTCCCCACCGCAGAGTGTGCGCCAGGTCGGGGCGCGCTGGCAGCGGGGGTTCCGCGTGTCTGCGGCGCGTGGCCAGCCACGATCCCAAAGCTCCACGGTGCCACCATGGGCCTCGGCCCCGGCCAGTCACTCCTCTCCTCTGCTTCACGGGCCCTCCTCTGGGAGGGCTTTCGTCATTCCTCCTGGTTGTCGCGGGCCAGGGTGAGGGCCACTTCCTGGAGGATCTGGTCGGTGCCCGGTTCGGCGCCCGAGGCGTCGTGGGCCTCCGCCAGGGACTCGAAGGCCAGGATGAATCCGGTGACCAGGGCGCTGAGGGGACCGGACAGCTGCTCCAGGACCGCCATGCCGACCGCTTCCGCGCCCGCCTCGGCCGGGACGGTGAACTGCGTCGGGATCACCTCGCCCAGCAGTTCGGAGACGAGGCCCTCGTCGACGCCGCCGCGCAGCGCCGTCAGCGCCGCGATGGCCTTGAGCTTGATCTCGTTCTCGGTCATGGGGTCGAGCCTAGGTACCGGTCCGGCCCGCGCGCCTCGGCGGCGCGCGGGACCGGGCGGGTTCAGGCCACGGCCGCCCCGTCGACCGCGGCGGAGAAGCCGAAGGCCTTGACGGCCTGGTAGTAGGTCCAGGCCGTGGAGTCGCAGGACGCCTTCTTCACGGTGCCGTACTGGGCGCAGACGCGCTTCAGGTCGGCGTAGAAGGCGTCGTCGAGGCGGGACTTGTTGGCGTCGAAGCTGCCGGCCGCCTTGTAGTTGCGGTAGCCGAAGTCGTGGCGCGCACAGGCGGTCTGGAAGGGGAAGCCGAAGGGGTTGTCCGGCGAGGTGGTGCAGTAGTCCGTCGACCAGTCGAAGCCGTACGCGGACCAGGCGCCCTGGTTGCCCCGTGCGGACACCCAGGCGTTGTGGCTGGCGGCGCTCGTCTGGGTCCAGCTGCTCAGCACCTGCGGCTTGTCGGCGGGGGCCGCCGCGGCGGGACCCGCGAAGGCGACGATGCCGGTCATGGCGGCGGCGGCGAGCACGGTGGCGAGACGGGTGCGCATCGGAGTACCTCCGGGAAGTGGATCCGGTCGAGCCGGCCGGACTTCCCGGCGGCGGACTCCAGGTTTCTCGGAGGAACTATCGCCGCGCTTGCCTGGGTCTATACCACGTGAGGCCGCCCAACGGAAAAGGCTATGAGCCTCTTTGACCGAATTTCAGCAGGGTTCGCGGCTGGACGGCGGTGGATCTACCCATCAGTAAGTGATCAGAATGTACGCGCACCGTGAGGTGCTGGCTGCAACAGGGGGATGGAGCCGAATGCATCAGGTCGTATTCAGACTATTGGGGCCGCTGGACGTCCAGATTGGCGGGAACAGCCTGCGCAGGCTGGGGGGAGCCAGGCAGCGCACCGTTCTGACCATGCTTCTTCTTTCACCGGGCCGGGTGGTCTCGGTGGACACGTTGATCCACGCGGTGTGGCCCGGCGGAGCGCCGACCACCGCCCGTAACCAGATCGCCATCTGCGTCGCCGGACTCAGGAAGGTCTTCAAGGACGAGGCCGGGGTGAGTGACCTGATCGTCACCTCCCACCCGGGCTACACCCTGCACCCAGGCGAACACCGCATCGACATCGTCGAGTTCGAGGAACTCATCGGCCGGGCCCGGGAGGTGGCCCGTGGCGGCCAGACCGCCGAGGCCTGCGCCGTCTTCTCCGAGGCGCTCTCGCTCTGGCGGGGGCGCGCGCTCGACGGGGTCACCGGCCCGCCCGTCGAACAGGAGGCCGCGCGGCTGGACGAACTCCGGCTCGACGTGCACGAGGAGAGCGCCGGGCTGCGCCTCCAGCTCGGCCGCCACCAGGCGCTGATCCCGGAGCTCACCGCCCTGGTCGCCCAGCACCCGCTGCGCGAACAGGCCCGCGCCCACCTGATCCTGGCGCAGTACCGGTCCGGCCGCCGCGCGGACGCGCTGGCCGCCTTCCGGGAGGGCCGCAACCTGCTGGTCGAGGAACTCGGCATCGAGCCGGGCCCGGTGCTCCAGGGCCTGCACGACCTCGTGCTGCGCGACTCGCCCGAGCTGTCCCAGCCGCCCAGCGACCCGGCGCCGGCGCCCGCCACCAACGTGCCCGCCCAACTCCCCGTCGAGTCGGCCTCCTTCACCGGCCGCCACAAGGAGCTCAGACAGCTCGACCGGATGCTCGACGAGCGCCTGGGCCAGTCGCCGCTGGCCATGGCCGCGATCAGCGGCATCGGCGGCGTGGGCAAGACGGCGCTGGCGGTCCACTGGGCCAACCAGATCGCCGCGCGCTTCCCGGACGGCCAGCTCTTCGCCGACCTGCGCGGGTACGACGAGAAGGACGAGCCGGTCACACCGGCGACCACCCTCGACCGCTTCCTGCGCGCCCTCGGCGTGCCGGCCCCGCAGATCCCGTCCGACCCGCAGGAGCGGGCCGCGCTCTACCGCAGCGTGCTGGGCGGCAAGCGGGTGCTGATCGTGCTGGACAACGCGCGCTCCTTCCAGCAGATCCGGCCCCTGCTGCCGGGCAACGGCCGCTGCTGCGTGGTGATCACCGGCCGCGACCTGATGGACGACCTGATCGGCGACTACGCCGTGCTCCAGATCGGCCTCAACACCATGGCCCCGGAGGAGGCCACGGCCCTGCTCGCCGAAATCGCGGGCCCGGACCGCATCGGCGCCAATCCGATCGCCACCGAGCGCCTCGGCATGCTCTGCGACCGCCTGCCGCTGGCCCTGCGCATCGCCGGCGCCCGGCTGGCCGCCAAGCCGCACTGGTCGGTGCGCAACCTGGTGTCCCGGCTGGAGGACCAGCGCCGCCGGCTCGACGAGCTGAGCCCCGGTGAGGGCGGGGTGCGGGCCGGGTTCCGGCTCAGCTACCGCGACCTGTCGTCCGGCGCCCGCGAGCTGTACCGCCGCCTCGGGCTGCTGACCGTGCCCGACTTCGCGGCCTGGGTGGGGGCGGCGCTGGTCGACACCGACATCCTGGACGCCGAGAACCTCATCGAGCAGCTGGTCGACGCGCAGCTGCTGGAGGTCGCCCCGGGCTCGGGGCCGGTCACCCGCTACCGCTTCCAGGACCTGCTGCGGCTGTTCGCGTGGGAGTGCGCGCAGGCCGAGGAGAGCCCGGAGGCGCGCGGTACGGCCCTCAAGCGCGCGTACAGCGGCTGGCTCACCCTCGCCGACTGCGCGCGCAGGCGTACGTACGGCGGCTCCCACGCGGTCGGTTACGGCGAGGGCGTGGAGCGCCTGACCCTGCCGGACGAGCTGGTGGAGGAGCTGCTGGCCGACCCCATGGAGTGGTTCGAGTCCGAGCGGACGGCGCTGGCCGACGTGATCGACCAGGCGGCCGCGGCGGACGACTCCGCGTACGCCTGGGGCCTGACCGTCAACAGCACCACCCTCTTCGAGGCGCACAACTACCTGGAGGACTGGCGTTCCTGCGCCGAGCACGCCCTGGCCGCCGCCCAGCGGGTGGGCGACCGGCTCGGCGAGGCCACGATGCTCCGCTCCCTCGGCACGCTCGCCATCTACCAGCGCCAGTACGAGGAGGCGCAGGGCTGGCTCGACCGCGCCCTGACGCTCTTCGACGGGTCGGGCGAGGTGCACGGCCGGGCGGTGACCCTGCGGAACCTCGCCCTGTGCGCGCGCTTCTCCGGGGAAGTGGAGCTGGCCCTGCGGATGGCCCGGGAGGCGCTGGAGGGCTTCCGTACGGCCGAGGACGTCGCGGGCGAGTCGCACGTCCTGGGGCTGCTCGCCCAACTGGAGCTGGAGCGGGGCGACATCGCCGCGGGGATCGCCCTGTGCACGGAGGCCATAGCGAAGAGCCGCGAGGCCGGCTCCGTGCGGGGCGAGACCCAGAACACCTACCGGCTGGCCGAGGCCCTGATGCGGCGGGGTGATCCCGCGGCTGCGGAGGAGGCCTGCTTCACGGTGCTGGAGCTGACCCGCGAGGACGGTGACCGGCTCGGGGAGGCGCACGCGCTGCGCGGCATCGGCGAGGCGCGCTGGCGGCAGGGCGAGTGGGCGGAGGCCGACATCGTGCTGGAGCAGGCGCTGGAGGCGGCGAAGGAGGTCGGCGACCGCTTCCTGTACGCCAGGATCGAGCTGGACCTCGGCTGCGCGGCGGCCGTACGCGGCTCCGCCGGCGCGGAGGCCCCCCTCTCGGCCGCCGGCGCCGCCTTCCGCGAGCTGGGGGCGAAGGTGTGGCTCGACCGCGCCCGGCGGGCGCGGGATTCGGTGGCCGCGGGGCAGGGCCGTGCCTTAGCCCCCGCCGTGCTGGTGGAGATCCTCGAGAGCCGTTAGGCCCGGCCGGCCGCGTGCCCGCAACGCGAAGGGATCCCGGCGCCCCCTGGGGGGCCGGGATCCCTTCGCGTCGTGTGAGGCGGGTCGTGCTCGGTGCGGTCAGGTCCAGGGGACCTCTCCGTCGGTGATCGCGTTGATCACGCCGACGGCCTCGCCGATCACCCCGTGGATCGGGCCGGTCCAGGGCACCTCGTCCTGCGTGGCCGACACCACGGCGGTGGACGGGCGCTCGCTCGCCGCCGCCTGACCCGCCGTGCCCACGGTCAGGGCGAAGCCCGCGACAACGGTGGCAAGAACGGCTGCGAAAGCGGTGCGGGTGCTGCGCATCGTGAACTCCTCGTCGATTCCGGTCTGCGTGACTGCCGCCGTCGTTCTGCGACGAGAAGAACGTTAGGAAGGAGCGCTATTGAGGCGATGTTGCTTCGATTTCTGTCAAGTTCTGGCAGGTGCGTATGTCATGTTCCCCGATGAAACCGCAGGTCACCGCGGGTCTCCTCAGCTCCCCCAGGCGCCCAGGTGCGTCATCCGCTCCGCGACCCGGTCCGGAGTCGGAGCCTCCATCCGGTCGGCGATCCGCCCGTCCGCCAGGAAGACCACGGTGTCGGCGTACGAGGCGGCCACCGGATCGTGGGTCACCATCACCACCGTCTGCCCGGTCTCGTCCACGCTCGTGCGCAGCAGCGCGAGGATCTCCTTGGCCGTGACGGTGTCCAGCGCGCCGGTCGGCTCGTCACCGAAGATCACGTCCGGGCGGGTGATCAGCGCCCGCGCGATGGCCACGCGCTGCTGCTGGCCGCCGGACAGCTCGCCCGGCCGGTGCGCGGCGCGGCCCGCCAGTCCGACCCGGGTGAGCACCTCGTCCAGCCACGCGGGGTCCAGCCTCTCCTTCGCCAGCCGCATCGGCAGCTCGATGTTCTGCCGCACGGTCAGCGAGGCGACCAGGTTGAAGGCCTGGAAGACGAAGCCGATGCGCTTGCGGCGCAGCTTCGTCAGCTGCGTCTCGTTCAGGCCGTTCAGTTCGGTGCCGCCGATGTACGCGGACCCGGTGGTCGGCATGTCGAGACCGGCGGCGCAATGCAGGAAGGTGGACTTGCCGGAGCCGGACGGTCCCATCACCGCGGTGAACGAGCCGCGGTCCACCGCGAGGGAGACCCCGTCCAGGGCCCGCACCTCGCTGCCGCCCTTGCCGTACACCTTGGTCACCGCGTCCAGGCGCAGCGCGTGCCCCCTCGTCTCTTCGCCGGTCTGGGGCGCTCGGCCGCTGGTCTGGGTCCTCATCGGCGAGGGGTCCTCTCACTGTGGGGGCGTGAACTGCCGGTTCCGCCCGCAGCCGGAACGGCCTCCCCAGAGTGCCTTCCACGACTCTGCTGGAGCTATTCCGCGCCGCCCCCCGGGCCGCAGTTCGGCCGGAACACCCCCGACCGGGGCCGAAATCGAAGCGAAATCCCGCCAATAGCCTCGACTTCTAGCTTCGTTGACTGAGCTCGCAGCACATTAACCAGATCAACGGGGTGACGTATGGACTTCCGAATCCTCGGCCCGGTCGAGGCACGACGCGGCAACACCCGGATCGCGCTGTCCGGTTCCAAGGTGCACACCGTGCTCGCGGCGCTGCTCCTGGCCCGCGGCCGCGTGGTCTCCGACGCACGGCTGAGCACCTTGCTGTGGGGGTGGGACCCTCCCGCCACGGCCGGCGCGCAGATCTACACGTACATGTCACGGCTGCGCAAGCACCTCGGCGAGGACGTGGAGATCATCCGGCAGCCGCCGGGCTACCTCTTCGCCGCCCACGGCAGCCGCATCGACCTCGACCGCTTCGAGCGGCTGGAGCGCGAGGGCCGGTCCTGCCTGGAGCGGGGCGAGTACGAGAAGGCCGGGGAGCTGCTCTGCCGGGCCCTGGAGCTGTGGCGCGGCCCGGCGCTCGCCAACGTCACCGAGTACATGCTGGAGGTGGAGCGCGAGCCGCTGGAGGAGGCCCGCAACCGGGCCCTGGAATGCCGGATCGAGGCCGATCTGGCCCTGGGCCGGCACGAGCGGATCACCGGCGAACTCACCGGGCTGGTGGCGCGGTTCCCCACCCGGGAGCGGCTGCGGGCCCAGCTCATGACGGCCCTCTACCGCTGCGGCCGCCAGGCGGACGCCCTGCACGCCTACCACGAGGGGCGCAAGGCGCTGGCGGAGCAGCTCGGCGTCGACCCCGGCACCGCGCTCGGTGACACGTACCGGGCGGTGCTCACCGGCGAGCTGGGGCTGGAGTCCCCCGCGCCGATCACCGCGGGCGCCCGGCGCCCGGTGGTGACGCCCGCGATGCTGCCGCCCGACACGGACGACTTCACCGGCCGGGACGCCGAACTCGCCACGCTCACCTCGATGATCGGCCCCGTACCGGAGGACGGCACCTGGCGCCCCCGGCGGTTCCTGATCACCGGCATGGCCGGCATCGGCAAGACGGCGCTCGCGGTCCGCGCCGCCCACGTCTCCTCGGCCCTCTTCCCCGACGGCCAGCTGTACGCCGACCTGTGCGAGCCCGACGGCACCCCCCGCGACCCCTGCGCCGTGCTGGTCCGGCTGCTGCGCGCGCTGGGCGAGGAGGACCTCGACGAGCCCGGCGACCAGGACGACCTGGAGGAGCTGGTACGCCGCTACCGCACCCGCACCGCGGGCCGGCGGCTGCTGATCCTGCTCGACAACGCGGTCGGGGACCTCCAGCTGGGCCCCCTCCTGCCGGGCAACCCGGACATCACCGTGCTGGTCACCTGCCGCACCCAGCTGGCCCGGGTGGCCGGCGCGTACACGGTGGCACTGGGCCCGCTGGACGACGACTCCGCGCTGGAGCTGCTGGCCTCCGCGGCCGGCCGCTCGCGGATCACCGCCGACCCGGACGCCTCGGACGACCTGGTCGCCTACTGCGCGGGGCTGCCCCTGGCGCTGCGCATCACCGGCGCCCGGCTCGCCGCCCGGCCGCAGTGGCCGACGGCCCGGCTCGCCCGGCGGCTGGCCGACCCGGAGACCCGGCTGGCCGAGCTGGGGTACGGGGACCTGCGCGTCCGGGACGCGCTGCTGCCCTCCGTACGGCTGCTGGACCCGCGCGCGCAGACGGCGCTGGCCGGCCTGGCCGACCTGGGTCCCGAGCCGTTCTCCGCGCAGTCCATGGCCGGGGTGCTCGGCGTACCGGAGGACCTGGCGGAACGCGGCCTGGAGAGCCTGGTGGACGCCGCGCTCCTGGACATCGTCGGCGTCGACCGGGAGGGCCGGCCGCAGTACCGCTGCCACGAGCTGGTCTGGCTGTTCGCCGCCACGGAGTCCGGCGCACTCGACACGGCGCCGGTGCACGCCCTCTGACCGGCCCGGCACCGGCCGGCACCGCCCGGCACGGCTCCCTCGGGCGGCCGCCGGCCCCTCACCCACGACCCGACCGATCACACCCCTCGCACCGAACCCAGGAGTACCCGTGAAGCTCACCCGCACCACCACCGCCGGTGCCGCCGTCGTCGCGGCCGCCCTCTGCGGCTCCTTGCTGACCGCCTGTTCCTCGGTGGGCCTCGGCGACGAGACCGCCACCCGCTCGTACACGGTGACCGACAAGGTGACCGCGCTCTCGGTGGAGTCGCCCGGCGGCGACATCGAGGTGACCGGCGGCTCCGGCAGCGTCGTCAAGGTGACCGAGACCGTCACGTACAGCGGCAAGCGCCCGCGGACCGGCCAGACCGTCTCCGGCGGCGAGCTGAGCCTGAGCGCGGGCCCGGACTGCGGTCCCGAGGACGACTCGGACTGCGTCATCAGCTACAAGGTCGAGGTGCCCAGCGGCCTTTCGGTGAAGCTGGTCGGCTTCGCCGGCGACATCACCGTGCGCAAGCTCACCGGTGACGTCGAGGCCCGCACCACCGGCGGCTCGGTGCACGCCGAGGGCCTGGCCGGCAGCAAGCTGCTGGCCAGGGTCAGCGGCGGGGACGTGTCCGCCACGTTCGCGGCGGCCCCGAAGAGCGTGGAGGCCGGCACCGACGGCGGCGACGTGACGGTCAAGGTGCCGAACAGCGCCGCGTACGCGGTGGACGCCAGCGCCATCGGCGGCAGCGAGAAGGTGGACGTGCGCACCGACCCGGCGTCGGGCAACCGCATCAAGGTGTCCACGACCGGCGGCAGCGTCTCGGTCACCACCTGAGAACGCGGCGGGGGGACCGGGTCCGTACGGACCTGGTCCCCCCGCCTCCGCGGCCCGGGGCCGCGGGATCACCAAGTGCTTCGGGTCCGGTGGAAGGGGAGGGCATGACGCTCGGAGGGCGGCGCGATGGTCTCCCGCACCACCGTCCAGACGTCCGAGACCACGCGCTCGCGGCCCGGGCGCGGGGACTGGGCCAGCGCGTCGGCGGTGATCGCCCGCATCGCCGCGACCGCGGCGACGGCCCGGGTGGCGGCGCTGGGCTTCGAGGGGCGGGCCGCGCCGCGGCCGACGTCCATCCGGTGGCCCAGTTCGGCGGCCTCGACCCGCTCGGCCGCCGCCCGCACCCGGCTGACCGGCGCGGCGAACACCGCCGGGGAGAGCGGGTGTTCGTACACGTGCCGCACCCAGGCGGAGACGCGCTCGCGCTCGCGGTACTCCCAGCCGTCGGCCGCCGGGCCGGGGTCGGCCTGCTCGACCACGGTCTCCAGGAGCCGGTGGTAGTCGAGCCAGAGTTCGTCGTCCAGCGCCGGCAGTGCGGTGTTCTCGGTGGCTTCCAGGGTCATGGTCGGGCCTCTCTCGTGGCGGGGATGGTGCTGCGGAGGTCGGAGCGGGTGCGCCGTGCGGAGCGCCGGGGTGCTGCGTGCGGTACGGGGTGCCCGCCGGCGGCGGGACGCGGCGCGCCGGAGCGGGCGGCCGGCCCGGGGGCGCTAGACCGGCGGGTGGAGGACCACCGGGCCGGTCGCGGAGCGGTCCGGGCGGGCCAGCGCCGCGGTGTACCCGGCGCCGACGTCCAGGTCGGACACCGACCACAGGGTGTTCACGCCCTGGTGGCTGTGGCTGACGGCGACCGGGCCGTCGTCCTCCATGTGGACCTCCAGCGCGGTCAGTTCGGTGCCGATCAGGCCCACGCCCACGGCCTTGACCACCGCCTCCTTCCGGGTCCAGCAGCGGTGGAAGGCGGCGTCGCGGTCCGGTCCCGGCGCCAGCCCGGCCAGCACCCGGCGCTCGGACTCCGACAGGACCAGCTCGGCGAGGGTGTCGGCGCGGACGTCGCGCCGCGCCTCCACGTCCACCCCGACCCAGGTCCCGGCCCGGACGGCCAGGACGCCCAGGCCGTCGGTGCGGGAGAGGCTGACCGCCAGCGGCACCGCCGGGCGCAGCACGCTCGGCGGGCCGTGCGAGCCGTCGCCGCAGCCGGGGCAGACCCGGCGGCCCAGGTCGACCTCGGCGGCCGGGACGCCCAGCAGTCCGGCGAGGGCGCGGCGGGCGGAGGCGTGGGCCCGGACGAAGCCGGCGGCGTCGCGTTCCGCGTGGAACCGCAGCGCCCTCTCGTACTCGGCGGTGTTCAGCAGCGCCAGGTCGTCGGGGTCCGTGCGGGCGGGCAGGTCCCACCACCACACGTGGACCTCGCCCGAGGCCCGCAGGACGCGTACGGCCTGGTCGGCATCGGCGCGGAGGGCGGGGTCCAGGGTCAGGCTGCCCGGCGAACCGTGCGGTACGGGCATGGCATCTCCTTTCTTGCTGCGTCTCTTCATTGAGCGCATGTCGGGCATGCAGGGAGCTATACGGCGGCGGGGCGTGGCCTAGCCGGCCGGGAGCAGGGCGGCGGTGACCGTCCGGAGCACCGCCGCCCGGTGCTGTTCCAGGTAGAAGTGACCGCCGGAGAACACCCGGTGGGTGAACCCGCCCGTGGTCAGCTCGCCCCAGCAGAGCACGTCCTCGGGCGGCACCAGCGGGTCCGCGTCACCGGTCAGTGCGGTGACCGGGGCGCGTACGGTGCCCAGTTCGGCCAGGGTCGGCCGGTACCGGGCGTTGAGCCGGTAGTCGGCGCGCAGGGCCGGCAGGAGCAGCGCGGCCAGCTCGGGGTCGTCGAGGATCTCCGCGTGCGGCGCGTCCAGCCGGCGCACCTCCGCGGCCAGTTCGGCGTCGGTCCAGCCCGTCAGGTCGACGGGCTCGGACACGTACGCGGCGGCCGCGCCGGACACGAAGATCCGCTCCGGGCTGACGCCGAACCGTTCCTCCAGGCGGCGGGTCACCTCGTAGGCCACGTCGGAGCCGAGGCTGTGGCCGAAGAAGGCGAGCGGCGCGCCCAGGTAGGGGCGGAGGGCGGCGGTGATCCGGTCGGCGAGTTCCGCCATGTGCTCGACCGGGGGTTCGTGGAAGCGGTCCTGCCGGCCCGGGTAGCGGGCGGCGAGCACCTCGATCCCGGCGGGCAGCCCGTCCGGCCAGTCCCGGTAGAGGCTGGCCGCGCCGCCCGCGTGCGGGAAGCAGACCAGGCGGACGCGGGGCACGGCGGTGCGGGGCTGTCTGCGGAACCAGCGGCCGGCGTCGTCCGCCGGTGCCGGGGGCGCGAGGAGCGCGCCCTGGGTGGCGGGGGACATCGTGTCGGTGCTCCCATCTGGTGGGTCGGTCGGGCAGTCGGTCAGTCGGTCAGTCGGTCAGTCGGTCATGGCGACGAGGACGCGGCGCGGGCCGGTGAAGGGGCGGCGACCGTGGCCCACGGCCACGTTGTCGATGACCATCAGGTCGCCGGTGTGCCAGTCGACGTCCACCGCGTGGTCGAGGCCCCGGTCGCGGACCTGGACCACGTACGCGTCCGGGATCGGCGAGCCGTCCGCGAAGGTCACGTACTGCGGCAGCTCGTCGGTGGGCAGCAGCCGGGCCAGGGCGGCGGCGGTCTCGTCGCCCAGGGAGGCCGGGTGCCACTGGTCGGCCTGGTTGAACCAGACCTCCTCGCCGGTCACCGGGTGGCGGACGGTGGCCGGGCGCAGCAGGCTGACCCGCAGCCCGCCGTCCGGCCGCCACTCCCAGTCGGCGCCGGTGCCGCGCAGGTACTCCTCCACCTCGGCGCGGTCGCGCGTCTCGAAGGTGTCCTGCCAGCTCTTGCCCAGGCCCATGCCGTCGTGGAGGTTCTGGGTGTAGCGGACTCCGGCGGCGAAGGCCTCCCGGACCTCGGGGTCGAGCGAGGCGAGCCAGCGGGTGCCGTCGACGATGGGGGTGGCGCCGCCGGTCTCGGGGGCCTGCTGGCAGAAGAAGGCGAGCCGGGAGGGCCAGCTCTCGGCGTACGACAGCTCGTTGTGCATGGAGATGGTGAACTCGGCCGGGTACTCGGTCGAGGTGTAGACGTTGTCCCCGACCTTGGTGCGCGGGGAGTTGCCGTGGACGTACGCGAGCCGGTTGCGCAGCAGCAGGTCGAGCACCGGGCCGAGGGTGTCCGGAGTGAGGTGGAAGCCGCGGAAGACCAGGGCCTTCCGCTCGGTGAGCAGCCGGTCCGCGAGCGCGGTGTCCGCGAGGTACGCGGCCAGGCCCTCGGGGGTGGCCGGGGTGCCGGTGTCGGCGGGGCGGATCTCGTACGGGGTCCAGGTGGTCACGGTGGTGTTCATGCGGGCTGGTTCGCTTCCTGTGTGGTGGGGTCGGGGGCGTCTCCGGGGGCGGGCCGGCGCATCGACTCGGGGTAGTCGGTGTGCGGCAGCAAGAGGGAGAGCAGGGCGAGGGCGGCCATCGCGGCGGCGATCCCGTACACGGTCGGGGTGGCGCCGAAGGCCTCCAGGGCGAAGCCGCCGCCGAGCATGCCGAGGGAGGCGGCGCCGGAGCCGATCAGGCCCATCGCCCCGCCGACGCGGCCCTGGAGCCGGTCGGGGGTGATGCCGACCTGGTAGACGCCGCCGGCGACGTTGGTGACGCTGCCGATCATGGCGGCGACCAGGAAGATCGCGCCGAGCAGCACCGGGTGGCCGGTGAGGGCGACCAGGGGCATCAGCAGGGCCCAGCCGACGGAGCCGCCGACCAGCAGGCCGCGCAGGCTGATCCGGCGCATCCAGAAGGTGCCGGTGAGGGCGCCGAACATGCCGCCCACGCCGCTGACCGCGGTGATGACGCCGATGCTCGCGGCCGAGCCGCCGGCCTCCTTGACGATGACGATGAGCGCCAGGGAGAGGGCCTGGAAGAGCAGGTTGCTGCCGCTGATCAGCAGCATCCCGAAGCGCAGGAAGCGCTGCTTCCAGGTCCAGGCGAGGCCCTCGCGGAGTTCCGCGGTGACGCTCGCGGGGGCGGCGGTGCGCTCGTCCTGGAAGTCCTTGCGGATGAGCAGCAGGGAGACCAGCGACACCGTGTGGGCGACCGCCGAGAAGAGGAACGGCGAGGAGCGGGCGACGGTGTAGAGGACGCTGCCCGCGGGCAGGCCCAGCAGGCCGGCCGCCTGGCCGCGCGCCTCGTTGCCCGCCATGGCGGCCGGCAGCTGGTGCTCGGGCACGACGTGGCGTACGGCGGCCCGCTCGGCCAGCCGGTAGAAGATCGCCAGGCTGCCCTGGACGAAGGCGGCGGCCATCAGCAGCGGGATCCAGACGTGCCCGGCGAGGACGGACACGCCGACGGCGGCGGCCGCGAGGAGGCAGCCGAGGTCGCAGAGGATCATCGTGCGGCGCCGGTCCCAGCGGTCGACGAGGGCGCCGGCGTGCAGCTGCACCACCAGGTTGGGCAGGGCGGCGGCGAAGCCGACCAGGCCGGCCGCGCTCGCGGAGCCGGTGGCCCAGATGACCAGCAGCGGGTAGGCGATGGAGCTGACCCGGGCGCCGAGCGCGGTGGCACCGGCGCCGACCCAGAGGAGGACGAAGTCCCGGTTGCGGCGCAGGGACGGGCCCCGTGGCGCGGCCTTCCCGGCCGGTCCGGCCCCGGCGCGGGGCCCGGGTGCGGTCTCGGAGGCGGGCTCCGGGGCGGTCCCGGGGACGGCTTCGGGGGCGGTCCCCGAGGCGGTCAGGGAGGCGGTCCCGGGCGCGGTCCCCGGCGTCGTCTCGGGGGTGGTCTCGATGGCGGTCATGCCGGCCGTCCTTCCGGGGTGGGTCCGGTCAGCGCGCCGTGCCGGATCCACTCCAGGACGGCCATTGCGCTGTGCATCTTGTTCTCGGCCTGGTCGAAGGCGATGCTCGCCGGGCCGTCCAGCACCTCGGCCGTGACCTCCTCGCCGCGGTGCGCGGGCAGGTCGTGCAGGAACGCGGCCTTGGGGTTGGCCCGCCACAGGTCCGCGGTCACCTGGAACGGGGCGAAGACCCGCCGCCAGTCCGGGTCCGGCTTGCTGGTCCCGGTGGTCTGCCAGCGGGTGGTGTAGATCGCGTCGGCGTCCTCGGGCAGGCCGTCCATGTGGTGGGCCTCGCCGACGTACGAGCCGTTGCGCGCGGCCCGCGCGGTGGCCCGGGCCAGGATGGCCGGGTCCACGCCGTAGCCGGGCGGGGTGCGCAGCTCCAGCCGGGTGCCGGGGTAGCGGCTGAGCGCCAGCGCCAGGGCGGAGGCGGTGTTGTTGCCCTCCCCCACGTACAGCACGCTCAGGCCCTCGACGCGGCCGAACCGCAGCTGGAGGGTGGTGAGGTCGGTGAGGCCCTGGGTGGGGTGCTCGGCGGCGCTCATGGCGTTCACCACGGGGAGCCGGCCGCCGCCGGAGAGGCCGCGCAGCTCCTCGTCGGGGCCTGCGGTCCGGGCCACCAGGACGTCGAGCATCCGGGCCATGACGTGCCCGGTGTCCTCGACGGTCTCGCCGGTGTTGACCTGGAGGTCGCCGGGCCCGTAGGTGACCGTCCGGGCGCCGAGCCGGAGGGCACCGGCGGTGAAGGCGGTCCTGGTGCGGGTGGAGGTCTTCTTGAAGTAGATGCCGGCGACCCAGCCGGCCAGGGGGCGCTCGCCGGCGCCGGCGCCGGAGGCGAAGTGGACGCCGCGGGCGACGATCGAGTGCAGGTCCTCGTCGGTCAGTCCGTCGATCGAGAGCAGCTGCCGGGCGTGCGGTGACGGGGGTGCCATCGGGGGCTCCTTCCGGGGTGGTCGGGGTGGGGGCGGCGCGCCCGGCGGGGGCGCGCCGCCGTTGCGGCTGCTGCCGGTCAGTCCTGTGCCTGCGGGTTGATCCGGCCCTGCTCCCACAGGCGGGTCATCTCGCCCTCGCCGGTCCACGCCGCGTCGTGTTCGCGTACGGAGGCCAGCACCTGCTTGAGCACGGCCCGCCCGGAGTCGGCGTTGGTCAGGACGACCACGCCGGTGCCGGAGCCGAGGCGGCTGAGGGTGAGGGCGTGGAAGCCGGTGGTGCGGCCGGTGTGCCCGTACTCGAGGTCGCCGCCGGTGGTGTCGACGATGGAGCCCATGCCGTAGAAGCGGCCGGGTTCGACGATGGTGAGCATCCGCCGGGCGAGCTCCGGGGTGAGGACCTCGGAGGGTTCGCCCCGGTGGGCCCGGCGGATCTCCAGGGAGACCTGGGCCAGGTCCTGCGCGGTGGTCCACAGGCCGGCGGCGGCGACGTCCGGGTGGGCGTAGCTGCCGCCCTCCACGGGCACGCCGTGCTCGTCGTGGCCGACGGCCACCGTGCGGCCCGCGCCGGCCGCGGTCTCCGCGTGGTCCGCCTCGTAGCCGCCGGCGGTCATGCCCAGCGGGTCCAGGACGAGTTCACGCATGAGCTGCGGGAACGGGGTGCCGGTGACGTCCTCCATGAGCTGCTGGAGCACGGTGTAGCCGACGTTGTTCTTGCGGAAGACCTGGCCGGGTACGCCGTCGACGACGACCGGCGGGGTCTTGGCCGGGGCGCGGCCGTGCAGGATCTCGGCCGCGCTCGGCCGGGGTTCGGAGCGCCGGTAGAAGTGGTGCTCCAGTTCGGTCGGCGGGTGGGTGACGCCGGAGGTGAAGCGGAGCAGCTGTTCCACCGTCACCGGGGCGTCGCCGGGCACCCGCCAGCCGGTGAGGTACCGGTTGGCGTCCTCGGAGAGGTCGATCAGCCCGTCCTTGACCAGGCGCAGCACGCCCAGCGCGGAGACGTACTTGCTGATGGACCCGGCCGGGAACAGCGTGTCGGGCGTGACCCTGGCACCGCCCCCGAAGGCGGTGACGCCGAAGCCGCGGACCTCGCTGACGGCCCCGTCGCGGATGACGGCCACGCTGACGCCGGGCACGCGGTGCTCGATCATCGCCTCGGCCGGGGCGGGCAGGGCGGCGGGCGCCGCGGTGGTGCGGGCGGGTGCGGGGGCGACGGCCCGGGCCAGCTCGGCGAGGGTCTCGCTCTCGTACAGGGTGCGCAGGGAGATCGTCAGGCCGGCCCTGCGGGCCGCGGCGATCACCGGGAGCACCATGATCGAGTCGCCGCCGAGGGCGAAGAAGCTGTCGTCGGCGCCGATCTTCTCGATGCCGAGGGCGTCCGACCAGATGGCGGCCAGCACCTCCTCGGTGCCCTCGCGCGGTGCCACGTAGGGCGGCCGCCCGGCGTCGGGGAGGCCGTCCTGCCCGGGGGCGGGCAGGGCCTTGCGGTCGACCTTCCCGGAGACGGCCAGGGGCAGTTCGTCCAGGGTGACGAAGACCGGCGGCACCATGTAGGCCGGCAGGGTCCGGCGCAGGTGCGCGGCGAGGTCGGCCGGGGTGGGCGCGTGGCCCGGCTCCGGGACGACGTAGCCGGTCAGCCTGCGCTCGCCGGGGCGGTCCTGGCGGGCCAGCACCACGGCGTCCTTGACGCCGGGGGCGAGCAGCAGGGTGGCCTCGATCTCGCCGAGTTCGACCCGGTAGCCGCGGATCTTGACCTGGTCGTCGCCGCGGCCGAGGAAGTCGAGCGTGCCGTCGGCGCGGAACCGGGCGAGGTCGCCGGTGCGGTAGAGGCGGGCGCCGGGGCGGGCGGCGAAGGGGTGCGGGACGAACTTCTCGGCGGTGAGCGCGGGCCGGCCGCCGTAGCCGCGGGCCACCCCGGCGCCGCCGAGGTACAGCTCGCCGATGGCGCCGGCCGGGACCGGGCGCATCTCCCGGTCGAGGACGTACACCTCCGTGTTGGTGATCGGCCGGCCGATCGGGACCGGGACGGCCTCGTCGGCGGTGCCGGTGGCGTCGTGGACGACGCAGCCGACGACCGTCTCGGTGGGGCCGTACTCGTTGATGATCCGGGCGCCGGGGGCGGTGCGCCGCCAGGCGGCCACCATCTCGGGCTTCATCTCCTCGCCGCCGACCACGAAGGTGCGCACCGAGTCGACGGCGGTGTCGCCGAGTTCGGTGGCGACCAGGTCCAGGTGGGCCGGGGTGATCTTGACGATGCTGTAGTCGCCGCCCTCGCGGAGCAGGGCCGGCAGGGCCTCCTGGCCGCGGTCGCCGGGGACCATCGTGACGTCGCGGCCGGAGATCAGCGGGAGCAGGAAGCTGGGTACGGCCAGGTCGAAGGCGATGGAGCCGAACATCGGCGCGCCGTTGGCCCCGTCCATCCCGTAGTACGCCAGCGCCCAGTCCAGGTAGTTGGCCAGTCCGCCGTGGGTGATCAGCACGCCCTTGGGGCGGCCGGTCGAGCCGGAGGTGTAGATGGTGTAGACCAGGTCGTCCCCGTCGACGGCCACCCCCGGGTCCGTGGCGGGCCGTCCGGCGATCTCCGCCGCCTCCCGCTCCAGGACCACCAGCCGGGCCCGGTGCCCGGGTACGGAGTCCACCAGCGCCTCCTGGGTGACCAGGACCGGCGCCGCGCTGTCGGCGAGCTGGTACGCCAGGCGCTCGGCCGGGGTCTCCGGGTCGAGCGGCAGGTACGCGGCGCCCGCCTTGAGCGCGCCGAGGACGGCCACCAGCAGGTCCGGGCCGCGGTCCAGCAGGACGGCCACGAACTGGCCTCGCCGCACGCCGAGTCCGGTCAGGTGCTGCGCGAACCGGTTGGCCCGCTCGTCCAGTTCGCCGTACGTGAGCACCTCGTCGCCGGTGACGACGGCGGGGGCGCCGGGCGCCTCCGCGGCCCGGGCGGCGAACCGCCGGTGGACCGGGGTGGTGTCGTACGAGGTGCCGTCCGCACCCGCCCAGTCGCCCAGCAGCAGCTCGCGGTCCTCCTCGGCCAGGAACACCTCGCCGGCGTCCCCGTCCAGATCGGCGACGATCGCCTCCAGCACCAGCCGGTACGTCCGGCCCAGCCTGCGGGCCTGCTCGCGGCTCATCACCTGCGTGCTGGTGAGGAGTCCGAGCTCGCCGGCCATGGTGGTGACGGCCAGGTCGAACTCGGTGCCGCCCTCGCGGAGGCTGGTGCCCAGGTCCATCAGGTCGGTGTCGATCTGACGGAAGTCCAGGTAGTTGAAGAAGACGTCGACGATCCGGCCGCCGCCCGCCTCGCGCTGCACCTCCGGCAGCGGGAAGCGCCGGTTCGGCCACAGCTCGGTCTCCTGCGCGAACACCTGCGTGAGCAGCTCACGCCAGGTGCGGGCGCCGCCGCGGTGGTGGATCGGCAGGGTGTTGAGGTACATGCCGTAGACCAGGTCGGCGCCGGGCGCCTCGGGCCGGGTGTCGCAGACCAGTCCGGTGTGGAAGTCCCGCTCCTCGGTGAGCTGGCTCATCACCTTGAGGTGGGCGGCCAGCAGCACGCTCTTGACCGGTACGTCGGCCCGGGCGGCGGTCGCCCGGATGGCGTCCTGGAGGTCGTGCAGGGAGACGGTGACCGAGTACGACTTCGCCGGCTCCTGCGGCTGCCGCCAGGCGGCCGGCAGGGTGAAGCGGGCGTACTCGGAGACGGTGCGGCGCCAGTGGGCGCGCTCCTCCGCCGAGGCCAGCGACTCGTGCTCGCCCGCGATGAAGTCGGCGAACCGCAGGCGCGGCAGTTCGGCGGGGGCCGGCTCCCGCCCGTCGCGGATCGCGGCGTAGGTGGTGAGCAGCTCCATCCACAGGCTGTAGTGGCCCCAGCCCTCCAGGATGGTGTGGTTGAGGCTGAGGAACATCCGCCAGCCGCGGTCGCCGACCGCGAAGGCGAGGCGGACGAACGGCGGCCGGGTGGTGTCGAAGAGGTTCTCCTGCTCGCCGCGGCTGATCTCCAGGACCCTCCGGTGCCAGCCCTCCTCGTCGAGTCCGGTCAGGTCGTGCACGCTGACCGGCATCTCCGCGTGGGCGTGGACCAGCTGCATCGGCACGGAGTACGTGTCGAGGTCGATGGAGGTGCGCAGCGCCTCGTGGCGGGCGGTGACCCGGCGGGCCGCCTCGCGCATCGCGGCGGGGTCGAAGGGGATCCCGTCGCGGATGTCGAACGACGTGGTGTTGTGGTAGTTGTTCCCGGCGTTCCCGCTCCCGCTCGCGTCCCCGTCCCCGTCGCCGCCGCCGTCGCCGGAGAGCAGCTCGACCAGCATGCCGGTCTGGAGCTGGGAGAGCGGGTAGACGTCCGTGACGCCCTCGGGGACGAGTGCCCGGTCCTGGGCGGAGATCAGCTCGAAGGGCTCCACGTACCGCAGTTCGCGCAGCTCGCGGCCGGCGATGGCGGCGGCCAGCCGGCCGACCGTGCGGTGCTCGAAGACCTCGCTGACGGCCACGCTGTAGCCGGCCGCCTTGAGCGCGCCGACCAGGGTGACGGCGCGGATCGAGTCACCGCCCAGGTCGAAGAAGCTGTCCGTGACCGAGAGGGAGGCCACGCCCAGCACCTCGCACCAGACCGCCGCGATGGCGATCTCGTCGGGCGTGGCCGGGGCGGCACCGCCGCGGGAGGCCGCGAGGGCGTCCTCGCCGGGCACCGGCAGCGCGCGGGTGTCGAGCTTGCCGTTGGCGGTCAGCGGCATCCGGTCCAGCGTGACGTACGCGGCCGGGACCATGTGGTCGGGCAGGGTCTCCAGGAGGTGGTCGCGCAGCTCGGCCGGGGCCGGTGCGGTCCCGGTGCCGGGGGCGGTGACGACGTACGCGGCGAGCCGCTTGTCCCCCGGGGTGTCCTGGCGCAGGACGACCGCGGCGTGGCTGACGGCGGGGTGGGTGCCGAGGGCGGCCTCGATCTCGCCCAGCTCGATCCGGTAGCCGCGCAGCTTGACCTGGTGGTCGGCGCGGCCGATGAAGTCGATCGTGCCGTCGGGCAGCAGGCGGACGATGTCGCCGGTGCGGTACATCAGGGTGCCGGGCTCGCCGTGCGGGTCGGGCACGAACCGGGCGGCGGTCAGCGCGGGCCGTCCGTGGTACCCGCGGGCCAGGCCCTCGCCGGCGACGCACAGCTCGCCCGGTACGCCGCGGGGCACCAGCCGCAGCTCGTCGTCGACCACGTACAGGCGGGAGTTGCCTACGGGGCCGCCGATGGGCACCGAGGTGGCGCCCTCCGGCACCTCGGTCACGTCGTGGACGGTGGAGAAGGTGGTGTTCTCCGTCGGTCCGTAGCCGTGCACGAGGTGGGCCGGGCCGCCGGAGCGGAGCAGCTCGCGGACGGTGCCGGCGTCGGCGGTCTCCCCGCCGAAGATCACCGTGCGCAGGCCGCGGAACATCTCGGGGACGGTCCTGGCCAGGTGGTTGAAGAGGGAGGTGGTGAGGATCATCGCGGTGATCCCGCGCTCGGCCGCCACGGCGGCCAGCAGCTGGGCGTCCAGGACCGTGTCGCGGTCCAGGACCTCCAGGCGGGCGCCGCCCAGCAGGGCGCTCCAGATCTCCCAGGTGGCGCCGTCGAAGGAGACGCTCGCGACGTGCGCGACCACGTCGTCGGGGCCGACGCGGGTGAGTGCGTCGTGCAGCGCGGTGCGCACCACGCCCCGGTGGGTGACGGCGGTGGCCTTGGGGGTGCCGGTGGAGCCGGAGGTGTACATCACGTACGCGAGTTCGTCCGGGTGCTGTACCGGCGCCACGGCGGCCGGTCCCCCGTCGGGCGCGCCGGCGTCGACCAGGAGCAGCGGTCCCTCCCAGGCGGGCAGGCCGTCGGCCAGCCGCCCCGTGCTGACCAGGGCCGTGGCCCCGGAGTCGGCCAGCATGAAGGCGAGCCGGTCGGGCGGGTAGGCCGGGTCGAGCGGCAGGTAGGCGGCGCCGGCCTTGAGGACGCCCAGGAGGGCGACCGGGAGTTCGGCGCTGCGGTCGAGGCCGACGGCGACGACGGAGCCGCGGCCCGCGCCGGCCGCGGTGAGGCGGGCGGCCAGCCGCCCGGCGCGGGCGTCGAGTTCGGCGTACGTGAGGGTCAGCCCGGCGTGGGAGACGGCGACGGCGTCGGGGGTCTGCGCGACGCGGGCGGCGAACAGCTCGGTGAGGGTGCCCGTGACGGGCGGCTCGCCGTCCTCCCGGGCGGCCGGTCCCGCGGTGCCCCGGGCGGTGAGCAGCTCGGTCTCGCCCGCGGGGAGCGGGGCGAGGGCCGGGCCCTCCGGGTCGGCGGCCATGGCCTCGACGACCGCGCGGTACATGGCGGCGATCCGCTCGGCCTCCTCGCGGCGCAGCACGCCGGTGTGGGTGGCCAGGCTGAGGTGCCCGTTGAGCGTGGTGACGATCAGCGAGAACTCGGTTGCGGCCGCTCCGGCGCTGGCGCCGACGTCGACCAGGTCGGTGTCGAGCTGCTTGTAGTCCTGGTAGTTGAAGGCGACGTCGACCAGCCTGCGGCCGTCGGCGAGGCGCTGGATGGCGGGCAGCGGGTACCGGCGGTGCGGCCAGATCTCCGCCTCCCGGGCGTACACCGAGGCCACCAGCTCGCGCCAGGTGCGGGCGGTGCCGTCGTACGCGAAGGGCACGGTGTTGAGGTGCATGCCCAGCACCCGCTCGGCGCCCAGCGCCTCGGGGCGTGCGTCGGTGGCCAGGCCGGTGGCGAACTGCCGCCGGTCGGTGAGGCGGGCCAGCACCGCGAGGTGCACGGAGTGCAGGACGGCCTTCATGGAGGCCCGGGCGCGCCGGGCCAGTTCGCGCAGGCCCGGCTCCAGGTCGGCGAAGGGCACCCGGACCAGGTAGGGCTCGGGGGTGCCGCCGGGGGCCGCGCCCCAGCCCTCGGGGAGGGCGAAGGGCTCGTGGCGGGCGGTGACGTCCTGCCAGTACGCGCGGTCCGCGTCGGAGGCCAGGGACTCCAGCTCGCCGGCGACGAAGTCGGCGTACCGCACCTCGGGCGCGGTCCGGTCGGCGGTGGTGCCGTGATCGCGGAAGTCGCGGTAGAGGCCCAGGAGTTCCATGAGCATGGAGTGGTGGCTCCAGCCCTCGGTGATCGCGTGGCACTCGGCCATGCCGAGCCACCAGACGTGGTTGCCGTCCGCGGGGTCCTGGACCAGCGCGGAGACCCGCAGCAGGGAGGGCACGGCCAGGTCGAAGGGCGTGGCCCGCTCCTCCTCCAGGTAGGCGGAGACGGCGAGGTCCACGAAGGACTGGTCGAGGCCGCCGAGTTCGCGCACGTCGACCGGGATGGTGACGGCCCCGTGCACGAGCTGGAGCGGGGTGCCGTAGCCGTCGAGGGCGAAGCCGGTGCGCAGCACCTCGTGCCGCTCCGCGAGGACGGCCACGGCCCGGCGGAGCGCGGCCGCGTCGAAGGGGCGGTCGTCGCGGATCCGGAAGGCGTTGACGTTGAGGTACTTGTGGCCGGCCGGCTCGGCGAGCATCTCGACGAGGATGCCGAGCTGGCCCTGGGAGACGGGGTAGGCGTCGGTCAGGCCGGCGGGCAGCAGGGCCCGGTCGGCGTCGGACACGAGGGCGAAGGGCTCGACGGCCCGGTACGCCTGCCCGGTGCCGCCGGCGGCGGCGAGCGCGGCGAGGCCGGCGACCGTGCGGGCGTCGAAGACGTCGCGCACGGAGAGCCCGTACCCGGCCGCGCGCAGGGCGCCGACCAGGGAGACCGCGCGGATGGAGTCGCCGCCGACGTCGAAGAACCCGTCCTCGGCGCCGACCCGCTCCAGGCCCAGCACCTCGGCCCAGACCGCGGCGATCCGCTCCTCGTCCGGGGTGCGCGGGGCGACGTACGCACGGTCGGCGCCCAGGGCCGACCAGTCGGGGGCCGGCAGGGCCTTGCGGTCGAGCTTGGTGTTGGAGATCAGCGGGATGGCGGCCAGGGCGGTGAAGGCGGCCGGGACCATGTACTCGGGGAGCCGTCCCCGGCAGAACTCGGCGAGCTCGGCGGGGGCGGGAAGCCCGGCCGCCGGGTCGGCCGGCACCAGGTAGGCGGCGATGCGCGGGTCGCCGGGGGCCGAGTCGTCGGTGACGACGGCGGTCTCCCGGACGGCCGGGTGCTCGGCGAGCAGGGCCTCGATCTCGCCCAGTTCGACGCGGTAGCCGCGGATCTTGATCTGGTTGTCGGTGCGGCCGAGGAACTCCAGGCCGCCGTCGGGCCGCAGCCGGGCCAGGTCGCCGGTGCGGTAGAGGCGGGCGCCGGGCTCGCCGTACGGGTCGGGGACGAAGCGCTCGGCGGTGAGCGCCGGGCGGCCGAGGTAGCCCCGGCTCAGCGCGGGGCCGCCCACGCAGAGTTCGCCGGGGACCCCGACCGGCACCGGCCGGCCCTCCTCGTCCAGGACGAGGACGCGGGTGTCGGCCAGGGGGCGGCCGAGGGGGATGCCGTGCGGGTCGTCCAGGTCGGCCCCGGTGATGCGGTGGTGGGTGACCTGGACGGTGGCCTCGGTGGGCCCGTACAGCTCGACGAGCTGGGGGGCGTCCAGGCCGAACCGGGCGGTCCAGGGGGCCAGGGCGGCGCCGTCGTGCTTCTCGCCGCCGAAGAACATGGCGCGCAGCCGCAGCCGGTCGGTCCGCGGGTCGCCCTGCTCGACGGCCGCGGCGAGGCCGCGGAAGGCGGAGGGGCTGTTGAGCAGGACGGTGAACTCCTCGGCGAGCGCGAGGTCGAGCAGCTCGTCGGGGTTGCGGGCGGTGTCGGCGTCGACGACGACCAGGCGGGAGCCGTAGAGCAGCGCGGACCAGAGCTCGAAGACGGAGACGTCGAAGGCGTAGCTGTGGACCAGCGGCCACACGTGCCCGGCGTCGAGGGGGAAGCGCTCCTCGGTGGCGCGCATCAGCCGGACCACGTTGGCGTGGGTGACGCCGACGCCCTTGGGGACGCCGGTGGAGCCGGAGGTGTAGATGACGTACGCGAGGTTGTCCGGGCCGGCCAGCGGCTCGGGGTCGGTGGCGGGGGCGGCGGCGAGCTGCGCCGCGCCGGTGCCGTCGGTGACGAGCAGGGGGCCGGTGAAGACGGCGGCCGCGGCCGCCTCGTGGGCGGTCTCGGTGATCACCGCCTTGGGGGCCAGGTCCTCCGCCATGAAGGCGAGGCGGGCGGCCGGCTGGGCGGGGTCCATCGGCAGGTAGGCGGCACCGGCCTTGAGGACGCCGAGGAGCGCGGGGACCAGCTCGGGGCCGCGGGCCAGGCAGAGGCCGACGACGTCCTCGGGGCCGACGCCGAGGGACCGCAGGTGGTGCGCGATCCGGTTGGCGCGGGCGTTGAGCTCGGCGTACGAGAGGGTGGTGCCGGCGGCGGTGACGGCCCCGGCGGTGGGCCGGCCGGCGACCTGCTCCTCGAAGAGGGCGTGCAGGGTGGTGCCGCTCCGGCGGGCCGGGGCGGGGGCGCGCAGCACCACCGCGCGGTCGGCGGCCGGCAGGAAGGTGGCGCGGGCGTCGCCGTCGGGGTCGGCCAGCATGGCCTTGAGCACCTGGCGGTACATCTGGGCCAGGCCCTCGGCCTGGCCGGGGGTGAGGTGGCGGGTGTCGGAGCGCAGCCCGATCCAGCCGCCGCGGGAGATCACGGCGAGCGGGAACTCGGTGGAGCCGATGCCGGTGCTGGCCTCCTCGTCCACGGCCTCCGTGTCGACCTGGTGGAAGTCCAGGTAGTTGAAGACGGTGCCCAGCAGCCTGCGGCCGCCGGCGGCGCGCTGGATCGCGGGGAGCGGGTGGCGGCGGTGCGGCCACAGGGCGAGTTCGCGCTCGAAGACCTCGCGGATCAGCTCCCGCCAGGTGGCGGCGGTGCGGGTGTGCGGGAAGGGCACCGTGTTGAGGTGCATGCCGGCGACCTTGTCGGCGCCCGCGGTCTCGGGGCGGGCGTCGACGGCGAGGCCGGTGTGGAAGGCGGACTCCTCGGTGAGCTGGCTCATCACCTTCAGGTGGGCGGCCAGGATCACGCTCTTGAGGGAGACGCCGGTGGCGGTGGCCAGCTCGCGCAGGGCGGGCGTCAGGTCGGCCACCGGCACGTTGGCGCGCACGGGCTCGTACGCGGGGGCCGCGTCGCCCAGCGGGTCGCCCCAGGCGGCCGGCAGGTCGAGGACGGCGTGGCCGTCGACGACGCCCTGCCAGTGGGCGCGGTCGGACTCGTCCTCCAGGGAGGCGAGTTCGGCGGCGATGAAGTCCGCGTACCGCCCGGCCGGGCGGACGGGGTCGGCGAAGCCGCCGGTGGTGAGGTACTCCCGGTAGAGGGCGAGGAGTTCGTCCATCAGGGAGTGGTAGCTCCAGCCCTCCAGGATGGGGTGGGCGTGGGTGAGGACGAGCCACCAGGAGCTGTCGTCCTCCAGGACGGCGCGGACCCGCAGCAGCGGGGGCCGCGCCGGGTCGAAGGGGCGGCCGCTCTCCTCGGCGTTGACCGCTCGCAGGGCGGCGGGGAACTCGCCGGCCGCGACCGCGCTGAGGTCGGTGAGGGTGACGGCGACCGGGACGGTGCCGGTGGCGTGGACCAGCTGGAGCGGGGTGCCGTAGCCGGTGAGGTCGAAGCCGGTGCGCAGGATCTCGTGGCGGGCGACGAGTTCCTCGGTGGCCGCCTGGAGGGCGGTGAGCTCGAAGGGGCGCTCGTCGCGCACCGCGAAGGCGTCGACGTTGTGGTAGGCGGCCTGGTGGTCGTCCAGGTCCATCTCGACGAGCATGCCGAGCTGCACCTGGGAGACCGGGTAGGCGTCGGTGACGCCCTCGGGCAGGGCCGCGCGGTCGGCTTCGGTCATCAGCTCGAACGGGGCCGCGTACCGCTCGGTGACGGCCTCGGGCTCCGCCGGGCCGCCGACGGCCAGGGCGAGGGCGGCGATGGTCCGGTGCTCGAAGACGTCCTGGACGGAGACGGCGAACCCGGCGGCGCGGATGGCGCCGACGAGCACGATGGCGCGGATGGAGTCGCCGCCGAGGTCGAAGAAGCTGTCCTCGACGCTGACCTCGTCCCGGCCGAGCGCGGTGGCCCAGGCGGCGGCGAGGCGGGCCTCGGTGTCGTTGCGCGGGGCGACGTGCTCGGCGGCGGGGGCGGACTCCGCGGGGGCGGGCAGGGCCTTGCGGTCCAGCTTGCCCGCGGTGTTCAGCGGCCAGGCCTCCAGCTCGACGAAGGCGCCCGGGACCATGTAGTCCGGCAGCTCCTCGCGCAGGTGGGCGCGGAGACCGGCCTGCTCCACCGGTCCGTCGGCCGGGATCACGTACCCGACCAGCCAGGTGTCGCCGGACTCCTCGGTACGGGCCACCACCGCGGCGTCCCGCACACCCGGGTGGGACAGCAGCCTCGACTCGATCTCCCCCAGCTCGATCCGGTAGCCCCGGATCTTCACCTGGTGGTCGGTCCGGCCCAGGAACTCCAGCGCACCGTCCTCCAGGCGGCGCGCCAGGTCACCGGTCCGGTACAGGCGGCTGCCCGCCGGCCCGAACGGGTCCGGCACGAACCGCTCCGCCGTCAGGTCCGGGCGGCCCAGGTAACCCTGCGCCACACCGTCACCCGCGATGCACAGCTCGCCCACCACACCCAGCGGCACCGGCTCCATGAAGGAGTCGACGAGGTGGAACCGCGTGTTGTCGATGGGGGCGCCGATCGAGACGGACGCCGGGAGCGCCGGGACCTCCCAGGTGGAGGACCAGATGGTGGTCTCGGTCGGGCCGTAGACGTTCACCAGCCGGCCGACGCCGGCACGCAGTTCACGGGCCAGTTCGACGGGCAGCGCCTCGCCGCCGACCAGGGCGGTGACGGCCGGGCCGGCGAACCCGCCCTCCAGCAGCAGCTTCCAGCCCGACGGCGTGGCCTGCACGTGGGTGAGGCCCTCGGCCGCCACCAGCGCGCCCAGGTCCTCCCCGGAGCGGGCCACGACGACCCGGTGCCCGCCCGCCAGCGGCAGGTACAGCTCCAGCCCGGAGATGTCGAAGGACACGGAGGTGGACGCCAGCCAGTGCTCGGTGCCGGCCGGAGAGTCGCCCAGCACCCGGCGGATGCCGGTCAGCAGGTTCCCCAGCGCCCCGTGCGTGACCTGCACGCCCTTGGGGCGGCCGGTCGAACCCGAGGTGTACAGCACGTACGCCACCGCGTCGCGCTCGGGCACCCGCCACTCCCCCGTGGCCGGCTCGCCGGCGATGAGGGCGGCGTCGCCGTCCAGGGAGATCCGGGTGCCGGAGTGCACCTCGGCCGCGACCGCGGCCAGGGAGTCCTGGGTGACCAGGACCGCCGGCCGGGCGTCGGCGGTGATGCCGGCCAGCCGGGCCGCCGGGTGGGCGGCGTCCATCGGCAGGTACGAGCCGCCGGCCTTCTGTACGGCGAGCAGCGCGACCAGCAGGCCGGTGCCGCGCTCCAGCAGGACGCCGACCACGTCGCCGGGCCGCACGCCCGCCGCCACGAGGCGGTGGGCCAGCCGGTTCGAGGCCGCGTCCAGTTCCCCGTACGAGAGGGACGCGTCCCCGCTCGTCACGGCGACAGCGTCCGGCGCGGCCGCGACGGAGGCCGCGAACAGCTCCGGGACCGTACGGGCCGGGACGGCGGTGGCGGTGTCGTTCCAGCCGGAGACGACGAGCACGTCCTCCCCGCCGGGCAGGCGCACGGCGCGCGCGTCGCCCGCCGGGTCGGCCGCCATGGCCTCCAGCACCGACCGGTACATGGCGGCCACGCGCTCGGCGTTGGCGCGGGAGAGGTCCCGCTCGTTCGCGGTGAGCACCAGGTGCCCGGCGAGCGTGGTGACGGCCAGGGGGAACTGCGAGGTCGCGTCGCCGAGGCTGTCCTCGACGTCGATCAGGTCGGTGTCGACCTGGTGGTAGTTCTGGTAGGTGAAGAGCACCTCGACCACGGGCCGGCCGGGCTCGGCCAGCCGCTGGATCGCGGGGAGCGGGTAGCGGCGGTGGTCCCACAGCTCCATCTCCCGCTCGAAGACGGACCGGACCAGGTCCTGCCAGGTGCGGGCGCCCCGGTCGTACGCGAGCGGCACGGTGTTGAGGTGCATGCCCAGCACCCGCTCGGCCCCCAGCGTCTCGGGGCGGGCGTCGGTGACCAGGCCGACGGAGAACCGGGCCTCCTCGGTGAGCTGGCTCAGCACCTTCAGGTGGGCGGCGATCAGCACGCTCTTCAGGGAGGTGCGGGCCCGCTCGGCCAGGGTCTTCAGCCCGGGCTCCAGGTCGGCGTAGGCGACGGGCAGCCGGTAGGCCGCTCCCTCGGCGGCCGTGGGCTCGCCCCAGCCGGCCGGCAGGGACAGGGCGGGGTAGGTGCCCACGGTGTGCTGCCAGTAGCCGCGGTCGGCCTCGTCGGCCAGGGACTCCAGCTCGCCGGCGACGAAGTCCGCGTACCGGGCCGGGACGGGCTCGTGGCCCTCGGCCGGGTCGCCGCCGTCCCGCACCGTGCGGTAGACGTCGAGGAGTTCCATCAGGAGGGAGTGGTGGCTCCAGCCCTCCAGGATCAGGTGGCTGTGGGTGAGCCCCAGCCACCAGGCCTCGTCGCTCTCGACCAGGCCGGCGACGCGCAGCAGCGGGGCCTGGCCGGGGGCGAAGGGGCGGGCCTCCTCGCAGGCGGCGAACTCCGCGACGGCCCGCTTGAGTCCGGCCTCGTCGAGGCCCGACAGGTTCTCGACGGCGACGGGCGGCACCGCGTCGGCGTGCACCAGCTGCATCGGCACCGAGTAGCCGGTCAGGTCGACGGAGGTGCGCAGCACCTCGTGGCGGGCCACCACGGTGCGGGCCGCGGTCTCCAGGGCGGTCAGGGAGAAGGGGTGTCCGTCGCGGACGCGGAAGCAGGTGACCCGGTGGTAGTCGTCCCCGGAGTCCTCGACCAGGGCCTCGACGGCCATGCCGGTCTGCACCTGGGACAGCGGATAGGCGTCCGCGATCCCGTCGGGTATCCGTTCCCTGTCCTCATCGGAGATCAGGGCGAAAGGGGCGGTGCCCGCTTCCTCCCGCGCCTGCTCCTGCTCCTGCTGCGGCGCGGCGGCCCCGGACTGGGCGCGGAGCAGCGCCAGCAGGTCGGCCACCGAGGTCTGCTCGGTGATGCCGGCGCCCGAGAGGTCGAGGCCCGCCGCCTGGAGGGCACCGGCAAGCGCCTCCGCCGCGTCGGCTCCGGCCGTCCGGCTGGAGATGTCCGTCGGTGACACGTTGTCCTCCTGAGGTGCCTGCGCCGCGAGGTGGTCCGCCAGCTCGGCGACGGTCTGGTACGTGAAGATCGTTCGAACGGAGAGGCGGTGGCCGAGGGCCTTGAGCGAGCCGACGACCGACACCGCGCGGATGGAGTCGCCGCCGAGGTCGAAGAAGCTG
This sequence comes from Streptomyces sp. NPDC101132, assembly GCF_044759225.1. Taxonomy (NCBI): domain Bacteria; kingdom Bacillati; phylum Actinomycetota; class Actinomycetes; order Kitasatosporales; family Streptomycetaceae; genus Streptomyces; species Streptomyces sp. NPDC101132. Next base: position 151,908 of record NZ_JBIVYX010000010.1, read on the forward strand.
TCCTCGACGCTCACGCGTTCGAGCCCGAGAGCGGATTCCCAGGCACGGGCGATCCTCGCCTCGGCGTCTGTGCGGGGAGCTATATATGCCGTTCCGGTGCTCCGGCTCGGGGCGGGCAGGGCCGTGCGGTCCAGCTTGCCCGCGGTGTTCAGCGGCCAGGCCTCCAGCTCCACGAAGGCACCCGGGACCATGTAGTCCGGCAGCTCCTCCCGCAGGTGACTGCGGAGACCGGCCTGCTCCACCGGTCCGCCGGCCGGGATCACGTACCCGACCAGCCAGGTGTCGCCGGACTCCTCGGTACGGGCCACCACCGCGGCATCGCGCACCCCCGGGTGGGACAGCAGCCTCGACTCGATCTCCCCCAGCTCGATCCGGTAACCCCGGATCTTCACCTGGTGGTCGGTCCGGCCAAGGAACTCCAGCGCACCGTCCTCCAGGCGGCGCGCCAGGTCACCGGTCCGGTACAGGCGGCTGCCCGCCGGCCCGAACGGGTCCGGCACGAACCGCTCCGCCGTCAGGTCCGGCCGGCCCAGGTAACCCTGCGCCACACCGTCACCCGCGATGCACAGCTCACCCACCACACCCAGCGGCACCGGCTGCACCAGCGCGTCCACCACGTAGAACCGGGTGTTGTCGATCGGCGCCCCGATCGAGACGGCCGCGGGCTCCTCGGGCACCTCCCAGGCGGAGGACCAGATGGTGGTCTCGGTCGGGCCGTACACGTTCACCAAGCGCCCGACGCGCGAGCGCAGTTCGCGCGCCAGCTCCACCGGCAGCGCCTCGCCGCCCACCAGGGCCGTCACGCCCGGCCCGGCGAACCCGCCCTCCAGCAGCAGCTTCCAGCCCGACGGCGTGGCCTGCACGTGCGTCACGCCCTCCGCCCGCACCAGCTCCACCAGATCGGCACCGGTCTCCGCCAGCACCACCCGGTGCCCGCCCACCAGCGGCAGGTAGAGCTCCAGCCCGGAGATGTCAAAGGACACCGACGTGGACGCCAGCCAGGACTCGTCCCGCCCGGCACCGAGCACGCGGCGAATGCCGGTCAGCAGGTTCCCCAGCGCCCCGTGCGTGACCTGCACGCCCTTGGGGCGGCCGGTCGAACCCGAGGTGTACAGCACGTACGCCACCGCCCCGGGCGCGGCCGCGTAGGCGTCCGGCAGGTCGTCGGAGGCCTGGCGGTCGGTGAGCGCCGAGTCCGGCCCGTCCACCAGCACCCGCGCCCCGGTGTGCACCTCGGCGGCCACGGCGGCCAGGGACTGCTGGGTGACCAGCAGCGAGGGCCGTGCGTCGGCCGTGATGCCCGCGAGGCGGGCGGCCGGGTGGGCCGCGTCCAGCGGCAGGTAGGCGGCGCCCGTCTTCTGTACGGCGAGCAGCGCCACCGGCAGTTCCACGCCCCGCTCCAGCAGGACGCCGACCACGTCGCCCGGGCGCACGCCTTCGGCGACCAGCCGGCGGGCCAGCCGGTTCGAGGCCGCGTCCAGCTGCCAGTACGTGAGCGTCCCGCCCGCGGCGGTCACCGCGGCGGCGTCGGGCGTGGCCGCGACCTGGGCCGCGAACAGCTCCGGCACCGTGCCCGCCGGGACGGCGGTCGGGGCGGGGTTCCACTCCTCCAGGGCCAGGGTCCGTTCGCCCGCGGGCAGCAGGACGGTCCGGGCGTCGCCGGCCGGGTCGGCCGCCATGGCCTCCAGCACCGACCGGTACATGGCCGCGAGGCGCTCGGTGTGGGCGCGGGAGAGGACCGCGCCGTTCGCCGTGAGGACCAGGTGGCCGGTCCGGGTGGCGACGGTGAGCGGGAACTCGGTCGGGCCCTCCTGCGCGTCCGCGAGGTCGGCGTTGGCGCCGGCGTGGTGCAGGTCGCCGGAGGTCACGCGGCCGTAGTCCTGGTAGTTGAAGTACACGTCGAGCAGCTGGCGGCCGCCCGCGAGGCGCTGGATGGCCGGCAGCGGGTAGCGGCGGTGCGGCCAGACGGCCAGTTCGGCGGCGAAGACCTGTGCCACCAGCTCGGTCCAGGTGCCGGCGGTGCGGTCGTGGGCGAACGGCAGGGTGTTGAGGTGCATGCCCAGCACCCGCTCGGAGCCTGGGAGTTCGGGCCGTGCGTCGCCGACCAGGCCGCTGTGGAAACGGGCCTCGGGGGTGAGCTGGCTCAGCACCTTGAGGTGCGCGGCGAGGAGCACGCTCTTCATCGACGCCCGTGCGGTGGCGGCCAGTTCGCGCAGCCGGTCCTCCAGGTCCCCGTACGGGACAGGAACCCGGAAGGTGCCGGGCTCGCCTCCCCAGCCGGCGGGCAGGGCGAAGGCGGCGTACCGGTCGGTCACGTCCTGCCAGTAGGCCTCGTCGGAGCCGTCGGCCAGGGCCGCCAGCTCGCCGGCGACGAAGTCCGCGTAGCGCCCGCCGCGGGCCGGTCCGGCCGGGAGCGGGGCCGGGCGGCCGGTGTCGCGGATCTCCCGGTAGACGGCGAGGAGTTCGGTGAGCAGCGCGTGGTAGCCGAAGCCCTCCAGGACCGGGTGGGCGTAGGTGATCGTGAGGTGCCAGTCGGTGCCGGGCAGCAGGTGCGCGGAGAAGCGGACCAGCGAGGGGCGCGCGGTGTCGAAGCCCGCCCTGCGCTCGGCCTGCTCGTGGGCGGTCACTGCGGCCCGCCGGGCCTCCGCGCCGAGGGCGGTCAGGTCGGCGACGGCCACCCGCACGGGGGCCGTGGCGTGGACCAGCTGGAGCGGGGTGCTGTAGCCGGTGAGGTCGAAGCCGGTGCGCAGGACCTCGTGGCGGGCCACCAGCTCCTCGGCGGCGGCGCGCAGCGCGGAGGGGACCAGCGGCTGGTCGTCGCGGACCTCGAAGCCGTCGACGTTGTGGTACGCCGCCCGGTCCTGGTCCAGGTCCATCTCGACGAGCATGCCGAGCTGCACCTGGGAGACCGGGTAGGCGTCGGTGACGCCCTCGGGCAGGGCCGCGCGGTCGGCTTCGGTGATCAGCTCGAACGGGGCGGCGTACGCGGCCTCGGCGACCGGACCGGGGGCGCCCTGCCCCACGTGGCGGGCCAGGGCGGCCACGCTGTTGTGGGCGAAGACGTCGGGGACGGTGACCTGGAAGCCCGCGGCGCGGACCTCCGCGGCCAGGGAGATGGCGCGGATGGAGTCGCCGCCGAGGTCGAAGAAGCTGTCCTCGACGCTGATCTCGTCCCGGCCGAGCGCGGTGGCCCAGGCGGCGGCGAGGCGGGCCTCGGTGTCGTTGCGCGGGGCGACGTGCTCGACCGCCGCGCCGCCGGACTCGGCCGGCGCGGGCAGGGCCGTGCGGTCCAGCTTCCCGGCGGTGTTCAGCGGCCAGGCCTCCAGCTCCACGAAGGCGCCCGGGACCATGTAGTCCGGCAGCTCCTCCCGCAGGTGGGCGCGGAGAACGGCCTGCCCGACGGGTCCGTCGGCCGGGATCACGTAGCCCACGAGCCATGTGTCGCCGTTGTCCTCGGTACGGGCCACCACCGCGGCGTCGCGCACACCCGGGTGGGACAGCAGCCGGGACTCGATCTCCCCCAGCTCGATCCGGTAACCCCGGATCTTCACCTGGTGGTCGGTCCGGCCCAGGAACTCCAGCGCACCGTCCGGCATCCGGCGGGCGAGGTCGCCCGTGCGGTAGAGCCGGGCGCCCGCGTCCCCGAACGGGTCGGGCACGAACCGCTCCGCCGTCAGGTCCGGGCGTCCCAGGTAACCCTGCGCCACGCCGTCGCCGGCGATGCACAGCTCGCCGACGACGCCCAGCGGGACGGGCTGCACCAGCGCGTCCACCACGTAGAACTGCGTGTTGTCGATCGGGGCGCCGATGGAGACGGCAGCCGGGTCGGCCGGGACCTCCCAGGCGGAGGACCAGATGGTGGTCTCCGTCGGGCCGTACACGTTCACCAAGCGCCCGACCCGCGAGCGCAGTGCACGCGCCAGCTCCACCGGCAGCGCCTCGCCGCCGACGAGCGCGGTGACGTCGGCGACCGCGAACCCGCCCTCCAGCAGCAGCTTCCAGCCCGACGGCGTGGCCTGCGCGTGCGTCACGCCCTCCGCCCGCACCAGCTCCACCAGGTCCGCGCCGCTCTCCGCGACGACGACCCGGTGCCCGCCCGCCAGCGGCAGGTACAGCTCCAGCCCGGAGATGTCGAAGGACACGGAGGTGGACGCCAGCCAGTGCTCGGTGCCGGCCGGAGAGTCGCCCAGCACCCGGCGGATGCCGGTCAGCAGGTTCCCCAGCGCCCCGTGCGTGACCTGCACGCCCTTCGGCCGGCCGGTCGAACCCGAGGTGTACAGGACGTACGCCACCGCCTCCGCCTCCGGTGCCGCCCACGCACCCGTGCCGGGCAGCGCGGCGACCGCCGCGGCGTCCGGGCCGTCGAGGGAGACCACCGCACCGTCGTGCACCTCGGCGGCCAGGCCGGCCAGGGACTCCTGGCTGATCAGGGCGACGGGCAGCGCGTCGGCGGTGATCCCGGCCAGCCGGGCGGCGGGGTGGTGCGCGTCCAGCGGCAGGTAGGCCGCCCCCGCCTTCTGTACGGCGAGCAGCGCGACCAGCAGGTCCGTGCCGCGCTCCAGCAGGACGCCGACCACGTCGCCCGGCAGCACGCCCAGCTCCCGCAGGTGCGCGGCCAGCCGGCCGGAGGCCGCGTCCAGCTCCCCGTACGACAGGGACCGGCCGGCACCCGTGACGGCGACGGCGTCCGGCGCGGCCGCGACGGAGGCCGCGAACAGCTCCGGCACCGTGCGCGCCGGCAGGGCGGTCGCCGTGGCGTTCCACTCCTCCAGCACACGGGTGCGCTCGTCGGCCGGCAGCAGGACCGCCCGGGCGTCGCCCGCCGGGTCGGCCGCCATGGCCTCCAGCACCGACCGGTACATGCCCGCGAGGCGCTCGGCGTTCTCCCGCGACACCGAGCGGTCGTTGGCGGTGACGATGATGTGGCCGGCGCGGCTGGAGACGGTCAGCGGGAACTCGGTGGGGCTGTCGTCGATGCTGGCCGTGTAGTCCACGCGGTCGAGGTCGACCTGGCGGAAGTCCTGGTAGTTGAAGTAGACGTCGATCAGCTGCCGGCCCCCGGCCAGCCGCTGTACGGCGGGCAGCGGGTAGCGGCGGTGCGGCCAGAGCTCGACCTCGGCGGCGAAGACCTGCTCCACCAGCTCCGCCCAGGTGGCGGCCCGGCCCGCGTCGTGCGCGAAGGGCAGGGTGTTGAGGTACATGCCGTAGACGCGGTCGGCGTCCGGCAGTTCGGGCCGGGCGTCGCAGACCAGGCCGGCGGTGAAGCGCGGCTCGGGGGTGAGCTGGCTCATCACCTTCAGGTGCGCGGCGAGCATGACGCTCTTCAGCGAGGCCCTGGCACCGGTGGCGAGGGCGCGCAGCCGCTCGTACAGGTCCTCGACGGGCACCTCGATCTGGTGGACGGCGCGGGGCGCGTCCGGGTCGCCGCCCCAGCCGGCGGGCACGGTGAGGGTGGGGTGGGACTCCAGCAGCGGGGTCCAGTAGGCCGGGTGGGCCGCGTCGGTGAGTGCCCGGGCCTCCTCGGCGATGAAGTCGGCGAAGCGGATGGCGGGCGCCGCCGGCTCCTCGACGGTGCGGCCCTCGTACAGGTCGCGGTACAGGTCGAGGATCTCCATGAGGAGGGAGTGGTGGCTCCAGCCCTCCAGGACGGGGTGGCATTCGGTGACCGACAGCCACCAGCTGCCGTCGCCGGTGTCGTGCGCGTACAGGCGCATCAGGGCGGGCACGGCCAGGTCGAAGACCTCGGCGCGCTCGGCGGCGGTGTACGCGCGGACCTCGTCGCGCACCTGCTCCTCGGTCAGCCCGGCCAGCGACCGGCTGCCGACCGGCAGTTCGGCCGTGGCGTGCACGAGCTGCATCGGCACGGAGTACCGCTCGATGTCGAGGGAGGTGCGCAGCACCTCGTGGCGGGCGGTGACGATGCGGGCGGCCGCGGCGAGGGCCTCGTGCCGGAAGGGGCGGTCGTCGCGGATCCGGAAGCTGGTGACGTTGTGGTAGTTGTTCGCGCCGCCGGGCACGACCATCTCCAGCACCATGCCGGTCTGCACCTGGGAGAGCGGGTAGGCGTCGGTGACGCCGGCCGGCAGCAGGGCGCGGTCGGCCGCGGAGACCAGCTCGAAGGGGGCGACCGGGGGCGGGAGTTCGGCCGGCGCGGTGCGGCCGGTGACCAGCTCGGCGAGGCGGGCGACCGTACGGCAGGCGAAGACGTCCCGGACGGCGAGGTCGAAGCCGGCGGCGCGCAGCTCGCCGACGAGCGCGACGGCGCGGATGGAGTCGCCGCCGAGGTCGAAGAACCCCTCGTCGACGCCGGCCCGGTCCAGGCCGAGAACCTGGCACCAGACGTCGGCGATGCGCTGCTCGGTGGGGGTGCGGGGGGCGGTGTGGGCGCCGGCCGCGCGGCGGGAGTCGCCGCCGGGGGCGGGCAGGGCCCGCTTGTCGAGCTTGCCGTTGGTGGTCAGGGGCAGCCGGTCGAGGGTGACGAAGGCGGCGGGGACCATGTACGGCGGCAGGTCGCGGCCGAGGAGTTCACGCAGCTCGGCGGGGTCGAGGGCGGTGCCGGAGGCGGTGACCAGGTAGGCGACGAGCTCCTGGGCGCCGGGGGTGTCCTCGCGGAGGACGACGACGGCGTCGTGGACCTGCGGCAGGGCGGCCAGGGCGGTCTGGATCTCGCCGAGTTCGACGCGGTAGCCGCGGATCTTGATCTGGCCGTCGGCGCGGCCGAGGAACTCCAGGCTGCCGTCGGCCAGCCGGCGGGCGATGTCGCCGCTCCTGTAGAGGCGGCTGCCGGCCGGGCCCCACGGGTCCGGGACGAAGCGGTCGGCGGTCAGTCCGGGCCGGCCGAGGTAGCCGCGGGCGACGCCGGGTCCGGCGACGTGGATCTCGCCGAAGACCCCGACGGGCACGGGCTGCCCGTGGGCGTCGAGGAGGTGGACGCGCAGGTCGTCCAGGGGGACGCCGATGGGGTTGCCCGCCTCGGGCGCGAGGTCGGCCTCGCCCACCTCGTAGAAGGTGGTGTGCACGGTGGTCTCGGTGATGCCGTACATGTTGAGCAGGGCGGGCGCGTCCAGGCCCAGCCGGTCGGTCCACGGCTTGAGGTCGGGGACGATCAGCTTCTCGCCGGCGAAGACCACGGCCCGCAGCGCGAGCCGGCCGATCCGCGGGTCGCCCTCGGCGGCCGCGGCGACCAGGGAACGGAAGGCGGACGGCGTCTGGTTGAGGACGGTGACCCGCTGCTCGACGAGCAGGTCGAGGAAGTCGTCGGGCGAGCGGGTGACGGCCGCGGGGACGACGACCAGCTTCCCGCCGTGCAGCAGGGCGCCCCACATCTCCCACACGGACACGTCGAAGGCGTAGGAGTGGAAGAGCGGCCAGACGTCCGCGGCGGAGAACCCGTAGTGCCGGTGGGCGGTGGTGAGCAGGCGGAGCACGTTGCGGTGGCTGAGGCAGACGCCCTTGGGCTTGCCGGTGGAGCCTGAGGTGTAGATGACGTAGATCAGCTGATCCGGGTGGCCAGCCAGCGGCGGATTCTCCACCGGAAGGCCCTGCCAGGCCTCAGTGGCGGCCTCTCGGTCGAGTACGACGAGCGGTCCTTCATGGCACTCCTCGATCATCGGTGCGTGGCGGGATTCGGTGAGCACGACCGCCGCGCCCGCGTCCCCGACGACGTACGCCAGCCGGTCCGCCGGGTTGGCGGGGTCCAGCGGCAGGTAGCCGGCGCCGGACTTCAGCACGCCGAGCAGGGCGGGCATCAGCTCGGGGCCGCGCTCCAGGCAGACGCCGACGAGCCGGTCCGGGCCCGCGCCCAGTTCGCGCAGCCGGTGGGCGATGCGGTTGGCCCGCGCGTTCAGCTCGGCGTACGTCAGTTCGGTTCCGTCGGCGACCACGGCCACCGCGTCGGGCGTGGCGGCGACCTGGGCCTCGAACACCTCGTGGACGAAACGGGGGTCGGGGGTCTCCTCGGGCGCCGGCTGCACCACCAGCGCGCGCTCGGCGGGGTCCAGCACGTCCAGGGCGGACAGCCGGGCCTCCGGGTCGGCGGCCACGGCGGTGAGCAGCCGCTCGAAGTGCCCGGCGAAGCGCCGCACGGTGGCCTCGTCGAAGAGGGCGGTGGCGTACTCGAAACGGCCGCGGAGGGAGCCGTCCGGGGCCTCCTCGACCAGCAGCTGGAGGTCGAAGCGGGCGATGCCGGAGGGCACCTCGAAGGGCTCGACGGTGATGCCGGGCAGGTCGTAGGCGGCGGTGCGCGACTCGTGCAGGGTGAACGCGGCCTGGAACAGCGGGGTGCGGGACAGGTCGCGCTCCGGCTGGACGGCGTCGACCAGCCGGGCGAACGGCATCTCCTGGTGGTCGAAGGCGTCCAGCACCTCGACCCGGTTGCGGTCCAGCAGGCGGGCGAAGATGGGGTCGCCGGCCCAGCTCGCGCGCAGCACCAGGCTGTTGATGCCGTAGCCGATCAGGTTCTGCAGCTCGGGACGGGTGCGGCCGGAGACGACCGTGCCCACCGCGATGTCGGTGCCGCCCGTGTACTTGCCCAGCAGGGCCTGGTACGCGGTGAGCAGCACCGTGAACAGGGTGGTGCGGTGTCCGGCGGCCAGCGTCCGCAGCGCGGCGCCCAGCGCCCGGGGCAGGGCGAAGGCGACCTCGGCGCCCTCGGCGCTGCGGGTGGCCGGGCGGGGCCGGTCGGCGGGCAGGTCGAGCGGGGCGATCCCGTCGAGCCGCTCGCGCCAGTACGGCAGGTGCCGCTCCAGGAGGGACTCGGCGCGGCCCTGCTGCCAGGCGGCGTAGTCGGCGTACTGGACGGTGAGTTCTCCGGCCGGGGCGGCGCCCCGGTAGTAGGCGCTCAGGTCCTGCGCGAAGACCTGGGTGGACCAGGCGTCGCAGGCGATGTGGTGGAAGACCAGGGCGAGGACGTGGTCGTCGGCGGCCAGCCGGACCAGGCGCACCCGCAGCGGCCACTCGGCGGCCAGGTCGAAGGACTCGCGGGCGTACTCGGCGGCCAGCTGCTGGGCCACCGGCTCGCGCTCCGCCTCGGGCAGGCCGGTGAGGTCCTCCAGGGAGAAGGGCACCGGACCGGGCTCGTCGATGAGCTGGACGGGCTCGTCGGCGAAGAAGTCGTACCGGGTGCGCAGCACCTCGTGGCGGGCGGCCACCCGGTCCACGGACCGGCGCAGCGCGTCGGCGTCCAGCGGGCCGGTCAGGCGCAGGGTGAGCGGGACGAGGTACTCGTGGCTGTCGGGCTCCAGGCGGCTGAGGAACCACATCTGCTGCTGGCCGGCCGAGAGCGGCAGCGGGAGGTCGCGGTCGGCCCGCGGGATCTCCTCGTTCCGCCGGGCCGTGCGGCCGGCCAGCCTGCGGAGCAGTTCGGCGCGGAGCTCGTCGGGGGTCTGGGTCTGCTCGGCGCTGGTGGTCATGCCTGGTGCTCCTTCGGCTGCGACGTGTGCGAGGACTGCGAAGAGTCGGAGAGGTCGTCTGTGGTGGCCGGACCGGCCTGCGAGGCGTTCTGGATCTCGGCCTGGACCAGCGCCTCGACGGCGCGGGCGAGACCCGCCACGGTGGGGCTCTCGAAGATGGCGCGCAGGGGCAGCGACACCGCGAACTCGGCCTGGATCCGGGAGATCAGGCGGATGCCGAGGATGGAGTTGCCGCCGCTCTGGAAGAAGTCGTCGTGGATGTCAGGGTCGGTGCCCAGCAGTTCCTGCCAGATCCCGGCGATGTGCTCCTCGACGATGTCGCGGGGGCCGGCGGGCCCGGAGCCGGGGTCCTCGGCGCGGGCGGCCGCGGGGTCCGGCAGGGCGGCTCGGTCCAGCTTCCCGTTCGCGGTCAGCGGGATGGCGTCCAGGGCGACGTACGCGCCGGGCACCATGTAGTCGGGCAGCAGCCGGGCGCAGTGACGGGCGAGTTCCCCGTGGTCGGGGAGTCCGTCGCCGGCGGGCACCAGGTAGGCGGTGAGGCCCTTGTCGGCGGTGATCGCGGCGTCGCGGACGGCCGGGTGGGCGGTGAGGACGGCCTGGATCTCGCCGGCCTCGACGCGGTAGCCGCGCACCTTGATCTGGTGGTCGATGCGGCCGAGGAAGGAGACGGCGCCGTCGGGCAGCTGCCGGGCCAGGTCGCCGGTGCGGTACAGGCGGGCCCCTGCGGGACCGTACGGGTCGGGCAGGAAGCGCTCGGCGGTCAGGCCGGGGCGGCCGGTGTAGCCGCGGGCGACGCCGGTGCCGCCGACGTACAGCTCCCCGACGGCGCCCAGCGGCACCGGGCGCAGCTCGTCGTCCAGCACGTACATGGCCATGCCGGGCAGCGGCCGGCCGATGGGCACGACCCCGGTGACGGGTGCGTCGACGGGCTGGACGCAGGTGCCGACGGAGCACTCGGTGGGCCCGTACTCGTTGATCAGGCGGCCCGGGCCGAGCAGCTCCAGCCAGCGGGAGGCCGCCTCCCCGGGGAAGGCCTCGCCGGCGACCAGCACCGTGCGGGCCAGGGTGGCGGCCTGCTCGTCGCCGAGCTGCTGGGACAGGACGTCGAGGTGGCCGGGGGTAAGCTTGACGAAGCTGTACGGCGCCCCGGCGGCCAGGGTCCGGCCGAGGTCGGCCAGGTCGAGTCCGGCGGGCAGCAGGTGCAGCGGGACGCCGGCGACCAGTGGCGCGTAGACGTTCGGGACCACCAGGTCGAAGGCGGTGGAGGAGAACAGGGCGGCGCCGCCGCCGTGGCCGCCGATCAGGTCGCGGGCGGCCCAGGCCACGTGGTTGGCCAGGCCCCGGTGCGGTACGGCCACGCCCTTGGGGCGGCCCGTGGAGCCCGAGGTGAAGATCGTGTAGGCGATGGCGTCCGGGTCGGGACGGCGCTCGGGGGCCGTGTCGGGGAGGGCGTCGATCAGGGCGCGGTCGCGGTCGACGACCACGAGTTCGCCGGGGAAGAACGGGGCCATGGCCGCGGCGTGTTCGGCCGTGGTGACCAGCACCCGGACGCCGGAGTCGGTGAGCATCGCGGCGCTGCGTTCGGCCGGGCCGGCCGGGTCGAGCGGCACGTAGCCGGCGCCGGTCTTCCAGCTGCCGAGGAAGGCGGCGACCAGGTCGGGGCCCCGGTCGAGCAGGACGCCGACCAGGTGCTCGGTGGTGGTGCCGGACTGCCGCAGCCGGTGGGCGAAACGGTTCGCCCGGGCGTCCAGCTCCCGGAAGGTCACCGACTCCCCCGCGTGGCGCAGGGCGGTGGCCGAGGGGCGCTCGGCGGCCCGCGCCTCGAACAGCTCCAGCACCGTGACGTCGGCGGGCTCGGCGACCGTGCTGCCGGCCCCCGCGTTCCACTCGACCAGCTGCCGCCGCCGCTCGTCCGCGCCGGACAGGTCGAGGTCGGCGAGGCGGGCGTCCGGGCGGGCCGCGGCGTCGCCGAGCAGCCGCACGAGGTGGTCGACGAGGCGGCGTACGGTGGCGTCCTCGAACAGCGAGGTGGCGTACTCCAGGACGCCCGCGAGGGTGCCGTCGGGGCGGCGGCGCAGGAAGAGCGTCAGGTCGGTCTTGGCGATCCGCCAGGCCTCCCGGAAGGTCTCCAGGTCGTCCAGGTCGGCGCCGCCGGTGGTGAGCGTCTCGTCGTGCAGGTCGAAGGCCGCCTGGTAGACCGGCGTACGGGACAGGTCGCGGTCGCCCTGCACGTCCTCGACGACCCGCTCGAAGGGCACCTCCTGGTGGGCGAACGCCTCCAGGGTCACGGTCCTGACCCGGTCCAGGGCCTCGGCGAAGGTGAGGTCGCCGGTCAGCCCGCAGCGCACGGCGAGGGAGTTGAGGAAGAAGCCGACCAGGTTCCCGGTCTCGGGGCGGGTGCGGCCCGCGACCGGGGTGCCGACGGTGACGTCCCACTCGCCGCTGTGCCGGGCGAGGAGGGTCACGTACCCGGTGAGGAGGGTCATGAACGGCGTGGCGCCGTGCTCGCGGCCCAGCTCGGCCAGGGCGTCCGCGGTCGCGGCCGGGACGACGACCGGCACGACGGCGCCCTTGTGGTCGCGCTCGGCGGGGCGCGGGTGGTCGGTGGGCAGGGCCAGCGGCTTGTGGCCGTCGAGCGCCTCCCGCCAGTGGTCGAGGTCGGCGGCCAGGGCGTCCTCGGTGAGCGCGGTGCGCTGCCAGGCGGCGAAGTCCGCGTACCCCAGCTCCAGCGGCAGCAGTTCGGGCTCGCGGCCCTCCGCGTACGCGGCGTACAGCTCGCCGAACTCGCGCTCCAGGATGGCCGAGGACCAGCCGTCGCAGCTCAGGTGGTGCATCGCGATCACCAGGACCGGGTGTGCGTCCTCCACGCGGACCAGCAGCGCCCGCCAGAGGGGGCCCTCGGCCAGGTCGAAGCCGCGGGCGAAGTGCGCGGCGGCCAGGGCGCCCAGGCCCTCGCGGTCGGCGGCGGCCTCGGCCAGCCCGACCCGGCCGGGGGCGGCGATCCGCTGGCCGGCCGTGTCGGCGTCCGCCGGGTAACGGGTGCGCAGGGCCTCGTGGCGCTCCTCCAGGGCGTCCAGCGCGCGCTGCACCAGGGCGGTGTCCGCGCCCTCGGGCAGCGGGAGGATCAGCGGGGAGACCCACTCGGCGCCGCCGGGGTTCATCCGGTCCAGGAAGTGCAGGCGGCGCTGGCCGAAGGAGAGGGGCAGCGGGCCCTCGCGGTCCACCGGCACCAGGGGCGGCCGGACGCCGGCCCGGGTCAGGAGGGCCGCCTGCTGCTCGACGGTGGCGGAGGTGAACAGGGAGGCCGGGGAGACGTCCTTGTCGGTGGCCTCGCGGAGCCCGGCCGCGAGCCGGGTGATCATCAGCGAGTCGCCGCCGAGCCGGAAGAAGTCGTCCTGGACACCGGCGCGTTCGATGTTCAGCAGCCGCCGCCAGACCTGGGCGACGATCTCCTCGGCCGCGGTGCGCGGGGCGACGTACGGGCGGTCGGCCTCCTCGGCCGCGGCGGCCGGCAGGGCGGCCCGGTCCAGCTTGCCGTTGGGCGTCAGCGGGAACTCGGCGAGCGGCACCAGCACCGTCGGCACCAGCGCCTCGGGCAGCCGGCCGCGCAGGAAGGAACGCAGGTCGGCGGGGATCCGGGCGTCGGCGGTGGTGAGGTGGGCGGTCAGCCGCTTCGTGCCGTCCCGGGTCTCGGGGGCGGTGACCACCGCGCCGGTGACCTCGGGGTGGGCCAGCAGCGCCGCCTCCACCTCGCCGGGCTCGATCCGGACGCCGTTGACCTTGACCTGGTGGTCGGCGCGGCCCCGGTACTCCAGGGTGCGGTCCGCGCGCCACCGGACGAGGTCGCCCGTACGGTAGAGGCGGCCGCCCTCGGGACCGTACGGGTCGGGCACGAAGCGCTCGGCGGTCAGGTCCGGGCGGCCCAGGTAGCCGCGGGCCAGTCCCGCGCCGCCGATGAACAGCTCGCCCGGCACGCCCACCGGCACCGGCTTGCCCCGGTCGTCGAGGACCAGCAGCCGGGTGCGCGGCAGCGGGCGGCCGATCGGGACCGGGCCGGCGGTCTGCGCGGGGTCGTAGGGCTGGGCGGTGACGTCGATGGAGCACTCGGTGGGGCCGTACGTGTTCCAGATGGCCAGGTCCGTGCGGCCGGCCGCGTCCAGGGCCCGGCGGCACAGCTCGGCGTGCAGGGGCTCGCCGGCCGAGAACAGCAGCCGCAGCGAGGTCAGTTCGCGCCAGGCGGGCTCGGCGACCAGCAGCCGCAGCACGGACGGGACGACCTGGAGGACGGTGGCGCCGAGGTCCCGTGCCGAGGCGACGAGGGCGGCCGGGTCGCGCTCGGCGCCGACCGGGGCCAGCGCCACCGCGCCGCCGCTGACCAGGGGCGCGAAGATCTCCCAGTTGTGCGCGTCGAAGCCGATCGCGGTCTTGTGCAGCACCCGGTCGTCCGCGCCGAGACCGTGCGTGCGCACCGTCCACATCACGCGGTTGGCGATGCCGGCCTGGGTGATCTGGACGCCCTTGGGGCGGCCGGTGGAGCCCGAGGTGTGGATGACGTACGCGAGGTGGCCGGGGTGCGCGGCGACCTCGGGAGCGGTGGCCGGCAGGGCGTCGACCAGCTCCCGCTCGGCGTCCAGGTCGAGCTGCGGGGCGCCCAGCTCCGTACCGGCGGAGCGGCCGGCGGTCAGCACCAGCACCGGGCGGACCTCCTCGACCAGCGAGGCGAGGCGGGCGGCCGGGTGGGCGGGGTCGAGCGGCAGGTAGGCGGCGCCCGCCTTCCACACCGCCAGCACGGCGACGACCAGTTCGGCCGAGCGCTCCAGGTGGATGCCGACCACGGTGTCGGGGCGCACGCCCAGCCGGCCGAGGCGGTGGGCCAGGCGGTTGGCGCGCGCGTCGAGCGCGGCGTAGTCGAGGGTGCTCCCGTCGGCGGCGATCACGGCCGTGGCCCGCGGGGTCACGGCGGCCTGCCGGGCGACGAGCTCGGCGAGGGACGGGCCGGCCTCGCTCTGACGGATCTGCTGAGTCATCTCTCGGGTCCTCTTGATGAGTTGATGAGCCGGCGCGGAGCGGAGGTGGCCGGATGCGGGACGGGTGGGGGAGGTGGCTGGGGGGTGACTCGGGGGTGATGGCCCGGGTGATGGCCGGGGTGACGGCCGGGGTGACGGCCGGGGTGACGGCCGGGGTAACGGCCACGCGGTTCTGCGGGGCGGAAGAGACGCGCCGGCCCGGGCGGGGGGGTGCCGGGCCGGCGCGGTCTGGGGGTGGGGGGCGGGAGTGGGGGGACTGCGGTGGGGGGAGGCGGGGGTCCGGTTCAGGAGGCGGCGGACAGCTCCGCGTCCTGGAGGGCGGCCTGCTCCATGCGGCGGCGCAGGCTCAGCGGGCGCATGTCGGTCCACACCTCGGTGATGCGCTCCAGGCACGCGTCCTTGGGGCCCTCGAAGCCCTCCGCGTGCCAGCCGGCCGGCAGGTCCCGGTCGGCCCACCAGACGGAGTACTGCTCCTCGTCGTTGCGGACCACGCGGTACAGGCGCTCGTCGGTCTGGGTGTCGCTCATGGTGGGTCTCCAGAAGGGTGTCGGTGATGGTTGCGTACGACTCTGCGAGGGCCCGCTATACGGCGCCCATACGCTGTCCGGCGGCACGGATCCGCAGGTCATTGAGGTGTTCGAGGCTCTTGAGGGTGCGCTCGGTGTCGACCCCGAAATCGACCAGGCAGCCGACCTCGTCGATGCCGAGGGCGTCCAGCCGCTCCACCACGCCGAGCGCCCGCTCGACGGTGCCGAAGATGCCCTGGCGGTCGAAGAAGCGCTGGAAGGCCCGCTCCACCAGGTAGTCGACGTCGGCGTCGCGGACCGCCGAGCGGTCGAACACGGCCTGGTCGGCGTTGACCGTCCCGGACAGCAGCCCGAAGGACGTCTTGAGGTAGGCGGAGAGCGAGGGCCGGACCAGCTCGCGCACCTCCTCGGTGTCGGTGCCGAGGAAGGTGTGCAGCATCAGCACCACGTGCCCCCTGGCCCGCTCGCCGTGGTGCTCGCGCAGCGCGGCCCGGTAGATGGCCAGCTTCCCGGCGAGTTCGTCGAGGTCCTGGCCGAGCAGGTGCGTGAGCACACCCGCGTTCAGCTCCCCGGCGGTGCGGAAGGTGTCGGCGCTGCCGGCGCTGGTGATCCAGCAGGGCAGTTCGGGCTGTACGGCCGGCGGGTAGACCCGCACCTCGGCGGCGGCGCCCCGCCCGTCGGGCAGCGTCACGGACTCGCCGCGCCACAGGGCCCGTACGGTCTCGACCGTCTCCGTCAGCAGCTCCTTGCGCCGGGCGTGGGCCTCGGGCCGCAGCACGAAGTCGGTGGGGTGCCAGCCGGAGGCGAACGACACCCCGGCCCGGCCGTGGGACAGGTTGTCGACCACCGACCAGTCCTCGGCGATCCGCAGCGGGTGCCCCAGCGGCGCCACGACGCTGCCGGCCCGGATCGCGATCCGCTCGGTGACGGTGGCGAGTGCGGCCCCGGTGACGGCCGGGTTCGGGTAGAGCCCCCCGAAGGGGTGGAAGTGCCGCTCCGGGGTCCACACCGCCGTGAACCCGTTCCGGTCCGCGAACCGGGCGCCTTCGGTGAGGAGTTCGTACCGCCCGGCGGTGCCGGACGCGGTGCTGTCGTTGGCGAAGTAGAAGAGACTGAAGTCCACCCCGGCTCCTTCGGATCGGCTCTCGGCGGTCGGATACCGAGGACGCTAGGCAGCGGGGGTTTTCACGCGTTATCGAAACTATTTCCACCCCCCGAAAACCCGCAGCTCAGCCCGGGTACGCGGACGATGCCGTGCACGCCCGAGCCCCCAGCACGGGAGCAGCGTGCGGGGGCCTCAGGAGGCGGGATCCGGAGCCGGTGGCGCCATGGTGCCGTGGTCAGACGATGACCTCCGCAGGAGCCGAGACCGGGGGCCGGACCCCGGTCAATTCCTCGGCCCGGCCGAAAAGGTGCGGGGCAAGCTCGGGGTGGAAACCTCGGGCAACGGCCTGGAGGAGTTCGGCGAGCGCCGCCAACTCACCGAGGCGGCCGGCGGGGGTGTCGAGGGTCTGGGCGAACTCGGTCCGGATGCGCGTGGCAACGGCGGGGACGAGGAGGCTGTGAGCGTGCAGAAGGCCGGGGTCGTAGCCGACGGGGACGCGGCCCCAGCGTTCCCAGTCCAGGAAGGTCAGGGGCTGGCCCGTGATGTTGCCCCAGTGCAGGTCGCCGTGGCCGGTGACCCGCTCGATCTTGCCGGGGGCGGAAATGCCGAGGAACTGGGGGAAGGCCCGCTCGATCCAGGAGTCCCGGACGGTCTCCTTGACCCCCTCCACCTGCGCCAGACGGTCGAGGGAGCGCCTCAGCAGCCCCCACCACTGCTCCGGGAGAGCCGGATCCCGGACCAGGTCAGCGCGGGTGGGTGAGACCACCGGGTGTGGCACGCGGTCGAGGACTTCGGACTGGAACGACCACATGCCGTCCACCCAGTCGTGGACGCCGTGCAGCGCTGGGCGTGGCACATCGTGTGGCACGAGGAGGGACGCGCCCACGGGCCCTTGCCCTGGTGTGCGCCCCGCGTTCTTCAGATGGCCGCGGCTGACTCGAAGCCAGTAGTCGCCCGCGCTGCGGCCCAGCGTGAATCCGGCGAAGCCCCACACCGGGAGGCCCGTACAGGTGAGGCCCAGGGCTTTGGCCGCCCGCTCGTGCGCGGCCTCCATGAGTGCTCGGATGTCCTCATCCGGTGGCGAGTTCATCGGTCACTCTCCTGAGCTGTTCGGGGGTGAAGGGCGAAGCGAGTGCCTTCACCGCATCGTCCCAGTGATCACGATTCGTGGTGGACGTCAGCACGAAGTCCAGGGCGGGGCAGGACGCGGCGGCCAGGACGCCTGCGGCGCCGGCAGAAAGCCCGGGGCGGATCAGATCCACCAGTTCGGGTGTCATCGCATCCAGCAGTTCGCCGCCGTGCAGCGGAGCGGAGCCGAACGTGATCAGCCCGGCGTCCTTCGCCTGCACCAGCGGCCCGCCGCCGTTCAGGGCCTGCATGATCGGGGCGTCATCGATCAGGCTGACGGGCATCTGTACCGCGATCAGGTGGTGATCGGATGACCCTGCCGCCTCCCGGGCAAGCGACAGCAGCTCAGGCACGCTGAACGCCCCCTCACGCAGGCCCGACCAGGTGGCCACCCCGTAGCCGGGGATGTGGCCCTCGTGCACCTGCTCTTCCAAGGCGGTGAACGCCTCGCGGAGCCGCCAGTGCATCCCCGACCGGTCTCCTCCGCGACCGGCCCGTTCCGGGTTGTGGACGAACATCAGGTCCACGCGGCCGAGGAGGGCGAGCGCTTCTTCCACCTGATGGCCGACGAACGAGGGGTCGAGGCAGTGGCCGGCCGAGGCATCGTGTTCGGTGAGCAGGCCCCGGCCGAGGGCGGCCCGCCCCTGGCTGCGGGTGAAGAAGCCCGTCTTGGTGGCGACGAGCGGAGGGCTGGGGGCCGCCCGCAGGACCCGGCCGAGGTCATGGAGGGCCTGGCCGTCGGCGTAGTTCGGCGCAGTGTCGATCCACGGGGTCCCGGCCTGCACCGCCATGCGTGCTGCTTCCACCACGTCTCGGACCCGGTAGGTGCCCAGGGCCAGGGACGCCGTCACAGCCCCGCCCCCACGACGGCGACGGCCTGGCCCTCGATGAGGACCCAGATCAGGTCGGCCACGTCCTTGACCTCCAGACCGGCGGCTGAGGCAAGGGCCCCCAGCGTCGTCGGCTGGCCGAGCAGCAGCGTCCGAAGGACCGGCCCTGCGGACTCCGCGAAGTCCCAGGCCGTCCCGGCCGCCGAGAACGTGACCGTGCCGTGCCCGTCGTTCACCGTCACACGTGCCCGTGGGGTGGTGAGCCGCACGGTGATCTCCGGCATGGAGGGGAGCCCGTCCACGTAGGGCAGCGACGGGACAGCATGCCCGAGGTCGGTCGTGTCGCCGGACTCCGCCCAGCGCTCGATCAGCCGGGGGTCAGCCAGGAAATCGAGCACTTCGCGGCGTACAGCGGCGAGGAAGTCCGACTGTTCCGGCAGGGCGGCGAAACGGGGGACGTCCGTGCGCAGGGGCAGGGTGGCCCGGAGCTGGTCCACGACCCAGAGCATGAGATCGGCGCCGGTGTGGGGGACCATCCCGAAGGTCAGGTGGAGGGATTCCGTGCCTTGGTCCGCGGTGACCGCGTGCCACCAGCCGCGCGGCAGGTAGAGCACGTCACCTGCCGCGAGCACGATGTCCGCCACCGGGTCGCCCTCCGGCTGCTCAGGCGATTCGACGTCCCGGAAAGTAGGGGCCTGGCGTGTGGACCCGTACAGGCGCCACCGCTTGGAGCCGTGCAGTTGCACCACCACGACATCGTGGTCGTCCCAGTGGAGGCCGAAGCCCTCTCGCTCGGTCC
This sequence comes from Streptomyces sp. NPDC101132, assembly GCF_044759225.1. Classification (NCBI taxonomy): domain Bacteria; kingdom Bacillati; phylum Actinomycetota; class Actinomycetes; order Kitasatosporales; family Streptomycetaceae; genus Streptomyces; species Streptomyces sp. NPDC101132. The sequence continues at coordinate 170,734 of NZ_JBIVYX010000010.1, forward strand.
ACGACGCGTACGCGTTCGCCTGCACGGAGGTGCCCAGGAACCGTTCCAGCCCCTCGGCCGCCTCCCGCACGGCGGGGTGAATCTTCTCGACCGCGTCCAGGACCATCGAGGCGCCGTCCTTGAGCTGGGCGTGCAGCTCGGCTGGCTGGATGCGGGACCAGGTCACCGCGCGACGGTTGGTCGTGGGGACCGCGTAGCGGTGCAGCGGGACCATCTCGCCGTCGGCGGACAGACGGAGCCGGGGCGGTTCGAGACGTTGCGTGGCAATGATGTGGTTGAGATCGTCCCAGGTGAACAGGCCCGCCACGTCGGCGGCGCCGGGGACGTGTGCGTAGGAGCGGTGGTACGTCTGGGCGAGGAACGTGTCCCCGCCCAGACGCCCCGCCCACGAGGCTGCATCAAGCATCGTGGGCGGCCCCGTCAGTCGTTGCCGTCGGAACGGCCGCTGCTGACGTCGGACTCCTGCTCGGCGCGGGTCCGCGCGGCGACGATCTTCCGCTTCGCGACGAGCAGGCCACCCCCTTCGGGGGCCACGGAGCCGGTGTTCTCTTCCACCATCGAACTTCCCTCTCTACTCGGGGAACTCCCACCGGGTGTCCGGTGGGAAGACTGGGGGTCGGCGCGCTACGACGTGGCGTAGATGCCGACGGCGTGCAGGCACACCGAGCCGATCACCATGGCGAGGTACAGCGGCCCGGCGTACCGCCCGAACCTGCGGAGCGCCCACCTGCCTAATCCGCTCACCGGAACCGGCCCGGAATGGCGGGGACCGTACGGAGGGTCCGGGCCGGGGGAGCCGACGAGCCGCCGCAGCGGGGGCACTCGCAGGGCGGGAAGCGTCCGGGGGCGGACAGGATCACCACCGGGTCGCCGTCCCGGACACACGTCGTCCGCGACCACGAGCGTCCGGAGTCCCGGGACACGCGGAGGGTCATCCGGATACGGCTCTCGGACTCGGTATCCGGTGAGCAGGAGGCCCCGCCGAATCCGTCACTCTGACCGCTGTCGGCCGTTGCCATGTCCGCACCCTTCCGTAGTCCCGTGCCCACGTCGTTCGCGACAACACCCAGGAAACAGCGCCGAGTCGGGAGCCTCCACGGCATCCATGCGGCAGGCTTGACGCAGATCCGTGCATGCGAGCCGAGGGGCCGGTAGCCACGGGAAGGGGTCGTCATGGGACTGGCGGAACGGCGCAGGACTCTGGGTTACAGTCAGGAGAAATTGGCCGAGTTACTTGGCGTGGACCGCACAACGGTCGGACGCTGGGAAAGCGGCAAGATCGCACCGCAGCCGCCCCAGCGACCAGGCTTGGCCGCCGCCCTTGAAGTCAGCCTCCACGAGCTGGACGACCTCCTGAGACCGCCAAGAGACGGAAGCCAGGGAGTCGCAGGGCAGAAGTCCAGTGACCCCCCGAGCGCGGGAGACCCCGACGAGATGATCCGCCGCGAATTCCTCCGCATCCTCAGCGTCAGCGGTGCGCTGACCGCCTTACCGTTCGACGAGGCGGAGGCCCTGGCCGACGGCGTGCGCAGGGGCAGCCCGGCAGACTTCGCCCGGATGAACAGCCACCTGTGGCAGGTCTACCAACTCGCGCGGTCCAAAGGATCTGTCTATCCGATCGTCCGCGATCAACTGGCGACGCTGAACGAGGCCCTGGCCGGGGGCAGCCGGGGAAATTCACGCCCGCTCCTCACTGCCGCAGCCGACCTGTTCCAGCTCGTGGGGGAAGTTGCGTACGACGCCAACCGGTACACCGACTCGGCGGCCTCGTACGCGCTCGCGGCATCCGTGAGCAAGGAAGCAGGGGCCTACGACCTGTGGGCCTGCGCCCTCGTACGGCACGCCTACGTGGACATGTCCGACCAGCGGTACGAGCAGGCGGCCGAGATCCTCGGAGCGGCGCAACGCGTCGCGGCACGAGGGGACAGGAGCCTGTCCACCCGGCAGTGGGTGGCATCGGTGCAGGCAGAGGTGTGCGCCGGCCTCGGCGACCTGGAGGGATGCGAGCGAGCTCTCTGTCAGGCCGAGGAGGTCCAGAGCCTGTCGGAAGGCAGCACGAACGGCGGGTGGCTCCGTTTCGACGGCACACGTCTGGCGGAGGAGCGGGGAGCCCGGTACGTACAGCTCGGCCGCCTCGACCTGGCGGAGGACGCTCTCAGGCGGGCACTGGACCAGAACTCGCTGGCTCCCGGTTACTCGTACCGCCGCAGAGGCGCCGTCCTTGCCGACTTGGCCATAGTCGGTGCGAAGCGCCGTGACCCGGAGCAGGTGGTGACGTACGCGCGTGAAGCCCTGGACCTGGCCCATGCATCCTCGTCCGGGTACGTCGCCCGTAGACTCCAAAGCCTGTGCGACGAGTTCGGACCCCTGAGCCGGGACCACCGCATAGCGGAGCTGGGGGCGGAGATCGCCACACTGAGGACGCCGTGACGAGAGGGGTTGGGATGTCGCAGACCGAAGGCGCACGACTGTTCCGCGAAGCCTGGATCGCGGGAGTGCACCAGCACTTCCCCGGCGAGCCGAAGGCCGGCTACGTGACCCCCTGGGCGGACACGCCGCAGTGGGAGCGCGAGGCCGCGGGCTCCGTGTACGAGCAGGTACGCCAGTTCATCGAGATCAGCGGCGGCACCACGGCCCGGCTGACCCGCGAGCAGAAGAGCCGCTTTGTGGCGATCTGCTGGACCGCCCAGATGTTCAAGCACTTCGAGGACCCGAAGCCGGGCTACGTGGCGGATTGGCCGGACCTTCCCGCGTGGCAGCAGGAGACCGACGCCGACATCTTCGAGGCCGTCGAGAAGTCACTGGGCTGATCCCTGCGCGGCGTTGGGGGCGGCCCGGGACCCGTCGCGGACCGGGACGGGGGACCAGGCGGTGCCGTTGCGGCGGGCCGCGTGCATTTCCGTCGTGCCCGAGGACTGGTCTCGCCGATCAACCGGATGTCGTCGGAGGGCGTCCGCGGAGAGGCGCTCGCCCGCCGGAGCGGGAAGCGTCGTGCGCGCCGACCGGCCCGTCCCCGTCCGGCTGCGCACCGCGGGACGGTCGACGCCGGAGACCGTCCGCGTCCCGGCGACCGGCAGCCTCCCGCGGGCCGTGGCCGCCGCCTTCGTCCCGTGGGCCGGCGGCCGGGTCGCGGTCTCCCAGCCGCCCGCCGCCCGGGCGGTGGCGCCAGGCGGCCGGCGGCCGTCAGGGCGAGTGAGCCGGCCGACAGCGCGGGGGCGGGCCCTCTGCGGCCCCCGGGGCCGAGGTTTCCAGCGCCCCCTTCGTCGACATGACGGCGCGGGTTTCAGTCCAGGTGGAAGGTGGTGCCCAGGCCCTGGGCCCGCGCCGCCTCGACCGCGGCGAAGCCGGACATGATGTCCTGCACGCCGAGGCCGAGGGATTTGTAGACGGTCACGGCGTCGGGTCCGCTGCGGCCCGGGTGGCGGCCGAGCAGTACGTCGCCGAGTTCGGCCCGCAGGTGGTCCGGCGGGGCCAGCCCGTGGTCCAGCGCGGCCCGGATGTCGCCGGACTCGGCGAGCGCGGATTCCCGGCTGTCCACGAAGAGTTCGGCACCCGCCACCGCCTCGGCGGTCAGCTCGCGCTGGTCGGGGAAGGAGCTGCCGACCGCGTTGACGTGCGTACCCGGCGCGAGGTCGACCGCGTCGAGCAGCGGCACCGTAGAGCCGGTGGTGGTGCACACCAGGTCGGCTCCGGTGACGGCCTCGCGCGGGCCCGCGGTGACCTCCACCTCGATGCCGAGTTCGGCGGCGGCCCAGTCCCGGTAGGCGTACGCGTGCGCGTCGGTACGCGACCACACCCGCACCCGGCGCAGCTCCCGCACCTCCCGCATCGCGCTCAGGTGGCTGCGGGCCTGCGTCCCCGAGCCGAGGACCGCCAGGTCCCCGGCGTCCGGCCGGGCCAGGGCGTCGGTGGCCACCGCGGAGACGGCGGCCGTACGGACGGCCGTCACGGCACCGGCGTCGAGCAGACCCACCGGCCGGGCGGTGTCGGGATCGAAGACGATGACCATGCCGATGTGCAGGTCCAGGCCCCGGGCCGGGTTCTCGGGCTTCAGGGCCATCACCTTGACCCCGAAACCGGCGTGCTGCTCCCCCGCCACGTGGCCCGGCATGCTGCCGAGCAGGCCCGTCTCGTGCGGCGGCCGCACGATGGTGCGCAGCGGCTGCGCCGCGTGTCCGCCGCTGTACCGGCGCATGGCCTCGGCCATCACGGGGATCGCCGCGCGCACCGGGTAGACCCGCTGCACGGTCTCCCGGTCCAGCAGGAGCATCTCACTGCTCCCGGACGAAGACGGACCACACCATCTGGATGGTGCGGGTGGAGGAGATGAAGACCAGGCCGTAGAGCCGGGCGGCCGGCAGGGTGGTGAGCGCGAGGTCGGCCTCGCCCTCCCGGACCGCACGGGCGGCGGCGCTGGTGGAGGTCACCAGGGAGATCTTCGGGGTGCCGAAGGAGGCGTCGAGGAGCTGCCCGACGATCGGTACGGGCGCCGGGTGGCTGGCCACCCGCGGGGAGACGTCCTGGGTGCCGCTGGGCAGGGAGGCGATGCCGTAGGGCGGGGTCTCCCAGTGGAAGGCGGCGGCCAGGCTGAGCTCCGGGTCCATGTAGAACCGGTCCACCCCGGAGTAGGCGTTGGCCACCACGAGGTGGCTCACCTCGCCCCGGCGCAGGGCCTCGCCGGCCTTCTCGTAGGTGTCGAAGAGCCGGACGTCCCGGGGACGGTGCGGACCGCCGTCCGGCAGGGAGTTCCACAGGAAGCCGGCGGCGTCCTGGCTGCTGGTGCCCTCGGGACCGAGGGTCCCGACGGCGGTCAGGGGCTGGCGGAGCAGGTGGTCGCGGATCACCCAGTCCCCGGCCGCGGGCGGCGCGAGGGGGGCGGGTGCGGTGATGGTCATGTCATCCTCGCTCGATCGGAACGATGGTCAGCCAGTGGTCGTGGCGGGGGTCGCCGGCGCCGCGCACGGTTTCGGCGTACGCGCGGACCAGGCGGCGGGTGAGGGGGCCGGGGGTGCCGTCGGCGACCGGGCGGCCGGAGATTCCGGTGACCGGTGTGATGCCGACGCCCGTGCCGGTGAGGAAGACCTCGTCGGCCTGGAGCAGGTCGGGGACGCCGAGGTCGCGTTCGAGGGTGTCCACACCCATGCCGTCGGCCAGCACGCGGACGGTGTCGCGGGTGATGCCGGGCAGCAGGTCCGCGCCAGGCGGCGGGGTGAGCAGGCGCCCGTCCCGCACGGCGAAGACGTTGGCGGTGCTGGCCTCGGCGACCTGGCCGCGGTCGTTGAGGAGGATCGCGTCGTCGTACCCGGCGGCCCGGGCCTCCTCGGCGGCCAGGGCGCTGTTCACGTAGCCGCCGGTGACCTTGGCCTGGACGGGGATCGCCGAACTCCGCGGCCTGCTCCAGGAGCTGACGCCGCAGGTGATGCCGGTGGACGGGGTGTACGCGCCCAGGGTGAACTGGGTGACGGAGAAGGCGTCGGTGAGTCCGGTCAGCCGGACGCCGGCCGGGGTGCCGGGCAGCAGCCCGAGCTTGTAGCCGAGGGGGCGCAGGTAGCTGTCCTGGGCGATGCCGTTGCGGCGGAGCAGGTCGAAGGTGCGCTCGACGAGTTCCTCGGCGGTGGCGGCCACCTCGATGCGGAGCAGGCGGCAGGAGCGCAGGAAGCGTTCGTAGTGGTCGTGGGCGCGGAAGATGACCAGCTCGTCGCGGCCGGGTACGGCGAAGGCGCGGATGCCCTCGAAGACGGCCGTGCCGTACTGGAGCGCCTGGGTGGTCAGCGGCAGGCCGACCTCCGCGAAGGGGACGACGGCGCCGTCGTGGTACGCCCACGGGGCGACGCCGGGCCGGGCGGAGGGGGCCGCGGGGGCGGGGCCGGGGGCGGCGGCTGGCGGCGGTGCCGGTGCCGTGGCGGCGGGCGGCGGTGCCGGTGCCGTGGAGGCCGCCTGGATGCGGGCCGGGCGCGCGGCGTCCTCGGCGAGGGAGCGGGTACGGGTGCGGGTGCGCTGTGCGGGCATCAGGACCTCCTGGCGGCGATACCGGCGGCGGCCAGGCTCTCCAGGGCCCGGGCGTCGTCCATGGCGTGCGTTTCGGTGCGCAGGTCGATCACGCGGGCGGCCTTCCAGCTGACCATCGCGCCGGTGCCGGTGACGCTGCCGAACGCGTCCTCGCCGACGTCCAGTCGCAGGCCCAGCTCCGCGCGTACGTCGGCCACGGTCGCGGCGACGGCGGCCGCGTCGGCGGTGCGGCCGGCGGGGTGCTCCAGCCGGAGCGAGAGCCGGTCGGCACCGGCCTCGCGGTCGATGACCACCTGGTAGTCGAGCCAGCCGCGTACGTGGCGCAGCAGCAGGTTCTCCAGGTCGTACCCGGTCACGGCGTGCCCGCCGAGCGGGATCCGGTCGCGCACCCGGCCCAGGGGCTCCAGCGAGGCGGCCGGTACGGACTGCCCGGGCCGCGGGTCGCGCAGCCGGACGAGGTCGCCCGTGCGGTAGCGGACCAGCGGCTTGGCGCCCTGGTAGAGGTGGGTGACGACCAGCTCGCCCTCGCGGACGCCGTCGGCGTCGGGGACGGCCCAGGCCCCGGTCTCCGGGTCGACCACCTCGCTGTACGCGATGAGCGGGGCGGTGTAGAGGCGGCCGTCGGCGGCGACCGCGCCCTTCACGGAGGCCTCCTGGGAGGCGTACAGGGCGTTGTGCGCCGTCGCGCCCCACAGCTCGCCGAGGTTGGCCAGCAGGTTCGGGGAGGCCAGCTCGCCGGTGGTCATCAGCACCTGGAGGCGGAAGTCGCGGCGCGGGTCGAGGCCGGCCCGGATCGCGTGCTTGGCCAGGGTCATGGCCATGCCCGGGGTGCAGAACAGGCCGGTGATCGGGAAGTCCCGCATCACCTGGAGGGCGCGCTCGAAGCCGACCATCGGCGAGTGCGGCCACATCTTGGCGACCGTGAGGCCGAGGTTGCGGCAGACGTCCCCGAAGGTGTCGGAGAAGGCGTGCAGTTCGGTGGGGCCGCTGGAGCCGATGACCTGGCCCTCGCCGAACTCCCGGAAGACCGTGCCGTAGTAGTGCGTGAGGACGGTGTTGTTGTGGATCGAGTCGATGTCGTCGCGCGGGCAGGGCGTGGAACGGCCGGTGGTCCCGGTGGTCTCGTAGAAGATCCACGCGTCCGACAGGGGGCGCGACAGCATCTCGTGCTGGGCGGCGCGCAGGTCGTCCTTGGTGGTGAAGGGGATGGCGGAGAGGGTGGCCTCGTCCAGCCGCTCCACGGACGCGGGGTCGACGCCGGCCAGGTGGCGGGCGTAGAAGGGCGAGTTCTGCCTGACGTAGCGCAGGGTCTGGCGGACGAGGCCGGACTGGTGCGCGGCGAGCCGCTCCGCGTCCCACTCCCCCGCGAGGAAGGAGCGGTGCTGGTCCCGCAGGACGGCGGTGATCTCGGCCAGCTCGGGCCGGTAGACGGTGAACATGGCGTACCTCTTCTCGAACGGGTGGTACGGGCACCGGCGAAGCCGGCAGGACCTGGACCGGAGCGTTGGCCGCCGGACCGGGTAGCACCGGGACCGGAGCGTTGGCCGCCCGGCCCTCGCCGTGGCCACCGGCCCGGCAGGGCCGGGGCGGGGGCCGGGGCGGGGGCCGGGGCCGGGGCGGAGGCCGGGGCCGGGGCGGGCGCCGGGGGCAGGGGCCGGGGCCGAGGCCGGGGCCGAGGTCGGCAGGGCCGAAACCGAAGCCTTGGCCGCCGGACCGGGAGAGCCGAGGCCTTGATCGCCCGGCCTGGCAGAAACCGGGGCCGAAGCCTTGGCCGCCGGACCGGGTAGCACCGGGACCGGCCACGCGTGCCGGACCCCGGGCACCGGACCCGCCGCCGGCGCGCAACGCACCGGCCGGCGCAGGACCGGCCTGCGGCGCGGGCTTCGTCACTAGCGGTGCGGTGTCAGCGGCCGGCACCCCACGGGGGCAGAGGGCCGGCGTGGGGGGGTCGTGTGGTGTGTGGGTCCCCTCGGTGCTTGACCCGTCGTGGCCTGCAGGCCCTGCGGCAGGCCCACCCCGGGGGCAGGGGGGCTGCGCCCCTGGCCTTCGGCCACCCCCGGCCCGGGCCTGCCTCCGGTCCAGCCTGCCACGACGCCTCAAGCACCTGCCCCACACACCACACGACGCACCCCCTGTCGGCGGCCCGGCACCTCCTCGGGCCCCGCGCCCGCCGCCGGCAGCCGGAGCAGGGCACGTGGGCGGCGGCCCGGAACCCCCACAGGAGCCCGCAGCCGGCGACCGGCACCCCACACCGGGCCCGCCGCAGGCGGGCCGGTCAGGCCGTTTCCGCCAGGTCGGCGACCACCCACGTGCTGATCTCGCGCCAGCGTTCGACCGACCGCTGGTGGAAGGGGTGGTCGAGGTAGGCCCGGAGCGCCTCCTCGTCGCGCACGAGGCCGACGATGGCGTAGTCGTACGCGACCGGCCGGTCCGTGATGTTGCGCCCGGCCTGCCAGTGCAACAGCTCCGGCACCTCCTCGCCGACCCGCACGGCCAGCTCCTCGGCCTCGGCCACCTCGGGGTGCGCCCAGTCGTACCCGGGCCGGAATTTGAACAGTGCGATGTGCCGGATCACCAGGCACCACCCTCCCAGTCGCCGAGGGCGAGCAGGGCGGCCAGCTCGTCCTCGTCGGTCAGCGGTACGTCGGTCACGCCGGCCGCCGGGCGGTCGACGGCGGTGCGCAGGAAGCGCTCGTAGGTGCGGGCGAAGCGGTCGGCGGTCTCCGGCTCGAACAGGTCGGTGTCGTAGCTGAAGACGGCCGTCGTGCCCTGCGGCTCCTGTTCCAGGCGGAGCATCAGGTCGAGCTGGCCCTCCTGCTGGGGGACGTCGATCAGGGCGAGCGACAGGTCCCCGTACGCCAGGGCCGGGCCCTCGGCCGCGCCGCGCGGGACGGTCGGGACCGGCGGGTCCATGCGGTGCATCTGGACCAGGAAGGCCCCGATGCGGAACAGCGGCGCCCCCGGCGGGCGGGCGATCAGGGTGCAGGGGTGGCGGGCGTGGAACATGGCGCCCTGCACCTGCCGGCCGGCCTCCTGCGCGGCCTCCTCGAAGGTGGTGCCGGGTCCGAGGCGGGCGCGGACCGCGAGGGTGTTGAGGTAGCAGCCGACGAGGTCGCGGGCGCCCCGGCCCAGCCGGCTGCTGGCGGGCACCCCGATCAGGAAGTCCTCCTGACCGGTCCACCGGGCCACCAGCGCCTGGAACGCGGCCAGGTGGACGGCGAAGGGGGTGGTGCCGGCGGCCTTGGCCGCCTCCGCGAGCCGGTCGGTCAGTTCGGCCGGCAGCTCGACGGCGACGGTCGCGCCGCGGTAGCCGGGCCGCGCCGGCCGGGGCCGGTCCAGGGGGAGTTCGGCGGCCGGCACCCCCTCGGTGGTCTCCCGCCAGTACGCCGCGGCACGCTCGCCGGGTCCCGAGGCGAGGTACTCCTCCTCCTCGGCGACCGCGTCGGCGTACGAGCCCTTGAGCGGGCGCCAGGCGGGTTCACCGCCGGCCGCGATGCCGCGGTACGCGTCCAGCAGGTCGCGGGCCAGCAGCGTGCGGGAGGTGAAGTCGCCGACGATGTGGTGCAGGGCCATGACCAGCGCGAAGTCGTCCTCGGCGCGCTGGAGCAGCACGACGCGGAAGACCGCGTCCGACAGGTCGAAGGGCTGCTCACCGGCCTCGCGGGCCAGCCGCCGCAGTTCGTCCTCCGGCACCCCGGGTGCCTGCCGCACGTCCAGCGCGACGTACGGCGCGTCCCGCTCGACGCGTACGGGCACCCCGTCGCGCTCGGTGAAGTACGACCGCAGCTGCGCCTGGCGGCGGCCGGTCTCGGTGACGGCGCGGGCGAGCGCGGGCACGTCCAGCGGACCGCGGACGCGCAGCGGCATGGTGATGTTGTAGACGGCGCTGTCGGGGGCGAAGCGGTACGCGGCCCAGATGGACCGCTGCGTCGCGCCGAGCGGGGCGCCGGGGGCACCGGGCGCGGTGTCCGGTCCCGGTCCCGCGAGGGTCGGGGCGGTCATCCGCAGCCTCCCGCGTGGCTCATGTCGGTGGTGCCGGAGCCGGCCCCGGCGAGGACCGGCTCCGGCACCCGGGCGGACTCCGGCGCGGCGGGCGGCGGCTCCGGGAAGGAGGCGGCGAACGCGGCGAGCCGGTCGACGCCCCAGTACGGCTCGGTGCCGTTGAGGAAGTACGGCACCCCGAAGACCCCGTCCCGCTGGACGTCCAGCAGGGCCTTCACGCCCTGCTCGCGGATGCCCGGGTCGTCCACGGCACCGGCCACCTCGTCGGCGTCCAGGCCCAGTTCGGCGGCCAGGGCCCGGACGACGCCGGGGTCACAGATGTCCGCGCCCTCCAGCCAGCGGGCCCGGGAGACCCGGTCGACCCAGGCGGGGCCCAGGCCGTGCCGCTCGGCGGCGAACCAGCCCAGGTGCGCGGGCTCCCACCAGGGGTCGCGGTCGACCGGCCAGGTCAGGGCCAGCCCGCGGGCGGCGGCGAGCCGGCGGACGTCGCGCAGGATGTAGAACTGCTTGGCCCGGGACATCGGGGTGTACGGGAACTCCCCGCCCGCGTCGGCCAGCAGGGCGGCGCTGGTCGGGTCGGGCTCCCAGAAGGGCCGCCACTCCAGCCGGTCCAGCAGCTCCGGGTGGTTCTGCCGGAGTTCGAGCAGCGCGAACCAGGAGTAGGGGCTGCGCAGACTGAAATAGAACCTCGGCGGCTTGGGTGCGCGCGCCATGCGTGAACTCCTTTTGCGGTGGGCGCCGCACGGCGGGTGCCGGGGCGGCGGGACGGGGAGGCGGGGCGGCGGGACGGGGAGGCGGGGAGCGTCCCGCCGGTCAGACGACGAGGCCGCCGTCGACCTGGAAGACCTGGCCGGTGATGTACGCGGCGCGGTCCGAGGCCAGGAAGGAGACCAGCTCGGCGACCTCCGTGGCGGTGCCGAAGCGGCCCAGCGGGATGCGGCCGAGCATGTCCTTGACGTGCTTCTCGGAGAGCCCGGACGTCATGTCGGTGTCGATGAAGCCCGGCGCCACGGCGTTGGCGCGCAGCCCGGACCGGCCGGACTCCTTGGCCAGGGCCTTGGTGAAGCCGATGATCCCGGCCTTGGAGGCCGAGTAGTTGGTCTGGGTGGCGTGGCCCCCGGCGGCCACCGACGAGAGGGTGACGATCGTGCCGCGGCGGCGCTTCATCATGGGGAAGACCACGGCCTTGCAGAAGTTGAAGGTGCCGTCGAGGTTGGTGCGCAGCACGTCGTCCCACTGCTCGTCGGCCATCATCGCGAGGTGGCTGTCGCGGATGATGCCGGCCGCCGTGACGAGGACGTCCACGGGCCCGAAGCCGTCCTCGACCTCGGCGGTCAGCGCCCGGACGGCGCTCCGGTCGGTGACGTCGGCGCGGCGGGTGAGGACCCGGCCGCCGTGCTCACGGGCCGCCTTGGCGGCGAGTTCGGCCGCCGCCTCGTTGGACTGGTAGCAGAGGGCGACGTCGTACCCGTCGCGGGCGAGGGTCTCCACGACCGCCCGGCCGATGCCCCGGGATCCTCCGGTGACCAGCGCCACCGGCCGTGCCGCTGCGGCGGTGCCGCCTGTCTCGGACATGCTCGGGTCCGCCTTCCTGGGGTGGTGTTCCGCGGTGTTCCGCGGTGTTCCGTCGTGGTGCGGTGGTGCCGTAGAGCGGTGGTGCCGTAGAGCGGTGGTGCCGTGGTGCGGTCGTACGCCGCTGCGCGCGTCCGGGGCACCCTGGGGCACCCCGCGTCCTACGCGCCCAGCCGCAGCAGCCCCGCGCCCGCGGTGCCGTCGCGGTCGACGGCGGTGACGAGGGCGAGGCGGCCGGCCAGGGCCGGGTTGGCGGCGGACTCGGCGAGCACGGCGGCGGTCTGGAACGCGCCGGCGGCCGCGGTGGTGTCGCCGATCAGCGGGCGGGGGCCGAGCCGGAGCACCGGGCCGGGCAGGGCGTCCAGTACGGCGGCCTCCTGCTTGGCCAGCGGCCCTGCGGGCTGCCCCGGTGCCACCAGGGCGAGTTCCTCCGGGTGGGCGCCGGCCGCGGCCAGTACGTCGGCCACGCAGTGCTCCAGGGCGGCGCCGGCCCGCGCCGGGTCGGCGAAGGAGCGGAACCGCAGGCCCAGCACGGTGGCCAGCGGAACCCGCCCGCCCGCGTGGGCGTGACCGGCCCGCTCCAGCAGGAACAGGGCGGCACCCTCGCCCAGCGGCTGCGGGGCGTCCCCGCCGTGGTCGGCGACCCGCTCCAGGCGGGCGCGCTGCGGCGAGAACTCCTCCACGGCTCCGGCGAGGAGGGCACTGGCGTGCCCGGCGCGCAGCAGCCGGGAGGCGTAGTTCAGGGCCAGGAGTCCGGTGGTGGCGCCGCCGGACAGGGTGACGTTGGGGCCCTTGAGGGTGTGCCGGATGGCGCTGGCGCCGGCCGGGCAGTTCATCACCGTGTTGGGGAAGCGGGCGGGGTCGACGTGGAAGGGCTTCTCGCCGGTGAGGGCGGACTCCGTGAAGTCCATGATCGACTGCACGCTGCCGGAGGTGCCGAGCACGAGCCCGGTGCCCTCCGGGTCGTCCAGGCCCTGCCCGTAGTCGGCCAGCAGCATGCCGACGGTGGCGGCGGCGATGGCGGTGACCCGGTCCATCGCGCGGGTGCCCTTGCGGCCGAGCACCTCCCGGATGTCGAAGCCGGGTATCAGCCCGGCCCGGTCGTACGGGACGGGCCACGCGGCCGGGTCGAGCTCGGTCAGGGCGGCCTGCCCGGCGCGCAGGCCGGTGCTGAACTCGGCGCGCCCGAGGCCGTACGGCGAGGCGACCGCCCAGCCGGAGACGACGAGCGCGGCCGGGTCGGCCGGGGGCGGGCCCGCGGGGGTGCCCGCGGGGGTTCCGGCGGGCACGGGCGCCGGGCCGGCGGCCGGCGCCGGGGACGGCACGGCCGGTTCTGTGGCGGTCATGGGGACTCTCCTCTCAGGAGGCGACGGCCGCGGGAACGGCGGTCCGGTCGGCCGCGGGAGCGGACTCGGCGGTCCGGTCCGCCGCGGAAGCGGACTCGGCGGCCCCGGCCCCGTCCCAACGCCCCATCACCAGCACGGCGTTGTTGCCGCCGAAGGCGAGCCCGTTGTTCTGCACGACCTTCAGCTCGGCCTCGACGGCCTCGTTGGGCACGCAGTCGACGGCGCAGTCCGGGTCGGTCTCGCGGTGGTTGACGGTGGGCGGGATGAAGCCCTCGCGCAGGGCCAGGGCGCAGGCCGCGGCGGCCAGGGCGCTGGCGGCGCCCATGGTGTGGCCGATCATGGACTTGATGGAGACGGTGCGGGGCAGGTCCTCGCCGAAGACCTGGCGGATCGCGCCGACCTCGGTCACGTCGTTGGCCTTCGTGCCGGTGCCGTGCGCGGAGATGAAGTCCACGTCGGCGGGGGTGATGCCGGCGTTGCGGTGGGCGGCCCGGATGCACCGGGCGATGCTGTCGCCGTCGGGGGCCACGGGGTGGCTGGCGTCGCAGGACAGCCCGTACCCGAGCACCTCGGCGTAGATCCGGGCCCCGCGGGCGAGGGCGGACTCCAGCGACTCCATGAGCAGGATCCCGGAGCCCTCGCCGGTCAGGATGCCCTGGCGGTCGCTGTCGAAGGGCCGGCAGACGTCGGGGGCGATGGTGCCCAGGCGGTAGAAGCCGGTGAAGGTCTTGAAGCAGAGCGCGTCGGCGCCGCCGCACAGGGCCATCTCCACGTCGCCGGTGCTGATGGCGTCGTAGCCGTAGCCCACGGCGTAGTTGCCGGCCGCGCAGGCGGTGGCGACGGTGACCGTCTCCACGTCCTCCAGCTCCAGCTCCCTGACGATCCCGGCGGAGAGCCGGCCGGGCCAGACCCGGCGGGCGACCACCGGGTCCAGCCGGTCCTGGCCCTCGGCCACCTGGACTCCGACGAGGTGGTCGAGGTCGCGGGACTCGCCGTCGGTCGTGCCGACCGAGACCAGGGAGCGCCTGGCCCGTACGTCGGCCTCGGTGAGCCCCGCGTCGGCGACGGCCATCCGGCTGGCGGCCACCGCGAACTGCGAGGCGCGGCCCAGGTCGTCGGCCGGGAGGCGGCGCAGCCACTCCTCGGCGTCGAAGTCGGTGATCTCGCAGGCGTTGGAGTGGGCGAAGCCGGCGGTGTCGAAGGCCTCGATGGGCTTGGCACCGCTGCGGCCGGCCCGCAGGCCCGCCGCGAAGGCGTCCACCCCGGTGCCGATGCTGGTGACCACGCCGAGGCCGGTGATCACCACGCGGTGCCGGGCCACGGTCCCGGGGTCCCCGGTCCTGGCGGTCTCGGTCGGCTGGGCGCTCACTTGCCCTCGGCCTCCGCCACGACGAGGTAGACGCCCTCGAGGTTGGTCATGCGGGCGAGCTCGGACTGCTCCAGCGTGATGCCGAAGACGCGCTCCAGGGAGGCGAGGATCTCGATGGCGCGGAGCGAGTCGGCGTCGTGCTCCTCCTTGAACAGGCTGGTCTCGGTGACCTCGTCGAGCTCCAGCTCCAGGATGTCGCAGACGATCTCCTTGATCTGGGCCTTGCGGTCGGTGCCGAGCTCGGTGGTCTGGACGGTCATCGCTGCCTCCGTGGGCGGGGTGCGCGGAAAGGTGGATGACAGTGATTGTTCGAGAGGCCGCTATCCGTGCCCTATACGCCGCCCACGCGGCCCCCGGGACGCGGAACGCCCGCCGCCGCACCCCTGTCGACCAGGGGCGCGGCGGCGGGCGCGGCGTGCTTCGGCGGCGGCTCTACGGCGTCAGTCGGCCGCCCCGATGAGGCGCACGGCGGGGGTGCGCAGGGCCAGCCAGGCGGGCACCAGGACGGCCCCCAGCGCCACCACGGCACAGGCTCCGGTGGTGAGGAGGAAGGGGGCCGTGGGCACCTCGACCACCGCGCCGGCGACGAGCTGCTGGAGGGCGCCCCAGAGACCGGTCAGGCTGACCGCGACCACTCCGGCGGCGAGCAGCGCGCCCACGGCGACGACGAGCAGCGCCTCCCCGGCGACGATGGCCACCAGCTGGCGGGGGGTGGTGCCGGTGAGCCGGAGGAGCGCGAACTCCCTGCTGCGCCTGCGGGTCGACATGACCAGGGTGTTGGCGACGGCGACGCCGGTGTAGACGACGGCGATGCCGCCGATCACGTACAGCGCGAGCCGGGCGTCCTCCTGGCGCTTGGTGTCGCCGACGGCCGTCCACTGGGAGACCGGTACGGCACGAGCGGCCTCGCCCTTGACGGCCGCCGCCAGGGCGGTGCGCACCGCGGCCGGGTCGGCGCCGTCGCGGAGCTTCACGTAGGCGGCGGAGGGCAAGTTGCTGCCGGCGTGCTTCGGGGTGAGGACGGCGCCGTTGCCGCTGGTGCTGGTCTTGAAGACGGCGACCACGGTCAGTTCGGTCTTGGTGCCGTCGCCGAGCCAGACCTCGACCTGCTCGCCGACCGAGCGGTTCCAGGACTCGTCGACGGCGATGGTGGTGTCGGACAGCTTGCGCACGTCGCCCTCGACGCCGGGCAGGCCGAGGACGGTGCCGAGGGCGGCGGGGTCGACGGTCTCGGCGGAGTACGGGACGACGGCGCCCTCGCCGCCGGGGCCGGAGAACATGTCGGCGCCGGGGGCGGTGTAGACGGTGGTCGAGGTGGTGGCGGCCACCTGGACGCCCGGGATGGCGGAGACCTTGCCGAGCAGGTCGCGGGTGAGGCCGGGGGCGTGGTCGGGGGCGACCACGTAGTCGGCGGTGTTCACGCGCTGCCCGGCCTCGGTGGCCTTGGCACCCTCCAGGGAGTCCGAGGTGCTCCACAGCGAGCAGACCAGTCCGACGGTGATCAGGACGGGTGCGGCGGTGGCGGCGGTGCGGCGTACGGAGGTGACGGTGTTCGCGCGTACGAGCAGGGCGCCCGCTCCCCGGGACCAGGCCACCGGCAGGGTGGCGAGGCGCGCGAGCAGCGGGATCACGACGGGCGAGAGCAGGGCGAAGGCCAGGATGAGGGCGGGCCCGACGGAGGTGGCGAGGCTGGCCCAGTACAGCGGCGGCAGCAGCGGGGCGACGGCGATCAGTCCGATGCCGGCGGCGAGGGCGGCCAGTCCGCCGAGCCAGCGGAACCAGGTCATGGCCCGGGTCTCGACGGTGGCCTCGCGCAGCGCCTCGATGGGCCGGATGCGCCCGGCCCGCAGGACGGCCGCACCGGCGCCGACGAGGGCGAGGAGCACCCCGAGGAGGGCGACGAGGAGCAGGACGACGATCGAGGCGGCGCCGATCTCGACCCGGAACCACTCGGGCGCGAGTCCCTCCGCGGCGAGCTTGCGGGCGAACCAGGGCCCGGCGGCGAGTCCGGCGAGGGCGCCGGCGGCACCGGCGACGGCCCCGACCCCGGCGGCCTCCGCGAGGACCAGGCGGCGCACCTGCTGCGGCGTGGCGCCGGAGACCCGGAAGAGGGCCAGTTCGCGGCGGCGCTGGGTGACGGAGAAGGCGAAGGTGGAGCCGACGACGAAGACGGAGACGAAGCCGCCCACGCCGGCGGCCATGCCGAGCATGGTGCTGACGCCGACCAGGGCGGCGGAGTCGGCCCGGTACTGGGGGTCGGCCTCGCCGCGCTCCTCGCCGGTGAGCACCTCGGCGGCGCTGCCGACGGCCCGGCGTACGGCCTCGGCGTCGCCGGTGACGACGACGGCGTCGACGCGCGGGGAGATCCGCTCCGCCTCGGCCGGGGTGAAGAAGACCGGCTGTTCGAAGGGGAGTTCGCCGACGGTGCCGGAGACCGTGTACTGCTTCTGGCCCTGGGCCGTCTGGACGGTGACCCGGTCGCCCGGCTTCGCCCTGCCCGCCGGGATGACGACCTGGTCGTCGGCGGCGGGTGCGGTGCCGGCGGTGAGCCGGTAGCCGCCGAAGGCGGCGGAGGTCCAGGGGTGGCCGACCTGGCTGCCGGGGCCGCCGGCGACCTGGGCGTAGAAACTGCGGTCGACGACCGCCCGGCCGCCGGCGGCGGCCTTGGGCAGCAGGGCGGGGTCGAGTCCGCGCGGCTCCTCCAGGGGCAGGTTGTACGTGGTGCCCCAGTCGGCCGGCACGGTCAGGTCTTGGTGGGCGCGCACCACGACCGGGGCCTCGGCGAATCTGCCGGGGCCCCGGTCGGGGCCGCTGGTCGTGGCGACCAGCACCAGCCCCAGGGAGGACATCAGCGCGACTCCCAGGGCCAGCGCCAGGAAGGTCCCGCCGAATGCGGCCCACCTGCTGCGCAGGGTGAGCCAGGCGATGTTCAGCATGTGTGTTTCTCCCGTGGGGGGTTGGGCCGCCGGTCCTCAGACCGAGGCTGTCACAGGTTCCGGCCGGTGCAGGGTGGCCGGCAGGAAGTCGTCGATCTGCACGCCGAGAACCCACTGCTCCGCCTGGTCCTTGACCCAGCGCGCGAGGGCGAGGTCGAGGACGCCGAGGCCGAACGGCGAGTAGACGGTGACGCGTCCGGGGTCGGGGGCGTACCGGGCGGGGTCGCGCAGCAGGGCGCCGATCGGGGCCTCGATGAAGTCCCGGCCGCCGGTCGCCTGTTCGGCGAGGTGCAGGGAGGTGCGCTCGCGGCAGACGTGGTCGCCGTCGTCGACGACGTTCCGGGCGCCCAGGATCGCGTCGACGGTCAGGTCGCGCAGCGAGACGTGGAGCACGGTGGTGCCGGGACGGGCCGCCGTCAGGTCGAGGTGGGGGGTGCCGGCGGTGGTGGCGAGGGAGACCAGCCGGTGGGCGGCCAGCGCCTCCTGGGGGGTCCCGCAGTAGGTGACGGAAGCGCCCGGGACGATCTTCCGGGCCTCGCGGGCGAAGTGGACGGCGCGCTCGGCGTCGAGGTCGTACAGGGCGATCTCGATCAGCTCGGGGAGGCGCGCCTTCGTGAACCGCAGCACCTCCAGGTTGATCGGGCCGAGGCCGATGAGGGAGATGCCGCGCGGCTCGGCCTCGGTGGTGAGGAGTCCGGCGGCGAGGGCGGCGGAGGCGCCGGTGCGCTTGGCGGAGATCAGGGAGGCCTCGATGAAGGCCTCGGGGCTGCCGTCGGTCATCGAGTTGAGGACGATGCTGGCGCTGGCGCGCTCCCGGCCGAGGGCGACGTTGCCGGGGAAGCTGGCGATCCACTTCATCCCGGCGGCCGGCTCGGCGCCGCCGATGTGGGCCGGCAGGCCGATGATGCGGTTGCGGTCGTCCTGGGGGAAGCGCAGGAAGACGGAGTGGGGCAGCGAGGTGCGGCCCTCGTCGTGCAGCCGGTAGGCGTCCGCGACGAGGTCGAGGATCTCCGGCTCCTTCCCCTTGAGTATGTCGCGCACCTCGCGGTGGCCGATGATCAGCACAGCACGGTCTCCTTCAGGGTCTCGCCGGCGTACGCACCGCGGGCGGGGTCCTTCCACAGGTGGGAGACCTCGCCGAAGTGCCCGCGCACCCAGCTGTCGTTGTAGATGGTGTCGAGGTAGCGGTCGCCGCCGTCGGGCAGCACGAGGACCACGTTCGAACCGGGCTCGATGGCCGGTGCGAGGCGTTCCAGGGCCGCGACGACGCCGCCGGAGGAGCCTCCGGCGAGGATCGCCTCCCGGCGTACGAGCCGACGGCAGCCGACCACGCAGTCGAGGTCGGTGACGTGCACGACGCGGTCCGCGTCGCCGCGGCGCAGCAGGGGCGGGCGGACGGAGGCGCCGTGCCCGGGGATGAGCCGGGTGCAGGCGACGGGCGAGTCGAAGAGCACGCTGCCGACCGCGTCGACGGCGTTGACGGTGGTGGTCATCCCGGTCCTGCGGATGTACTCGGCGCAGCCGCCCAGGGTGCCGCTGGTGCCGGCGGCGAGGATGAGCTGGTCGACGCGGCCGTCGAGGGCTTCGGCGATCTCCCGCATGGTGGTCTCGTGGGCGAGCCGGTTGCGCGGGTTGGCGTACTGGTCGGGCCAGAAGGCGTGGGGGATGGTGGAGAGGAGTTCGGCCACGCGGCGCAGGCGCATGGGCAGCAGCTCTCCGGTGACGGGGTCGGGCTCGGTGACGACCTCGACCTCGGCCCCGTAGGCGTGCAGGATCCCGATGTTCTGCTCGGTCGTCCTGGCGTCGACCACGACGATCAGTCGCAGGTCGAAGTAGGCGCAGAGCTGGGCGAGCCCGATGGCCAGGTTCCCCGAGCTGGACTCGACGACCGTGGAGCGGCCGGGGATGAGCTCGCCGGTTCCGATCCGGCCGAGGACCATGCTGAGTGCGGCACGGTCCTTGATGCTGCCGCCGGGGTTGAACCGCTCGATCTTGGCGAACACCCGGGAGGTGAACCCGGGGACGACCCGGTCCAGTTCGACGAGCGGGGTTCCTCCCACCGCCGAGAGGATCCCCTTGAGCCCCGGGGCGTAGGCCGGGCGGCCGGACGTGGTGGTTTTCCCTTCGTCATACGGCATGTGATGCAGCCATCCTCTGCTCGTGTGGCGGGACGGCCCCCGGCCCCTGCCGCCGGAGCGGCAGGGGCACGAAGACGGTGTCCGGCACGGGTCAGGCGTTGTTGCCGTTGTTGTTCGGGTTGTTGTTCGCGTTGTTGTTGATGTTGTTGTTGTTCAGGTTGTTGTTGCTGTTGTTGGCGTTGTTGGCGACGTTGTTGTTCAGGTTGTTGTTGAGGTTGTTGTTCACGCGGGTTCCTTCCGTGGGACGGGTGCCGAGGGTGCTGCCCGGCGGTCCCAGAGTCCGGCCGGCGGCTATATCCGCCCCATACGTCCCCGCCAGGCGCCGCGTAGCTGCGCTATAGCCCCGCCGCTCACTCTGGGCCGCATCGACCCACCACCCTCGCCCCGGAAGAGAGCTGAGAGCTGACATGACCGGCACCGGCACCGACCACCGCATCCAGAAAGTCGTGATCCTCGGAGGAGGTACGGCCGGCTGGATGACCGCGTCCTACCTCGGCAAGGCCCTCCAGGGCACCGTGGACATCACGGTGCTGGAGGCGCCGGCGATCCCGCGCATCGGCGTCGGCGAGGCCACGGTCCCCAACCTGCACCGCGCCTTCTTCGACTTCCTCGGCATCAACGAGGACGAGTGGATGCGGGAGTGCAACGCGAGCTTCAAGATGGCCGTCCGCTTCGTCAACTGGCGGACGGAGGGCGAGGGGGAGGCGCAGGCCCGCACCCTGCCGACCGACGGACCGGACCACTTCTACCACCCGTTCGGCCTGCTCCCCGACTACGACCAGACCCCGCTCTCGCACTACTGGTTCAAGAGAAAGTACGAGGGCAAGACCACCGAGCCCTTCGACTACGCCTGCTTCCGCGAGCCCCCCGTGATGGACGCGCTGAAGTCGCCGCGCTGGCTCGACGGCCGCCCGGCCACGCGCTACGCCTGGCACTTCGACGCGGCGCTGGTCGCGGACTTCCTGCGCCGCTTCGCCACGGAGAAGATGGGCGTCCACCACGTCCAGGACGAGATGACGAGCGTCGAGAAGGACGACCGCGGCTACGTCGCCGCCCTGCACACCAAGTCCGGCGCCCGCCTGGAAGCCGACCTGTTCGTGGACTGCTCCGGCTTCCGCGGCCTGCTGATCAACCAGGCCATGGGCGAGCCGTTCATCGACATGAGCGACCACCTGCTCTGCGACAGCGCGGTCGCCACCGCCGTCCCGCACGACGACGCGGCCAACGGCATCGAGCCGTACACCTCCGCGATCGCGATGAAGTCCGGCTGGACCTGGAAGATCCCGATGCTGGGCCGCTTCGGCACCGGCTACGTGTACTCCAGCAAGTTCGCCTCCCAGGAGGAGGCGACCGAGGAGTTCTGCAAGCTGTGGGACCTCGACCCGGAGACGACGAAGTTCAACCACGTCAGGTTCCGCGTGGGCCGCAACGAGCGCGCCTGGGTGAAGAACGTGGTCAGCATCGGCCTGTCCTCCTGCTTCCTGGAGCCGCTGGAGTCCACCGGCATCTACTTCATCACCGCCGCGATCTACCAGCTGGCCAAGCACTTCCCGGACCGCACCTTCAACCCGGCGCTGGTCGACCGCTTCAACAACGAGATCGAGGTGATGTTCGACGACACCCGCGACTTCATCCAGGCGCACTTCTACTACGCGCCGCGCAACGACACCCCGTTCTGGCGCGCCAACAAGGAGCTGACGCTGCCGAAGAACATCCAGGAGAAGATCGCGGCGTACAAGGCCGGCCTGCCGATCAACTCGCCGATCACCGACGAGTCGACGTACTACGGGAACTTCGAGGCAGAGTTCCGGAACTTCTGGACGAACGGCAGCTACTACTGCATCTTCGCAGGCCTCGGCCTGGTTCCGGACGCCCCGCTGCCCGCCCTGGCCCACAAGCCCGAGTCCGTGGCCGGCGCCGAGCCGCTGTTCGACACCGTCAAGCGCCAGCAGCAGAACCTGCTGGAAACGCTGCCCAGCACCTACGACTACCTGCGCCAGCTGCACGGCGCGTAGCCGATTCCCCCCGTACGGCCCGGCCACCCGGTTCCCCCCACCGGTGGCCGGGCCGTGCTGTACTCATCCCACTGGAGGGACCGCCATGCCCGCACCAGCACACCATCCGACGGCCGTGGAGGCCGGCACCGCCGACATACGCCCGCTCATGGCCGGATTCCCCTCGGGGGTCTCCGTCCTCACCGCGCTCGACGAGGACGCCGCTCCCCGGGGCATGACCTGCAGCTCGCTCGCCAGCGTGGCGCTGTCGCCGCCGACGCTGGTGGTGTGCGTGCGGACGGCCAGCCCGACGCTCGACACCATCCTGGCCGGCGGCCAGTTCGCGGTGAACCTGCTGCACGAGGACGCCCGCGACGCCTCCCAGGTGTTCGCCTCCGGCGCCGACGACCGCTTCGAGCGGGTCGAGTGGCGGCTGCCGCTCGGGGCGGGCGGGCCGCACCTCACCGCCGACGCCCATGCCACCGCCGACTGCGAGGTCGTGCGCACGGTGGAGATGGGCGACCACACCGCGGTCTTCGCCGGGGTCAGACGGGTGACGCTGCGGGAGAACGCCGCGCCGCCCCTGCTGTACGGCCGCCGCCGCTACGCGCGTTGGTCCGACGCGGCGGTCCGGCCGGACCCGCCCGCGCAACCGATCCCCACGGAGGGAGCCGCCCGTGTCCGCCCCTGATCCGCTGCCCTCGCTGCTGATCGCCGTCCCCGCCGTCATCCTGGCGTGCCACGCCGGCGCGGCCCTGGTCCGCCGGCTCGGCCAGCCCCCGGTGATCGGCGAGATCGCCACCGGCATCCTGCTGGGCCCGTCCCTGTTCGGCTGGCTCTGGCCCGACGCCCAGCAGTGGCTGTTCCCGTCCTCCATCGCGCCGTTCACCTCGGTGCTCGGCCAGCTCGGGCTGCTGGCCTTCATGTTCCTGGTCGGCCTGGAGCTGGACCTCAACGCCCTGCGGGGCCACAGCCGTACCGCCGTGGCCGTCAGCCAGGCCAGCGTGCTGCTGCCCCTGGCGCTGGGCTCGCTGCTGGCCCTGGCGATGTTCGGCACGCTCTCCCCGCCCGGGGTCGACCGGCTGCCGTTCGTCCTGTTCATCGCCGTCTCCATGAGCGTCACCGCCTTCCCCGTGCTGGCCCGGATCCTCACCGACCGGAACCTGTACGGGACGCCCACCGGGGCACTGGCCATGGCCTGCGCGGCGGTGGACGACGTGACCGCCTGGTGCCTGCTGGCCGTGGTGGTGGCCGTGGGCTCCAGCGAGTCGGCGCTCGGCGCGCTCACCTCGGCCGCCCTGACCGTGGTGTTCGTGCTGCTGATGTTCAAGGTGGTACGCCCGGTACTGGCGCGGCTCGCGGCCCGGGCCTCCGGAGCGGGCGACGGCGCCGTGCTGGTGCTGCTGTTCAGCGGGCTGTGCCTGGCCGCGCTCGCCACCGACGAGCTGGGCGTGCACGCCCTGTTCGGGGCCTTCCTGTTCGGGGTCGTCACCCCGCGCGGCTCCGGGGACGTCGAGCGCTCCGCGGCGCGGCTGCGGGCGGTGGCGGTGCCGCTGCTGCTGCCGCTGTTCTTCGTGCACACCGGCATGAAGACCGACCTGGCCCTGCTGGCCGCCGACCCGGAGCAGTGGCTGTGGGCCGGTGCGGTGCTCGTGGTGGCGGTGGCGGGCAAGTTCGGCGGCAGCACGCTGGCCGCCCGCGTCACCGGACGCTCCTGGCGGCAGTCGGCGACCATCGGCGCGCTGATGAACTGCCGGGGCCTGACGGAGCTGGTGGTGCTCAACATCGGACTGGAGCTGGGCGTGATCGGGCCCGGGCTGTTCACCATCCTGGTGCTGATGGCCCTGGTCACCACGGCCGCCACGGCCCCGGTCGTCTCCTGGCTGCGCCACGAGGACCCGGACGGCCCGGCGGACGGGGCCCCGGGGGCACGACCGGGCGGGACGGAGCCCGCCGCGGCGGCCGGCACGGAGCCGGCCGCGACGTCCGCTGCGGGGTCCGCCGCGGACGCCGCCGCGTCCGAGGGGGTGCTGTCCCGCCGCTGACCCGCCCCGCCGGAGCCGGTCCGCCCCCTCGCCGACGGGGGCCGGCCGGCTCCGGCGCGCCCGGCGGGTCAGGCGGCCGCGAGGGCGGCCTCGGCGTCGTGGCCGTAGAGCCAGTCCTGTTCGCGCAGGTTCTGCGAGCCGATCAGCTCCGCGTCGCGCTCGCGCTGGCCGTCGCCGTCCGACAGGTGGAACTTCGCCGAGTTGGCCCGCGACTGGCGCTGGATCAGCTCGGTGCGCGGGCGGCGCAGCTCCTCGTACCGGACGAGCGCCGCCCGCAGCCCGTCCGGCCCGGCCTCCGCGGCGGCCAGGCAGCCGGCCAGCACCACCGCGTCCTCGACGGCCTGGTTCGCGCCCTGCGCCATGAACGGCAGCATCGGGTGGGCCGCGTCGCCGAGCAGGGCGATGCGCCCGGTGGTCCAGCGGTCGATCGGGTCCCGGTCGTGCAGCGCCCAGCGGCCCACCGCGTCCGGCGCCTCCACGATCTTGCGGACGTCCGGGTTCCAGCCGGTGTACGTGAGGGCCAGCTCGTCCACCCGCCCGTCGGCCGTCCAGGACTCGGCGGTCCAGTCGCCGGCCGGGGCGGTGGCGCCGAAGCTGATCAGCCGGCCGCCGCTCACCGGGTAGCAGACCAGGTGCTGTTCGGGTCCCAGCCACAGCCGCACCGCGGGCTCCGCCATCAGGAACGGCAGCCGCTCCGAGGGCACCAGCCCCCGGTAGATCGACTGCCCGGAGAACCGCGGCTCGTCGGGGGCGAGGGCCTCCCGGACCACCGAGTGGATGCCGTCCGCGCCCACGACGAGGTCGGCACGGCGCACGCTGCCGTCCTCGAAGCGCAGCACCGCGCCGTCCGCGTCCTCCTCGGCGCCCACGCAGCGCAGCCCGATGTGCAGGCTGCCGTCGGCGAGCCGGCACAGCAGCTGCTGGTGCAGGTCCGCGCGGTGCACGGTGTAGTACGGGGCCCCGTACAGCTCCTCGCACTCGGCGCCCAGCGCGGTCCGGCCCAGCAGGGCGCCGTCGTCCCAGCGCCGCATCTCCACGGCCGAGGGGCGCACGGCCAGTTCCCTGAGGCGCTCGCCGAGACCCAGCCGGTGCAGCAGGCGGGAGGCGTTGGGGGCGATCTGGACGCCGGCGCCCACCTCGCGCATCCGGCGCGTCTGCTCGTAGACGTCGCAGCGGAGTCCGGCGCGGGCCAGGGCCACGGCCAGGGTGAGCCCGGCGATGCCGGCGCCCACCACGGCGATGTGCGGGCCCTCCCGGTCCGGGCCGCGGGTCTTGGGATGGAGCACGGTCGAACACCTTCCGCTGTAGGGCTGCCGGCGGGCGGCGGGGCCGGTGCGGCCCGGCCGCCCGCCGGCGGGTCAGTAGTAGAGGACCGCCTTGTCCCAGTCCTCCTCCGGGCCGAACAGGCTCCGGGGCTTGACCACGTCCGGCATGCCGGTGAGCACCTCGCGGGGCACGAGGGTGCCCGGTGCGACGGTGTCGACCCGGCAGCCCACCCCGAAGCGGCCGCTCACCAGGGCGGCGAGTTCGGTGCGGACCGCCTCCTGGTGCCCGGCGGGGGCCTCCGCCTCGATGCGCAGCCCCTCGGGGCCGGCCTTGGCGCGCCAGAAGAGCACCCCGTACGCCTGGGGCAGCCGGTAGACGAGGTCCTCCAGCTCGTACTGGGTGACCAGGGTGTCCCCGGCGCGGTGGCCGTAGACGGCCCGGCCCAGCACCTTGACCGTGGGCAGCAGCCAGCCGCAGCCGCAGGGCTCGTACGAGACCTCGACGTTGTCCTCCAGGTTGTACCGGAGGAGCGGCATCGCCTCGCGGTACAGCGGGGTGACCACCAGCTGTCCGGCGCCCTCGCGGCCGATCCGGCCGGTCTCCGGGTCGCGCACCTCGAACAGCACGCGGTCGGCCCACAGGTGCAGGCGGCCCTCCGTGCACTCGCCGGCCAGGCTGCCGGTCTCCGTGGAGCCGTACTCCTCGACGACGGGCACGCCCCACAGCGCGCTGATCCGGGCCCGCCGGCCCGGGCTGAGCGGCTCGCCGCCGACGAACAGGGCGCGCAGCGCCGGGAAGTCCCGGCCCGGCCGGTGGCCGGCGGCCTCGGCGGCGGCGGCCCAGATCAGCGGCTCGGTGGGCATCGACCAGGTCATGGTGACGCCCAGGTCGTGCAGGGCCCGCACCACCCGCGAGAAGGGCATGGCCACCGAGCGGTTGTCACCCGGCACCACGGTGGCGCCCTTCAGCCGGCCGGCGGCGTGCGCGAGGTGTCCGGTGAGGAGCATCGCGTACGGGGTGCGGACCATCAGGGTGTCGGAGGCCTCGATCCCGCACCACTTGCGGGCGAACCGCTCGGCGAGGTCGAGCCAGTCGTCCTCGGTGTAGTACGTGGGGGTCGGCGAGCCGGTCGAGCCGCTGGACTCGTGGTAGGTGGCCAGCTCGCTCTGCGGGACCGCCAGCAGCCCGAAGGGGTAGGCCTCCCGCAGGTCGTCCTTGCTCGTGACCGGCAGGCCGGCGAAGGCGGCCGGGTCGGTGGTCAGGCCGCCGGGGCCCGACCTGGCCTGGTAGAAGGGCGACTTCGCGGCCCGCTCCAGCATCACGCCGAGCCGGGCCTCCTGGAGCGCGGCCAGTCCGGCCCAGTCCCGCCAGTCGCCGATCTCGGGGCGGGTCTCGGCCGGGGTGGCCGGTGCCGCCGTGTCGTCGGTCATCCGGGGCTCCTCCTCATCTCATGTCCGCTCGGGCTCGCCCAGCACGCGGCAGGCGTTGCGCCAGGTGGCCGCGTGCCAGTCGGCGTCCTCGAAGCCCGCTCGGCGCAGCTTGTCGAGCTCGGTCGCGGGGTGCTGGAGCGGTGCCTCGGAGCCGAAGAGGATCCGGTCCGGGCCCAGCAGCCGCAGGGCGGTGCGGGCGACGACCGCGTAGCCGCCGGAGGTCTCGGCCAGCACGTTGGGCAGGTCCCCGACGAGTTCGAGCGCGTACAGGTCGATGTTGCCGATGCCCATGTGCCCCAGGACGAAGGTGACGTCCGGGTGGGCGGCCGCCAGCTTCACCAGGTCCGCGACCGTGGCCCCGGGCCGCTCCAGGCAGACCGTGTAGACGCTGTGCCCGGCCTCGCCCGCGGCCGCCACCAGGGCGGCGGTCCGGGGGTCGTCGAGCCCGACGCCGTGCACGGCCGGGGAGATCTCCAGCCCCCTGAACTCCGCGGCCCGCTCCCGGTACTCGGCCGGGTCGCGGTGCGGGTTGGCGAACCAGAAGGGCACCAGCCGGCCGCCGGAGGCCGCGCACGCGGCGCGCACGGCCTCGTTGTCGGCGTCGGTCTCGATGTGGCCGCCCTCGATCAGGTTCCGGGACAGCCGCTCCAGCGGCATGGTGCCGCCCGCGCACACCACGGCGCGGGCGACACCGCTCTCGTCCATCATCGAGAGCAGGCGGTCCGCGGCGTGCTCGACCGGCGCGAGCCGGACGTGGAAGTCGAGCACGGGCCGCGGGTCCGCCGTCGTCACGTGAGGGCTCACTTTTCCAGGCAGAACTCGTCGATCGGGTAGCCGACGTGGCGGTCCTCGGTGGGCAGGTAGCCCAGGACCTTGTCGCCCGGCTTGAGTTCGGTGCTGTTGAGGACCACGCCACCGGGGCCGAGGACCCGGACGTGCCAGTCGTCCTGGAGGATCAGGTTGACCTTGCGGCCGTCGGGCGAGACCGCGTTGATCGAGATCAGCGGACGGGACTCGATCTTGACGCGGCCGACGGTGACCATGCGGGTCTGGCCCTTGACGTCCACCGCCATGACCTTGCTGCCGGACTTCAGCTCGCTGAGGTAGTGGGTGCGCTCGTCCTTGGACAGCGTGTACGAGTGGATGGCGCCGGCGTTGACGCGGAACGGGCGGGTCGGCATGTACGGCAGCGGGTGGGTCTCGCTGACGCAGAGGATCATGCCCTTGGAGTGCGAGCCGACCAGGATGCCCTCGTCCTCGCGGAAGTGGGTGCAGGTGTCGACGCAGGCCCGCTCGCCCATGCCGATGTGCTCGGTGTCGGTGATCTCCAGCTCGGTGAGGTTCAGGTCGGGCACCTCGGCCAGGGCCGCGGCCTTGAGCTTGGAGGTCTCGCCGACCGCGGCGGGCTTCATCATCACGCCGTCGGAGCCGTGCTCCAGGACGCCGAAGATGATCTCGGCCTCCTCCACGTCCTGGGCTATGGTCACCAGGCTGCCCTGCGAGCGGGCGGCCGCGGCGATCACGATCTCCAGCGGGATCTTGGTCGGATCGCGGAAGAGGAGCAGGCTCCACTGCTCGGTGCGGGCGGACTCACAGGCGTCCTCCAGCGTCTTCGCGTCGATGATCTCGACGAACCGGCCGAAGTCCACCTCGGGGTGCTTCAGGGCCAGTTCGGCGGTGGTGGTGCCGTGGTGCTCCGGGTCGACGATGACGATCGTGGCGTCGCCGAACTCGGCGGGCAGCTCCTTGCCCTGCGGGAAGTAGACCTTGCTGACGGTGGGCGGCAGGCCCTCCAGGTCCGCGAGGTCGTCGACGACGATGCCCTCGACGCGGTAGTGCAGCGCCTCCTGGAGGATGGCTTCCTTGGCCTCGCCGAGACCGCGGACGTCGAGCCAGCTGAGCTTCATGAGTGTGAACTCCCAAGTGCGTGGTGGTGCCGTGCGGGCGTTGCCGTCGGGCGGCCGCGCGGGGGCGGTCCGCCGGGGCCCGCGGCGGGAAGGTGCGGGTCGGGGAAATCGGGGGACGTCAGGGCAGGGGGAAGGCGCGGGATCAGGCGGCGGACGCCGCACGCGCGGTGGTGCCGTGGATGACGTCCGCGATCTTCCGCGTCAGGGCGCCGGGGTCGGCGGCCTGGAAGATGTTCCGGCCCATGGCGACGCCGGCGGCGCCGCCGCGCAGGGCCTCGTCGACGTACGCGAGGACCTTTCCGGTCTCGGTCTGCCGGGGGCCGCCGGCGACGATGACCGGTATCGCCGCGCTGCGGACCACGTCGGCCATCTCGTCCGGGTTGCCGACGTACGGGGCCTTGACGATGTCGGCGCCCAGTTCGGCCGCCAGGGTCACCGCGTGGGCGACCAGGGCCGGGTCCTTGGGGTTCTCGATGCGCGGGCCGCGGGGGTAGACCATGGCCAGCAGCGGGACGTTCCAGCGGTCGCAGAGGTCCGAGACGCGGCCGAGGTCGGCCACCTGCCGGCGCTCCTCGTGGGAGCCGAGGTTGACGTGCACGCTGACCGCGTCGGCGCCGTACCGCAGGGCCTCCTCGACGCCGGCGACGAGGTACTTCTCGTCCGGGTCGGGCGCGTGGAGGGTGCTGGCGCTGAGGTGGACGATGAGCGAGGTCCGCGCGAACCGGTCGTGGCCCACCTGGCGCAGGCTTCCCTTGTGGAGGACGACCGCGTCCGCCCCGTTCTCGCAGACCTGGCCGACCAGCTTGTCCAGGACCGACCGGTCGAAGACCGGGCCGTCGCTGATCGGGTGGTCCATCGGGACGACCAGGAGCCGCTGGTCTCCCTCGCCGTACAGCCGGTTCAGGCGAACCCTCCGGCCAAAGGGCAGATTGGTGAACATCACGCCTCATCTCCGGTAAGTGGGGGGCGGCTTCGGATCTCGGGTGTGGTCCCGGCCGCCGCCGACAGAGGGAAGTCTTCCGCGGGGCGGCGGGCCGGGACATCGCTTGATCACGGGATCCGGCACGTGAGGGTCACGTGAGCCGGAGCCCGCTCAACTGCCGGTCACGTGACGCAGGATGGCGTCCCACTCGGCGGCGTCCGGGGCCTCGTCGGCGCGCCAGGCCACGTGCTGGTCGGGTCGTACGAGCACCAGGTCGCGCTCCCACCGGTCGCGCGCCGCGGCGTCGTCGACGGTGAGCAGCGTCAGCGGCAGCCCGTGGTGCAGGGCCTTCTCGGCGAGCGGCACGCCCTTGAGGTCACCGGACAGGTCGACCAGCGTGTAGCCCTCGCCGAGGAGGTCGAACAGCTCCCTGCCGTCGGCGAGCCGGAGGCTCGGGGGGCGGCTGCCGGGCCAGGTGGCGGGGACGATCTCCTGCCAGCGCCAGTCGGGTTCCGGGCCGTCCTCGTGCCGGATCACGGGCGAGGTGCCGTACCGGTGGCCGAAGTGGATGCCCGGGTTGTCGATCTGGTACCGCTCCTTGTCGAGGTACGCGGCCAGCTGGGGGCGGGTGGCGCCGGCGGCGGCCAGCGACGGGAAGCGGATCCAGACGCCCAGCAGGTGGGCGCACATCTCCCGGTTGAAGAGCGCCACCGGGCGGCGTTCCGCCTCGTACGCGTCGAGCAGCGCGGGGCCGGCCCAGCCGCCGACGGCGGCGGCCAGCTTCCAGCCGAGGTCGACGGCGTCGCCGAGGCCGGTGTTCGCCCCGTGCCCGCCGGTCGGGTAGAACTGGTGGGCCGCGTCGCCGGCCAGGAAGACGCGGCCCTCCCGGTACCGCTCGGCGACGGCCAGCCGCCCGTACCAGTAGGCGATGTTGATGACCTCGTCGGCCTCGAAGTCGAAGCCGAGGCGCTCCTTGACGACGGCCAGCGGGTCGGCCGGCTCGGGTTCGCCGTCGGGCAGGACGAAGGTGCCGGTCCAGGTCCGGACGCCGTCGCGGTTGACGAGGGTGGCGCCGCCGGCGGCGATGGTGAGGAAGAACTTCCCGTGGCGGGTGAGCGCGGGGTCCTCGCTGCGGAAGTACACGTCGCAGTGACGGGTGGCGGGCCCGCTGTGGTGGGTGCCGATGCCGGTGGCGCGGCGCACGGAGCTGCCGCCGCCGTCACAGCCCGCCAGCCAGTCGGCGTGCAGCGCGTACGTGTGGCCGTCGGCCTCGTCGCGCAGCACGGCCTCGACGCCGTGCCCGTCCTGGGTGAGGGACAGGAAGCTCTGGCCCTCGCGCAGGTCGATCAGGGGGTGCCGGCGGACCCTGCCGCGCAGCACGTCCTCCAGGAGCGAGCCCTGGAGCCGCTGGTAGGGCTCCAGGGGCGCGGTGCCGTCGTTGCGGTCCGCGTACCGTTCGCGCAGGCCGGTGACGGAGGGGTACTCCCAGACGGAGACGGGCGGCTGCGCCGGGTCCTGGGTCCACAGGAAGTTGAAGGGCTCGTCGGGCGAGACGCCCCGCTCGCGGATCTCCTCGGCCACGCCCAGGCGGCGCAGCAGCTCCATGCTGCGGCCGTTGATGAAGTCCATCTTGGGGTGGGCGGAGACGGTGGTGGAGCGCTCGACGACGGTGGAGCGGACGCCGTGCCGGGCGAGTTCGAGGGCGAGGGTGGCGCCGACGGGTCCGGCGCCGACGATCAGTACGGGGGTGTGCGTGCCGGCGGTCATGCCGCGGCTCCTTCCTGGGCGGCGCCCTGGTCCGCCTGCTGGGGCGGGGGGCCGAAGTTCAGCAGCCGGGTGAGCAGGACTCCGGCCACGGCGAGGGCCACGGCCACCCAGAGCGCCCAGCCGTAGCCGGCGGCGAGTGCCTCCTCGGCGGCGGGGGCCGGGCTGCGGCCGAGCAGGGTGTGGGTGTGGCTCTCCGCGAGGGCGGCGAGCAGGGCGAGGCCGACGGCGCCGCCGACCTGCTGGCTCATGGTGGCCAGGCCCGAGGCCGCGCCGGCGATGGGTCCGTCGAGGCCCATGGTGCAGGTGACGAAGGCGCTGACGATGGCGATGCCGACGCCGAGGCCCCAGACCACGGTGGGCGCGAGGAAGCCGGTGACGAGCTGCGCGTCGCCGCCGATGAGGGCCGCCCACCAGGCGAGGCCGCCGGCCTGCAGGAGGAGGCCGATGGCCATGGAGTTGTGCGGGCCGAAGCGCAGCAGGCGGGGGGCGAGCTGGGTGCCGGTGAAGGTGGCGACCGGGATGGGCAGGTAGGTGAGGCCGGTCAGCAGGGGGCCGTAGCCGCGGACCTTCTGCATGTAGAGGGTGATGATGAAGAAGGTGGCGAACATCAGGGCGCCGACGATCGCGATGGCCGCGTTGCCGACGACGATGTTGCGCCGGGCCAGCAGCATGCGCGGGACCAGCGGGTCCTCGGCGGTGCGCTGGCGGATCACGAACACGCCCAGCAGCACGACGGCGGCGGCGAACTGGGCGAGGGTGGCGGCGGCGCCCCAGCCCTGGGCCTGGCCGCGGATCACGGCGTAGATCAGGACGACGAGGCCGAGGGAGAGGGACAGGGCGCCGGTGACGTCGATGCCGCCGGAGGCCTGCTGGTGGGTGCGGGGCAGCATCCGGAAGCTGGCGATGAACACGCCGAGGCCGATGGGCACGTTGATCAGGAAGGCCCACTGCCAGGCGGCGGCGGTGAGCAGGCCGCCGAACAGCACGCCCGCGGCGGCGGCGAAGCCGCCCATGCCGCTGAAGATGCCGATCGCCTTGTTGCGCTCGGCGCCCTCCGGGAAGATGTCGGTGATCAGCGCCAGGGCGGCGGGGACCACCATGGCGGCGCCCAGGCCCTGCACGACGCGGCCGGTCACCAGGTGCCAGTCCTCGGTGGCGGCGGCGCAGAGCAGCGACGCGAGGGTGAAGACGGCGACGCCGGTGACGAACAGCCGCCGCCGGCCGACGAAGTCGGTGGCCCGGCCGGCCAGCAGCAGCGAGCCGGCGTAGGCGAGCAGGAAGGCGTCGACCACCCAGGCCAGGCCCGTGGCGGAGAAACCGAGGTCGCGCTGGATGCTCGGCAGGGCGACGTTGACGATCGAGGTGTCGAGGACGGTGATGAACTCGATGAGGGCCAGCACCCAGAAGGTGGCCCACGGGGAGCGCACGCCGCCCCGCACCGCGTCCGGCGGGTCCTGGGGGCCCGCTCCGTGGATCTCACTGCTGATGTCACTGGTCATCGGCGATGCCCTCGGCTCTCGTAAGGAAGTCTCGTAAGGGGACTGCTGCTCATGGGGGTTCTCGGGGGTTCTGTGGGGGTCTTCCGGAGTCCGGTCGGGGGTCCGGTCGGGGGTCCGGTCGGGACGACCGCCTCATGCTGGACCCGCGGCGGGGCGCCGGACATCGCGTCTTCGCGTGATGCTGGACGGGGTCCCGGCCGGGGAAGATCCCGCGATCGTGCGGCAGTGCCGGGAGGGCGCCCGCGGCCACGATGGGGAGCGTCGGCCCGCCGTCACCGGACGGCGGCGCGAGCTCTGAGGAAGCCTGATGACGCAGATCACGGGAACCCGCCGTGACGGGGTGATCCACGTCCCGGCGGGTACGGGACCGTCCCTCTGGATACCGGAGGACACGCAGTCCGAGGACGCGCTGGGGTCGGTGAAGGCCACGTACACCGTGAAGGTGGACAGCGCGACGACGGGCGGCACGCTGTCGGCCGTGGAGGCCTCGGTCCCGCCGGGCAGCGGCCCGCCGCCGCACGCCCACGACCACGCGGACGAGGCGTACTACATCCTGGAGGGCACCTTCGAGGTGCTCGACGGCGACCGGCTGATCACCGCGCGCCCGGGGGACTTCATCTTCATCCCGCGCGGGACGACGCACCGCTTCAAGAACGTGGGCCCGGACGCGGCGCGGATGCTGTTCCTGTTCACCCCGGCCGGTTTCGAGGGCCTGTTCTACGAGATCGGCGAGCGGGCGGTGCCGGGGCAGCCGTGGCCCCGGGTGACGGAGAAGGACGTCGAGCGCGCCGGTGAGGCAGGCCCGCGGTACTTCCCCTGAGCCGGTGGCGCGCCGCCGGGCACGTCCGCGTGCCCGGCCCGCTCCCGGGCACGCGGAAGGGCCCTTCCCCGGTGGGGGAAGGGCCCTTCGGCCGTTCAGACGAGGGTGACCCCGTGCCGCTCGGCGAGTTCCGCGAGGCTCTCGGGGCGCAGCGCCATCCCGTATTCGGCGGCGTGCTCGGCCACCCGGTGGGGCGGCGGCGGGCCGCCTGCGCCCAGGGCGGGGATGCCCTTGAAGTAGTCGTCCAGGTTGCCGGGCGTGACGACGAGGACCATCCGGGCGGTGGTGGTGCCCGCGTTGAAGAAGGTGTGCGGGGTGCCGCGGGGGGCGAAGAGCGCGCTGTCCGCGCCCGCGGTGAGCAGCTCCCCGCCCAGTTTGAGGGTGAGTTCGCCCTCGATGACGTACGCGGACTCGTCCTCCCGCGTGTGCGTGTGCTCGGGGGCCACCAGGCCGCCCGGCTCGACGGTGATCTCCATGAGGGTGAGGCCGCCGCCGGTGGCGGACGCCGGCAGCGCCAGCCGCTCGGTCACCTTGGGGCGCGGCAGGACGAAGCCCTCCCCGGGGCCGTACAGGGCCCCCTGGCTGCGCAGGGTCATGAGGCGGCCTGCACCGACTG
This sequence comes from Streptomyces sp. NPDC101132, assembly GCF_044759225.1. Taxonomy (NCBI): domain Bacteria; kingdom Bacillati; phylum Actinomycetota; class Actinomycetes; order Kitasatosporales; family Streptomycetaceae; genus Streptomyces; species Streptomyces sp. NPDC101132. Next base: position 204,372 of record NZ_JBIVYX010000010.1, read on the forward strand.
GGCGTGCCGGAAGACGTTCCGGGGGTCCCAGGCGGCCTTGGCTCGCTGGAGGCGCGGGTAGTTGTCCTTGTAGTACAGGGTGGTCCACGGGACGCCGGAGGTGTTCTGGGCCGGGTCGCCGAGGTCGATGTCGCAGTAGTTCACGAAGCAGCCGTCCATGACGTCGCCGGGTACGGGCACGCCGCCGGTCTCCGCGTACGCCTCGCGGTACACATCACGTATCCACGCGATGTGCGCGGCGTCCTGGGCGGGCTCCTGCCAGCCGACGAGGTACATCAGCTTCATCACGGAGTCGCGCTGGGGCACGGCGGTGTCGGCGGCGGCCACGGTGTTGGTCCGGCCGCCGTAGCCGGAGATCTGCACGAGGGAGAAGGGGTTGCCGTAGTCGTCCCGCGTGAGGTGCTTCCACAGGGCCGCGGTGTGGGCCGGGGTGAAGTTCTTCCGCATGTAGGCGGACTTGAAGTCGGCGCGTCCGGTGCCGTCGCCGCCGAACATGCCGGACCAGTGGGTGGCCTTGAGCCAGGGCATGCGCAGCTTGGTGGTCAGCCGCGGGGTGATGCCGGTGCCCTCCGCGACGGCGGCCGCGAAGTCGGCGATCATCTGCTCGGCACCGGGCACGGAGGCGTCGACCTGGATGGGCAGGGTGTGCCGGCCGGCGGCCCGGTTCATCACCATGAAGCGGCTGAAGAGGGCGGCCGCGGGGGTGCCGGCGGCGCTGTTGCGCTCGTGCCAGGCACCGAAGTTGAGCAGCATCCGGCTGAAGCCGGCCTGGGTCAGGCCGTCCCAGGGGAGGTCGTACGAGGCGATCCACACCTCGGACGGGGGCTTCGGCAGCAGCTTCGCGGGATCCGTGCTGTTGACGCCGTGGCTGCGCATGAAGTAGCGGGTCACTACGCCGAAGTTGCCGCCTCCTCCGCCGGTGTGCGCCCACCACAGGTCGCGCAGCCTGGCGTCCGTGGAGTCGCGGGTGGCGACGACCACCGAGGCACGGCCGCCCGCGTCGACCACGACGACCTCCACCCCGTAGAGGTGGTCGACGGTCAGTCCGAGGGTGCGGTTGAGCACGCCGTACCCGCCGCCGGCGATGTGGCCGCCGGCGGCGACGGTCGGGCAGGAGCCGCCGGGGATGGTCACGCCCCACTTGCGGTACAGCTGCTCGTACACGTCGCCGAGGGAGGCGCCGGCCTCGATGGCGAAGGCGCGGCGGGCGGAGTCGTAGTACACCGCCCGCATCTCGGACAGGTTGAGGACGACCTTGACGTCCGGGCTGGTGGTGAAGTCCTCGTAGCAGTGGCCGCCGCTGCGCACGGCGATCCGGCGTCCGGCGGTCACGGCCTGCTGGACGGCGTCCAGCGCCTGCTGGGTGGTGGAGACGACCACGACCTGCTCGGGGGTGCCGATCCAGCGGTTGTTGTCGCCGCGGGCGAGGTCGGGGTAGCGGGGGTCCGCGGGGGTGACGGAGACGGCGGGCGTGGTGGGGGTGAGCCCGGCCTCCGCGGCGGGGGCCTCGTCGGCCGCGAGGGCGGAGGAGCCGGGGAGGGCCGCGGCGAGGGTGGCTCCGCCGGCGACCGCGGTCGCCCCTGCCAAGAGGTTTCTGCGCGTCAGGCGACGCATGGGGAACTCCTGTTCGTGGGGGTGCGCCGGGCCCGCGAGCGGACCCGGCGCACAGCGTCGTCACGGGAAGGGGCGCCTGGCTGGCTCCAGGGCCCGGCTCGGCTACTCGAAGCCGCCGTTGACTCCGATGACCTGGCCGGTGATCCAGCGCGAGTCGTCGCCCGCGAGGAAGGCCACCACGTCGGCGAGGTCCTGCGGCCGGCCCAGGCGGCCGAGCGGGGTGCTGCCGGTGATCTGGTCCACCATCTGGCGGGCCTCGTCGGCCAGCATCTCGGTGTCGGTCGGGCCGGGGGCCACGGCGTTCACCGTGATGCCGCGGCCGCCGAGGGCGTGCGCCAGGGACCGGGTGAGCACCTCGACGCCGGCCTTGGTGGCACCGTAGGCACCCATGAAGGCGATGCCGCCGTTGGGCAGGCCCGCGGCGACGTTGACGACGCGGCCGCCGTCGCGCAGGCGCGAGGCGGCCTGCTGGCCGGCGAAGAAGACGCTCTTGAGGTTGGTGCCGATCAGCCGGTCGAAGTCCTCCTCGGAGAGGTACTCGATGGGGGCGGCGGCGAACACGGCGGCGTTGTTGACCAGGATGTCCACGCCACCGAACTCGCGCTCGGCCGCGTCGAAGAGGCCCTGGACGTCGCCCGCCTTGCTGACGTCGCCCGCCACGGCCACGGCCTGGCCGCCGTCGGCCTTGATCTTGCCGACGAGGTCCTCCGCCTGCTGCTGGGCGCCCTCGCGTCCGGCCCGGAAGTTGACGACCACGGCGGCGCCCTCACGGCCCAGGCGCTCCGCCACGGCGCGGCCGATGCCGCGGGTGGCGCCGGTGACGATGGCGACCTTGTTCTGCAGAGACATGCTCCCTCTTCCCTTGATTTCGGAACGTTGTGCGGTCCGAGCCTTTCCGGGAGAGGGGGCGCCCGGCATCACGCCTTTACGCGATCGTTCGCGTCGTCGTGCGTGATGGCCTGCCGGGCGAGTTCGACGCGGGTGGACACGCCGAGCTTGGCGAAGGCCCGCCGCAGGTGCGTGTCGACCGTGTGCGGGGAGAGGAACAGCCGCTCCGCGGTGGCCCGGTTGGTCAGGCCCTCCGCCACCAGCCGCACCACCCGCAGCTCCGCGCCGGTCAGGCTGTCCCAGCCGGTCTGCGCCTTCGCGGTCTGCTGCCAGCGCTTGCGCCGGACGCCCATGCCGCGCAGCGCCCGCTGGGTGCGCGCGGCGTCGCGGACCGCCCCGCAGGCGGCGTACAGCTCCAGGGCCTCCTCCATCAGCGCCACCCCACGCGGCCGGGCGCCCGCCGCCGCCTCCGCCAGGGCCAGGTCCTCCAGCGCCGCGGCCCTGGCCAGCCGGCGCGGGCTGTCCCGGTACGCCTCCACGGCCGCCCGCAGCGCGTCCGCGTCGGCCCGCAGCAGCCCCTCGGCGTGGGCCGCGGCGCCCTGGAGGGAGGGCACGGCGGTGGCGGACGCGGCCAGGGACCGTACGGCCGCCGCGACCGCGCCGGCCTCGGTACGGGCCCCCGCGTCCAGCGCGATGCGGACCATCGCCGGCGCCGCCCAGGGCGTGAGGGTCAGCAGCAGCGGGCGCTCGCCGACCGCCCCGTACACCGCGGCCAGGGTCGCGAAGGCGGCGGCGCCGTCGCCCTGCGCGGCCTGGAGCTGGGCCTGCGGCCAGGCCAGGTCCTCGGTGGTGGTGCCGTTGCCGGTGTCGCCCAGCTTCACGGCCCGGCGCAGCAGGTCCCGCGCCCGCCCCAGCTCGTCCTTGTGGACGGCCACGTCCGCCAGCAGCCCCAGCAGCGAGGGCAGCAGGGCGAGGGCGGTGAGCTGCTGGGCCACCCGCTCCCCCGCCAGCGCCTCGGCCTCGGCGTCGTCCAGACGGCCCGCGGCCAGCCGCAGTTCGGCCTGGTAGAAGTGCCACAGCGGCTGCGACCAGGCGGTGCCCAGCTCACGTGCCTCCCGCTCCCCCAGCTCGTACACGGCCTCGGCCTCGCTGAACCGGTCCGCGGCCACCAGCGCCCGGCCCAGCCACAGCCGGGGGTGGCGGTGACGGGCGTCGCCGCCGTCCTGGTCGGCGACCTCCACGGCCTCGGAGGCGATGGCGATGGCGGCGGCCACGTCGCCGCGGGCGTGCGCGGCGGCGCTGCGCGCGGACTCGGCGTACACCAGGGCGGAGGGCTCGCCGGCGGCCGCCGCGGCGAGCGCGGACCGCTCCGCGCCGGCGCTGTCGCCCACCACGAGCATCGCGTGCGACTGGATGGCCAGCAGCTGGGCCCGGACCGGCTCGGGTATCCCGGGGCGGGCCAGCACCCGGGCGGTGTACTCGATGACGGTGGCGTCCTGTCCCGCGTGCTTGAGCGCGTCGCACAGGCCCACGCACATGGTGGCCTCGTACGCCGGGTCCACCCGCCCGCGCAGCGCCTGCTCGCCCAGCCCCTGGGCCTCGCCGAGCCGGCCGGAGACGGCCAGCAGCCGGACGGTCTCGGCGATGGCGTGCGGCCGCGAGGCGGAGTCGGCGGGCAGCAGGTCCAGCAGCTGGAGCATCAGGTCGGCGGCGGTCGAGGGGGCGATGGGCGCCACCTCGTCCACGGCCCGGGACAGCGCCTCCAGGGTGCGCGGGTCGTCGGGGCGGGCGCCGCGGATGCGGTGCAGCACGGCCTCGGCGCCGGGCCTCCCCTCGGCCTCCAGGAGCACGGCGGCCTCCTGGTGCAGGGTCTGGCGGACGGCGCCGGAGAGGTTGCCGTAGACGGCGTCCCTGATCAGGTCGTGACGGAAGGCCAGGGCCGTCCCGTCGTCCACCAGCACGTGCGCGGCGACGGCCTCCTCGACGGCGGGCACGACGGCCACGGCGGACCGGCCCAGCAGCCGGGCCGCCTCGTGGACGGTGCAGGGGCGGCCGAAGACCGAGGCGGCCTCCAGCAGCCGGTGGGCCGGCTCGGAGAGGTGCCGCAGCTGGTACTCGACGGCCGAGAGGAAGCCGGCGGGCAGCCCGTCCTCGGCCACCGAGGTGACCGTGCCGCCGGCGGTCTGCAGCCAGCCGTGGTCGTTGAGCATGGTGAGCAGCTGTTCCAGCAGGAAGGGGTTGCCGTCGCTGCGCGCGGCCAGGGCCCGCAGCCGGGGCGCGGGCGGGCTGCCCAGCACGTGGGTGCAGACCTCGGCGATGGCCTCGGGGTCCAGCGGCGGCAGGGTGAGCTGGACCGCGCCCTCCTCGACCAGCCGGGCGGTGACCTCGTGCATGGGGGCCTTGGCCGGTCCGGGCCGCTGGGCCAGCAGCCAGGTCACCGCGCAGGACTGGAGCCGGGGCACCAGGATCTGGAGGGCCACGGCCGTCAGCTCGTCGGCGGCGTGGGCGTCGTCCAGCACGATGAGGAGGGGGCGCAGGCGCACGTACTCCTCGATCAGCTCACCGAGCTGCTCGACCAGCCAGAAGCGGTTGGTGACCTGGCTGCCGGCGGCACCGAGGGCGGCCATGCCGGCGCCGTCGACCACGGGCGGGACGCTGCCGCGCAGGGCGGTGAGGAGGGTGGCGAGGGGCGCGACGCGGTCGAGTTCGGTGGCCCGGCCGGCGGCGACGGCCATGCCCAGCCGCCCGGCCTCGGCCCGGGCCTCGGCCAGCAGGCGGCTCTTGCCGATGCCGGCCGGGCCGCCCAGCACCAGGCACCGGCCCGCCCCGGCCGCCGTGGCGGCCAGGGCCTCGCGCAGGGCGGCCAGCTCGGCGTCTCGTCCGATGGTGGGTGAGGTGAGCCGGGGAGTCACGCGGCGGTTCCTGCCTCTCACTCGGCCCTCGCCGTCGGCAGCGGGGGGAAACCTCCTGGTCCACAAGACCGCCGAGGAACCTAACAACCCGTGAAATGGCAGGTCAAACAGTTCCGGTGGGGGTCTGTCAGATCGGTCTCAGCCACTGAGACCGGGAGGTGGCGAGAAGCGGTCGCCATGCTCAGGCGGGGGTGAGGTGCTCCTCCTCCGCCGCCGGCTCGGGCTCCGTACGGCGCCTGCGGCGGACCGCCCAGGCCGCGACCCCGGCACCGGCCAGGACCAGCAGGACGCCCGCGGCGGGCCACGGGACGGCCAGGAACTCCGCCTCGCCGCTCTCCTCCGTGTCGGGGTGGTTGACGGCGGTGGCCGTCACCCGGACCGTCACCCAGTCCAGCTGCGGGGAGTCGGCCCACCGCTCGGTCAGCTCGATCCGCTGGCCGGGCAGCAGCACCAGCCGCAGGTGGCGGGGGGCACGGTCCAGCAGCTTCCGGCCGAAGAGGCCCTCGGCGCGGACGGCCACCTTCGGGCCGACGACCACGTTGCCGCGGTTGACCAGGGCGTACCTGACGGTCGCGTGCGCGTCCTTGGTCCAGGGCAGCAGGGGTGCGCCGCGTTCGACCCGTACGTCCTCGACGCTGACGGCGGGGGTGACCGGGCCCGGCACGCGCAGGTAGAGGCGGGCGCCCACGGAGCGGCGCACGCCGACCTGGACCTTGCCCTCCTTCCTGATCCCCTCGACCTTGGTGTTCAGGGCGACGATGCCGCCGACGTGGTCGCCCGGGCTCGCGTCCTCGGGCACCCGGACGGTGAAGGGGATGTCCTGGCGGCCCTTGGCGGGGACGGTCACGGTGCGGCCCGCGACGTCCTCCGGCAGCCGGACCCAGGTCCCCACGTCCTTGGGCTTCGTCTCGACCGGGAGCAGCGCGAAGGCGCCGCCGACGGGGGTGTTGACGGCGTCGGTCGCGAAGACCCGGAAGGTGATGGGCGCGTCGGAGGAGTTGGTGAGGGTGACGCTGTCGCTGATGGTCGTGCCGGCCCCGCCCTGGTGGAAGAAGTAGGCGCGGCTGGTGGTCTTCTCGCCCGCGGCGGGGGTCGGGAACACGGCCCAGGTGCCGTTCTCGGCGGCCCCGGCGGTCGTGGCGGCGGGCAGCACGCCGGCGACGGCCAGCAGGGCCCCCAGCAGGCAGAGCAGCGGGCGGGGTATGCGCATGGGCTCGGCTCTCCAGGTGCGGGACGGAGGGGGCGTCGTACGGAATGCGGCCGGGTACGGGCTCCGCCGGTACGGGAACGCGGGAGGTGGTGCGGGGCCGGAGCCCCGCACCACCCGGGCGGGATCAGGCGATCGAGAAGGTCACGACCGACTGGTAGGTGTCCGCGAACATGAACGCGGGCAGCTGGATCATCGCGCCGCCGCCGACCGCGAACTCACCACCGGTGAGGTCGTCGCCCCCGGCGGCCTGCGAGGCCACCTTGAGCGGGACGTCGGTGATGGCACCCGGGGCGCCCGCGACGCAGGGGCTCGGGCTGTCCGGGTTGGTCACGGTGCAGGACGGCTGGATGCCGAGGCCCGCCGCGAGCGAGTGACCGGTGGAGCTGTTCAGGAACGGCGTGCGGGTCACCGTCAGGTCCCAGCCGAGGGTGCCGCCGCGGAAGTCCTGGACGGTCGCCGCGTTGAACGCGCCCACCACGGACTGCTTCTTGCCGTTGATCGTGATCGCGCCGAAGTCGAGCGTCGGCAGGCCGGCCGTGGGGCCGAGCGCCAGCGGCCCGGGCAGGACCTCGATGTCGACCGGGTGCGGGACGCCCTCGACGGGGGCGATGTAGCTGAAGGGCTTGCCCGCGGTCGACCCGATGCGGATCTTGTCGGCCTTCTTGGTGACGGTCAGGGAGCAGGACGCGGCGCCGGAGGCGTCGGCCGTGCCCGTACCGGTGTCACCGGTGTCCACGCCCGCGAGGGAGGCGGCACAGGTCACGGCGCCGGGCGGGAAGTTGGCGCCGGTCGCGACGACCGCCGTGTTCGGCCCGCCGCTGTTGGGGCTCAGCTTGGTGGTGACCGGGTCCTTGGGCAGGGCCTCGACCGCGATGGAACCCACCGTGGCGCTGGGCCGCGGCTGCGGCGTGCACGTGGTGACGTAGTCCATGCCGCCCAGGTTGGCGACGGTCACCGCGAGGTCCATCTTGAAGTCGATCGTGGTGCCCTCGGTGCCGTCCGGGATGGTCAGGTTCGCGGTGAACGGCTTGGCGTCCAGCGGCACTCCGGGGGTGACGGTGACCGTCTCCTTGGGGCTCGTGACCGTGATCGGCTGGCCCGGGACACCGACGAACGTGATCTTGGTGGTGTTCTCCGTGGTCACCGCGAAGGCCGGCACCAGCGGGCTGGGGCCGGGATCGATGGTGACCGGCACGGTGTCACCGGCCTTGGCCGTGTCCGGCAGGGTGATGGTGAAGTCCTGGTTGCCGGACCCGTCGGTCTGCGGCGCGGGCGCGTCGCAGTCCATGAAGATGGTGGTCGTCTTGGTGGCCGCCTGCGCCGTCCCGGTCAGGCCCGCCACGCCGCCCAGGGCCAGGGTGAGGGCGCCCGCCCCGGCAAGGATTCTTCGTCGGTAACTCGTACTCACTTCGGTCGCGACTCCTTCGTCATGACGAGCCCTCCCCCACACCCGCTTGTGCGGGGGAGTCCGAGCCGGTGCGGTGGCCGACATTGACGCGTCGCGGTGATGAGAAGTCAATGACTTGCATTCCCGTGAAGCGCACAGAAATTGATGTCCCATCAGGACCTGACCCGGAGGACTTCCGGGCCGGGCCGGGGGCCGGGCCGGGTCAGCCGGCCGGCGCGTGCAGCAGCAGGTTCGGCGTCTCCTCGGGTACGCCGGTCAGCGCGCCCGGCGTGGCGTCCGCCCGCAGCGCCGTGTCGATCTCCGCGGGGGACGCGGCCGGGTGGGCCGCCAGGTGGCGCGCGATGACGCCCGCGACGTGCGGCGCGGCCATCGAGGTGCCGGAGGCGGTGACGGGTTCGCCCGGGGTGCGGCCGGCGGAGGTGACGTCCACGCCCGGGGCGTACAGGTCCAGGCAGGGGCCGTGGTTGGAGAAGCCCGCCGCGGAGTCGTCGGTGTCGCTGGCGCCGACGGTGACCGCGGTGGGCTCCGCGGCCGGGGAGGTGGTGCAGGCGTCGCCGCCCTCGTTGCCGGCCGCCACGGTGTAGGCGATGCCGCGCTCGACGGAGCGGCGGATGGCGTCGTTGAGTGCCTGGCTCAGGGGGCCGCCCATGCTCATGTTGGCCACCGCGGGACCTTCGCCCGCCCGGGCGCTCACCCAGTCGATGCCGGCCAGCACGTCGGCGGTGCTGGCCGTGCCGCGGCAGTCCGCCACGTGCACGGCGACGATCCGCACCCGCTTGGCGACCCCGTACGTGGTGCCGCCGATGGTGCCGGCCACGTGCGTGCCGTGGCCGTTGCAGTCGCCGGGCTCCAGGTCGTCCGAGGCGGTGAACCCGGTGGAGGCGCGTCCGCCGAACTCCGGGTTCCCGGCCTCGATGCCGGTGTCGACGACGTACGCGGTGACCTCGGCGGCGGCCGCCGGGTCGGCGTACGTGTACGTGCCGGACAGCGGCAGCGCGCGCTGGTCGATGCGGTCCAGGCCCCAGGGCGCCCCGGTCTGGGTGAGGTGCTGGTCGTCGGTGATGCGGAACTCGCGGTCGGGTTCGAGGTAGTCGACGCGGGGGTCGGCGGCCAGGGCGCGGGCCCGCTCGGGGGTCAGCCGGGCCGAGTAGCCGCGCACGGCGCTCTCGTAGACGTGCTCGACGGCGCCACCGGACGCGGCGGCCAACGCCCGCGGACTCCCCACGGCCCCGTCCCGCAGCACGACGATCCACCGCCCGGCCTCCTCGGCGGCGGCACCGAAGGCCGCACGGCTCGCCGAGGCCCCGGGCTCAGCCGGCCTCCCGCCCGCCACGGCCACGGGCCCCACCGCGCCCCCGCCCTCTCCGGTCACGGTACGTGCGGCGGTCCCGCCCGCTGCGCCTCCCGGGCCCGCCGTCATTCCGGGAACCGCGCTCCCGGCACCGGCGGACGGCTGCGCGGAAGCCGCGGTCGGCGAGGCCGGCGAGGTCGTGGCGGCTCCCGGGGCGGCGGCGGTCGCGGGGGCCGCGGCTGCGAAGAGCGCGGCGGCGGCCAGTGCCGCCAAGGGTGTTCTGATCATGCCGCCGATGCTCCGCGACCCACCCCCCACGGACCCCCGAGGCGCCCCGCCGCACGGCAGGGGGCCACCCGATCAGTCGCGCGACGAACCACCCACCCCACACCCCGAGCCGAACCGCACCCCGAGCCGAGCAGGACAGGGCCGGGCCGAATCGGGCCGAGCAGGGCCGGGCCGGGCAGGGCAGGTCCGAGCCCGCCTGGCCGCCCCGCGCCGGGCAGTCGGCCGGACCGCACCGGGCAGCGCCCGCGGCCCGGCTGCTACTTGACCAGCCGGAAGCCGGGCCGGCCGGACCAGGCGCGCAGGAACTCCGCGGTGCCCAGCACCTGGTAGCCGTCGTCGGTGACGCCCAGCACGCCCGGAAGGCCGGCGACGAGGGGCGCCTGGCCGTCCGCCAGCTCGGCGTTGGCCACGCCCCCGATGACGTCCATGACGGCGGCGGCCAGCAAGGCCGTCACCCGGTGGTCGACCGCGTCGTTGCAGCACGCGCTGACGTTCACGGCATGGGTCGGCCGGAAGCCGAGGACGGCCTCCGCCTCGGCCTCGCCCTCGTGCTCGGCCGCGAAGACGTCCTCGTCACCGGCACCGGGCCCCATCAGGTAGACGAGGAACGGCCGGTGCTCGGCCGCGGGCCGCGGATCCGACCCGAACAGGGCCATCAGCTCCTCGTTCAGCGTGGCCCCGCCGAAGCCGGGCGAGGGAAACGGCTCCCGGCCGACCTCGATCCCGAGCCGCCCTGCGGGCACGTGCACGTCGAAGAACCCGGGACGCTCCTCCTCGCAACGGGAGGAGATCCCCACCATCAGCGAACGGAACTCCCGCAGCACGGCGCCCGAAGGGGCCTCCGCCAACTCGATCACCAACGTCGGTCCGGACACACCGGAAGCCTAGGCCCTGTCCTTCGGATCAGGCCGCCCCGCGAGCCGGCGTGATCCGGAGGACAGGGCCTGGCCCCCGGCCCACGGCAGTCGCGCGGCGAGCTCGGTGCCCTCGTGGAGCTGCGGGCCGCCGGCCGGGGTGCGCGGCGCCCGCCCCCGCACGCCGTCCTCGGCGGCCCCGCCGGGCTCAGGCGTCCGGGGCGGGCGCCGGACCGTCGGGGTCCGGGAAGTGCCAGTCGTGCATCGAGAAGACGCCCTCGTCCCGGCTGCCCGCCGCGCGGTACGTGGCCAGGGCCGGTGCGTTGTCCGTGTCGACGCCCACCCACATGCCGTAGCAGCCGCGGCTGCGGGCGGCCGCGGCCAGGGCCTCCGTGAGGGCGCGCCCGATGCCGCGGTGGCGGTGCTCCTCGGCCACCGACAGTTCGTACAGGCACATCTCGGTGCCCTTGTCCGGGTGGGTCATCTCGACGCCGGAGACCATGCCGGCCGGGCGGCCGTCCACGTACGCGATCAGCATCAGGTGCCCCGGCGCGGCCAGGAACCGTTCCGCCCGGTCCTGCCTCACCGGACCGTCGAACAGCGCCTCGGCGGCGACCAGTTCCGCGACGGTGCGGGCGGGGCGGATGTCGGCGGGGCCGGCCGGCGGGCCGCCGGTGCGGTCGTCCGTCCTGCCCGCCCCGTTCCCGCGGCGGCCCGCCTCCGGGCCCTCCGCGCCGCCCTCTCCGTGGCCGCCCGAACGACGGTCCTCGCGGCTGCTCATGCCGCCGAACCTAGACCCCTCCGGCGGCCACCGCCACGGCCGCCGCGAAACCCGCGGGCGCGGTCACGTCACGGACGGTCCAGCCCGGTGTCGGCGCGGGCCGCTCCGCGGTGCCGACGTACGGGTCCCGCAGCCCCTTCGCCAGCCCCATCCCCGTGCCCTTGAGGTACGCCTCCTTGCGCGCCCAGACCCGCCCCAGCAGCGGCGGCCGGGCCGCCTCGGGCAGGGCCAGCAGCTCGGCGGCCTCCCGCGGGTGCAGGGTCTCGACGAGGTCGGCGGTGGCCTCGGCGTCCGGGACCGCCTCCACGTCCACGCCGACCGGCCGCCCGGAGAAGGCCATCAGCGCCACGTCACCGCTGTGCGAGAGCGAGAAGTGCAGGGTGCCGGCGAAGGGCCCGGCCGGCGCGGGCCGCCCGTGCGGTGCGCCGCAGCCGGGGCAGTCCTCCCGTACGAGGGCCACCTCGCCCGGCGGCACCCCGAGGTAGCCGCCGAGCAGCACCCGCAGGCCCACGTGCGCCGCGAGGTAGCGGCGCCGGTCGAGGTCGCGGACCAGCCGGGCCGCGCGGCTGCGCTCGGCGGCGTCGAGCAGCCCCGGCCCGTCCCCCGCAGACGGCCCCGGCCCGTCCCCCGCGAGCAGCCCGTCGTCCACCCGCACCCCGCCGACCACCTCCCGCGTGGTGTCCAGCCGCCACAGCTCCACCGCACCGCCCGCGGGCCGGTCACCGGGACCGGTCCCCGGGGCGTCCCCGCCCAGCTCGTACTCGCCCATCCCGCGAGGGTATGCCGTTGGGCAGAGGCCGATCTCAGCCGGGAGTGGGATGAGCCGGATCCGATTCCTCCGGATAATTTCCGCATGGCCCGCCCCTTCGTCCGCCCCCTCGCCGAGGCCGCCGCCGGGGCAGCCGTCTTCGCCGTCACCCACACCGTGCTGGCCGGCGCCGGCACCGGCGTCTCCGTCCCCCGCCAGGCCAAGGCGCTGATGGTGCTCGCCGCCCTCGCGCTGCTCGTCGTACGCCGCCGCCGACCGGCGCTCAGCCTGCTGGGCACCGGCGCACTGCTGGGCGCGCTGTCCTCCCTCGGGATGCTGATGGCCGTCATCGCGTACACCACGGCCCGCCAGCTGCCCGGCGCGCGCCGACGGGCCGCGCTGCTGCTCTCGGCGAGCGCGGTGACGGTCTGTTCCGCGGCCCTGTCCGCGCCGTACGAGGGCCTGGGCTCCCTGCGGTACGGGCTGACCATCGGCGCGGTGGTGGCCGGGCTGACGGTGCTCGTGCCGGGGCTGGCCGGTGCCTCCGCGGGCCAGCAGGACCGTCTGGTGGCCGCGTTGCGGGAGCGCAGCGAGACCGCGGAGGAGGCCTCGCGGATCCAGGAGCGCACCCGGATCGCCGCCGAGATGCACGACCTGGTGGGCCACCGGCTGAGCCTGATCTCGCTGCACACCGGCGGGCTGGAGATGGCCCTGCGCGGCCAGCCGCGCGACCTGCGCGAGAGCGCCGCCCAGGTGCGCCAGACCACCCGCGACGCGATGCGCGAGCTGCGCGAGGTGCTGGGCGTGCTCGGGCCGCTGTCCCGTGACACCGGTACGGACGCGCTGACCGACGCCACCGGCACCCGCGCCGACATCGAGGCCCTGGTGGCGGAGTCGCGGGCCGGCGGGGTGGCCGTCACCCTGCACTGGTCGGGGCCCGACACGGACGTGCGGGAGGCCCGGGTGCGGCGGGCCGTGCACCGGGTGGTGCGCGAGGGCCTGACGAACGTCCACCGGTACGCCGCCGGCGCGCCGGTGTCGGTCGTGGTCACGCACACCGGCGAGCTGGCCGTCGTACGGATCACCAACGGCCCGCGCGCCGAGGGGCACCCGGCCGCCCCGCCCGGCACCGGCCGGGGCCTGACGGCGCTGCGGGAACGCGTCGCGCTGCTCGGCGGCACCCTGGAGGCGGCGCCCCGGTCCGACGGCGGGTACACGCTCACCGCCCGCATCCCGGCCACGCCCACGGACCCGGCCGGCCCCTCCGCCGGCCCGAACCGCCCCGCCACCGGCGGGGGCGGCCCGAGCGACCCGGCCGGGCCCGCCGGCCCGCCCGGCCCCGGCGCCGGATCCCCCGTACCCGTACCGGCCCCACCCGACCCCGCCGACCCCGGCGTCCCCCGCAGCGGGGCCGCCCTGCTGCGGCGGCTCGGCCAGGGCGCCACCGCGCTGCTCGGCATGGCCGGCGTGGGCGCGATGCTGATCCTGGGGCTGCGGCTCGCCGACGACCTGCGGCTCAGCCACGACTACGCACCGCCCGAGCCGCCCCGCCTGGGCATGTCCCGCTCCGCGGCCGAGCGCGCCGGCGCCGTGGACCACGAGCTGAGCCGGGCCGCCGCCGCGGGCCGTGAACCGCCCCGCCCCGCGGGCACCACCGACTGCGTCTACCCGTACTCGTACGGCACCTCGGGACCGCACTCGATCGAGCTCACCCGGTACTGTTTCAGCGGCGACGTCCTGACCGGTATCGACCGTTTCGACGTGCCGCTGGCGCCCGGCGGAGAGACCAGGAGCACCCCATGACCCCGCAGCGGCCCGTCCGCGTCCTGCTCGCCGACGACGAGCAGATGATCCGCACCGGAGTGCGGCTGATCCTGCGCCACGCCGAGGGCATCGAGGTGGTCGCGGAGGCACCCGACGGCGCCCGCGCGGTCGAACTCGCCGCCGAACACCGCCCCGACGTGGTCCTGCTCGACATCCGGATGCCGGTGCTGGACGGCCTCGCGGCCGTCGCCCCGCTCACCGCGCTCGTCCCGGCCCCGCAGGTCGTCATGCTGACCACCTTCGGCGACGAGGAGAACGTGCTGCGGGCCCTGGAGTCGGGCGCGACGGGCTTCCTGCTCAAGGACGAGGGCCCGGAGGAGCTGATCAGCGCGGTACGGGCGGCCGCCGCGGGCGACGCGGTCCTCTCCCCCGGCGTCACGGGCACCGTCATCCGCCGGATGCTGGCCGCCGGCACCGGCCGGAACCCCGGACCCGACGCGCGGCTCGCGGCCCTGACCGACCGTGAGCGCGAGGTGCTGGTGATGCTGGGCGGCGGGCTGGCCAACTCGGAGATCGCCGGGCGGCTCGGCATCGGCGTCGGCACGGTCAAGACGCACGTCGGCTCGATCCTGGAGAAGACCGGCACGACCAGCCGGGTCCAGGCGGCCGTGCTGGCCCACCGCGCGGGTCTGCTGGCCTGAGCGTTCCCCGCCCGATGGGGTACCAGGTGCGGGTCGGTGCGGTTGCCCGATGCGGATCGGTGCGGTTGCCCGATGCGGATCGGTGCGGATCGGTGCGGTTGCCCGGCGGGGCCGGCTCGCGCTCCGGCCCGGGGCCGCTCCCGGCGTGGTGAGTCCCGGCAGCGGGCCCCTCTCAGGCGCCGGCCGGTGTCAGCGTGACGACCGGGACGCGGCGTCCGGAGCGCGCCTGGAAGTCCCCGAGGAACGGCGCGACCGCCAGCTGGGCGGCCCAGAGCCGTTCCCGCTCGGCGCCGTCGGCCACGGCGGCCGTCACGGTGAAGGAGTCCTTCCCGACCTCGACGCCGGCCGAGGGGTGGGCCAGCAGGTTGTGGTACCAGCCGGGGTGGTGCTCCCGGCCGCCGTTGGCCGCGAAGACCACCAGCCGGTCCCCGTCCCTCAGGTAGGCCATCGGCGAGGTGCGCGGTTCCCCGCTGCGCGCCCCGGTGGTGGTGAGCAGCAGCAGCGGCATGCCCTCGAAGTCGCCGCCGACGACCCCGCCCTTGGCCCTGAACTCGTCGATCACCCGCTGGTTGCGCTCCAGACGCTCCGACACGGCTCCCCCTCGTCCCGATCGTCAGCCCCGACGTGGTTCCGGCCCGATTCTCGGGGCGGATTCCGGCGGTCCGCCAGCAGCCGGGCCATACCTGGTGAGGTCCGCCGGGGCGGGCCGGGCCGGGGAAGGGGGGCCTGGGCCCGTACGGGATCCGCAACGACCCGTACGGGCTCCGCGCACGCAGGAACCCCCGGCCGGTGAGGGTGGGCCGGGGGTCTGCGGCTACGGGACCACGGGGCCGGGCCCATGGGGGGACCCGGACCCGCGCCCGCCGTCAGTGGTTGCGCGGGAAGCCGAGGTCGACGCCCGCCGGGGCCTCGGACGGGTCCGGCCAGCGGGTCGTGACGACCTTGCCGCGCGTGTAGAAGTGGATGCCGTCGTTGCCGTAGATGTGGTGGTCGCCGAAGAGCGAGTCCTTCCAGCCACCGAAGGAGTGGTAGCCCACCGGCACCGGGATCGGCACGTTGACGCCGACCATGCCGGCCTGGATCTCCAGCTGGAAGCGGCGGGCGGCGCCGCCGTCCCGGGTGAAGATCGCGGTGCCGTTGCCGAACGGCGAGGCGTTGATGAGCGCCACGCCCTCCTCGTAGGTCTCGGCGCGCAGCACGCACAGCACCGGGCCGAAGATCTCGTCGCGGTAGGCGTCGGAGTCGGTCTTGACGTTGTCCAGCAGCGACAGGCCGATCCAGTGGCCGTCCTCGAAGCCGTCCACGGTGTAGCCGGTGCCGTCCAGGACCACGTCCGCGCCCTGCTCGGCGGCGCCGTGCACGTACGAGGCGACCTTGTCGCGGTGGGCCTTGGTGATCAGCGGGCCCATCTCGGAGGTCGGGTCGTTGCCGGGGCCGATCTTGATCTTCTCGGCGCGCTCGCGGATCTTCTGGACCAGCTCGTCGCCGATGGAGCCGACCGCGACGACCGCCGAGATGGCCATGCAGCGCTCGCCGGCCGAGCCGTACGCGGCGGAGACCGCGGCGTCGGCGGCGGCGTCCAGGTCGGCGTCGGGCAGCACCAGCATGTGGTTCTTCGCGCCGCCCAGGGCCTGCACGCGCTTGCCGTTGGCGGAGGCGGTGGTGTGGATGTGACGGGCGATCGGGGTGGAGCCGACGAAGGAGACGGCGGCCACGTCCGGGTGCGCCAGCAGCGCGTCGACGGCGACCTTGTCACCGTGCAGCACGTTCAGCACGCCGTCGGGCAGGCCGGCCTCCTTGGCCAGCTCGGCCAGCTTGTTGGCGGCCGACGGGTCCTTCTCGCTCGGCTTGAGGACGAAGGTGTTGCCGCAGGCGATGGCCAGCGGGAACATCCACATCGGGACCATCGCCGGGAAGTTGAACGGCGTGATGCCGGCGACCACACCGAGCGGCTGGCGGATGGCGGCGACGTCCACGCGGTTGGAGACCGAGGTGGACAGCTCGCCCTTGAGCTGGGTGGTGATGCCGCAGGCCAGCTCGACGATCTCCAGGCCGCGGGCGACCTCGCCCAGCGCGTCCGAGTGGACCTTGCCGTGCTCGGCGGTGATCAGCTCGGCGATCGCGTCGCGGTTGGCGTCCAGCAGCGCGCGGTACGCGAAGAGCACCTTGGTGCGGGCGGCCAGCGAGGACTGGCCCCAGGTCTGGAAGGCCTCGCGGGCCACCTGTACCGCCGCGTCGACCTCCTCGACGGAGGCGAGCGCGACCTGGGTGGTGACCTCGCCCGTCGCCGGGTCGGTGACCGGGCCGAAGTTGCCCGACGCGCCCTCGACGGTCTTGCCACCGATCCAGTGGTTGACGGTCTTCATTGCTACTCCTTCACAGATGGCGACGTCGCGCTGCGGCTTGCCGGTCGTACTCTTCGCGTGCTCTGACGGCCGACGTGCGGGTCGCGGTCTCGGCCACAGGCACATCCCACCACGCCTGCGCGGGGGGCGGGCCCGACACAGTGTCGGGCGTTTTGGTCTCCGTGTAGACACATGTGGGGCGGCCCGCCGAACGCGCGGTCGCGAGGGCTTCCCGCAGGTCACGGACGGTACGGGCGCGGACCACGGCCATTCCCAGCGAGGCCGCGTTGGCCGCCAGGTCCACCGGAAGGGGGTCACCGGTGTACGAGGTGTCCAGTGCCCGGTGGCGGTAGTCGGTGCCGAAGCGCTCACCTCCCACGGCCTCGGAAAGGCCCCCGATGGAGGCGTACCCGTGGTTGTCCAGGATCACCACCGTCAGCGGGATCCCCTCCTGCACCGCCGTGACCAGTTCGGTGGGGTTCATGAGGTACGAGCCGTCGCCGACCAGGGCCCAGACCGGCCGGCCGGGCTCGGCCAGGGCCACGCCGATGGCGGCCGGGATCTCGTAGCCCATGCAGGAGTAGCCGTACTCGACGTGGTACTGCCGCGGCGAGCGGGCCCGCCACAGCCGGTGCAGGTCGCCGGGCAGCGAGCCGGCCGCGTTGACCACCACGTCCTCGTCGGTGACCAGGGCGTCGAGTGCGCCGAGCACCTGGGCCTGGGTCGGGCGGGCGTCCTCGTCGGGGGCGTGGAAGGCCCGGTCGACCAGGGTCTCCCAGTGGGCCTTGGCCTTGCCGTACGACTCCTCGTACGCCGTCGGCACGCGGTACCCGGCGACCGCCGCCCGCAGCGCGTCCAGGCTCTCGCGGGCGTCGCCGACCAGCGGCAGCGCGGCCTGCTTGTGGGCGTCGTGGGGGTCGAGGTTGAGGCCCAGGAAGCGGACGCCGGGGTCCTGGAACAGGGTCGAGGAGGCGGTGGTGAAGTCGCTCAGCCTGGTCCCGGCAGCGATCACGAGGTCGGCGGAGCGGGCCAGGTCGTCGGCGGTGGCGGTGCCGGTGTGGCCGACGGCGCCCACGTCGGCGGGGTGGTCGTGGCGCAGCGAGCCCTTGCCCGCCTGGGTGGAGGCGACGGGGATGCCGGTGGCTTCGGCGAAGGCGCGCAGGGCCTCCTCGGCGGCGCTGTGGTGGATGCCGCCGCCGGCCACGACCAGGGGGCGGCGGGCCGCCCGGACCGCCGCGGCGGCGGCCTCGACCTCGGCGGTCCCGGGGCGGGGGCGGCGTACCGGCCACACCCGCTCGGTGAAGAACTCCTCCGGCCAGTCGTGGGCCTCGGCCTGCACGTCCTGCGGGAGGGCGAGGGTGACGGCGCCGGTGGCCACCGGGTCGGTGAGCACCCGCATGGCCTGGAGGGCGGCCGGGACCAGGGCCTCGGGGCGGCCGATCCGGTCGAAGTAGCGCGAGACGGGCCGCAGGCAGTCGTTGACCGACACGTCCCCGGCGTGGGGGACCTCCAGCTGCTGGAGCACCGGGTCGGCGGGCCGGCCGGCGAAGACGTCGCCGGGCAGCAGCAGGACGGGGATGCGGTTGATGGTCGCGAGGGCCGCGCCGGTCACCAGGTTCGTCGCGCCGGGCCCGATGGACGTGGTCACGGCGTGCGTGCTGAGCCGCCCGCTGTGCCGGGCGTACCCGACCGCCGCGTGCACCATGGCCTGTTCGTTGCGGCCCTGGAGGAAGGGCATGCCGTGCTCGGGTTCCGGGCCGGTCTCCAGCAGCGCCTGGCCGATGCCGGCGACGTTGCCGTGCCCGAAGATGCCCCAGGTGGCGGCGATCAGCCGGTGCCGCCGCCCGTCGCGCTCCGCGTACTGCCGGGAGAGGAACCTGACGAGGGCCTGGGCGGTGGTGAGCCGGACGGTGCGCGGGGTGGTCACGGGGCCTCCTCGGGGTCCGGGGCGGGGTGCGGCGGCGGTCCGGTGACCGGCAGCCTGGGATCGGCTTCCTGCCCCGCCCAGGACGCGCGAACCCACGCGTGATCGGGATGGTCCCGGATCAGCCACTCCCGCTCGGGGCCGGGGCCGGCCATCACGTTGAGGTAGTACATGTCGTGGCCGGGGGCGGCGATGGACGGCCCGTGCCAGCCGTCGGGGATCAGCACGGCGTCCCCGGTGCGGACCTCGGCGAGCACGTCCGTCCGCCCGGCCGGCGACGGGCTCACCCGCTGGTAGCCGACGCCGGCCGTGTCCCCGTGCGGGGCGATCTCGTAGTAGTAGATCTCCTCCAGCCGCGACTCGTGCCCGGGGTGGTGCTCGTCGTGCTTGTGGGGCGGGTACGAGGACCAGTTGCCGCCGGGGGTGAGCACCTCGACGGCGATCAGCCGGTCGCAGGCGAAGGTGTCGGCGGCGGCGAAGTTGTTGACCTGCCGGGAGCACACGCCGGCGCCGCGGATCTCGACCGGCACGTCGGCGGCCGCCCCGTACCGCGCGGGCAGCACCGTCTCGCACACGGCCCCGGCCAGCGCGAACCGCCCCCCGGCGGCGGCCCGGAGCTCGCTGACGCTCCCGCGCGGCAGATAGCCGAAGTCACTGGGGCCGCCGAACACCCCGTCCCGCCCCCGCAGCTCAAACACAACGACCCGCCCGTCCCCAACACCCCCGACCTCCACCACACCTCCACCCCCGCCGGCACTCCCGGCGCCAAGGCCCGCAGGCCCAACCTCCACCGCTTCTCCAGCCCCGCCGGCGTTTGAGGCGCGGGGGTCTGGGGGCGGAGCCCCCGGGTTCGTTCCAGCCCCGCCGGCGTTTGAGGCGCGGGGGGCCGGGGGCGGAGCCTCCGGTGAACGGGAGAAGGGCGGGGCGGGGACGGGCTCCGCGCAGCGGACCTCGCACCCGCCCCGCAACGGCAGCACGATCCACTCGCACTCCCCCGCCTCGTGCACGTACACCTCCCCCGCCCCCAGGGAAAGCACCCGCAGCCGCGCGTACTCCATCTCCCACTCACCGCTCACCGGCACGCCCCAGCACCTCCTCGATCTCCGCGGCCACCGGCATGGCGGACGAACACGCCAGCCGGGAGGCGACGATGGCCCCCGCCGCGTTCCCGTACCGCAGCACCCGCTCCGGCTCCCACCCGGCCAGCAGCCCGTGGCACAGCGCGCCCCCGAACGCGTCACCCGCACCCAGCCCGTTGACCACCTCCACCGGCACCGGCGGCACCTCGGCGACCCGCCCGTCCCGGTGCATCGCCAGCACCCCCTCGGGGCCGCGCTTCACCACGGCCAGCTCCACGCCGGCCGCCAGCAGGGCGCGCCCGGCCGCCCGCGGATCCCGCTCGCCGGTGGCCACCTCGCACTCCTCCTCGTTGCCCACGGCCACGGTGGCCAGCGACAGTGCCCTCGCGTAGTGCTCGCCCGGCGGCTCCGACCACAGCGTCGGCCGCCAGTCCAGGTCGAAGACGGTGGTCCCGGACTTCGCCCGGGCCTCCAGCGCGGCCAGCGTCGCACCGCGGCTGGGCTCCGCGCTCAGCCCGGTCCCGGTCATCCAGAAGACCCGTGCCGCCCGGATCGCGTCGAGGTCCAGCTCGTCCTCCCGGATCTCCAGGTCCGGCGCCTTCGGCAGCCGGTAGAAGTACAGCGGGAACCGGTCCGGCGGGAACACCTCGCAGAACGTGATCGGCGTCGGGTACGCGGCCACCTCGGCCACGTACCGGTCGTCCACCCCGAACGCCCGCAGCTCCGCCCGCAGGTACGCGCCGAAGGGGTCCGCGCCCGTCCGCGTGACCATCGCGACCCGTCTGCCCAGCCGGGCGGCGGCGACCGCCACGTTCGCCGGTGAGCCGCCGAGGAACCGGCCGAAGGTGTCGGCCTCCCCGAGCGGCACGCCCGTCTCGAGCGGGTACAGGTCCACCCCGATCCGTCCCATCGTGATCAGGTCAAACCGCTCGCTGGTCACTGGCAATCCTCCGAACATCCCCGTGCCTTCTGCCTAAGCTGGCCGTATGGCTTCCTCCCCGCCCGCGTTGACCCGCATTCGGCTCGGTTCGGCTCCGGACTCCTGGGGAGTGTGGTTCCCCGAGGACCCGGAGCAGACGCCCTGGGACCGCTTCCTCGACGAGGTCGCGGACGCCGGGTACGAGTGGATCGAGCTCGGCCCGTACGGCTACCTCCCCACCGACCCGGTCCGGCTGAGGGACGAGACGGCGCGGCGGGGCCTGCGGGTCTCGGCCGGCACCGTCTTCACCGGACTCCATCACGGGCCCGCCGTCTGGGACGCGACCTGGGAGCACGTGTCGCAGATCGCGGCCCTGACCCAGGCCATGGGCGCCGGGCACCTGGTGGTCATCCCGTCGTTCTGGCGCGACGACAAGACCGGTGCCGTCCTGGAGGACGCGGAGCTCGACGCCGGCCAGTGGCGGGAACTGGCCCGCCAGACGGAGCGCCTGGGCCGCGAGGTCCGGGACCGCTACGGGCTGCGGATCGTGGTCCACCCCCACGCCGACACCCACATCGACACCCCGGAGAACGTCGCCCGCTTCCTGGACGCCACCGACCCGGACGCCGTCTCGCTCTGCCTGGACACCGGGCACTACGCCTACTGCGGCGGCGACAGCGTGGAGCTCATCCAGACCTTCGGCGAGCGGATCGGCTACCTCCACCTCAAGCAGGTGGACCCGGCCGTGCTGGCCGAAGTGCGGGCGGAGCAGGTGCCGTTCGGGCCCGCGGTGGCCCGCGGCGTGATGTGCGAGCCACCCCAGGGGGTGCCGGACCTGGGGCCGGTGCTGGCGGCGGCCGAGCGGCTGGACACGCCGCTCTTCGCGATCGTCGAGCAGGACATGTACCCCTGCCCGCCCGACCGGCCGCTGCCCATCGCCCGCCGGACCCGCGCCTATCTTCGGTCCTGCGGCCTGCGCTGAGGCAGACCGCCCACAAGAGCAGCAGCGAGGGGGAAGCATGAGCGGCACGCTCGGTATCGCGGTGATCGGCACGGGCCGGATGGGGGCCGACCACGTACGGCGCATCGACCGCGTGATCAGCGGGGCCCGGGTGGCCGCCGTGGCCGACCCGGACGGGGACCGGGTGAAGGAGATCGCGGCCGGCATCGAGGGCTGCGCCGCCTTCACGGACCCGTCGGCGGCCCTGGCGGCGCCGGGCGTCGACGCCGTGCTGATCGCCTCGCCGGGCCCGGCCCACGAGGCCACGGTGCTGGAGGCCCTCGGCAGGGAGCTCCCGGTGCTCTGCGAGAAGCCGCTCACCCCGGATCCCGCGGGCGCCCTGCGGATCATGGAGGCGGAGCAGCGGCTGGGCCGGCGGCTGGTGCAGGTCGGCTTCATGCGCCGGCACGACGCCGAGTACGAGCGGCTCAAGGCCCTGCTGGACGCCGGGGAGCTGGGCCGGCCGCTCTTCCTGCACTGCCGCCACCGCAACGCCTCGTCCCCTTCCTTCTTCACGACCGAGATGCTCGTGAACGACTCGGTGGTGCACGAGGTGGACGCGGCCCGCTGGCTGCTCGGCCAGGAGGTCACCGCCGTGACGGTGCTCTCGCCCGCCTCGTCCGCCGCGGCGCCCGAGGGGCTGCGCGACCCGCAGTTCATCCTGCTGGAGACCTCCGGCGGGGCCCTGGTGGACGTGGAGATCTTCGTCAACTGCGGCTTCGGCTACCAGGTGGTGTGCGAGGCCGTCGGCGAGTCCGGCAGCGCCCGCATCGGCGACGGCCAGTCGGTGCTCGTGCAGTCCCGGGGCCGCTGGGGCGGCGAGATCACCCAGGACTACACGGTGCGCTTCGCGGACGCCTACGACCGCCAGGTTCGCCGCTGGGTGGAGGCCACCCGGCGGGGCGAGGTGACGGGCCCCGGCGCCTGGGACGGTTACGCGGCCGCGGCCGTCAGCGAGGCCGGTGTCACCGCCCAGCGCACCGGGATCCGCACCGAGGTGTCCCTCGCGCCGAAGCCCGCGCTGTACGCCTGAGCGTCCTCCCGGAACACCGCACCGCCCGCCCCGTGACGGGCGGCCGGCGGCGTCCCGCCGTCCCGTGTCCGTCACAGGGTTCGGCACCCCGTGACGGATGTCCGCATTACGCGGGTCTTCCGTCACAGGCGGTCGACAGCCCCTCCCCCGGCCCCGGGGAGCGTCGTTCTCGGGGCACAAGGCTGAGTGATCGTCAGCGTCCGTGCCCCGCTTCCCCCGACGGCCTCCCGGCCGCCCGGCGGCACGGACAAGGAGGTGCCGCAGATGACCGACCGAAAGCTGTGGTCGTACAAGGAGATCGCCGCACACATCCGGGTCCAGCCCGACACCGTGCGGTCGTACCGCAAGCACGGGCTGCTGCCGCCCCCGGACCACGTCGAGGCAGGCAAGCCCTACTGGTACGCGGACACCATCCGGGACTGGGTGGCCCGCCGTCCCGGCAACCGGGGCCGCCGGGACGACTGAGGGCCCTCCTACCCCACGCGCTCGGGAACCGGTGCGGCGGTCTCCTCCGCCGCCCGTCCCTCGGGGGCCGGCGGCGCGGCGCTCTCCCCCTCGCTGAGCCCGAAGCGGTCGTGCAGCGCCCGGAGCGGGCGCGGGGCCCACCAGGTGGCCCGTCCGGTCAGTTTCATCACCGCCGGCACGAGCAGCCCGCGGACGACCATCGCGTCCATCAGCACCGCCAGCGCGATCCCCAGGCCCAGCATCTTGGTGTTGGTCACCCGGGAGCTGCCGATGGCCACCATCACCACCGCGAGGATCACGGCGGCCGCGGTGATCAGCCCGCCCGTCTTGGCCAGCCCGGCCCGCACGGCACCCTCGTGGTCGCCGGTCCGCTCGTACTCCTCCTTGATGCGGGATATGAGGAACACCCCGTAGTCCATGGAGAGGCCGAAGGCGATGCAGAACATCAGCACCGGCAGCGTCGTCTCGATGTCCCCGGTCGGGGTGAAGCCGAGCAGCCCGGACAGGTGGCCCTCCTGGAAGACCCACACCACGGCGCCGAACATGGCCGTCAGGCTGAGGGCGTTGAGCAGCACCGCCTGGAGCGGGATCAGCAGGCTGCCGGTCATCAGGAACACCAGCAGCAGCGTGGCCGCCGCGATCAGCACGCCCGCCTTGGGCAGTTGCTCCGCGATCACGTCCTGCGCGTCCACCAGCACGGCCGCCTGGCCGGTCACCGAGGTCGTGAAGGGCGCGTCGACCGCGCGCACCTCGTCGACGAGGTCCTGGGCCTGCCGGCCGACGGCCTCTCCTTCGGCCAGCACGGAGAAGTACGCGTACGCGCCGGACCTGATCGGACCGTCGGCCCGCAGCACGCCGGGCAGCTCCGCGATCCGGCCCCGGTACGCGGCGTAGGCGGCGTCGTCGGCCGGCCCCTCGGCCAGCACCACGAGTCCGGCCCCCGGGCTGCCCGGGAAGCCGTCCCTGATCTGCTGCTGGACGAGGTGGGAGGCGGCGGTGGAGGGCAGCTGGCGGTCGTCCACGGTGCCGAACTTCACGCCGAGGAAGGGGAGTCCGAGCAGCAGCAGCCCGGCGGTGGTGGCCACCGCGAAGACCGGCGCCCGGCGCATCACCAGCGCGGTGCTGCGGGCCCATCCGCGGCCGGACCCGTCGGGCCCGCCGGACCCGTCGGGCCGGCCGGCCTTCCGGCCGCGCCGCCAGAGGCGCCTGAGGTCCAGGGCGTTGACCCGGTCGCCGAGCAGCACCAGCGCCGCGGGCAGCAGGATCAGCGCGGCGGCGGCCGCCAGCAGCACCACCGCGACCCCGGCGTAGGCGAAGGAGCGCAGGAAGTACATCGGGAAGAACAGCATCCCGGACAGGGCGACGGCGACGGTGAGCGCCGAGAAGAGCACCGTCCGGCCCGCGGTGCGCAGGGTGGTGGCCACGGCCGCGGCCGGATCCTTCCCCGCGGCCAGCTCCTCGCGGTACCGGCGCACGATGAAGAGGGCGTAGTCGATGGCCAGGCCCAGTCCGAGCGCGGTGGTGAGGTTCTGGGCGAAGACGGAGACCTCGGTGATCTCGGTGAGTCCGCGGAGGACGGCGTTGGTGCCGAGGATGGCGACGATGCCGACGCCGAGCGGCAGCAGGGCGGCCACCGCGCTGCCGAAGACGAGGACCAGCAGGACGAGGGTGACCGGAAGGGCGATCAGCTCGGCCCTGAGCAGGTCCTCCTGGATGGTGGTGGTCACCTCGCGCTGGACGGCCACGGGCCCGCCGATGGAGACGGAGACCGGCCCCCGGGTGCCCTCGAAGCGGGGTGCGATGCGGTCCAGCGTCGCGGTGGCCGTCTTGTCGTCGCCCTGGACGCGGGCGGCGATCAGCGCCTGGCTGCCGTCCTCGGAGCGCATCAGCGGCGCCTTGGTCCGCCAGTACGAGCCGACGCCGGTGACTCCGGGCTCCGCGGCGAGGGCCGCGGTCAGCCGCTCCGCCTCGGCCGCGACGGCCGGGTCGTCCACGCGGCCCCGCCCGGCGTCGAGGAGCAGCAGCAGGTTGGGCTGGGAGGCCGGGAACTCGCGCTCCAGTACCTCTGCGGCGTACGTGGACCGGGCGTCCGGGTCCTCCCAGCCGCCGCTGCCCATCCGGTCGGCCACCCCGCCGCCGGCGAACACGGCGAGCGCGGTGACCACGAGGGCGAGCAGCAGCGAGAGCCGGGGCCGCGCGGTGACGAGGCGCGTCCAGCCGCCACCCCCCGTGCCGGTCACCGCGGCCGCGGCTCCCCCGGCACCCCGCGGCCCGCCGGCGTCCTTTCCGGGGCCTCCGGCCCCTCCTGACCCGCCGCCTCTGCCGCCCCCGCCGCCCCCGCCCGTCGCGGGATCCTTCGTGGTCAGGGCCTTCTTGACTTCGGACATACCTCGGTGTCCCCTTCACCATGACCCGCCCACACGGGTCGCCCCCATTGCCCAAGACCAGACCAGAACCAAGCCCAGACCCGTAGACTGGCAAACACGAGACCTCGCTCGCGTTTCTCAAGAATGCGAGCGACCACTCGCGTTTGTCAATCGCTCCTGGGGAGTACCTGGAAAGCAGAGGAATCACCGTGCCGGAGGCCAACCCCGCCGAGACCGCCAAGCCGCGCCGCCGCCAGGCCCGCGGCGAGCGCCGCGTGGCCCAGCTCCTGGAGGCCGCGGCCGGCGTGTTCTGCCGCAGCGGCTACGCGGCGGCCAGCACCAACGCCATCGCCCGCGAGGCCGGCGTCTCCCCGGGGACGCTGTACCAGTTCTTCCCGAACAAGGAGGCCATCGCGATCGAGCTGGGCGGCCAGCTGCTGCACAAGGCGAACGTGATGCACGGCCAGGCCTTCCTGCCGGAGAACCTGCACCTCCCGCTGCCCGAGCTGCTGGACGCCGTGCTCGACCCGGTCATCACCTTCAACTGCGAGAACCCGGCCTTCTGGGCACTGATGCACGGTTCCGGCATCCCGGGCCACATCAACGACGAGCACGAGGCGCTCCACCAGGGCCTCCAGACCCGGGTCGAGGGCATCCTGGCCACGTTCCTGCCCGAAGCGCCGCAGGCCGAGCTGTCCCGCACCGCGCACATGACGCTCGCGGTCTTCAAGGCGGGGCTCGACCTGATCCTGGCCAGCGAGGGCGCCGAGCGCGAGGCGTACGTCGCCGAGCTGAAGACGGTGCTCCTCCGCTACCTGGACCCGCTCATCGGGGACCGCACGGGAGCGCCCGGAACCCCCGCGCGGTAGGCGGCGCGGCCGGCGCCCCTCACCAGGACTCCTCCCCGGCCCGCTCACCCCGCGGGAGGGCTTCGCCGGGGCGGGCCCGGCACTTGAGGGCGAGCAGCGGGAAGACCAGTACGGAGACCATGGCGGCGCCGACCAGCGCCGCCGCCTCCCCCGCACCCAGCACCCCGTCCTCGGTGCCCAGCGTGGTGATGGCGACGACCAGCGGCAGCGCGGTGGACCCGAAGAGGACCAGCGCCGCCCGGTCCCGCCGGACCAGGTCGCGCGGGGCCAGGACCCAGATGGGCAGCCCCCGCACCACCAGGAAGAGCAGCAGGAAGAGGGGCAGCAGGAGCAGCTCCCGCCCGCCCCCCAGCAGCGAGTCGAGGTCGAACTCGATGCCGGTGACGACGAAGAACACCGGCACCAGGAAGCCGAACCCCATGGCCTCCACCTTCGAGAGGACCAGCCCGCTGCTCTCCGGGGCGGCCCCCTGGAGCACCAGCCGCGTGACCATCCCGGCCGCGAAGGCGCCGAGCAGCACGTCCAGCCCCAGCACCTCGGTGAGCCCCAGCATCACCACCAGCATGAAGACCACCAGCCGCACCGCGAACTGACCGCTGCTGTGCAGGGTCTTGGCGATGACCCGGGAGAACCAGGGCGGCTTGGGCCGCATCGCCCAGAGCACGGCCAGCGCGGTGAGCACCGCGAAGGCGATAAGCGTCGCGGCCGAGGCGGCCGGCGCCCGCCCGCTGAGCAGCAGCGCCATGGCGACGATCGGTCCGAACTCGCCGACCGAGCCGAAGGCCATCATCACCGTGCCGAACCGGGTCCCCAGGTCCCCGGCGTCCCGCAGCACGGGCAGGATCGTGCCGAGCGCGGTGCTGGTGAGCGCGGTGCCGATGTACACGCCCTTGCCGAACCCGCCGCCGTGCGCGAGCAGCACCCCGAGGGCCAGCCCCAGCGCGAGCGCCGTGATCCAGGCCCACACCGAGCGCCGGAGCGTGTCCCCGCGCACCCGGTCGAACCGGATCTCGTACCCGGCCAGGAAGATCAGCATCGCCAGGCCGAGCTGGGAGAGCGTGTCGATCACGCCCCCGGACCGGGCCCAGCCGAGCACGTCGGGGCCGACCAGGATGCCCAGCAGGATCTCGAAGATGACCAGCGGCACCGGGAGCCAGCGGGAGACGCCGTAGGCCAGCAGGGGCGCGAGGACGGCGATGGCCATGATCAGAACGAGCGTCCCCGAATGCGACATACGCCCCATTTATCTACGCTCCGACCGGAACCGCCAACCGGGAGGGAGTCGTTCCGCACCCGCGGCACCGCACCCGGCGCGCCCGCGAGAGAGGGTCGCTTAATACCCCCCAGGGGTATAGTGTGGTCAGCGTCGGGAGACGGTGGAGGGATCCACGGGCTCCCGGCCCCCCGACTTCGCACGTCCCGAAGAGGAGAACGACATGACCGCCGAGACCGACACCCAGACCGCCACCGGCTCCTGCTGCGGCGGCAGCAGCGCCTGCCAGGACGGCACCGCCGCCACCGCGGGCGTCACCACGGTCTACCGCGTCACGGGCATGACCTGCGGCCACTGCGAGGGCGCCGTGACCGCCGAGGTCTCCGGCCTGGCCGGCGTCTCCTCGGTGAAGGCCGTGGCCGCCACCGGCGAGGTCACCGTGGTCTCGGAGGCCCCGCTGGACCTGGAGGCCGTCCGGGCCGCCGTGGACGAGGCGGGCTACGAGCTCGCCGGCCTGGCCTGAGCCGCCGCACGGCGCCCGGACCCCGCGGGGTCCGGGGGCCGCACTCCTCACGCAGGACTTCCCGCCGGACCGTGCCGGCCGGCTGATACCGGTCCCGTACGGTCCGGCCCTCCCCCTGGAGCCGGACATGAGCAGCACCCTGCACGACGACCCGATAGCGCCCACCGCACCGGCCGCCGAGGTCGAGCTCTCCATCGGCGGCATGACCTGCGCCTCCTGCGCCGCCCGCATCGAGAAGAAGCTCAACCGCATGGACGGCGTCACGGCGACGGTCAACTACGCCACCGAGAAGGCCCGGGTCACGTACGCCGAGGGCGTCGAGGTCGCCGACCTGATCGCGACCGTCGTGAAGACCGGCTACACCGCCGAGGAACCCCCGCCGCCGGCCCCCGAGCCCGCCGCCGCCCCGGAGCCCGGCGCGCCCGGCGCCGAAGCGGGCCGGGCCCCCGCGGACCCGGCACTCGCCGCCCTGCGGCAGCGTCTCGTCGTCTCGGCCCTGCTCGCCGCCCCCGTGGTCCTGCTGGCCATGGTCCCCGCCCTCCAGTTCGACAACTGGCAGTGGCTCTCGCTCACCCTGGCCGCCCCGGTCGTCGTCTGGGGCGCGTACCCCTTCCACCGGGCCGCCTGGACCAACGCCCGGCACGGCGCCGCCACCATGGACACCCTGGTCTCCGTGGGCACGCTGGCCGCCTTCGGCTGGTCGCTGTGGGCCCTGTTCCTCGGCCACGCGGGCATGCCCGGCATGCGGCACGGCTTCGACCTGACGGTCTCCCGCGCCGACGGCGCCTCCACCATCTACCTGGAGGTCGCGGCCGGGGTCGTCACCTTGATCCTGCTCGGCCGCTACCTGGAGGCCCGCTCCAAGCGGAAGGCCGGCGCGGCCCTCAGGGCCCTGATGGAACTCGGCGCCAAGGACGTGTCCGTGCTGCGCGGCGGCACGGAGGTACGGATCCCCGTCGACGCCCTGGCGGTCGGTGACCGCTTCGTCGTCCGCCCCGGCGAGAAGATCGCCACCGACGGCACGGTGGTCGAGGGCACCTCCGCCGTCGACGCCTCGATGCTCACCGGCGAGTCGGTGCCCGTGGACGTCACCACCGGCGACGCCGTCACCGGAGCGACCGTCAACACCGCCGGACGGCTGGTCGTCGAGGCCACCCGGGTCGGCTCGGACACCCAGCTCTCCCGGATGGCCAAGCTGGTCGAGGACGCCCAGAACGGCAAGGCCGAGGTCCAGCGGCTGGCCGACCGGATCTCCGCGGTCTTCGTGCCCGTCGTCCTGGTCATCGCCCTCGGCACCCTGCTGACCTGGCTGCTCGTCACCGGCGACGCCACCGCGGCCTTCACCGCCGCCGTGGCCGTCCTGATCATCGCCTGCCCCTGCGCCCTGGGCCTGGCCACCCCGACCGCCCTGATGGTCGGCACCGGGCGCGGCGCGCAGCTCGGCATCCTCATCAAGGGCCCCGAGGTGCTGGAGTCCACCCGCCGCGTGGACACCGTGGTCCTGGACAAGACCGGCACGGTCACCACCGGCCGGATGACCCTGCTGGGCGTCACCGCCGCCGAGGGCACCGACGAGGCGGAGCTGCTGCGCCTGGCGGGCGCCCTGGAGCACGCGTCGGAGCACCCGGTGGCCCGCGCGATCGCGACCGGCGCGGCCGAGCGGGTGGGCGCCCTGCCGGTCCCCGAGGGCTTCGAGAACATCGCCGGCCTCGGCGTCCGGGGCGTGGTCGACGGGCACGCGGTGCTGGTGGGCCGCGAGCGGCTGCTGGCGGACCGGTCGATCCCGCTCCCGGCGGAGCTGGCGGCCGCCGGGGCCGGGGCCGAGGCGGCCGGTCGTACCGCCGTCGTGGTCGCCTGGGACGGTGCGGCGCGCGGGGTGCTGACGGTGGCGGACGCGGTCAAGGGGACCAGCGCCGAGGCGGTGGCCCGGCTGCGCGCCCTGGGCCTCACCCCGGTGCTGCTCACCGGCGACAACCGGGCGGTGGCCGAGGCCGTGGCCCGCGAGGTGGGCATCGACGAGGTGGTCGCCGAGGTGCTGCCGCAGGAGAAGGTGGCGGAGGTCAAGCGCCTGCAGGGCGAGGGACGTACGGTCGCGATGGTCGGCGACGGGGTCAACGACGCCGCCGCGCTCGCCCAGGCAGACCTGGGCCTGGCCATGGGCACCGGCACCGACGCCGCCATCGAGGCGGGCGACCTGACGCTCGTACGCGGGGACCTGCGCGTCGCCGCCGACGCCATCCGGCTCTCCCGGCGCACCCTGGCCACCATCAGGGGCAACCTCTTCTGGGCCTTCGGCTACAACGTGGCGGCCCTGCCGCTGGCGGCCGCCGGACTGCTCAATCCGATGATCGCGGGAGCCGCGATGGCCTTCTCGTCGGTCTTCGTTGTGACAAACAGCCTGCGGCTGCGGTCCTTCAGGTAGCCTCTTCGCATCTCGAGCACAGTTCCTTCACGCGAGGCACAAGATCGAGACAGAGATCACAGGGATGCGTACGTAACCATCCGGGGGTGACGCGAGTCTAATGAGGCGATGCCGAGAACGTCTTTGGGGGACGTTGGGCGGGCGTCTTGGGGGACGTCCATGCATCCGCCACGCCGGGGCACGTGCGGCCGGGGAGCTTTGAGCGGCCCTCCCGACCACTACGGGTCCCGGCAGACCCACCAGGGGCTCCGGCCCCTCGCCGACACCCGGCACGGGTCCCGTGGGGGGAATCCGCACCGGGGTATGGAAAGCGCCCCGTCTTCGACCCGTGGGGGGATCGACGGCGGGGCGCTTTTCGCTGTCCTACGCGCCGGGCGTCAGCGGGACTCGACCGGGACGAAGTCGCGCTCGACGACACCGGTGTAGATCTGGCGCGGGCGGCCGATGCGGGAACCCGGCTCCTTGATCATCTCGTGCCACTGGGCGATCCAGCCGGGCAGCCGGCCGAGCGCGAAGAGCACGGTGAACATCTCGGTCGGGAAGCCCATCGCGCGGTAGATGAGGCCCGTGTAGAAGTCCACGTTCGGGTAGAGGTTGCGCGAGACGAAGTACTCGTCGGAGAGCGCGTGCTCCTCCAGCTTGAGCGCGATGTCGAGCAGCTCGTCGGACTTGCCGAGCGCCGAGAGGACGTCGTGCGCCGCCGCCTTGATGATCTTCGCCCGGGGGTCGAAGCTCTTGTAGACGCGGTGGCCGAAGCCCATCAGGCGGACGCCGTCCTCCTTGTTCTTCACCTTGCGGATGAAGGAGTCCACGTCGCCGCCGTTGGCCTGGATGCCTTCCAGCATCTCCAGGACGGACTGGTTGGCGCCACCGTGCAGCGGGCCCCACAGGGCGCTGATGCCGGCGGAGATCGAGGCGAACATGTTCGCCTGCGAGGAGCCGACCAGGCGGACGGTGGAGGTGGAGCAGTTCTGCTCGTGGTCCGCGTGCAGGATGAGGAGCTTGTCGAGCGCGGAGACCACGACCGGGTCCAGCTCGTACTCCTGGGCCGGCACGGAGAACGTCATGCGCAGGAAGTTCTCGACGTAGCCGAGGTCGTTGCGCGGGTAGACGACCGGGTGGCCGACCGACTTCTTGTACGCGTACGCGGCGATCGTCGGGAGCTTGGCCAGCAGCCGGATCGTCGAGATGTGGCGCTGCTTCTCGTCGAACGGGTTGTGGCTGTCCTGGTAGAACGTCGACAGCGCGCTGACCACGGAGGACAGCATCGCCATCGGGTGCGCGTCGCGCGGGAAGCCGTCGTAGAAGCGCTTGACGTCCTCGTGCAGCAGCGTGTGCTGGGTGATCTCGTTGCGGAACGACGCGAGCTGGTCGACGGTCGGCAGCTCCCCGTTGATCAGCAGGTAGGCGACCTCGATGAAGGTCGACTTCTCGGCCAGCTGCTCGATCGGGTAGCCGCGGTAGCGGAGGATCCCCTGCTCGCCGTCGAGGTAGGTGATCGCGGATTTATAGGCAGCGGTGTTCCCGTAGCCGCTGTCCAGGGTGACCAGACCGGTCTGGGCGCGGAGCTTCGAGATGTCGAAGCCCTTGTCACCGACGGTGCTCTCGACCACCGGGTAGGTGTATTCACCGTCCGCGTACCGCAGTACTACAGAGTTGTCGCTCACGTCATCCCTCACCGACGTAGTGCCTCTTCTTCGAGGTGCCCTGACTGCCTCTACCTTCCCCCATTTGGCGCAGGAGAGTGCACTCGGGGTCGGCCTTCGGGCCCTTTGGCGGCACTGAGTGCCGTCAACCTGCACATACTGCCCCCTCCGCACCGGGGGAGGAAACCCCAATGATCGATCATTCTTGGGTGATGTTTCCCACCGGTATGCGTCCGGACAGCCTGGCGGCCACCGCCGTGTACCTCCTGCCTGCGGAAACGGTACGCACCGCCTGCCCGAGAGCCTTGCGGGAACCCACCAGCACGACCAGTTTCTTCGCGCGGGTGACAGCCGTATAGAGCAGGTTCCGCTGGAGCATCATCCAGGCCCCGGTGGTGACCGGGATCACGACCGCCGGGTATTCACTCCCCTGGGACCTGTGAATGGTGACGGCGTACGCATGGGCGAGTTCGTCAAGTTCGTCGAACTCGTACACGACCTCCTCGTCCTCGTCGGTGCGGACGGTGAGCCGCTGGTCGTCGAGGCTGAGCGCGGTGACCACGCCGACCGTGCCGTTGAAGACGCCGTTGGCGCCCTTCTCGTAGTTGTTGCGGATCTGGGTGACCTTGTCGCCCACCCGGAAGACCCGGCCGCCGAAGCGCTTCTCCGGCACGTCGGGGCGGGCCGGGGTGACGGCCTGCTGGAGCAGGCCGTTGAGGTTGCCGGCCCCGGCCGGGCCCCGGTGCATGGGCGCCAGCACCTGGACGTCGCGCCGGGGGTCGAGGCCGAACCTGGCCGGGATCCGGCGGGCGGCCACGTCCACCGCCAGCAGCCCCGCGGCCTCGGTGTCCTCCTCGGCGAACAGGAAGAAGTCCGGCAGCCCCTGGGTGATCGGCGGGACCCCGGTGTTGATCCGGTGGGCGTTGGTGACCACCCCCGACTGCTGGGCCTGCCGGAAGATGCGCGTCAGCCGTACGGCGGGAACCGGCCCGCCCTCGGCCAGCAGGTCCCGCAGCACCTCGCCCGCGCCCACCGACGGCAGCTGGTCCACGTCGCCCACCAGCAGCAGGTGGGCCCCCGGCGCCACCGCCTTGACCAGCTTGTTGGCCAGCAGCAGGTCCAGCATCGAGGCCTCGTCGACGACGACCAGGTCGGCGTCGAGCGGCCGCTCCCG
This sequence comes from Streptomyces sp. NPDC101132, assembly GCF_044759225.1. NCBI lineage: Bacteria > Bacillati > Actinomycetota > Actinomycetes > Kitasatosporales > Streptomycetaceae > Streptomyces > Streptomyces sp. NPDC101132. The sequence continues at coordinate 237,749 of NZ_JBIVYX010000010.1, forward strand.
GTCGTACGCGGCGTCCCCGCCCGGCTTCAGCTCCAGCAGCCGGTGGACCGTGGAGGCCTCGGCCCCGGTCAGCTCGGCCAGCCGCTTGGCCGCGCGGCCGGTCGGCGCGGCCAGCACCACCTTGTACCGCTTGGCCCGGGCCAGTTCCACGATCGACCGGACGGTGAAGGACTTGCCGCAACCCGGCCCGCCGGTGAGCACCGCGACCTTCCGGGTCAGCGCCAGCCGTACGGCCTCCCGCTGCTCGGCGGCGAGGTCCGCGCCGGTACGCCCGGCCAGCCAGCCGAGGGCCTTCTCCCAGTCCACGTCCCGGAAGGCCGGCATCCGGTCGTCCTCGGCCGCCAGCAGCCGCCGCAGCTGTCCCGTCAGCGACAGCTCCGCGCGGTGGAAGGGCACCAGGTAGACGGCCCTGACCGGGTCACCGCCCCCGGGATCGGGGACGGACTCGCGGACCACGCCCTCCTCCTCGCCGGCCAGTTCGGCGAGGCACTCGATGACGAGCCCGGTGTCGACCTGGAGGAGCTTGACGGCGTCGGAGATCAGCCGCTCCTCGGGCAGGAAGCAGTGGCCCTGGTCGGTGGACTGCGAGAGGGCGTACTGGAGCCCGGCCTTGACCCGCTCGGGGCTGTCGTGGGGGATGCCGACGGCCTGGGCGATGCGGTCGGCGGTGAGGAAGCCGATGCCCCAGACGTCGGCGGCGAGGCGGTAGGGCTGGTTGCGCACCACGGAGATCGAGGCGTCGCCGTACTTCTTGTAGATGCGCACCGCGATGGAGGTGGAGACGCCGACGCCCTGGAGGAAGACCATGACCTCCTTGATGGCCTTCTGCTCCTCCCAGGCCGCGCCGATCATCCTCGTCCGCTTGGGCCCCAGCCCGGGCACCTCGACCAGCCGCTTCGGCTCCCGCTCGATCACGTCGAGGGTGTCGGTGCCGAAGTGCTCGACGATCCGGTCGGCGATGCGGGGGCCGATGCCCTTGATGAGCCCCGAGCCGAGGTAGCGGCGGATGCCCTGGATGGTGGCGGGCAGGACCGTGGAGTAGTTCTCCACCGCGAACTGCCTGCCGTACTGCGGGTGGGAGCCCCAACGGCCCTCCATGCGCAGGGATTCGCCGGGCTGCGCGCCGAGCAGGGATCCGACGACCGTGAGGAGGTCCCCGCCGCCCCGGCCGGTGTCGACCCGGGCGACCGTGTAGCCGGTCTCCTCGTTGGCGTACGTGATCCGCTCCAGCACCCCTTCCAGCACCGCGAGATTCGACATGCCCCGAAGCTACCGTCAGGCGCCGACACCCCGCCGGGGCCTGTGGACAACCCGCTCGGCCCGGGGCCGGAAAACAGCGAAGGGGGTCCGGCCTCGCGGCCGGAACCCCCTCGCGTGGGTTCCCCACCCTCGTCGGTCCTTCCCGATCCCCCCAGATCCCCTCCCGGAAGTTCCGACGCCATGTACGACCCCCGACCCCGCCGGACGGTTGCACGAGAATCCGAGATTTATCTTTCCGTTACCTTCGACGCACCCAACGTGCCGGCAAATAGGGACGGACGTAGCGTTTCCGGCATGAGCGAACCCTCTTTCCAGGACGACGTGCTCGCCGAACTCGGCGAGGACGGGCTGACCGAGATCGCCGGCCTGCTCGGCACCGACACCGACGGCGCCCGCGCCACCGTCGCGACGACCGTCGGCGAGCTGACGGGCGGGCTGGAGCAGAAGGCCTCGGCCGTCGACCACGACGAGGACGACGACGGCGACGAGGTCCGCCAGGCCTTCGCCGAGGTGGCCGAGCCACCCCTCCAGGGCGTCGCCACCCTCGGCGGCGGGCTGCTGGGCGGCGGCCTGATGGCGGGCGTGCTGGCCAAGGTGAGCAAGCCGGTCGCCAACGCGGTCGCGAAGAAGACGGGCCTGCCGGCCGCGACCGTCAGCCGCGTGATCGAGCTGCTGATCCCCGTCGTCCTGGCGGTCTTCGCCAAGCGGGCGGCCGGCAAGGGCACGGCGGCCCCCGGCGCCGCCCCGGCCCCCGGCTCCGGCTCCCCCGCGCCGTCGTCACCGTCCGCCGGCGGCGGTCTCGGCGACCTGCTCGGGCAGATCCTCGGCGGCGGCCGGAAGTAGCCCCGTCTCACCCGTCCGGGTGAGGGCCCGGCAGCGCTGCCGGGCCCTCGGCCGCCGCGCTATTTTGGGCGCCATGGACACCGACCGGCCCGAGCAGGACGTACGCCTCCGCGACCCCGAGCCCGGCGACCTGGGCTGGATCGTGCAGCGCCACGGCGCGCTGTACGCCGCCGAGTTCGGCTGGAACGCCGACTTCGAGGGCCTGGTCGCCCGGATCGTCGCGGACTTCGCCCAGGACCACGACCCGCACCTGGAGCGGGTCTGGATCGCCGAGCTGGCCGGCCGCCCGGTGGGCTCCGTGATGTGCGTACGGGACGACGCGCCCGGCGCCGCCCGGCTGCGCCTGCTGCTGGTCGACCCCGAGGGGCGCGGCCACGGCATCGGCGCGCGCCTGGTCGACGCGGTCGTCGCCTTCGCCCGCGAGGTGGGCTACCGCGAGCTGGTCCTGTGGACCAACGACGTGCTGACCTCGGCGGCCGGCATCTACCGGCGCGCCGGCTTCACCCTCATCGCCGAGAAGCCGCACCGGTCGTTCGGCGCGGACCTGGTGGGACAGGACTGGCGGCTGGACCTCCAGGAGCGTTCGCCGCGCTGACGGCACGGCGGGGGCCGCGGCCGAAGGAGGTCAGGGCCACCCCGCCGACCAGCAGCACCGCCGCCGCCCACCGGAGCCCGCTCACCGGCTCGCCCAGCACCAGTGCCGCCGAGCTCATCCCGAAGACCGGCACCAGCAGCGAGAAGGGCGCCACCGAGGAGGCCGGGTAGCGGCGCAGCAGGTATCCCCAGGCCCCGAAGCCGAACACCGTGGACACCCAGGCGACGTACACCAGCACCCCGGCCCCGCCCCAGTCGAGCGCCCGCAGCGCGGCGAGGTCCCGCTCGGGCCCCTCCAGCAGCAGCGAGAGGGCGAACAGCGGCAGCACCGGCACGGTGCACACCCAGATCATGAAGTTCAGGGCGTCGGGCGGGGCCGCCCGGCGGGTCAGTACGTTCGACACGCCCCAGCACGCGGCCGCGGCAACCACCAGCGCGAAGCCGAGCACCGGCCCCGAGGCCCCCTGCTCCACGGCGGCCACGGCGATCCCCGCGAAGGCCACCGCCATGCCCGCCAGCCGCACCCGGCCCGGCCGCTCCCCCAGCACCAGCGCGGCGAACACCGCGGTGAACACGGCCTGGGCCTGGAGCACCAGGGAGGACAGCCCGGCCGGCATCCCGGCGTCCATGCCGGTGAACAGCAGCCCGAACTTGGCGACCCCGAGGGCGAGTCCGACCCCGACGATCCACTTCCAGGCGACGGTGGGCCGCCCGACGAGGAACACCGCGGGCAGGGCCGCGACGAGGAACCGCAGCGCGGAGAGCAGCAGCGGCGGGAAGTGGTCGAGGCCGATCTCGATGACGACGAAGTTGAAGCCCCAGACGGCGGCGACGAGCACGGCGAGCGCGGTGTGTACGGGACGCATACGTCGAGCATCCGTGGCCGCCGGATGAAGCACCAGCGCGCATCCCTACCGGGCCGGATTAAGCAGTGCTTAACTGGAGGGATGCTGGACCTCGCCCGACTCCGCGCCCTGCACGCCGTCTCCGTCCACGGCTCGGTCGCCGCCGCGGCCGCCGCCCTGGGCTACACCCCCTCGGCCGTCTCCCAGCAGATCACCAAGCTGGAGCGGGAGACCCGCACCACCCTCCTGGAGCGCCGGGGCCGCGGCGTGGCCCTGACCGAGGAGGCCCGCCACCTGGCCGACACGGCCGAGCGGCTGCTCGCGATCATGGAGCAGGCCGAGACCACGCTGGAGGAGCGCCGGGGCCTGCCGGGCGGCCGCCTGACCGTCGCCGCCTTCGCCTCCGCGGCCCGCGGGCTGATGCCGGCGGTCCTGGCCGACCTGGCGCGCCGTCACCCCGCCCTGGACGTCCGGATGACCGAGGTGGACCCGCACCTGTCGGTGGACCTGGTGGCCCGGGGCGTGACCGACCTCGCGGTCGCGCACGACTGGGACATCGCCCCGCTGCCGGCGCCCGACGGCGTGGAGCAGACCCGCGTCGGCGAGGAGCGCTGCGACCTCCTCGTCCCGGCGGACCACGCCTTCGCGGGGCGCGCCGTGGTGCGCCACGCGGACCTGGCCGGCCAGCGCTGGATCAGCCAGCCCCCGGGCCGGGTCTGCCACGACTGGCTGATGCGGACGCTGCGCACGGCGGGCCACGAGCCGGAGGTCGTCCACATGGCGGAGGAGAACCACACCATCGTCGCCCTGGTCGCGGCGGGCCTCGGCATCGCCGTGGTCCCCACGCTGGGCACCGGCCCCCTTCCCGCGGGCGTGACCGCACTCCCCCTCGAACCGGCCCCGGTCCGCCGCCTCTACGCCCTCTGGCGCACCGCCGCCGCCCGCCGCCCGGCCATCACGGAGACGATCACCACCCTGCAGTCCCACTGGCCGCCCCCGGGCACCGCTCTGGCGTGTCCCCCCGCCCCCGGCGGCGGGCCGCAGTAGCGTGCGCGGGTGGTGAACGCGACCTCTCGACGCACCCTGCTCGCCGCGGCCGCGGCGGCTGCCGTCTCGGCCGCCGGGGCCTCGGCCTCGGCCAGCGGCCGGGCCACGGCGGTGCCGCATCCCTGGCTGCTGCGGCTCGTGGCGCGGATGAGCCTGGCCGAGAAGGTCGGGCAGTTGTTCGTCAGCCGGGTGTACGGGCACTCCGCCACCGATCCCGAGCCCGCCGACGCCGAGAAGAACCTCGCCCAGTTCGGGGTGCGGACCGCCGCGGAGGTGGTCCGCCGCTACCACCTGGGCGGGGTCGTCTACTTCGCGTGGGCGCACAACACCCGGGAGCCGGCGCAGATCGCGGGGCTGTCCGACGGCCTCCAGCGGGCCGCGCTCGCCGGGCCGAACCCGGTACCGCTGCTGGTCTCCACCGACCAGGAGCACGGGATCATCGCCCGGATCGGCCGGCCGCTCACGCTGCTGCCCGGCGCCATGGCGCTCGGTGCGGCCGGTTCCGCCGAGCACGCCCGGCGGGCCGCCGAGATCGCGGGCACCGAGCTGGCCGCGCTGGGCGTGGCCCAGGACTACGCGCCGGTGGCCGACGTGAACGTCAACCCGGCCAACCCGGTGATCGGGGTACGGTCCTTCGGCTCGGCCCCCGGCCCGGTGGCGGAGCTGGTCGCGGCCCAGGTACGGGGTTACCGGGCAGCCGGGATCGCGGCCACCGCCAAGCACTTCCCGGGCCACGGGGACACCGAGACGGACAGCCACTACGGGCTGCCCCGGATGGGGCACAGCCTGAAGGAGTGGGAGCGGCTGGACGCGCCGCCCTTCGAGGCGGCGATCGCCGCCGGGGTGGACGCGGTGATGACCGCCCACATCGTCTTCCCCGCGCTCGACCCGTCCGGCGATCCGGCCACCCTCTCGCAGCCCATCGTGACCGGCATCCTGCGCCGGCGGCTGGGCTTCGAGGGCGTCGTGGTCACCGACGCCCTCGACATGGCGGGGGTACGGCAGAAGTACGGCAACGACCGGGTGCCGGTGCTGGCCCTGAAGGCGGGCTGCGACCAGCTGCTCAACCCGCCGGACCTGGACCTGGCCCACCGGAGCGTCATCGCGGCCGTCCGGAGCGGTGAGCTGACGGAGGCGCGGATCGAGGAGTCGGTGCTGCGGATCCTCCGGCTCAAGGCGCGGCTGGGGCTGTTCGGCGCCCCGTTCACGGATCCCGCGCGGGTGGAGGCCGTGGTGGGTGCGGCGGAACACCGCGCGGCGGCCGACACCATCGCGGCCGCGGGGACCACGCTGCTGGCCAACTCCGCCGGCCTGCTGCCCCTTTCGCCAGCGCGGACCCCTCGCCTGCTGGTCACCGGGGCCGATCCGGTGTCGCCCACCGGGACGACCGGACCGCCGACGGCGACCCTGGCCCGGGAGCTGACCGCCCTCGGGTTCACCGCGGGCGCCGTGCCGACCGGGCTCGCGCCCGACGCGGACGCGGTACGGCGCGCGGTCGCGGCGGCACGGGAGGCCGACGCGGTGCTGGTGTGCACGTACAACGTGGCCGACGGCAGCCCGCAGCGGGCCCTCGTCCAGGCCCTGGTGGACACCGGGGTGCCGGTGGTCTCCCTCGCCGTGCGCAACCCGTACGACGCCGCCCGGCTGCCGGAGTGCGCGGCGAGCCTGGCGGCGTACTCGTGGACGGACGTGGAGCTGCGGGCCGCCGCCCGGGTGGTCGCGGGAGAGGTGCGGCCGGCGGGCCGGCTGCCCGTCCCGGTGCCGGGCCGCTACCCGGTGGGACACGGGCTGTCGTACTGAGGCCGGCCTACCGGGGACTGCGTGCCGGAGACGTGCGGAGGCCCTTGCGGGCGGCGGGTGTACGCCGCCCGCAAGGGCCTCTCGGGTACTACGGGTACTACGGGTACTACGGGCGCAGCGTCTGCCGGCGCTCGACGTCCTTGCGGTCCAGCTTCGCGTCCGGCTTCGCCAGCGGGCGCGCCTTGCCCGCGTCGGCCTTGACGGCCGCCGGGGCGACGCCGGCCCACTCCAGGATGCGGGCGGTGGCGAGGGCCTTCTCGTCGTCCTTCAGCATGGACACGCGGGCTCCGTGGTTCGCGCCGGGGGCGGTCATCACGTAGCTGTCGCGGGAGCCGTAGCCGAGGTGGAACGGCTCGGCGCCCCACGGGTCGTTCTGGCCGTACACGAAGAGCATGTGACGGGCGTTGTTGCGGACCCAGGTGTCGACGTCACGCATCACCCACGGCTGGAACTGCATGGGGATGGAGGCCGGCACGAAGTTGCGCGGCGGCTGGTAGCCGTAGCGGCTCAGGCCGGCCAGGTGGCGCTGCTTGATGTCGGGCGAACCGAGCTGCGTGCCGGCCTGGTAGTAGTACGGGGTGTACGTCTCCAGGCCCTGGTCGGCGTAGGCCGAGAAGCCGGAGATGGCATCGACCGAGTCCCAGATCTCCTGGTCGGTGGCGGTCGCCGCGACGGGGATCGAGCCGCAGTCGGCCAGCAGGCTGTACTGCCAGAAGGCCCACACGTAGTCCAGGACGACGGCCTCGAAGGCCTTGTCGAGGCTGCCGACGGTGGTGAAGGTGTAGCCGTTCTCCGCGGCGTACGCGGCGTACTTGGCCTCCAGGGCGTCGCGGCGCACGAGGGCCTCGCGCTGGACGGCGTTCAGCCGGTCGCGGCACTCCTTGGTGCCGACGCGGTCGAAGAACCGGTCGTAGGCCGAGTCCTCCTTGTTGACCACGTCGTTGGGGGCGACGTACGCGACGACGCCGTCCATGTCACGCGGGTAGAAGCGCTCGTAGTACGTGGCGGTCATGCCGCCCTTGCTGCCGCCGGTGGCGATCCAGCGCTTGGTGTACAGCGGCTTCAGCGCCTTGAAGAGGCGGTGCTGGTCGCTGGCGGCCTGCCAGATGTCCAGCTTCGACCAGTCGGCGGGCGCCGGGCGCGACGGGGTGAAGAATCGATACTCCAGCGACACCTGGTTGCCGTCGACGATGGTCGTCGGCTCGCTGCGGCGCGGGCTGGTGTTGACGTTGTAGCCCGAGGTGAAGAACACCGTGGGGCGGGACGCGTCCTTGTGCAGCAGGGTGAACCGCTGGTCGAAGGTGCCCTTCCACGGCTGCCGGTGGTCGACCGGCTGCTTGTAGTTCAGTACGAAGAAGCGGTAGCCGGGGTACGGCTTCTCCTCGACGAGGCTCATCCCCGGTATCGCGAGGACCTGGTCCTTGATGTCTGTGCCGGCTGCCGGCCCGGCGGCGGTGGCCGCCCCGGCCGTCACTCCGGCCGCACCCATGGTGCCGATCAGCACCACGAGCGACAGCAGCCATCTGAGCGCCTTGCGCATTCACCCTCCCCTTGAGTTCACTGCGGACGCCGTGAACCTACGGGGTCAACACGCGGCTGACCAGACCCGGTTGGCCCGTTCGTCGGATCTCGGCCGGGGGGACGGTCGGAATCCGGCCGCGGTCAGCAGAGGATCCAGCCCGAGGCCACCGAGCCGCCGCCCACGGACCCGCGCACGAAGACGCAGCGGGTCACCGCGTACACGGTGACCGGACCGGCCAGTTGGTAGAAGCGGCCGCTGTCGCGCACGGGCACCCCGCCGCGGGCCTGGATGCTGACGGACATCTGCTGCCGGCCGCCCGGGCGCTTGGGGAGGGTGACGGCGCAGGCGTGCGTGCGGGTCTTGTAGACGTACGTGGTCCCGGTGCTGAACGGCAGGGACTTCATCAGCCGTCCCCCGCAGCCGGACGCGGCCTGGGCCGGCGCGGAGAGGGCGCCGACCAGCAGCGCCGCCCCGGATATCGTCACGCCGGCGGTGCGCACCAGCGCGCGCCGGGTCCCGCCCCTCGAAGAAAACACCCGTCGTCCCCTCACACTCCGGACGTACGTACCGAACGCACGTACCTACGTCGGACGCGCGAGGGACCCCGTTGGTTGCGCAGGGCCCCTCGCGCGCCGCCGGTGCCGAAAGGTTCCGGACACGCCCGCCGGGCGCCCCCTACGCGGCGGCGTGCTCGTCCTCGCCGATGAAGGTCCGCCACAGCTCGGCGTACCGGCCGCCGCGCGCCAGCAGTTCGGCGTGGGTGCCGTCCTCGACGACCCGGCCCCGGTCCATCACGACCACCCGGTCCGCGCGGGCGGCCGTGGTGAGCCGGTGCGCCACCACCAGGGTGGTCCGCTTGCCGACGAGCCGGTCGGTGGCCTGGTTGACCACGGCCTCGGTGGCCAGGTCCAGGGCGGCGGTGGCCTCGTCGAGCAGCAGCACGTCCGGGTCGACCAGCTCGGCCCGGGCCAGCGCGATCAGCTGGCGCTGGCCGGCCGAGAGGTTCCTGCCCCGCTCGGCCACGGTGTGCAGGTAGCCGCCGTCCAGCGTGGCGATCATGTCGTGGGCCCCGACGGCCCGCGCGGCGGCCTCGACCTCCGCGTCGGTCGCCTCCGGGCGCCCGTACGCGATCGCGTCGCGGACCGTCCCCGGGAAGAGGTACGACTCCTGCGGGACCACCCCGAGCCGGTGCCGGTAGCCGGTGAGGTCCAGCTCGCGGAGGTCGGTGCCGTCGACGGTGACCCGGCCGGAGGTCGGGTCGTAAAAGCGCGCGACCAGCTTCACCAGCGTGGACTTGCCCGCGCCGGTCTCGCCGACGAACGCGACGGTCTGCCCGGCGGGTATCCGCAGCTCGATGCCGGCCAGGGCCTCGCCCTTGCGCTCGACGGCCGTGCCCTGGGCACCGTCCTCCTCGCCGGTCCCGTAGCGGAAGTGCACGTCCTCGAACGCGATCTCGCCGCGCAGCTCGCCCGCCTCCCGCGGCCGCTCGGCGAGCGGGGTGCGGGTGGGCTCGCGCAGCAGCTCCTGGATCCGGCGCAGCGAGACGGTGGCCTGCTGGTAGCCGTCGAAGACCTGGGAGAGCTGCTGCACCGGCGCGAAGAACAGGTCGATGTAGAGGAGGTACGCGACCAGCGCGCCGGTGGTCAGCGTGCCGGCCTCCACCCGGCCGGCGCCCACGACCAGGACGGCCGCGGCGGCGAGCGAGGAGAGCAGCTGGACGAAGGGGAAGTAGACCGAGATCAGCCACTGGCCGCGCACCCGGGCCTCGCGGTACGCGTCGCTGCGCGCGGCGAACCGGTCGGCGCCGGCCCCCTCGCGCCGGAAGGCCTGCACGATCCGCAGGCCGGAGACGGACTCCTGGAGGTCGGCGTTGACGACCGAAACGCGGTCGCGGGCCAGCTCGTACGCCTTGACCGACCTGCGGCGGAACACGATCGTGCCGACGACCAGCACCGGCAGCGTGGCGAAGACGATCAGGGCCAGCTCGACGTCGATCACCAGCAGCGCGACGAGGATGCCGAAGAAGGTGAGGACCGAGACCACGGCGGTGACCAGGCCGGTCTGGAGGAACGTGCTGAGCGCGTCCACGTCCGTGGTCATCCTTGTCATGATGCGGCCGGTCAGCTCGCGCTCGTAGTAGTCCAGGCCGAGCCGCTGGAGCTGGGCGAAGATCTTGACGCGCAGTGAGTACAGCACCCGCTCGCCGGTCCGGCCGGTCATCCGGGTCTCGGCCACCTGGGCCGCCCACTGGGACAGGACGACGAGCAGCGCCAGCCCGGCCGCGGCCCAGACGGCACCGAGGGCGAGGCGGGTGACGCCCTCGTCGATGCCGTGCCGGATCAGCACGGGCAGCAGCAGTCCGGCGCCCGCGTCCACGGCCACCAGGCCGAGGCTGACCGCGAGGGGAGCCCAGAAGCCGCGCAGCAGGCGCCGCAGGCCGTAGCTCTCCTCGGGGGCGGCGGCCGCCGCCTCGTCGACCTCGGGGACGTCGGTGGCCGGCGGCAGCGCCGCCACCTGCGCGAGCAGTTCGGGGGTGGCCGGCATGCCGGCCACCGCGGCGCCCATGGAGTGGCCGCCCGGGCCGGCCATGGGGGCGCCGGCGGTGGGGGCCTTGGCGGGGGCGGCGGCGCCGGGGCCGCCCTTGCGGCTGCCCCCGGCGTGGGCGCGGGGGGCGGCCCCGTACTCCTCGTTCTCCTCGGCGCGGCGCCACAGCTCCGGGGTGACGCCGTCGGCGACCCGGCGCTTGGCGTTCACCGGCTCGGCGTCGATCTCGGCCTCGGCCTCGATGTCGAGTTCCAGCTCCAGCTCGGCGAGCGTGGCGGCCTCGGCGGCCGCCTCGTCCCGGCTCCGGGCCGCGGCCGCGCCCGCCGGGTCCGGGGAGCCGCCGGCCAGCGCGTCCGGGTCGGTCAGCAGCCGCCGGTACAGCTCCGAGCCGGCCTCCAGCTCCTCGTGGGTGCCGATGGCCGAGAGCCGGCCCCGGTCCAGTACGGCGATCCGGTCGGCCAGCGCGAGGGTCGAGCGGCGGTGCGCGATCAGCAGCGTGGTGCGGCCGGCCATCACCGAGCGCAGGGCCTCGTGGATCTCGTGCTCGATGCGGGCGTCGACGGCCGAGGTGGCGTCGTCGAGCAGCAGCAGCCGCGGGTCGGTGAGGATGGCGCGGGCCAGGGCGATGCGCTGGCGCTGACCGCCGGAGAGGGTCAGGCCGTGCTCGCCGACCTTGGTGTCGTACCCCTCGGGCAGGGCCTCGATGAACCCCTCGGCCTGGGCCGCCCGGGCGGCGGCGCGGATCTGCTCCTCGCCGGCCTCGGGGCGGCCGTACGCGATGTTGGCGCGGACCGTGTCGGAGAAGAGGAAGCTGTCCTCCGGTACGAGGCCGATGGCGGCCCGCAGCGAGTCCTGGGTCAGCTCCCGCACGTCGTGGCCGCCGACCAGCACGGCGCCGCCGGTGACGTCGTAGAAGCGCGGCAGCAGCAGCGAGACGGTGGACTTGCCGCTGCCGGAGGCGCCGACCACGGCCACGGTCTCGCCGGGGGCGAGGGAGAGGGAGAAGCCGTCGAGGACCGGCCGCTCCGGGTCGTACCCGAAGGAGACGTCGTCGAACTCGACGGTGGCGGGCGCGTCCGCCGGCAGCTCCCGCGTGCCGTCCCGGATCACCGGCTCGGTGTCGATCAGCTCCAGCACGCGCTCGACGCCCGCCCGGGCCTGCTGGCCGACGGTGAGGACCATGGCGAGCATCCGGACCGGGCCGACCAGCTGCGCCAGGTAGGTCGAGAAGGCCACGAAGGTGCCCAGCGTGACCTGGCCGCGGGTGGCCATCCAGCCGCCGACGGCGAGCATCGCGACCTGACCGAGGGCGGGCACGGCCTGGAGCGCGGGGTTGTAGCGCGAGTTCAGCCGGATGGTGCGCAGGCGGCCGGCGAACAGGCGGCGGCTCGCCTCCCGCAGCTTGCCGGTCTCCTGCTCCTCCTGGCCGAAGCCCTTCACCACCCGGACGCCGGTGACGGCGCCGTCGACCACGGTGGCGACGGCGGCGGCCTGGCCCTGGGCCCACCAGGTGGCGGGGAACAGCTTGGCCCGGCTGCGCTTGGCGATGAACCAGAGGGCCGGGGCGATGGCCAGCGCGATGACCGTGAGCAGCGGCGAGAGCCACAGCATGACGGCGAGGGATATGCCGAACAGCATGAAGTTCCCGATGGTCATCGGGAGCATGAAGAGCAGGCCCTGGATCAGCTGGAGGTCGCTGGTGGCGCGCCCCACGACCTGACCGGTGGACAGCTCGTCCTGGCGGCGGCCGTCGAGCCGGGCGATGGTGGCGTACATCTCGGTGCGCAGGTCGTGCTGCACGTCGAGGGCGAGGCGGCCGCCGTAGTAGCGGCGCACGTACGTCAGGACGTAGACGAGCACGGCCGCGCCGACCAGCAGGCCGGCCCAGGGGCCCATCGGCCTGGTGTGGTCGCCGATGACGTCGTCGATGATCACCTTGGTGACCAACGGGACCAGGGCCATGACGGCCATGCCGCCGAGGGAGGAGCCGAGGGCCAGCAGGACGTTCAGGCGGTACCGCCAGGTGTAGCCGGCGAGCCTGCGCGCCCAGCCGGCCGCCTGCGGCGCCCGGTCCCCTCCCGTGCCGCCGCCGGTGTCCGTGTGCGTTTCCCGGTCCGTATCCGGACCGGCTTTCCCTGCCCCGGCCGTCTCTGCCGCCGCCACGTGGAGCCTCCCCGTTCGTCCTGTTCTGCCGGAAGGCCCAACACCCCGAGCTGCGGATTTCATCCCGCCGCAACAATCCGCGGGGTGGCCGGGGGCGCGGAGCGGGGGCGCGCGGGCGGCGCCCGTACCGGCGTCGCCCCCGTACGGGCGCCCCCGTACGGGCGCCCCCGTACGGGCGCCCCGGCGTACGGGCGTACGGGCCCGGCGGCGGTCGGGCGGGGTGGGCCGGGCGGTCGGGCGGGGTGGCCCGGGCGGTCAGTCGAGGTGGGTCGGGGCGAACATCCGGAGCACGGCCGGCAGCACCACCACCGACGGGCCGGGCGTGGCCAGGGCCTCCGCGAGGTCGGCGCGGAGCCGCTCGGGGGTGGTCGCGACGGCCGGTACGCCGAAGGAGGCGGCCAGCGCGACGAAGTCCGGGCGGGTGAGTTCGGTGCCGGCGGTGGCCCCGAAGGCGTCGGTCATGTACTCGCGGAGGATGCCGTAGCCGCCGTCGTCGACGATCAGCCAGGTCACGTCGAGGTCGTACTGGCGGGCGGTGGCCAGCTCCGCGATCGAGTACATCGCGCCGCCGTCCCCGGAGACCGCCAGGACGGGCGTGCCCGGCTCGGCGACGGCCGCGCCGAGGGCGGCGGGGAAGGCGTAGCCGAGGCCGCCCGCACCCTGGGCCGAGTGCATGGTGTTGGGGTGCCCGGGATCGAAGGCGGACCAGGCCCAGTACGACAGGATCGTCATGTCCCAGAAGGACGGCGACCTCGCCGGCAGGGCGGCGCGCACGGCGGCCAGCGCCTCCTGCTCCAGGGTGAGCCCCTGGGCGGCGATCCGGCCCGCGACCTCGGCCAGCAGCATCTTCACGCGCTCGGGCGCGTACGGGTCCTCGCGCTCGCCGACGGTCTCCAGCAGGGCCATCAGGGCGAGCCGGGCGTCGGCGTGGATGCCGAGGGCGGGGTGGTTGGACTCCAGCTTGCCGAGGTCGGCCTCGATCTGGACGACCCGGCCGCCGGGCAGGAAGGTGTGGTAGTTCGAGGACAGCTCGCCCAGGCCCGACCCGACGACGAGCAGGACGTCCGCGTCCTCCAGGAAGCCGGTCGTGTGCCGGTCCTCCAGCCACGACTGGAGCGAGAGCGGGTGGTTCCAGGGGAAGGCGCCCTTGCCGCCGAAGGTGGTGACGACGGGGGCGTTGAGACGCTCGGCGAGCTGCTTCAGCTTGCCGGCGGCGTCGGCGCGCACGACGCCGCCGCCCGCGATGATCACCGGGCGGGAGGCGGTCTCCAGCCAGTGGGCGGCGAGCGCGGTCAGCTCCGGACGCGGCGCGAGCTCGTGCGGGGTCGCGTCCACACCGGTGACCTGCGGGATCACCGTCTCGGCGCGGATGGTGTCCTCGGGGATCTCGACCCATACGGGCCCGTGCGGGGCGGTCAGGGCCGACTCCCAGGCCGCCGCGATGACGGAGGGGATCTGGGACTGGGTCCGCGCGACGTGCACGGACTTCACGATCTCGCGGAACGAGGCCTGCTGGTCCCGCAGCTCGTGCAGGTGGCCGCGGCGCCCGCCGCCGAGGCCGGCGGTCGGGACCTGGGAGCAGATGGCGACCACGGGCGCGGAGGCCGCGGCGGCCTCCTGGAGGGCGGGCAGGGAGGTGAGCGCGCCGGGACCGGTGGAGAGCAGCAGGGGCGCGGCCTCGCCGGTGATCCGTCCGTACGCGTCGGCGGCGAAGCCGGCGTTGTTCTCCACCCGGAGGGTGACCAGGCGCAGGTCCGAACGGCGTACGGCGTCGAAGACGCCCAGCGCGTGCTGCCCCGGGAGCCCGAAGACGGTGGTCGCCCCGAGCCCCTGGAGCGTCTCCACGACCAGGTCCCCGCCCGTCCGGCCGGGCGGCGGCGCCAGGGCCGCCGCCTTCTGGGCCTCGGTGGGACGGAGTACCAGGTCGTGGTCGTGCGTCACGCGCTGCGCGCCTTCCTTGCTCGCTCGGCTACTTGCCCTTCGAGGCCGCGATCTGGCGGCTCATGATCGTGGTCAGCTCGTACGCGGTGTGGGAGGCCGCGACGGAGGTGATCTCGGCGTGATCGTACGCCGGGGCGACCTCGACCACGTCGGCGGAGACGAGGTTGCAGGACGACAGACCGCGGATGATCTCCAGCAGCTCGCGGGAGGTCATGCCGCCGGCCTCGGGGGTGCCGGTGCCGGGCGCGTGCGCCGGGTCGAGCACGTCGATGTCGATGGAGATGTACAGCGGGCGGTCGCCGATGCGCTGGCGCAGCTGGTCGGCGATCTCGTCGGCGCCGCGGCGGTAGACGTCGGCGGACGTCACGATGCCGAATCCCATCTTGGCGTCGTCGTCGAGGTCCTGCTTGCCGTAGAGCGGGCCGCGGGTGCCGACGTGGGAGAGGGCCTCGGTGTCGAGGATGCCCTCCTCGACGGCGCGGCGGAACGGCGTGCCGTGGGTGTACTCGGCGCCGAAGTAGGTGTCCCAGGTGTCGAGGTGGGCGTCGAAGTGCAGCAGGGCGACGGGGCCGTGCTTCTTCGCGACCGAGCGGAGCAGCGGCAGGGCGATGGTGTGGTCGCCGCCGAGGGTCATCAGGCGGGAGCCGTTGCCGAGCAGCTCGTCGGCGGCGGCCTCGACCGTCTCGACGGCCTCGTTGATGTTGAAGGGGTTCACGGCGATGTCGCCGGCGTCGGCGACCTGCGCGAGAGCGAAGGGCGAGGCGTCCTGGGCCGGGTTGTACGGGCGCAGCAGGCGGGAGGCCTCACGGATGGCGTTGCCGCCGAAGCGGGCGCCGGGGCGGTAGGAGACGCCGGAGTCGAAGGGCACGCCGACGACGGCGACGTCGGCGGAGCCGACCTCGTCCAGGCGGGGCAGGCGGGCGAAGGTCGCGGGGCCCGCGTAACGCGGGATCCGGGAGGAGTCGACGGGTCCGCGCGGCGTCTGCTCGGTGCTCATGTGGGGGTGCCCTTCTCTGTGCCGCCCGGTCGGGGATGCCGCCCGGGTCCACTTCCGAGGGTAGGTGGCCCCGGGAGAGGCGCGAAGTGTACGTTTCCTCCATACCTGCCCCCCAGGAATGTACGGACCCTCCATGCCCTCCACCGACCCGCGGCCCCGCCTCCCGGAGACCGCGACCGGCCCGCCGCCCGCCGGCCCCGCTACCGCCGGCCACCGGACCGGGGACGAGGTGCGCCCCGGCCCGGGACCGGGCGCCGAGGCGACGCCGGTGGCGCTGGCGGCCCTGCTCGGGGACCAGGGGCTCGGGCTGCGGCACGTGGCCGGCGGTACCGGGGCCGAGGTCTACGGGGTCCACGCCTCCGAGATGGCGGACCCCTCCCCGTACCTCCTGGGCGGAGAACTGCTGCTCACCGCGGGTCAGGAGCTGGGCCCGGATCCCGGTGCCCACGCGGGGTACGTCGCCCGGCTGGCCGCGGCGGGCGTGGCCGCCCTCGGCTTCGGCGTGGCACCGGTGCACGAGGTGGTGCCCGAGGGACTCGTGCGGGCCTGCGCCGCACAGGGGCTGCCGCTGGTGGAGGTGCCGGCCGGCACGCCGTTCACCGCCGTCGCCCGCGCGGTGTGGCGGCTGATGGCCGAGGCGCGGACGCGGGAGCTGCGCCGGGTCACGGAGGCCCAGCAGGCCCTGGCCTCCGCCGCCGCCCGCCCGGACCCGGTCCCGTCGGTGCTCCGCCGCCTGTCCGCGACGCTGGACGGCTGGTCCGCGGTGTACCTCCCCGAGGGGCCGCAGCCGGGCGGTACCGGCGCACCGGAGCCCCCGGTCGCACCCGGCACCCGGGGCGGCGCGGGCGTCCCGTCCGGGCCCGGCCTCTCCGCCCTCCCGGACGCCTCCGGCACGACCGGCGGCCCGGCCGGCGCGCCCGCGGCTTCGGGGTTCCGCCCCGGCGGCGGGCGGTACGGCCGGGCCGTGCACGCTGCCGGGAACGTGCCCGGGGACGAGGTGGTGGCGGCCCTGGAGGTGCTGGTCGCGCGGGTGGCGTCCGGGGCCGTGGCGACCGCCGGCGAGACCGTCGCCGGTGCGCACCTGGCCGCGTACGCGCTGGGCAGCCCGGGTGGTGCCGGGTCGGCGGCGCCGGAGGCGCGTACCGGTCGCGGCGCCGGCGCCCCGCGGGCGGTGCTCGGGATCGCCTCCCCGCGGCGGCGGGCCGGGGACCGCACGGTCGCCGGGGTCGCGGCCGTACTGCTCACGCTGCTGACCGCGCGGCCCGCGACCGGCGGGACCGAGGCCGCGGCCCTCGTCCGGCTGCTGCTCGGCGCGAGTGCCGCGGACGCCCTCGGCCCCGGCACCCGGACCGTCGTCCACGCGCGGGGCGGCGGCGACCCGGCGGCCCTCGCCGGCGCCCTGGGCACCGCGCTGTACGCGGCCGACGGCCCGTACGTACGCCTGCTCACCGATCAGCCGCCGGCCCCGCAGCCGGGCTGGCGGCTCGGTGTCAGCGCTCCCGCCGGGCCGGACGGGCTGGCCGTCGCGGACGCCCAGGCCGCCCGCGCCCTGGAGCGGGCCGAGAGCGCCCGTACCCCGCTGGCCCGGCACACCGACACCGGCCTGGCCGGTCTGGTCGGCGCCGCCGAGGCCCGCGCGCACGCCGAGGCGCTCCTCGGCCCCCTGGGTCCCGCGCTCCGCGACACCCTGCGCGGCTGGCTGGCCCACCACGGCAGCTGGGACCGCACGGCCGCCGCCCTGGGCGTGCACCGCAACACGGTCCGCCAGCGGGTGGCCCGGGCCGCCGCGCTGCTGGGCCGGGACCTGGACGACGCGGACACCCGCATGGAGCTGTGGTTCGCCCTGCGCACCGCGTCAGGGGTCGGCGGTCACCTGGAGCCCGGCGCCGGAGACGTCGGCGGCGTCACGGGTCCGTAGGCCGGCCGGGACGTTCCGCACCCGGGAGGGTGCGGAACCGTGGTGGCCGGCTCAGATGTCGATCACGCGGTACGCGATCGTGTAGACGCCGCCGGAGCCCTCCAGCGAGCGGTACTGGATCTCCGCGCCGGCCTCGCTGCCGGTGGCCAGGGTGGCGCCGAGCTTGTCGTCGCCGCTGGTCGAGTCGTAGTCCCACAGGGTCAGCGTGCGCGCCTGCTGCTTGCCGAGGACCAGCGCCGCGTTGCCGTTGGCGTCGGTCAGCGAGCGGACGTAGTTCGTGCCCATGGTCTGGTACTTGGCGGTGCCGGGCCAGACCTTCACCTGGTTGCCGTTGGCGTCGGTGACCTTGAGGTACGCCTCGTCGTGGTCGCCCTCGCTCTGCTGGTGGCAGGTCAGCTCCAGCAGCTCGATCCGCACGTAGTCGATCGGCTCCGCCTGCGCGGTCCCGGCCCCGACGGCCAGGGCCCCGAGGCCCAGCCACGCGGCGGCTGCCACCCGGGCGGCCCCCTTCATCGCGCGGCGGGTCATCGCGGTGCGCTGCGTGCTCGTGTTCATGTCGTACTCCCCCGTTTTCGGTTCCGTCGGACCGGGGCGCTCCCCGGTACGCCCCTTACGTTGCCCGCCCGGACGCCTCCGGCTCTACGCGCGTTCCGCTGAGCGGAACGGCCTCCCGGGCCGGCCGTACGATCCCGGCATGAAGATCACGTACGAGTGGCGGGGCGAGGTCGACGACGCCGCCCTGAACACCCTGCACGCCGAGGGCTTCGGCCACCCCGCCGCCGGGACGGCGTGGCGGGAGCGCCTGCTCCGGCACAGCCTCGGCTGGGTCTGCGCACGGGAGGACGGCGCGCTGGTCGGCTTCGTCAACGTCGCCTGGGACGGCGGTGCGCACGCGTTCGTCCTCGACACGGTGGTCTCCGGCCGGCACCGGTCGCGCGGAGTCGGCGCGGCGCTGGTCGCGGCCGCCGCCGACGGAGCCCGTTCGGCCGGCTGCGCCTGGCTCCACGTCGACTTCGAACCGCACCTGCGCCCGTTCTACCTGGGCGCCTGCGGCTTCAGGGAGTCACCGGCCGGCCTCCTGGCCCTGTAGCCCCGCACCCCGCGGGGCGAGGAGTCCGACGCACCGCCAACCCGGAGCCGGGCGCCCGCCCCGCGCCTACGCGCCGGGCGCCGTGCCACGGGCGCCGCGCTTCAGCCCCGGTCGACGCCCCCAGCCACACCCGCCGGGCGGCAGGGCGCCGGGCGCACGGCGCGGCACGCGGCACGTGGGGCGGCGGGCCGAGGCAGTAACCGACGCCGCGGCCGGCGGGCCGGGCCGCACCGCGCAGGCCGCCGGGCGGCACCCGCGGGCCGCCGGGGCGGGCCGGTGGCCGACCCTGCATCCCGCACCCGGTACGCGGCCGGCGCCCCGGCACCCTCAGAGGCGCGCCACCGGTGGGAGGCGGACCGCGCCCGGACCCCGGGTCAGGGCTCGGGTGATGGCCAGGCCCGCTTCGGCCACGGCGTGGGCCAGGGCGTCCAGGGAGCGGCCGGCCCGGACCAGGCCGGCCAGGGCCGCGACGGTACGGCCGTCGGGCGCCCGTACCGGCACCGCCGCGCAGACCACCTGATCCATGACGTCCTCCCGGTCCAGCACCGGCCCGGTGCCCCGCGGGCCGCGCAGGGCCTTCCCGGCGGCGGTGTCCAGCAGGAAGCTCACCCCGTCCCGCACCGGCACCAGCGGCTCCAGCTCCCCCGGCACCGAGCTGACCGTCAGCGCCAGGTCCTCCCGCATCACGGCCAGCACCGCGCTCGCCCCGGTCACCCCGCGCAGCCGGTGCAGCGGCAGGCGCGCCGCGGCCCGCAGGCCCGGGTGCGGCTGCCACCCCTGCCCGAGCCGGAACATCTGCGGCCCCACCCGGTACCGCGCGCCCCGCCGTTCCACCGCGCCGACCGCCACCAGCTGGTCCAGCAGCCGGTGCACGGTCCCCTTCGGTACCCCGCAGGTCAGCGCCAGCTCCGTCACTCCGGCCTCGTCCCCGTGCAGGCGCAGCGCCTCCAGCAGCGCGAACGCCCCCTCCAGCACCCCGCGGCCCGGTGTGGAGGTGCCGGTTCTGCCCGCCGTCTCCGTCCCCGTCCCCATGCTCGTCCCCCCGATCACGTCGTACGGCTCGCCCCCGGGCCCCCCGGCCCGCGGGCACCGCAGCAGGATGCCGGGCACCCGCCCGGCCACGAAGGCTTTCGGGCCGTGTCCCGGACGGCATCCGGATCCGGCGCCTCCTCCCGCGGCGCGCGTGTACCGCACGTCACGTCCCGCCCCGCGGGCACCTCCCGGCGCGGCTCTGGACAGGGCGGACAACTCGCCGGTAACTTAATCTGAGGATCTGAGCAAGCGCTTAGCCAAGGGCGGCGGACCGCCCCGACGGAGGGAGGCGGCCGTGCGCCGTACGGTGTTCAACGAGGACCACGAGGCATTCCGGGAGACCATCCGGGCCTTCATCGAGGCCGAGGTCGTCCCCGTCTACGACGAGTGGTTCGCGGCCGGGCAGGCGCCGCGCGACTTCTACTACAAGCTCGGCGAGCTCGGCATCTTCGGCATCAACGTCCCCGAGGAGTTCGGCGGCGCGGGCCTGGACACCCACAAGTTCGAGGCCGTCCTGTACGAGGAGACCGCCCGCGCGGGCGTGAACTTCGGCGGCTCCGGCGTGCACGTGCTGCTCGCCCTCCCGTACATCAAGATGCTCGCCTCCGACGAGCAGAAGAAGCGCTACCTCCCGAACTTCGTCTCCGGCGAGGAGATGTGGGCCCTCGCGATGACCGAGCCGGGCACCGGCTCCGACGTCGCGGGCATGAAGACCACCGCCAAGCTCTCCGAGGACGGCACGCACTACGTCCTCAACGGCGCCAAGACCTTCATCACCGGCGGCGTCCACGCCGACCGCGTGATCGTCTGCGCCCGCACCTCCGCCCCGCGCGAGGACGACCGCCGCTTCGGCATCTCCCTCTTC
Organism: Streptomyces sp. NPDC101132; assembly: GCF_044759225.1. Taxonomy (NCBI): domain Bacteria; kingdom Bacillati; phylum Actinomycetota; class Actinomycetes; order Kitasatosporales; family Streptomycetaceae; genus Streptomyces; species Streptomyces sp. NPDC101132. The sequence continues at coordinate 258,210 of NZ_JBIVYX010000010.1, forward strand.
GCCGTGGACACCAAGTCCGAGGGCTACTCGATCGGCCGCAAGCTCGACAAGCTCGGCCTGCGCACCTCCGACACCGCCGAGCTGGCCTTCGTCGACGTCAAGGTCCCGGTCGAGGACCTGCTCGGCGAGGAGGGCAAGGGCTTCTACTACCTCGGCCACAACCTGGCCTCCGAGCGCTGGGGCATCGCGTTCGGCGCCTACGCCCAGGCCCAGGCCGCCATCCGGTTCGCCCAGCAGTACGTGACCGACCGCACCGTCTTCGGCAAGCCGGTCGCCCACTTCCAGAACACCAAGTTCGAGCTGGCCGCCTGCCAGGCCGAGGCGGACGCCGCCCAGGCCGTCGCCGACCGCGCCCTGGAGGCGCTGGACGCCCACGAGCTGACCCCGGCCGAGGCCGCCTCCGCCAAGCTCTTCTGCACCGAGGTCGCGCACCGCGTCATCGACCGCTGCCTCCAGCTGCACGGCGGCTACGGCTACATGAACGAGTACCCGATCGCCCGCCTGTACGCCGACAACCGCGTCAACCGCATCTACGGCGGCACCAGCGAGATCATGAAGTCGATCATCGCCAAGTCGATGGGCCTGTAACCCACTTGGCCGAGTCCGACATGAACGCGGCACTCGCCGATCTCCTCGATCTGCTCGACCTGGAGCAGATCGAGGAGAACATCTTCCGCGGCACCAGCCGGACCTCCCTGGTGCCGCGCGTGTTCGGCGGGCAGGTCGCGGCGCAGGCGCTGGTCGCGGCCGGCCGCACCGTGCCCGCCGACCGTACGGCGCACTCGCTGCACTCGTACTTCCTGCGCCCCGGCGACCCGGGCGCTCCCATCGTCTACTCGGTGGACCGGATCCGCGACGGGCGGTCCTTCACCACCCGCCGGGTGGTCGCCGTCCAGCACGGCCACCCGATCTTCCACCTCTCCGCGTCCTTCCAGACGTACGAGGACGGGCTGGAGCACCAGGCGCCCATGCCGCCCGCCCCGGACCCGGAGACCCTCCCGACGGCCGCCGAGGCCCTCCCGCTCCACCGCGGGACCTTCCGCGACCCCGGCACGGTGGAGCGGCTGCTGGAGGCGCGCGGCGCGGTGGACCTGCGGTACGCGACCACCCCGCCCTGGGGCACCGTCGGCGAACCCCTCGACCCGCGCTCGCAGGTGTGGTTCCGCACGGCGGGCAAGCTGGCGGACGACCCGATGCTGCACATCTGCCTGGCGACGTACGTGTCGGACATGACCCTGCTCGACTCGGTGCTGCTGGCGCACGGCCGCGGCGGCTGGGCCGTCGGGGACGTGGTCGGGGCCTCGCTGGACCACGCGATGTGGTTCCACCGGCCGTTCCGGGCCGACGAGTGGCTGCTGTACGACCAGGAGTCGCCCTCGGCCCACGGCGGCCGCGGCCTGGGCCAGGCCCGCATCTACACGCAGGACGGGCAGCTGGCCGTCACGGTCATCCAGGAGGGCGTCGTCCGCGTCCCGCGCTGACCCGAGGACGCCGGGCGGGGCGACCCGGCCGGCGGGCCGTCCGGCGACCCGCCCGGCGGCCCGGTCGCCCGGGCCACCGCGGGGCCCCGCGCGGGGCACGCGTCACGCCGCCGGCAGGCCCGCCGCGTCCAGCAGGTACGCCACCATCGGGTCGTAGTGGCGCGGGTCGCGGACGTGGTCGTCCAGGGGGACCACGACCTGGAGGGTCCCCTCCGCCTCGCCGAGGAAGAGCGCCGGGTCGTTGCAGTCGGCGTACCCGACGGAGTCCAGCCCGCGCTGACCGGCGCAGCCCGCCCAGCCGTGGTCCGCGACGACCAGGTCCGGCTGCGGGCGCCCCTCGGCGGCCAGGCCGTCCAGGATCGCGGCCATCGGCTCCGGCGAATGCGTGTGCCACAGGGTGGCCCCGCGCTCCAGGACCGCGACGTCGGCGAACTGCCACACCTGCGCCTCGTCCGCGTGCAGCCCCGAGGGGATCACCACGATCTCGCAGCCCGCGGTCCGCAGCGCGGCCGCCGTGGCCCGGTGCACGTCGAGCAGGCCGCCCGGGTGCCCGGTCGCCAGGAGGACGCTCTGCCGGTCGACGGCGGCCTTGCGCAGCCGCGCGGCCAGCCGGTCGAGCGCGTCGACGGTCAGCTCGGGGTCGATGGTGTCCTGCCCGTACCGGTGCCCGGGGTCGTCGACCACGCCGCACCGCTCCGCCATCACGGCCAGTACGTCCTGCTCGTCCGTCCAGCGGTCCCCCAGCTCCAGGCCCAGCCAGTAGTGGCGGTCGCCGTTGGCGAGCTTGCGGTAGTGGCTGAGGTTGTTGTCGCGGGGCGTGGCGACGTCACCGGCGATCCGTGTGCGGACGAGGTGGTCGACGAGTTCGGCTCGGCTGGGTATCGGCATGGGGATCATTCTGCCGCCGCCGGGCCGCCCGCGCGGGCGGAGTTCCGCCAGGCGGACGGACGAACGGGCCGGCGAGCGGACGGGCCGGCGGACGTACGGCGCCGGCCCGGTCAGCCGGACAGCGCGGCGAAGGCCCCGTGCGCGAGCCGGCGCAGCAGCGATTCGGTGGCCTCGCGGCCCAGCGGCCCCAGGTGGGGCGTGGAGTTCAGCAGGCCGAAGACCGCGTGGACGGCCACCCGGACCTCCGCCTCGGCGACCTCGGGGTGCAGCTTGCTGACGACCTCGACCCACAGCTCCACGTACTGGCGCTGGAGCTGGCGGACCAGCTTGCGGTCGGTGTCGCGCAGCCGGTCCAGCTCCCGGTCGTGCAGGGTGATCAGCGGCCGGTCGTCGAGCGCGAAGTCGATGTGCCCGTCGATGAGGGAGGCGAGGACGAGCCCCGGCTCCCCGTCCGCCTCGGCCACCCGGTAGCGGCCGCCGGTCAGCAGCCGCTCGCTGATGCCGACCAGCAGCTCGGCGAGCATCGCGTCCTTGCCCGCGAAGTGGCGGTAGAGGCCGGGGCCGGAGATGCCCACGGCGGCCCCTATCTCGTCCACGCCGACACCGTGGAACCCGCGCTCGGCGAAGAGGCGAGCGGCCTCCTTGAGGATCTGCTCGCGACGGGTCGGGGCGGCGGCTCGGGTGCTCATGGGAATTCATTCTAGACAGGGCTGTTAGCGCTCGTTAACCTTTGGGGAAACGCGTTAACGCTCATTAACCGAGCAAGGGAGCTCGAGGGATGCAGCAGGCACCAGTGCTGGCGAGCGCCGCCGACCCGGCGTCCGAAGCCTGGCGGACCAACGAGGCCGCCCACCAGGAGCTGACGGAGGGCCTGCGGGCCCGGCTCTCGGCCGCCAGGGAGGGCGGCGGCGAGAAGGCCCGCGCCAAGCACACCGCGCGCGGGAAGCTCCTGCCGCGCGACCGGGTGGACACCCTCCTCGACCCCGGTTCGCCCTTCCTGGAGCTGGCCCCGCTGGCCGCCGAGGACATGTACGGCGGGGCGGCCCCGGCCGCCGGCGTGATCGCCGGCATCGGGCGGGTCAGCGGCCGCGAGTGCGTGATCGTCGCGAACGACGCCACGGTCAAGGGCGGCACGTACTACCCGATGACGGTCAAGAAGCACCTGCGCGCGCAGGAGGTGGCGCTGGAGAACCGGCTGCCCTGCCTCTACCTCGTCGACTCCGGCGGCGCCTTCCTGCCCATGCAGGACGAGGTCTTCCCGGACCGCGAGCACTTCGGCCGGATCTTCTACAACCAGGCCCGCATGTCCGGCGCCGGCATCCCGCAGATCGCGGCCGTGCTCGGCTCCTGCACGGCGGGCGGCGCGTACGTCCCGGCCATGAGCGACGAGGCCGTGATCGTCCGCAACCAGGGCACGATCTTCCTGGGCGGCCCGCCGCTGGTGAAGGCCGCCACCGGCGAGGTGGTCACGGCCGAGGAGCTGGGCGGCGGCGAGGTGCACTCGCGCACCTCCGGCGTCACCGACCACCTGGCCGAGGACGACGCCCACGCGCTGCGGATCGTACGCAACATCGTGGCCACCCTCCCCGAGCGCGGCCCGCTGCCCTGGCCCGTCGAGGCCCCCGAGGAGCCGAAGGTCGACCCCGCCGGGCTGTACGGCGCGGTGCCGGTGGACTCCCGCACCCCGTACGACGCCCGCGAGATCATCGCGCGGATCGTGGACGGCTCCCGCTTCCAGGAGTTCAAGGCGGAGTACGGCCAGACCCTGGTCACCGGCTTCGCCCGGATCCACGGCCACCCGGTCGGCATCGTGGCCAACAACGGCATCCTGTTCTCCGAGTCCGCCCAGAAGGGCGCGCACTTCATCGAGCTGTGCGACCAGCGCGGCATCCCGCTGCTGTTCCTCCAGAACATCTCCGGCTTCATGGTCGGCCGCGACTACGAGGCGGGCGGCATCGCCAAGCACGGCGCCAAGATGGTGACGGCCGTGGCCTGCACCCGCGTGCCCAAGCTGACGGTCGTCGTCGGCGGCTCCTACGGCGCGGGCAACTACTCGATGTGCGGCCGCGCGTACTCGCCCCGCTTCCTGTGGATGTGGCCCAACGCCAAGATCTCCGTGATGGGCGGCGAGCAGGCCGCGTCCGTGCTGGCCACGGTCAAGCGCGACCAGCTGGAGGCCCGCGGCGAGTACTGGTCGCAGGACGACGAGGAGACCTTCAAGGACCCGGTCCGCGCCCAGTACGAGGAGCAGGGCAACGCCTACTACGCCACCGCCCGCCTGTGGGACGACGGCGTGATCGACCCCATGGAGACCCGGCAGGTGCTGGGACTCGCCCTGACCGCCTGCGCCAACGCCCCGCTGGGCGAGCCCGGCTTCGGCATCTTCCGGATGTGAGGACCGTGACCACGAGCAGCATGTTTTCCACCGTTCTCGTCGCCAACCGCGGCGAGATCGCCGTCCGCGTCATCCGCACCCTGCGGGAGCTGGGCGTGCGGTCGGTGGCCGTGTTCAGCGACGCCGACGCCGACGCCAGGCACGTGCGCGAGGCCGACACGGCCGTCCGCATCGGCCCGGCCGCGGCCGCCGAGAGCTACCTCTCGGTCCCGAAGCTGATCGACGCGGCCCGGCGCACCGGCGCCCAGGCGGTCCACCCGGGGTACGGCTTCCTCGCGGAGAACGCCGTCTTCGCGGCGGCCTGCGCCGAGGCGGGCCTCGCCTTCATCGGGCCGCCGGCCGAGGCGATCTCCCTGATGGGCGACAAGATCCGGGCCAAGGAGACGGTGAAGGCCGCGGGCGTCCCGGTGGTGCCCGGCTCCTCCGGCAGCGGGCTCACCGACGCCGAACTGACCGCCGCCGCTCGGGAGATCGGCATGCCGGTGCTGCTCAAGCCCTCCGCGGGCGGCGGCGGCAAGGGCATGCGGCTGGTGCGGGACGAGGCGGTGCTGGGCGAGGAGATCGCCTCGGCGCGCCGTGAGGCCCGTTCCTCCTTCGGGGACGACACGCTGCTGGTCGAGCGGTGGATCGACCGCCCCCGGCACATCGAGATCCAGGTGCTGGCGGACGGCCACGGGAACGTGGTGCACCTCGGCGAGCGCGAGTGCTCGCTGCAGCGCCGGCACCAGAAGGTGGTCGAGGAGGCCCCCTCGGTGCTGCTGACCCCGGAGATCCGGGCCGCGATGGGTGAGGCGGCGGTCTCCGCGGCCCGCTCCTGCGGGTACGTCGGCGCGGGCACGGTGGAGTTCATCGTCCCGGGCGGCGACCCCTCCTCGTACTACTTCATGGAGATGAACACCCGCCTCCAGGTCGAGCACCCCGTCACCGAACTCGTCACCGGCCTCGACCTGGTGGAGCAGCAGCTCCGCGTGGCGGCGGGCGGGCGGCTGGAGCTCACCCAGGACGAGGTGGTCCTCACCGGCCACGCCATCGAGGCCCGCGTCTGCGCGGAGGACCCCGCCCGGGGCTTCCTCCCGTCGGGCGGCCGGGTGCTCGCGCTGGCCGAGCCCTCGGGCGGCCCGGTCCGCACCGACTCCGGCCTGACGGCAGGGGTGGACGTGGGCAGCACGTACGACCCGATGCTCTCCAAGGTGATCGCCTGGGGCCCGGACCGCGCCGCGGCCATCCGCTCGCTGCGGGCCGCGCTCGCGGAAACGGTCATCCTGGGCGTCCCGACGAACACCGGCTTCCTGCGCCGCCTGCTGGCCCACCCGTCGGTGGTCTCGGGCGACATGGACACCGGCCTGGTGGAGCGCGACCTGGCGGGGCTCCTGCCGGAGGGCGTCCCGCCGGAGGTGTACGCGGCCGCGGCCCTGCTGAACGGCGAGGCCGCCCGGCAGGACGGCACGGGCTGGGTCGACCCGTTCGGCACCGCGAACGGCTGGCGCATGGGCGGCACCCCCGCCTGGACCGTCCACCACTTCCGCATCCCGGGCCAGGACCCGGCCGAGGTGCGCACCCGCCCGTCCGCGTCCGGCGGCACCGAGGTCCTCCTGCCGGACGCCGCTCCGGCCACGGCCCGCGTCGTGCGGCGCGGCCAGGACCACCTCACCCTGGAACTGGACGGCGTCACGCACAAGTTCGCGTACGCCGCCTCCCCGGAAGGGGTCTGGCTGGGCCGCGACGGCGACTCCTGGCACCTCGTCGCCCACGACCCGGTCGAGGCGAGCCTCAGCGGCCGCGCGCACGCGGGCGCCGACACCCTCGCCGCACCCATGCCCGGCACGGTCACGGTGGTCAAGGTCGCCGTCGGCGACCAGGTGGCCGCCGGTCAGACCCTGCTGGTCGTCGAGGCCATGAAGATGGAGCACGCCATCTCCGCCCCGCACGCCGGCACCGTCACCGAGCTGGACGTCACGCCCGGCAGCACGGTCGCCATGGACCAGGTCCTGGCCGTGGTGACCCCGGACGGGACGGAGGAGGAGCGGTGACCGCCACCGGACTGCCCATGACCGTGCCGGAGCCCGGCCTGCCCGCACGGGTGCGGATCCACGAGGTCGGCGCCCGGGACGGACTGCAGAACGAGAAGGGCACCGTCCCCACCGAGGTGAAGGCGGAGTTCATCCGCCGGCTCGCCGACGCCGGGCTGACCACCGTCGAGGCCACCAGCTTCGTGCACCCCAAGTGGGTGCCCCAGCTGGCCGACGCCGAGCAGCTGTTCCCGCAGCTGGCGGACCTCGACGGCGTGGCCCTGCCGGTGCTCGTGCCCAACGAGCGCGGCCTGGACCGCGCCCGGGACCTGGGGGCCACCCGCATCGCGGTCTTCGGTTCGGCCACCGAGACCTTCGCGCAGCGCAACCTCAACCGCACCGTCGCGGACTCCCTGGCCATGTTCGAGCCCGTGGTCGGCCGGGCCAAGGCCGACGGGATGCACGTCCGCGGCTACCTCTCGATGTGCTTCGGCGACCCCTGGGAGGGCGCCGTGCCCGTCCCGCAGGTGGTCCGCGTCGCCACGGCCCTGCTGGACCTGGGCTGCGACGAGCTGAGCCTCGGCGACACCATCGGCGTCGCCACCCCCGGCCACGTCCGCGCCCTCCTCGGGGAGCTCAACGCGGCCGGCGTCGGCACCGAGCGCATCGGTGTGCACTTCCACGACACCTACGGCCAGGCCCTGTCGAACACCCTCGCCGCCCTCCAGCACGGCGTGACCACGGTCGACTCGTCCGCGGGCGGCCTGGGCGGCTGCCCGTACGCCAAGAGCGCGACCGGGAACCTCGCCACCGAGGACCTGGTGTGGATGCTCGACGGCCTCGGCGTCGAGACCGGTGTCGACCTCGCCAAGCTCACCGCCACGAGCGTGTGGATGGCAGAACAGCTGGGCCGGCCCAGCCCCTCCCGTACCGTCCGCGCCCTCTCCCACAAGGAGTGACCCACGCCATGTCCCTCGACCACCGGCTCACCCCCGAGCACGAGGAACTCCGCCGCACGGTGGAGGAGTTCGCCCACGACGTCGTGGCCCCCAAGATCGGCGACTTCTACGAGCGCCACGAGTTCCCGTACGAGATCGTCCGCGAGATGGGGCGCATGGGCCTGTTCGGCCTGCCCTTCCCGGAGGAGTACGGCGGCATGGGCGGCGACTACCTCGCGCTCGGCATCGCCCTGGAGGAGCTGGCCCGGGTCGACTCCTCGGTCGCCATCACGCTGGAGGCCGGCGTCTCGCTGGGCGCCATGCCGCTGTACCTCTTCGGCACGGACGAGCAGAAGCGCGAGTGGCTGCCGAAGCTGTGCGCCGGCGAGGTGCTGGGCGCGTTCGGCCTGACCGAGCCCGGCGCGGGCAGCGACGCCGGCGGCACCCGCACCACGGCCGTCCGGGACGGCGACGAGTGGGTCATCAACGGCTCGAAGTGCTTCATCACCAACTCCGGCACGGACATCACGGGCCTGGTCACGGTCACCGCGGTGACCGGGCGGAAGCCGGACGGCCGCCCGCTGATCTCCTCGATCATCGTCCCGTCCGGCACGCCGGGCTTCACCGTCGCGGCCCCGTACTCGAAGGTCGGCTGGAACGCCTCGGACACCCGTGAGCTGTCCTTCGACGACGTCCGGGTGCCGGTGGCCAACCTGGTGGGCGAGGAGGGCCGCGGCTACGCCCAGTTCCTGCGCATCCTCGACGAGGGCCGGATCGCCATCGCGGCGCTGGCCACCGGTCTGGCGCAGGGGTGTGTGGACGAGTCGGTGAAGTACGCCAAGGAGCGGCACGCCTTCGGCAAGCCGATCGGTGACAACCAGGCCATCCAGTTCAAGCTGGCCGACATGGAGATGCGCGCCCACATGGCCCGCATCGGCTGGCGCGACGCGGCCTCCCGGCTGGTGGCCGGCGAGCCGTTCAAGAAGGAGGCGGCCATCGCGAAGCTGTACTCCTCCACGGTCGCGGTCGACAACGCCCGGGACGCCACGCAGATCCACGGCGGCTACGGCTTCATGAACGAGTACCCGGTGGCCCGCATGTGGCGCGACTCGAAGATCCTGGAGATCGGCGAGGGCACCAGCGAGGTGCAGCGCATGCTGATCGCCCGGGAGCTGGGCTTCACCGCCTGATCCCGCACCCGCTCCGGAACGGCCCGTGTGCCCCACACGGGCCGTTTCTGCACACGGGGAGCGACACGGGCCGGGTGACGGACGGCAGTTCTGCGAAAAAGTAAGGGCCCCCTTACCCGAATTGGCTGAGGTTAGGCTAACCTACGTCCCGAACCGGCCATCAGGTCGCAAGGACACGTACGAAAGCGGACACCGACATGCCCCAGTCCCGAGCTGCTCACCTCTCCCGTCGCGGCATCCTCGCCGCGGGCGGCGTCCTCGGCCTCGGTGCCGTGCTGGCCGCGTGCGGGGACGGCGACAAAAAGGACAAGGGCAACGGCGCCGCCACCTCCGACAAGGGCCCCTGGTCCTTCAAGGACGACCGCGGCACGAACGTGACCTCGAAGGCCACTCCGAAGAACATCGTCGCCTTCACCGGCACCGCCGCCGCGCTCCACGACTTCGGCATCCAGGTCAAGGGCGTCTTCGGCCCGACCAAGACCGCCGACGGCAAGCCCGACGTGCAGGCCGGCACCATGGACATCTCCAAGGTGGAGATCCTGGGCAACGTCTGGGGCGAGTTCAACGTCGAGAAGTACGCGGCCCTGAAGCCCGAGCTGCTCGTCACCAACATGTGGATCAAGGACCAGCTCTGGTACGTGCCGGACGAGTCCAAGGACAAGATCCTCAAGCTGGCCCCGAGCGTCGCCCTGTGGGCCGCGGACACCACCATCCCGAAGGTCATCGACCGCCACGCGCAGCTCGCCGCCAGCCTGGGCGCCGACCTTCAGGCCAAGAACGTCACCGACGCCAAGGCCCGCTTCGAGAAGGCCGCCGAGCGCCTTCGCTCCGCCGCGAAGGCCAACCCCGGCCTGAAGATCCTCATCGGTTCCGGCAGCGCCGACCTGTTCTACGTCTCGGCCGCCGGCCCGAACGCCGACACCCGCTACTTCCAGGAGCTGGGCCTGACCTTCATCGAGCCGAAGGTCAACAAGGAGGGCTTCTTCGAGGAGCTGTCCTGGGAGAACGCCGGCAAGTACAAGGCCGACGTCATCATCCTGGACAACCGCACCGGCACCCTCCAGCCGAACGACCTGAAGGCCAAGCCCACCTGGGCCCAGCTGCCCGCCGTCAAGGCCGGCCAGGTCTTCCCGCGCGTGACCGAGCCGATCTTCTCGTACGACAAGTGCGCCCCGCTCCTGGAGGACCTGGCCGCCGCGATCGAGAAGTCCAAGAAGGTCAGCTGACCCGAGCTCTGAGGGGGACCCACCGCCATGACCGACTTCGGCTTCTTCGAGTTCGAGGTGCTGCGCACGCGCAGGCTCGGCCACTCGTTCCTGCGCGTCACGTTCGGCGGTGAGTCCCTCCGGGACTTCCGCTCCGGAGGCTTCGACCAGAGCCTCTCGCTCTTCCTCCCGCAGCCGCACCGGGAGCACACCGAACTCCCCTCCACGGCCGAGGACACCTGGTTCGGCGCCTGGCGCGGGATGCCGGACGAGGACCGGCCGGTGATGCGCTCGTACACGGTGCGCGAGCAGCGCCGCACCCCCGCGGGCGTGGACGAGGTCGACATCGACTTCGTCCTCCACGGGGACTCCTCCCCCGCCTCCCACTGGGCGGGCCGGGCGGTGCCGGGCAGCCGGATCATGGTGATCGGGCCGCGGGTCGCGGAGAACAAGTCGGTGCGCTTCCAGCGACCTTCGGACGCGGACCTGGTGCTGGTGTACGCCGACGAGACCGCCCTCCCGGCGGCCGCGGCCATCCTGGAGCGGCTGCCCGCGGACGTCCGCGTGCGCGCCTGGTTCGAGGTCCCGCACGCGGACGACCGGCTCGCGCTGTCCGCCCCCGCGGACACCGAGATCACCTGGGTCGTACGGGAGGACCCGGGCGCGGGGCGCGCGGAGCACGTCCTGGCCGCGGTACGGAAGGCCGACCTCCCCGCGGGCACGCCGTACGTCTGGCTGGCCGGCGAGGCGGGCACGGTGCGGGCGGTCCGCCGCCACTTCGTGCAGGAACGTTCCGTGGACCGCAAGTCCGTGCGCTTCACGGGCTACTGGCGGCTCGGCGCCAGCGAGGAGCAGCTGCTGGCGGAGGCCTACGCGGGCCAGGCGCCCAGCGAGGACCCCGAGTCGGCGCTGTAGCGGCGGAACACCACAACTCCACACCTCTGTAAGGCAGTTCACACGTAGGGCCCCGGTTTTCACCGGGGCCCTACGTGTTTTGCATACAACTAAGGTTAGGCTAACCTTAGTCACGCATCACCGCCCCCCCGCCCCCTGCCCCGGAGGACCAGTTCGATGTCGATGCGCCAGCATCTGCTCAACGAGACGACCGCCGCTGACTACCGGCGTTCCGTGACCGAGGGCGTCGAACGCGTGGCCGCGAAACTCGCGTCCACCGAGAAGCCCCACACCGGCATCTCCGTCGACGAACTCACCCCGGTCATCGCGGGCATCGACCTGGACCGCCCCCTCGCCGACCCGGCCGCCGTGCTGGACGAGCTGGAGGACGTCTACCTGCGCGACGCGGTGTACTTCCACCACCCGCGCTACCTGGGCCACCTCAACTGCCCGGTGGTGATCCCCGCCGTGCTCGGCGAGGCGATCCTCTCCGCCGTCAACTCCTCGCTGGACACCTGGGACCAGTCCATCGGCGGCACGCTCATCGAGCGCCGCCTGATTGACTGGACTGCCGGCCGCATCGGCTTCGGCCCGTCCGCCGACGGCGTGTTCACCTCCGGCGGCAGCCAGTCCAACTTCCACGCGTTGCTGCTGGCCCGCGACGAGGCCTGCCGGGTCGCGATGCAGAACAGCGACGTCCCGCTCCCCAAGGCCGAACTGCTGCCCAAACTCCGCATCTTCACCTCCGAGGTCAGCCACTTCAGCGTGAAGAAGTCGGCCGCCATGCTCGGCCTGGGCTACGAGGCCGTCATCCCCGTCCCGGTCGACGCCGACAAGCGGATGAACACCGCGGCCCTCGCCCTGGAGCTGGAGAACTGCCGCCGCGACGGGCTGTACCCGATGGCCGTCGTCGCCACCGCCGGCACCACCGACTTCGGGTCCATCGACCCGCTCCCCGAGATCGCCCGCCTGGCCGCCGAGCACGCCACCTGGATGCACGTGGACGCCGCGTACGGCTGCGGACTGCTGGTCTCCCCCACCCGTCGGCACCTCCTCGACGGCATCGAGCTCGCCGACTCGGTCACCGTGGACTACCACAAGTCCTTCTTCCAGCCGGTGTCCTCCAGCGCGATGCTGGTCCGCGACCGCGACACCCTCCAGCACGCCACGTTCTACGCCGACTACCTCAACCCGCGCCGCATGGCCGAGGAGCGGATCCCGAACCAGGTCGACAAGTCCATCCAGACCACCCGCCGGTTCGACGCCCTCAAGTTGTGGATGACCCTGCGCACCATGGGCGCCGACGGCATCGGCGAGCTCTTCGACCAGGTGGTCACGCTCGCCTCCGAGGGCTACGAGCTGCTCGCCACCGACCCCCGCTTCGAGGTCGTCGTACGGCCCCGGCTGTCCACCCTGGTCTACCGCTACCTGCCGGCCGACCGCAGCGCCTTCACCGCCGAGCAGATCGACGAGGCCAACCTGCACGCCCGCAAGGCCCTGTTCGCCTCCGGCGAGGCCGTCGTCGCGGGCACCAAGGTCGACGGCGCCCAGTACCTGAAGTTCACCCTCCTCAACCCGCAGACCACGACGGCCGACATCGCGGCCGTCCTCGACCTCCTCGCGTCCCACGCCGAGCAGTACCTGGGAGAATCCCTTGTCCACGCCTCGTGAGCCCCGCCGGCCCCTCGACTTCGTCGGCATCGGCCTCGGCCCGTTCAACCTGGGCCTCGCCTGCCTGACGGCTCCCCTCGACGAGCTGAACGGCCTGTTCATCGAGTCGAAGCCGCACTTCGAGTGGCACGCCGGGATGTTCCTGGACGGCGCGCACCTGCAGACGCCGTTCATGTCGGACCTGGTCACGCTGGCCGACCCGACCTCCCCCTTCTCCTTCCTCAACTACCTGAAGGACAAGGACCGGCTGTACTCCTTCTACATCCGGGAGAACTTCTACCCGCTGCGCACGGAGTACAACGACTACTGCCGCTGGGCCGCCGACCGCCTGGACAACGTCCTGTACTCCACCTCGGTCACCGAGGTCACCTACGACGAGGCCGCGGAGCTGTACGAGGTCCACACCGACCGGGGCGACACCTACACGGCCCGCCGCCTGGTCCTCGGCACCGGTACCCCGCCGCACGTCCCCGACGCCTGCGAGGGCCTGGGCGGCGACTTCATCCACAACTCCGTCTACGTCCAGAACAAGGCGGAGCTCCAGAAGAAGAAGTCGATCACCCTGATCGGCTCGGGCCAGAGCGCCGCGGAGATCTACCACGACCTCCTCTCCGAGATCGACTCCCACGGCTACCAGCTCAACTGGGTGACCCGCTCCCCGCGGTTCTTCCCGCTGGAGTACACCAAGCTCACCCTGGAGATGACCTCCCCGGAGTACGTGGACTACTTCCACGCCCTCCCCGAGGACACCCGGTACCGGCTGGAGACCCAGCAGAAGAACCTCTTCAAGGGCATCGACGGCGACCTCATCAACGAGATCTTCGACCTGCTCTACCAGAAGAAGGTCTCCATGCCGGGCCCCGTCCCGACCACCCTGCTCACCAACACCTCCCTCAACAGCGCCGCGTACGACACCACCACGGGCACGTACACGCTGGGGCTGCGCCAGGAGGAGCAGGAGCGCGACTTCTCCCTGGCGACGGAGGGCCTGGTCCTGGCCACCGGCTACAAGTACGTCACCCCCGAGTTCCTGCGGCCCGTCCGGGACCGGCTGAACTTCGACGGCCGCGGCCGCCTGGACGCCGCCCGCAACTACAGCGTCGACACCACCGGCCGGGGTGTCTACCTGCAGAACGGCACCACCCACAACCACTCCCTGACCTCGCCCGACCTGGGCATGGCGGCGTACCGCAACGCGTACATCGTCGGAGAGCTGCTCGGCCGCGAGCACTACAAGGTCGAGAAGTCCATCGCGTTCCAGCAGTTCACCGCCCCGGAAGGCACCCTCTGATGAGCACCACCCCCGAGATCCTCTTCTCGCGGACGGACGACGCCCTCGGCACGTTCTCGCTCCGCCCGCTCGACCCGCTGACGGACTCCGAGCTGCTGCACGGGTGGGTCACCCACCCCAAGGCCGCGTTCTGGATGATGCAGGACTCCTCCCTGCCGGACGTCGAGCGCGAGTACATGCGGATCGCCGCCGCCGAGCACCACGACGCCTTCATCGGCCTCCACGACGGCGAGCCGGCCTTCCTCATGGAGCGGTACGACCCGAGCGAGCTGGAGCTGGTCGGCCTGTACGACGCCGAGCCCGGCGACGTCGGCATGCACTTCCTGGTCGCCCCGACCGACACCCCGCGCTCCGGCTTCACCCGGGCCGTCATCACCACGGTCATGGCCGCCCTCTTCGACGACGCCGCCACCCGCCGGGTCGTCGTGGAGCCGGACGTCCGCAACAAGGCCGTGCACGCCCTCAACGAGGCGGTCGGGTTCGTCCCCGAGCGCGAGGTCCGGAAGCCGGAGAAGACGGCCCTGCTGTCCTTCTGCACCCGGGACCGGTTCGAGGCCGCCACCGGCATCGTCGCGGAGGTGTCCATATGAGCCCCGCCGACGCGATCACCCACCTCTCCCCCGAGCTGTGGCTGCGCGCCAACCGCGCGCTGGTCCGCAAGGCCCTCGCCGAGTTCTCCCACGAGCGCCTGCTGACCCCGGAGTCCCTGGGCGACGACCGCTACTCGGTCGTCTCCGACGACGGCACGGTCGAGTACCACTTCCGGGCCGACCGGCAGGCCCTGGACCACTGGGCGGTGGACGAGGCCACGGTCACCCGCCTGCGGGACGGCGAGCCGCAGCCGCTGGACGCCCTCGACTTCCACATCGAGTTCCAGCAGACCCTGGGCCTGAGCGCGGAGGTCCTCCCGGTCTACCTGGAGGAGATCTCCTCCACGCTGGCCGGCTCCGCCTACAAGTACACCAAGCCGCAGGTCTCCTCGGCCGTCCTCGCCAAGTCCTCCTTCCAGGACGTCGAGACCGGCATGACCGAGGGCCACCCCTGCTTCGTCGCCAACAACGGCCGGCTCGGCTTCGGCGTGCACGAGTACCACTCGTACGCCCCCGAGGCCGCGAGTCCGGTCCACCTGATCTGGGCGGCGGCGCACAAGGACGTCTCCACCTTCACCGCGGGCGCCGGCCTGGAGCACGACGCCTTCATGCGCGCCGAGCTGGGCGACGCCGCGGTGGACCTGTTCGCGGCGAAGCTGACCTCCCTGGGCCTCGACCCGGCGGACTACCACCTCTTCCCGGTGCACCCCTGGCAGTGGTGGAACAAGACCACCGTCACGTTCGCCGCGGAGATCGCCAACCGCCGCCTGGTCCTGCTGGGCGAAGGCGAGGACGCGTACCTGCCGCAGCAGTCGATCCGTACCTTCTTCAACACCACCACTCCCACCAAGCACTACGTCAAGACGGCCATCTCCGTCCTGAACATGGGCTTCATGCGGGGCCTGTCGGCGGCCTACATGGAGGCCACCCCGGCGATCAACGACTGGCTGCACGCGCTGATCGAGTCGGACGAGGTGCTGCGGTCGGTCGACTTCTCGATCATCCGCGAGCGGGCCGCCATCGGCTACCGCCACCTCCAGTACGAGCGCGCCACCGACCGCTACTCGCCGTACCGCAAGATGCTGGCCGCGCTCTGGCGCGAGTCGCCGGTGAACTCCCTGAAGGACGGCGAGCGCCTGGCCACGATGGCCTCGCTGCTGCACGTCGACGCGGAGGGCAGGTCCTTCGTCGGCGCCCTCATCGAGGAGTCCGGCCTCACCCCGGCCGAGTGGCTGAAGCCCTACCTGCGGGCCTACCTGCTCCCGCTGGTCCACTGCTTCTACCGGTACGACCTCGCGTACATGCCGCACGGCGAGAACACCATCCTGGTGATCAGGGACGGCGTGGTGCAGCGGGCGATCTTCAAGGACATCGCCGAGGAGATCGTCGTCATGGACGCGGAGGCCGTGCTGCCGCCCCAGGTGGAGCGGATCCGCGCGGACGTCCCGGAGAACATGAAGCTGCTCTCCATCTTCACGGACGTCTTCGACTGCTTCTTCCGCTTCCTCTCCTCGATCCTCGTCACCGAGGGGATCTGCACCGAGGAGACGTTCTGGCGGGCCGTGGCCGACTGCGCCCACGACTACCAGGAGTCCGTGCCGGCCCTGGCCGAGAAGTTCGAGCGGTACGACTTCTTCGCGGAGGAGTTCCCGCTCTCCTGCCTCAACCGCCTCCAGCTGCGCAACAACAAGCAGATGGTCGACCTGTCCGACCCGTCGGCCGCGCTCCAGCTGGTCGGCACGCTGCCCAACCCCGTGGCGCCCTTCGCGCGCCGCTGAGAGCGGGGGGCGGCCCGCGGAGTCCACTGGCCCTCTCCGCGGGTCCGCCCCCGTGCGTCTCCCGGGGCCGGGGTACGGTCCCCCGGCCCGGGGAACGACCGGAGCGGCCCGTCTTCCGCCGGCCCCCCGCCGCCGGCCGACGGGCCGCTCCCCCGTTCCCGGGCGCCGTCTTAGGGCGCGTTGAACTCGGTGACGCGCCAGACGGTGCCCAGCCGCTCGACGCGGAGCCAGGTGTACCCCTCCGGGCAGTCGACGGAGACGCGCAGGGAGTCGGGTCCGTCCTGGGGGTCGCCTCCGGCCTCGTAGCTGGCCGGTGCGTCCACGCACGCGGTCTGGGTGAAGACGTACCGCGTGTCCGTGGCGAGTTCGGCGAGCGCCGCGGCGCAGCTGCCCGCCCTGCTGCTCGCGAAGGACCGCAGCCGTGCGTCGGCGAGGCCGCAGGCCCGCTCCGCGTCCCGGCGCGAGAGGGCCTGCGCGAAGCGCTGCGCCACCTCCCGCGGGCCGGCCGACGGCTTCAGGGGCGCGGGGGCGGCGCCGGTGCCGGGCGCCGGTCCCGCGCCGGTGGCGGAGGACGGCGCCGGGGCCGCCGTCGACGGGGCCGCGGCGCGGGTGGCGGCCGGCGGGGCGCCGGTCCCCGCCGGCCCGGCGGTCTCCTCGCACCCGACGGTGGCGGCCAGGACCGCCACCGTCGAGACGCCGATCCGGAAGGCGCGCTTGATGATCATGTCCGGAACCCTACAACGCCTCCTCCGGGCCTCGGAGTTGCCCGCCGGCGCCCCGGGCGCCGTCCTAGAGCCAGGGCACGTCCGGCGAGCGGTAGAAGCCGATGCCCAGCTTCGTCAGCACCGGGCCCTGGGCGGCCAGGCGGAGCCGGTACGCGTCCCAGTCCAGGGCGGCGGCCGGCGACCAGCCCAGCTCCGCCACCCCGATCACCCGCGGGAAGGCCATGAGGTCCAGCTCCGCCGGGGTGGCGATGACCTCCGTCCACAGCGGGGCCTCCACGCCCAGCACCGCGGACTCCGGCACCCCCGGCAGGTGCGTGCCCGGGTCCCAGTCGTACGCCCGCTCCACCGGCACGTAGCCCGGCCAGCTCAGCCCCGGCTTCGTGGCGGCGTCGTACTTGATGTCGAGGTACGAGCGGTCCGCGGGCGAGACGACGAGCTTCGCGCCCTTCCGCACCGCGGCCGCCACCTGCTCCTTCTCGGCCGCCTTGGTCTTGTCCGTGCCCCACCACTGGAGCACCGCGCCCGGCACCGGCTCCGCGCCCGCCAGCTGGTGCCAGGCCATCACCTTCTTGCCGGTGTCGCCGACGGCCGCCTGGGCCCGCGCCATGAAGGACGCGTACTGGTCGTGCGGGGTGGAGTGGGCCTCGTCGCCGCCGATGTGCAGCCAGCGGCCGGGCGTCAGGGCGGCCACCTCGCGCAGCACGTCGGCGACGAACTCGTAGGTCCGCTCCTTGCCGACGCAGAGCGAGCTGAAGCCCACCTTGATGCCGGTGTAGCGGGCGGGCGCGACGCCGGAGCAGTTCAGCTCGGCGTACGAGGCCAGGGCCGCGTTCGTGTGCCCCGGCATGTCGATCTCCGGGACGACCTCCATGTACCGCTCGCCCGCGTAGCGGACCAGGTCCCGGTACTCCTCCTTGGTCCAGTGGCCGCCCGGGCCGCCGCCCACCTCGCTCGCCCCGCCGTACTCGGCCAGCCGCGGCCAGGAGTCGACGGCCAGCCGCCAGCCCTGGTCGTCGGTGAGGTGCAGGTGCAGGACGTTGACCTTGTACAGGGCCAGCTGGTCCACGTACCGCTTGACCTGCGCGACGGTGAAGAAGTGCCGCGCGATGTCGACCATGGCCCCCCGGTACGCGAACCTCGGGGTGTCGGAGACCGAGCCGCCCGCCACCACCGGCGCCCCCTCGGCCGGCACCAGCTGCCGCAGCGTCTGCGCCCCGCGGAACAGCCCGGCCGGCCGGTACGCGCTGACGGTCACGCCCTCCCCGTCCGCCTGGAGCCGGTACCCCTCCTCGCCGTACGCGCCCGCCGCGGGGTCCAGCCGCAGCCGCACCCCGCCGGCCGCGCCGGCCGCGTCGGTGCCGCTGACCCGCAGCGGCAGCCCGGTCGCCGGCCGCAGCGCCGCGGCCAGCAGCTCCCCGACGCCGCGCGCCTCGCGGGAGCCCGCGGTGGTGCGGATCACGGTGGCCGCGGTCAGCCGGTACCCGGGGCCGCCGGGGGCGGTGCGCGCGGGCGCCGGGACGATCCGCTCGTACGCCGACAGCTCGGCCGGCGCACCCGGCGCCCCGGCACCCGAGCCCGCCCGGGCGTCCGTGCAGGAGACCGACAGGGCCGCGCAGGCCAGCAGGGCGCCGAGGGCACGCAGGTATCTCATCCGACCAGGTATAGGGCACGGCCCCGCGGTGCACGGGAAGGACCCCGTCCGGGACCCCGGATGGACCCGCCGAGTCCATCCACTTGGTCCATACCTGCCGCTCCCTGCCCGAAATCGGGCAGGAATATTGCGTTCCACCCCCTCCACCCTCCAATATCTACGGGTGCTCGATCGCCGCCCGTCGCATGACGACCTCGTCGACCACCTGGTGCGCAGCACCGCGCTCCAGCGCGGGGAGGCCGCCCGGGTGGTGCTCGACGTGCTGGCGTACTTCGACGAGACGACCGAGGAGTTCGTCCGCCGCCGCCACCGCGAGCTGCAGGCCGGCGGCTCGGTGAACGCGGAGATCTTCGAACGGATCGCGGGCGAGCTCCCGCACCGCGCCGTGGCGCCACCGGAGCTGTCGCTCCGGCAGCTGCGCCGCATCGTCTACGGCTGAAACGTCCCTGCCACCAGCGGGCACACCCAGAACTTCGGAGGGGTTAACACTTCATGTGCGGAATCGTCGGTTACATCGGCAAGCGCGACGTGGCTCCGCTGCTGCTCGAAGGACTGCAGCGGCTGGAGTACCGGGGCTACGACTCGGCGGGCATCGTCGTCAACAGCCCCAAGGCGACGGCCCTGAAGGTCGTCAAGGCCAAGGGCCGCGTCCGTGAGCTGGAGTCCCGCGTCCCCAAGCGGTTCGCGGGCACCACCGGCATCGCGCACACCCGCTGGGCCACCCACGGCGCGCCGAGCGACGTCAACTCGCACCCGCACCTGGACCCCGAGAACAAGGTCGCCGTCGTCCACAACGGCATCGTCGACAACGCCGCCGAGCTGCGCGCCAAGCTGGAGTCCGAGGGCGTGGTCTTCGCCTCCGAGACCGACACCGAGGTCATCACCCACCTGGTCGCCCGTTCCCAGGCCGACTCCCTGGAGGAGAAGGTCCGCGAGGCCGTCAAGCAGATCGAGGGCACGTACGGCATCGCCGTCATGCACTCCGACTTCGCCGACCGCATCGTCGTGGCCCGCAACGGCTCCCCGGTCATCCTCGGCATCGGCGAGAAGGAGATGCTGGTCGCCTCCGACGTGGCCGCGCTGATCGCCCACACCCGTCAGGTCGTGACCCTCGAAGACGGCGAGATGGCCACCCTGAAGGCCGACGACTTCCGCACCTACACGACCTCGGGCACCCGCACCACCGCCACCCCCGAGACCGTGGAGTGGGAGGCCGCCTCCTACGACATGGGCGGCCACGACACGTACATGCACAAGGAGATCTGCGAGCAGCCCGACGCGGTCGACCGCGTGCTGCGCGGCCGGATCGACGAGAAGTTCTCCACCGTCCACCTGGGCGGCCTGAACCTCGACGCCCGCGAGGCCCGCGGCATCCGCCGCGTGAAGATCCTCGGCTGCGGCACCTCGTACCACGCCGGCATGATCGGCGCCTCGCTGATCGAGGGCCTGGCCCGCATCCCGGCCGACTCCGAGCCGGCCTCCGAGTTCCGCTACCGCAACCCGGTCGTGGACCCCGACACCCTCTACATCGCCGTCTCCCAGTCCGGTGAGACGTACGACGTGCTGGCGGCCGTCCAGGAGCTGAAGCGCAAGGGCGCCCGCGTCCTCGGCGTGGTCAACGTGGTCGGCTCGGCCATCGCCCGCGAGGCCGACGGCGGCGTGTACGTGCACGCCGGCCCCGAGGTCTGCGTCGTCTCCACCAAGTGCTTCACCAACACGGTGGTCGCCTTCGCGCTGCTCGCGCTGCACCTGGGCCGCATCCGCGACCTGTCCGTCGCCGACGGCAAGCGGATCATCGAGGGCCTGCGCAAGCTGCCCGCCCAGATCCAGGAGATCCTGGAGGGCGAGGAGGACATCAAGAAGCTGGCCGCGGAGTACGCCGAGGCCAAGTCGATGATGTTCATCGGCCGCGTCCGGGGTTACCCGGTCGCCCTGGAGGCCTCCCTGAAGCTCAAGGAGATCTCCTACATCCACGCCGAGGCCTACCCGGCCTCCGAGCTCAAGCACGGCCCGCTGGCCCTCATCGAGCCCGCCATGCCGACCGTCGCGATCGTCCCGAGCGACTCGCTGCTGGAGAAGAACCGCGCCGCGCTGGAGGAGATCAAGGCCCGCAGCGGCCGGATCCTCGCGGTCGCGCACACCGAGCAGGAGAAGGCCGACCACACGATCCTCGTCCCGAAGAACGAGGACGAGCTCGACCCGATCCTGATGGGCATCCCGCTCCAGCTGCTGGCGTACCACACCGCCCTGCACCTGGGCCGGGACATCGACAAGCCGCGCAACCTGGCGAAGTCCGTCACCGTCGAGTAGTCGCGACGGTGGACGCGGAAGGGCCCCTCGTGCTCCTGCACGAGGGGCCCTTCCCATTGCGCCGGGGCCGGTACGGCCGCGCCCGGGGCGTACGGGCCTCAGCTCGCGGCCACCGCCCCGCTGCCGGAGGCGCGGCGGACCGAAGCCGGCCAGCCGGTGAGGGCCGCCGTGGCTCCGTACCAGGCCAGCAGGCCGCCGACGGCGGCGACCCAGCCGCCCGCCTTGGCCAGGGAGCCGGTGTCGGCGAAGGCGGATATCGCCAGCAGCAGGAGGGCGAGGAACTGCAGGGCGTAGACGCCCTGGCTGAAGAGTCCGCTCGGGGCGGCTGCCGCGAGGGTCAGCGCGAGCAGGGCGAACAGGACCAGAAACGTTCCGGCAGCGTCCGCGGAGGCCTTGCCGTCCGCCGCGTTCGCCCAGGTGAACCAGAGGGCGCCGAGGCCGGCGAAGGCGGTTCCGTTGAAGCCGTTGCCCCCGCGGTACTCGAGGACGCCGAGCACGAAGAGGGTGAGCCCGCCGACGTACGTGGCGAGCGAGACGGAGTCGGCCGCGGTCACGCCGTCGATGACGCCGGTGTGGCCGATTCCGAACGCGAGAAGGGTCAGACCCAGGGCGATGTGCCCGAGGGTGGAAGTGGTGGCCTTGCTCCCGGCGGAGACGTCGTTGTCCACGGCCAGGCTCCCTTCGATCTGCAATTTTCTGCTGCTACCCAGCGACTCTTATGTTCCCTTCACAAGGGCACAATGCACCCGAACGTGGTCACGGAAAGGTATCGAATCCTCACGGAGTGCAGGCATGGGCGAACAGAACACGCCACATCAGGTCGTACCGGGATCCGTCAGGGGATGACGACGACCGGCCGCTGCGCCCGCTTGGCCAGCCGGCCGGCGACGGAGCCGAAGATCCGGCCGACGATGCCGTGCGTCGAGCCGACCACGATGGCGTCGGCCGAGTACTCGCGGCCGACCTCCTCCAGCTCGTGGCAGATGTCGCCGCCGCGCTCGACCAGGATCCAGGGGACCTCGGCCAGGTAGTCGGCGCAGGCCAGTTCGAGCCCCAGCACCTCGGTGCGGTGGTCCGGCACGTCCACGAAGACGGGCGGCTCGCAGCCGGCCCAGACGGTGGTGGGCAGCCGGTTGGCCACGTGCACGATGATCAGCCCGGAGCCGGAGCGCTTGGCCATGCCGATCGCGTACGCCAGGGCGCGCTCACTGGAGGTCGAGCCGTCGAACCCCACGACGACGCCGTGCCGGAAGGCCGGGTCGCACGGATGGCGTGCCTCTTCGACCGCGCGGAGGTCCGGCGCGGAGTCTGCGAGCTGCTTGCGCTTGCGGCCCGCGGGTTCGGGGAAGTCGTGACCGGCCATGAGTGTCTCGGCGAGGAGAGTCCTTGTGGAGGCAACAGAGGGTGACGAAGCTGTGTCCGGGAATCATCTTCCCAAGCCCATACCCCCAAGGGTACGGCGACACTCCTCCCCTGCACAGGGCCGTCCGGCCCTTGGGAAAGCGTCCCAGGGAGCATGCCGGAGGCGAGGGCTCTTGGCAATGACGACTGGCCCCTACAGTCAGTGACGAGCCACCCTCCCGGGCAGTGACCGACACCTCGCGCACGGCGTTGGACAGACGTCCGACCGTCCCCGAAGAGCCCGCAGGGAGCGCTCCGTGCCCGGTCACCCGGCCCACTCGGCCCAGCAGTCCGCCCCGCCGCCGCCCGCCCGCCCCGCCGTCCATCCGGTTCACCCGTCCGGGGACCCCGCGGGGGACGTCGTACGGTGGGCAGCCTTCAGCTGCGTCCTGGTTCCCGTGGTGCTGGTGGTGTACGGGACCTCCTTCGGCGGGGCCGCGGTGGCGACCCTGGGCCTGGTCGCCGTCACGGCGGTGTGCCGGGTGCTCCTGCGGCGGTCGGAGCTGACCGCGGCCCGCGTCACGGCCGCCGAGCAGAGCGCCGCCGGCCACCGCGGCCGGCACTCGCGGACGGGCAGCGGTGCCCACCGCGGGTGCCACGGTGGCGGGGGAACGCCCGGCCGGGGGCCGGGCGGTGGCCCGAACCCGCATGGCTGACCGGTTCGCACAGGCGCCCCCCGTATGTTTTCAGCCAACTTCACACCCGGGCACAACCCTTGGCGGAATGTCCACCCAACCCCCCCATCACCAGCGACGACACCCCTACGGGTACGGTCGGACCGTATGGGTACAGGCCACCGCCACCCGGCGCGCTTCCCCCCAAGGTCGCGGAGTGGAACGCTTCCTGATCGAATGCTTTACGCCAAGTTGCCAAGTCGACATAGCGCTGCGTGCTGAACTTGTCACGCCGACACCACGCGACGCAGTAGATTCGATCATGTATTTACGGCGGGGGAACACGTGCAAGGCCGAGGGGAAACGTGCAGGTGCGACCAGACCAAGGAGTCGCGACACCCAAGGGGGGCTTAGCGCCATGAGCCAGGACTCCACCGCCGTCGTCGCCGACGCGGGCAGGAAGCTCGCGGGGCGCCGCCGCAGGGAGATCGTCGCGGTGCTGCTGTTCAGCGGCGGACCAATCTTCGAAAGTTCCATTCCACTCTCCGTGTTCGGCATTGACCGGCAGGACGCGGGAGTGCCTCGATACCGACTGCTCGTCTGCGCGGGCGAGGACGGACCGCTGCGGACCACGGGCGGACTCGAACTCACCGCGCCGTACGGGCTGGAGGCGATCGCCCGGGCAGGCACGGTCGTCGTTCCGGCCTGGCGGTCGATCACTTCACCACCGCCTCCCGAGGCGCTCGACGCACTGCGTCTGGCGCACGAGGAGGGGGCCCGGATCGTCGGCCTGTGCACGGGCGCCTTCGTGCTCGCGGCCGCCGGCCTGCTGGACGGCCGCCCGGCGACGACGCACTGGATGTACGCGCCGACGCTGGCCAAGCGGTACCCGTCCGTCCACGTCGATCCGCGCGAGCTGTTCGTCGACGACGGCGACGTCCTGACGTCCGCGGGCACCGCGGCCGGAATCGACCTCTGCCTGCACATCGTGCGGACGGACCACGGCAGCGAGGCGGCCGGGGCCCTGGCCCGCAGGCTCGTCGTCCCGCCCCGCCGCACCGGCGGGCAGGAGCGCTACCTCGACCGGTCCCTGCCGGAGGAGATCGGCGCCGACCCGCTGGCCGAGGTCGTCGCCTGGGCGCTGGAACACCTCCACGAGCAGTTCGACGTGGAGACCCTGGCGGCCCGCGCCTACATGAGCAGGCGCACCTTCGACCGGCGGTTCCGCTCGCTGACCGGCAGCGCGCCGCTCCAGTGGCTGATCACCCAGCGGGTGCTCCAGGCCCAGCGGCTGCTGGAGACCTCCGACTACTCGGTCGACGAGGTCGCCGGACGCTGCGGGTTCCGCTCGCCGGTCGCGCTGCGCGGGCACTTCCGGCGGCAGCTGGGGTCCTCCCCGGCCGCGTACCGGTCCGCCTACCGGGCCCGCCGGCCGCAGGCCGACACGTCCAACGTCACCGAGGTGCCGATGCCGCACCAGCGCACTCCGCAGCCCCAGCGGGCGGCGGCGGCACTGGCGGCCAGCGGCCCGTCCGTCACGGAGCTGTACGCCCCGGGCCGGGCGTCGATGATGCCGGGGCAGCGCGAGCACGCCTAGCGCCGCCCCCGTGAACCGAGGTCCCGCGGATCTGTAGTCGTACGGTCCGCGGGGCCTCCCACGTCTCCGGGACCCGCACGCGGCACGCCCCGGCGCGTTCCCGCGCCGCCGCGGGACCCCCCGTTCGCGGATACCTCCCATAAGGTGGACCGCATGAACGATCGCATGGTGTGGATCGACTGCGAGATGACCGGGCTCTCGCTGACGGACGACGCACTTATCGAGGTGGCCGCGCTGGTCACCGACTCGGAGCTGAACGTGCTCGGCGACGGCGTGGACATCGTGATCCGCCCGCCGGAGGCGGCACTGGAGAACATGCCCGACGTGGTGCGCCAGATGCACACCGCCTCCGGCCTGCTGGACGAGCTGGCCGGCGGGACCACCCTGGAGGACGCCGAGGCCCAGGTCCTGGCGTACGTACGCGAGCACGTCAAGGAGCCGGGCAAGGCCCCGCTCTGCGGCAACTCCGTCGGCACCGACCGCGGCTTCCTGCTGCGCGACATGCCCACGCTGGAGGGCCACCTGCACTACCGGATCGTGGACGTGTCCTCGGTCAAGGAGCTGGCCCGCCGCTGGTACCCCCGGGCGTACTTCAACAGCCCGCCGAAGAACGGCAACCACCGGGCGCTGGCGGACATCAAGGAGTCGATCGCGGAGCTGCGCTACTACCGCGAGGCGGTCTTCGTGCCGCAGCCCGGCCCGGACTCCGAGACCGCGAGGACCATCGCGGCCCGGCACGTCCTGCCCGCCGAATAGCGGGCTGACGGCCACGGCACCGCCGGCCAGGCGATAAGGCGGAGCGAGCACCCCTTCCGACCCTGTACTCTTTTCTTCGGCCGGTCGGAATTCCGACCGGACACGGTGGGTGTAGCTCAGCTGGTAGAGCACCTGGTTGTGGTCCAGGTGGCCGCGGGTTCGAGTCCCGTCACTCACCCTGTACGAGGGCCCCGTTCCGCGGAAGCGGACCGGGGCCCTCGCCGTTTCCCGGCACCGCACCCGCCCGCCGTGCCCCGGCACGGCCCCGGCTCACGCCGAGTCCCGCACCACCAGCTCCGTCGGCAGCACGATCCGCGGCCGCTCCCCGGAGCCCGCGATCTGCTCCAGCAGCACCCGGGCCATGGTCCGGCCCATCTCCTCGATCGGCTGGCGGACGCTCGTCAGGGCCGGGTCCATGTGCCGGGCCACCACCGAGTCGTCGAAGCCGACCAGCGCCACGTCGTCGGGTATCCGGCGGCCCGCCGCGCGCAGGGCCTGGCGGGCGCCGGCCGCCATCACGTCGGAGGCGGCGAAGACCGCGTCCAGCCCCGGGCGCCGCTCCAGCAGCTCGGCCATCGCCCGCCGGCCGCCCTCCTCGGTGAAGTCGCCCTCGGCCACCAGCAGGGCGTCCGCGGGCAGCCCGGCCGCCTCCAGGGAGGCCCGGTAGCCGTCGAGGCGGCGGCGGGCACCGTAGACGTCCAGCCGGCCGGTGATGGTGGCTATGGTCCGCCGCCCGCGGTCCACGAGGTGGCGCACGGCGGCGGTCGCGCCCGCGAAGTTGTCGGAGTCCACCGAGGCCAGGGGCTCGTCGGCGGACCTGCGGCCGCTGACCACGGCCGGGATGTTCAGCTCGTCCAGGAGGTCGGGCAGCGGGTCGTCGGCGTGCACGGAGACCAGCAGCACCCCGTCGACCCGGTCGGCCGCCAGGTACTGGGCGAGCCGGGTGCGTTCGCGCTCGTTGCCCGCGAAGGTCAGCAGCAGTTGCATCTCGGTCTCCGCGAGGGCGGCGCCGACCCCGCGCAGCACGTCGGAGAAGTAGGGCTCCGCGAAGAACCGGGATTCGGGTTCGGGCACCACGAGCGCGATGGCGTCGGTCCGGTGCGCGGCCAGCGCACGGGCCGCCCGGTTCGGCACGTACCCCAGCTCCGCGACGGCCGCCTCGACCGCCGCCCGGGTGGTCTCGCTGACCTTCGCCGAGCCGTTGATCACGCGGGACACCGTGCCGCGGCCCACGCCCGCCCGCGCGGCGACCTCCTCCAGGGTGGGCCGTCCCCCGCGCCCCGCGCCCGCACCGGGGCCGCCCGTGCCGGACCTCGCCCCGGGGGTCCCCACCCGCCCACGACCGTTCATGGCTGCCTCCCTCGTTGAAATCTAACGAACATCCCTCCGATTCGGTCCGTGCAGGACCCCTTGACGCCCCGTGGGAGCGCTCCCACACTGTGGCACACATCGGTCAGGGAGGAAACGCATGCGCTCCAGAACCAGAACCGCCATCGCCGCAGCCCTCGTGGGCACCGCCCTGCTGGCGGCCGGCTGCGCCCAGGACGGCACCTCGGGACGGGAGGCCGGCACCGGCGGCGCCAAGGGCAAGACCACGATCACCGTCGGCGTCTTCGGGGCCTTCGGGCTCCAGGAGGCCGGCCTGTACGACCAGTACATGGCCGAGCACCCGGACGTCGTGATCAAGCAGACCTCGATCGAACGCAACGAGAACTACTACCCGCAGCTGCTCACCCACCTGGGCACCGGCAGCGGCCTGGCGGACATCCAGGCCGTCGAGGTCAACAACATCGCGGAGATCACCGCGACCCAGGCCGACAAGCTGGTGGACCTCGGGAAGACGGCGGGCGTGGACCAGGGCGCGTTCCTGCCCTGGAAGTGGGCGCAGGCCGGCACCAAGGACGGCCGCACGGTCGGCCTCGGCACCGACATCGGCCCCCAGGGCATCTGCTACCGCAAGGACCTCTTCGCGGCGGCCGGGCTGCCCACGGACCGCGCCGCGGTCGGCGCGCTGTGGGCGGGCGACTGGGCCAAGTACCGCGACGTGGGCCTCAGGTACCGGGCGAAGGCGCCGAAGGGCAAGGCGTTCGTCGACTCGGCCTCCGGCGTGATGGCGGCGGTCACCGGCAGCAGCGCCCAGCGGTTCTACGACGCGGACGGCAAGGTCGTCTACAAGACCAACCCGGCGGTCAAGGGCGCCTTCGACCTCGCGGCCTCCTTCGCCACCGGCGGGCTGAGCGCCAAGCTCCAGCAGTTCACCCCCGGCTGGGACCAGGGCTTCTCCAACGGCTCCTTCGCCACCGTGTCCTGCCCGGCGTGGATGCTGGGCTACATCCAGGACAAGGCCGGGGACGCCGGCAAGGACAAGTGGGACGTGGCGCAGGCGCCGCAGCCGAGCAACTGGGGCGGTTCGTTCCTCGTGGTGCCCAAGGCGGGCCGGCACAGCGCCGAGGCGGCGAAGCTGGCGGCCTGGCTGACGGCCCCGGCGCAGCAGGCGAAGCTGTTCGAGAAGCGCGGCAGCTTCCCGAGCGCCAAGGCCGCGTACGCGCTGCCCGCGGTGTCCGGCGCCAAGCACCCGTACTTCGGCAACGCGCCCATCGGGGAGATCTTCGCGAAGGCCGCCGAGGGCATTCCGGTGACGATCGTGGGCCCTAAGGACCTGGTGATCGCGCAGAACCTGGCGGACGTCGGCATGCTCCAGGTGGACCAGAAGGGCCGTACGCCGCAACAGGGCTGGGAGGCGGCCGTGAAGGCGATCGACAACGCCCTCGACCAGTGAGCCGGGAGCTCGTGGGCCGGCGCCTGTCGGCACCGGGGAGGTGGGCCGCCGAGCGGCCCGCCGCCCGGCGCCGGGGCGCCGGCCGCTGGACCCCGTACGGCTACCTCGCGCCCTTCTTCGTGTTCTTCGCGGTCTTCGGGCTGTTCCCGCTGCTGTACACGGGCTGGGCGGCGCTGCACCAGGTGGAGCTGACCGACCCGGACACGATGACCTGGGTGGGGCTGCGGAACTTCACGCGGCTGTGGGACGACGAGTTCTTCTGGAACGCGCTGCGCAACACGGTGACCATCGGGCTGCTGTCGACGGTGCCGCAGCTGGCGGTCGCGCTCGGCATCGCGCACCTGCTCAACCACCGGCTGCGCGGCCGGACCTTCTTCCGGGTCGCCGTGCTCACCCCGTACGCGACCTCCGTGGCGGCGGCGACGCTCGTGTTCGTGCTGCTCTTCGGGCGGGACTACGGGATGGTCAACTGGGCACTGGGAGCGGTCGGGTTCGGGCCGGTGGACTGGCAGAACGGCACGCTGGCCTCGCAGCTGGCGGTGTCCACGATCGTCGTCTGGCGGTGGACGGGCTACAACGCGCTGATCTACCTGGCGGCGATGCAGGCGGTGCCGGAGGAGCTGTACGAGTCGGCGGAGCTGGACGGCGCCTCGCGGTGGCAGCAGTTCGTGCACGTGACGGTGCCCTCGCTGCGCCACACGATCCTCTTCACCTGCGTGGTGTCGACGATCGGCGCGACGCAGCTGTTCGGCGAGCCGCTGCTGTTCAACGGCAGCGCGGGCGCCACGGGCGGGGCGGAGCACCAGTTCCAGACGCTCGGGCTGTACCTGTACGAGCAGGGCTGGGTGAACCTGCACCTCGGGCGGGCCTCGGCGATCGCCTGGGCGATGTTCCTGATCCTGCTGCTGATCGGCGCCGTGAACTGGGCGCTGGCCAGGTGGCTGCGGCGCGGCGAGGGGGAGGTCGCGTGAGGCGGCGGGCCGGGGTGTGGACGTACGTGGCGCTGGGGCTGTTCACGGCGGGCTCGCTGTTCCCGCTGGTGTGGACGGCGGTGGCGGCCTCCCGGGACAACACGCGGCTGGCGCAGACACCGCCGCCGCTGTGGTTCGGCAGCAACCTCTGGGCGAACCTGCAGACCGCGTGGACGGACGCCAACCTGGGGTCGGCGCTGCTGAACACCACGGTGGTGGCGGGGACGGTGGCGGCCGGTTCGGTGCTGTTCTCGACGCTGGCCGGGTTCGCCTTCGCCAAGCTGCGGTTCCGGGGACGCGGGGTGCTGCTGATGGTGGTGATCGGCACGATGATGGTGCCGCCGCAGCTGAGCGTCGTACCGCTGTACATGCTGGTCGCGAAGCTGAGCTGGACCGATCAGCTGCAGGCCGTGATCCTGCCGACGCTGGTGTCGGCGTTCGGCGTCTTCTTCATGCGGCAGTACCTGGTGGAGGCGCTGCCCGGGGAGCTGGTCGAGGCGGCGCGGGTGGACGGCGCCGGGGCCCTGCGGCTGGTGTGGCACGTGGTGTTCCCGGTGGCGCGGCCGGCGATGGCCGTGCTGGGGATGCTGACCTTCGTGATGGCCTGGAACGACTTCTTCTGGCCCATCATCGCGCTGACGCAGCACGGGAGTCCGACCGTCCAGGTGGCCCTGACGGGCCTGGGCCGCGGCTTCATCCCGGACCAGTCGGTGATCATGGCGGGCGCGCTGCTGGGAACGCTGCCGCTGCTGCTCGTCTTCGTCCTGTTCGGCAAACACATCGTCGGCGGAATCATGCAGGGAGCGGTCAAGGGATGACGGGCGTGGAATTTCCCGAGGACTTCGTGTGGGGGGCCGCGACGGCCGCCTACCAGATCGAGGGGGCCGTGCGGGAGGGCGGGCGGCAGGCGTCGATCTGGGACACGTTCAGCGCGACGCCCGGGAAGGTACTCGGCGGGGACACCGGCGAGGTGGCCGTGGACCACTACCACCGGTGGCGGGAGGACATCGGGCTGATGGCCGACCTCGGGCTGTCGTCGTACCGGTTCTCGGTGTCGTGGCCGCGGGTGCGGGCCGGCGGGCTGGGGTTCTACGACCGGCTCGTGGACGGGCTGCTGGAGCGGGGGGTGCGGCCGAACCTGACGCTGTACCACTGGGACCTGCCGCAGGAGCTGGAGACGCCGTCCGGGGACGCCGGCGAGGGGGGCTGGCCGGCGCGGGACACCGCGTACGCCTTCGCGGAGTACGCCGGCCAGGTGGCCAAGGTCCTGGGTGACCGGGTCCGGATGTGGACCACGCTCAACGAGCCCTGGTGCGCGGCCTTCCTGGGGTACGCCTCGGGGGTGCACGCGCCGGGCCGTACGGACCCGGTGGCGGCGCTGCGGGCGGCGCACCACCTGAACCTCGGGCACGGTCTGGCGACGGCGGCGCTGCGGGCCGCGCTGCCCGCGGACGCCCGGATCGGCATCAGCCTCAACCCGAGCGCGGTGCGCCCGCTGACGGGCTCGGCGGCCGACCTGGACGCGGCGCGGCGGATCGACGCCCTGGCCAACCGGGTGTTCACCGGGCCGCTGCTGCACGGCGGTTACCCCGAGGACCTGCGGGCGGACACGGCCGGGCTGACCGACTGGTCCTTCGTGCGCGAGGGCGACGAGCGGGTGATCGGGGTGCCGCTGGACTTCCTCGGGGTGAACTACTACACCCCCGCGGTGGTCTCGGCGGCGGACGGGACAGCGGTACGGGCGGACGGCCACGGCGCCTCGGCGCACTCGCCCTGGCCGGCGGCGGACGGGGTCTCCTTCCACCAGCCGCCGGGCGAACGGACCGCCATGGGCTGGTCGGTCGACGCCACGGGGCTGTACGACCTGCTGATGCGGTTCACCCGGGAGGCGCCGGGGCTGCCGCTGCTGGTGACGGAGAACGGTGCGGCGTACGAGGACGTGCCGGGGCCGTCGGGGCAGGTCGAGGACCTGGACCGGATCGCGTACCTGCGGGCCCACCTGGCCGAGGTGGCGCGGGCCCGGGCGGACGGGGCGCCGGTCGAGGGGTACTACCTGTGGTCGCTGCTGGACAACTTCGAGTGGTCGTACGGGTACAGCAGGCGGTTCGGGCTCTACCACGTGGACTACGCGACGCAGCGGCGCACGCCGAAGGCCAGCGCCCACTGGTACGCCCGGCTGACCCGCTCGGGGGTACTGGCGACCGAGTAGGCCCGGCCATGGTTGCGTCGATTTTCGGCCATGCGTGACGTCCCTCACAGCGTGGCCGGAAACGGGTGTGCCCCCGCCCCCGGGAACCGGGGACGGGGGCACACCGTTCAGATGCTGCTCGCGGTGCGGTCAGGTCGTCAGACCCGGCTGCCCTGCGCGTCGAACATCTTCTTGACGTACTCGTCGAAGTACGGGCTCTTGTTCCAGCCCAGCGAGTTGACCGTGCTGGTCACACCGTTGAGGTAGCCGAGCTGGGTGGAGCTGCTGTACTTGCGCAGCCAGGGGCCGCCGGAGGCGCCACCGGTCAGGTTGCACTTGATGCGGACCTTGGAGGTGCCGGGGTCCGCCGAGGTGTTGCCCTGGCAGTAGATCATGACCTGGCCGTTCTGGCGCGCGACCGGGTAGCCGAAGATCGTGACGTAGTTGCTGCGGTCGTAGTTGTAGCTCAGACCGTTGCCGCCGACGACGTTGACGAGCTTCTTGCCGTCGCTGCGCTTGTAGGTCGTGACGAAGGCGACGTCACGGCTCAGGTTGCTGCTGGATATCCAGGACGTGAAGGTCCGGAACTCCTTGGCGGCGAAGGTGCCGTAGGGACGCGAGCCGTTGTTGTAGCGCGGCACGAACGTCCAGTTGGTCATCCACTTGCCGCCCTTGCCGCCGTGCACGCAGTGGCCGGCGGTGGCGACCATCTGCTTCGAGGCGCTGTTGATGGCGCTGGCGGAGCAGACGTAGTTCTTGCCGTCCTGGGGGTTCTTGAAGAACACCTTGCCGGCGGTACGCGACGCGGTGGGCGCGAAGGCGGAGCTGGGCTTGCCCTCGGTGGCCTGCGCGGGCGCGGTCGAGCCCGGGTTGCCGACCTTGTAGACGGTCTTGGCGGCCACGGCCTCGTCGGCCTTGGTGGCCACGCGGTCGAGCGAGATGGCGTTCTTCATCCGCTCGGGGGTCCAGTACGCGACCGCCGCCTTGGCGGCGTCGTCCTGGACGTTCTTCGTCGCGAACGCAGAGTCCGTCGTGGTGGGCGACGACGGAGCGGCTACTGCCTCTGCGGAGGCGATGCCGGACACGGCCAGGGTCGTGGCCGCGGCCAGGGGCAGGAGGACCTTGCGGAACCTGCGCACAGAGAAAACCTTCCCGTAGGTGATTCATTTGCGACGACATCGGCCGCCGCACAGCAACGACAGTACGGGGGGCCGCTCTGTACCTGACAAGCGCGGAATCAGACGCTCCGCCCGAGAAGTTGGCTGAAAACAGTCGCTTTTTGGGGCGCTTTTCAGCGTCTATGCGCGAAGTAAAGGGGACTGAAGCTCGCCGGGGGCAAGGGCGGGCCGGCACGTGAAGGAAGGGTGATCAAATGTCCGAGTCAGGCGGGTTCCGCGGCGTTTTCGCCCTCGCGGGACCCGCGCTGCCCGTGCCGGCCTTCCCCCGGGGCGGCGCCAGGGCCCGCGCCGGGCCGGGGTCAGTTCAGGATGCCCAGGTCGTACAGCAGCTCGTACCGCGTCGGGTCGTCCGGCAGGAACCAGTGGAAGCCCTCCTCGAAGAAGACCGCCACCACGTTGACCGCGATCACCACGCCGAGGAAGCCGAGGGCCAGCCGGCCGGCGGTCCGGTACGCGTCCGTCGTCGGCACCGTGCGGTCCGCCGTGCTGTGCGCGAAGGCCATCACCAGCCCGATGGCCACCACCGAGGCCTGGAAGAGGATCCACGCCCAGACGTACAGGTGCAGGCCGAAGACCTCGCTGCCGTACCCCTTGTCGCCCGGGAGGATGTGCAGCATGGTCTGCCGCCACGAGGCGAAGGACCCGGCGATCACCGCGATCAGCGCCAGTCCCCAGCCCATCATGTAGTCGCGGCCGGCGATCTGGCCGTCCATGCCCCTGCGGACGATCACGCCCGCGCCGATGGCCGCGAGGAGCATGAACATCCGCTGCACGATGCACAGCGGGCAGGGGTACTCCCACACCACGAACTGGTAGTAGAGCCCGCCGCAGACGACACCCGTCCAGCCGACGACGAAGAAGCACGCGAACCAGTACTGGATCCTGCCCAGGAGGCCGCCCTCGACGGAGGCCTCGGGGAGGATGCTGCTCATCGCTGCCATGGGTCAGTAGCTCAGGTTCAGGGCGAGGCTGCTGGTGATGTGGTGGGCCATCAGCAGGATGACGGCGACCAGCATGACGAACCAGGCGCCGAGCACCACCATCCGGGACGACTGCCGGTACATGGCCAGCAGGGTGGCGAGCAGGCCGCCGAAGATCAGGGTGTCCATGAGGCCGGACGGTACCGAGATTCGGACAAATGCCCCACGAGGCGCGCCCTAGGGGGCCGACGACGCGGCCCGGGCCCGCGGCCCGGCGGAGCCCCCCTGCCCCCCGGGGGCCCCGGCCACCCGGCCGTCCCGGCACCCTCCCGCCGTCACGGCAGTCCCCTTTCTTTAAGGGTGTTCCGTGGGAGCCGCCCACCCGGCCGCCCGGCGCGGGCCGCCCGCGGCCGCTACGGAGCCGCTACGGGGCCGCCCCCGCGCCCTTCCGCCGCCGCCCGACCCGGCTCCGGTGGCCCCGGCGGCCCTGCTCCGGGAGCCGCCCGCGTCCGTCGGCACCGATCCACACCCGGACCTCCGTGCCGCCCAGCACCGAGCGCCCGATCCGCACGTCGCCGCCGGTCGACTCCGCGACCCGCCGCACGATGTCCAGGCCCAGGCCGGTCGACCCGTCCCGCGCCCCGTCGTTGCCCCGCCGCAGCGCGCCCTCCGGGTCCGCGATGCCCGGCCCCGCGTCGGAGACCAGCACGATCACCGCGTCCCCCGCGTCGTGCACGTCCACTGCGAAGGGCGTCCCCTCGGGCGTGTGCCGGAAGACGTTGCCCAGCATCGCGTCGAGGGCCGCGGCCAGTTCGGCCCGGGCCACGGGGATCCGTACCGTACGGTCCACCCCCGCCATCCGCACCTCACGGCCCTCGTCCTCGGCCAGCGCCGACCAGAAGGCCATCCGCTCCCGGATCACCTCGGAGGCGTCGCAGCCCGCGCCGGCCCCGGGCTGCCCCTGGGTCTGCGGGCGCTGCTCGCGGGCGGTGCGGATGATCGTGTCCACCTCCCGCTCCAGCTGCTCCACCGCGGCCCGCGTCTGGTCGGCCGCCGGCCCGTCGCCGAGGGAGGCCGCGTTGAGCCGCAGCACGGTCAGCGGGGTGCGCAGCCGGTGCGAGAGGTCGGCCGCCAGCTCCCGCTCGTTGGCCAGCAGCCGCACCACCTGGTCGGCCATCGAGTTGAACGCCACGGCCGCGGAGCGCAGTTCCGCCGGCCCCTCCTCCGGCACCCGGGCGCCCAGCCGGCCCTCCCCCAGCTCGTGTGCGGCGTGCGCGAGGCGGCCGGCCGGCTGGACCATGCGGACGCCGAGCCGGTCGGCCACCGCCACCGAGCCGACGACCAGCGCGAGGCCCACGCCCGCCAGCACCAGCCAGGCGGTGCCGACGCCGTTGCTGACCTCGCCCTCCGGGACGTACACCTCCACGATCGCGATCCCGCCCGAGCCGATGGCGGTGGGCTGGAGCAGCACGAAGCCGCCGCCCGCGACGGCCGTGGTGGTGGCCCGCCCCAGCCGCCGGGTGTCCGCCACCTGCGCGGGGCCCGCCCAGCCGCGGCCCACGTCCACCGGGCCTGCCCCGGCCGTACCGGCGACCGGGTCGGCCGGTACGGCGGGCACGTGCACGGCCATCCGGTCCGCCGCGCCCATCTGCGTGGAGGCGACGGCCTTGGCCAGCTGGCGGCGGTCGGTGGTGATCGAGAGGGTGGGTCCGATGGCGGCGGCCTGCCGCTCGGCGTTGGAGAAGGCCCGGTCCCGCGCCATCTCCTGCACGACGAGACCGAGGGGGACGGCGAAGGCCACGACCACCATCACGGTGACCGCGAGGCACACCTTCACCAGCGCCCACCTCACAGCGGCGGCTCCAGCTTGACGCCCACTCCCCTGAGGGTGTGGAGGTACCGGGGCCTGGCGGCCGTCTCGCCCAGCTTGCGGCGCAGCCAGGACAGGTGCACGTCGATCGTCTGGTCGTCGCCGTACGACTGCTGCCAGACCTCGGCCAGCAGCTCCTTGCGCGCGACGACCACGCCGGGCCGTCCGGCGAGGAAGGCCAGCAGGTCGAACTCCCGGCGGGTCAGGTCCAGGACCGTGCCGTCCAGCTCGGCCGAGCGGCGCAGCGGGTCGATCGCCAGCCCGCCCACCCGCAGCACCCGCGAGGGCGGCTCGGCGCCGGCCGCGGCGCGCGAGCGGCGCAGCACGGCGGCCATCCGGGCGGAGAGGTGCTCCACGGAGAACGGTTTCGTCAGGTAGTCGTCCGCGCCGTCGTTGAGCAGCCGCACGATCTCGGCCTCGTCGTCCCGGGCGGTCGCGATGATCACGGGTACGTCGGTGATGCCGCGCAGCATCTTGAGGGCCTCGGCCCCGTCGAGGTCGGGCAGGCCGAGGTCCAGGATGACCACGTCGAACCGGTGGTGGGCCACCTCGCGCAGCGCCTCCAGCGCCGTGCCGACGCTCCGCACGGTGTGGGCGGCCTCGGTCAGGTGCCGGATGAGGGCGGAACGTACGAACTGGTCGTCCTCGACCACGAGCACACTTGCCATGGGCGGCACCGTACGCCATACGGGGGAACCCGCGGGACCCTCGGGGGTGTCGGTGCACCTCTGGGGCGTGTGGTGCAGTATGTGCCCTGATGCACAGAGGACTTGTACACGTGATGGCGTGGACCCTGGCGACCGGCGCCGCGGTGACCCTGTCGTGGTGGGGCGTGCACACGGTCATGTCGGGCACCGCGTACGACCCTCCGCGCGCCCTCCCGCTCTCCGCCGGCGCCCTGTCCTCCTCCACGCACGGGGCCGCACCGCCCTCCTCGGAGCCCGCCCCCTCCCCCTCTTCCTCCCCCTCTCCTTCCGCCCCCTCCGCCGCGCCCTCCCGCACGCCCGCGGCGGCGACGGCGTCCCCGCACGACCCGCACCCGGCCTCCTCGGCCGTCGGGCCACGCCCGAGCTCCCGTGCCTACGACGGCGGCGGCAGCGGGGGCTCGGGCCACGTGAAGAGCTACCCGGTCACGGGCGGCCTGGTGGTCTTCGACCTCGGCACGAAATCGGCCGAACTGGTCTCCGCCACCCCTTCGGACGGCTGGCGCATGCAGGTCTGGAAGCAGCCCACCTGGATCCGCGTCACCTTCACCCGCGACGACCGCGAGGTGTCGGTCTTCTGCACCTGGCACGACCACCCCCCGCTGGTGGAGACCTACCAGTCGGACGGATAGCTCTTCGGCGTGCCGGTCTCCGGTCAGCGCGTCCCCGGGCGCCGGTCCGCCGTTCCGCCGGTCAGCGGAACACGGAGGGTGGTGGGGTCGGGGAGGGGGTGGCCGCGGTGTCGGTGACCGGGGCGGCGCCGCCGGTGAAGTCCGCCAGGGAGGGGCCGTGTTCGACGCGGCCGGGGTGCGGGTCGCTCGCGACCCGGCGGGTGAGTTCCGCGACCGGCAGCGCCCGGTCGGCGGCCACCAGCACGGCGTTGCCGAAGCGCTTGCCGCGCAGCACCACCGGGTCCGCGGCCAGGGCGAGTTCGGGGAAGCGGGCGGCGGCGGTGGCGATCTGGCCGCGCAGGTGGGCCAGCGGGGGCCCGTCCGCGAGGTTGGCGACGTACCAGCCGGTGGGCGACAGGGCGCGGCGCACCTCGTCGAGGAACTCGGTGCTGGTCAGGTGGGCCGGGGTGCGGGCGGCGCTGAAGACGTCGGCGACGACCAGGTCCGCCCAGCCGTCGGGGACCTTCGCGAGGCCGGCGCGGGCGTCGACGGAGCGCACCCGGATGCGGGCCCCGGGGTCGAGGGGGAGGTGGGTCCGCACCAGCTGCACCAGGCGCCCGTCGATCTCCACGACCTGCTGGGTGGAGCGGGGGCGGGTGGCCGCGACGTACCGGGCGAGGGTGAAGGCGCCGCCGCCGAGGTGGACCACGTTGAGGGGCCGGCGGGCGGGGGCGGCCAGGTCGATGACGTGGCCGATCCGGCGCTGGTAGGCGAAGTCCAGGTGTGCGGGGTCGTCGAGGTCGACGTGGGACTGCGGGGCGCCGTCGATCAGGAGGGTCCAGGCGTTCGTGCGCTCGCGGTCGGGGGCCAGCTCGGCGAGCCCGCCGTCCACCTGCTCGACGACGGCTTCCGGGGTGCGCGGGCGGCCGCCGCGCCGTTCTCTGGCCATCCGGCCATTATCGCCGGTCGGGAGGCGCGGGCCCGGTTGCCGCCGGTCGGGGGGCGGGGGCCCGGGCCCTGCCGCGGCCGATGGCCCGGCGGGTCACCGGGGCGGCCCGGCGCCGGGGCGGGCGGTCACCTGGTGAGCTGGTCCGCGGCCTCGATCAGGCGGGCGGCCTCGCCGAGGGCAGCGCGCAGCACCTCGGGGTCGGTGACGCGCTCGGCGCTGTCCGGGGGCAGCAGCCACTGCGGCCCCTCGGGGGCGGGCGGCTGCTCGATGCGCAGCCCGCGTCCCGAGGTGTGCGTACAGGCGCTGCCCGGCAGGTCCCAGCCGGCCGCGGTGCCGTGCGGCACCAGGAAGCCGAGGGTGTCGTCCGCGCCGTCGTGGAGTACGGGGCCGACGCCGGCGGCAGCGGCGGCGCGGCGGATGATGTCCACCGCCTCCAGGCCCTGCCGGGCGGGGACGGTGACGAGGTCGGGGGCGGTGTCCTCACCGCTCCCGCTGCCGCGCGTTTCCATGCGTTCCGCCTCCAGGGCTGTCTCCGGCATCGGGCCCCTCCTCGTACCGGCCGGGAGACACCTCCCGCTCCTCATGGTTCAACGCGCGGGGTCGTCAACGGGTGCGGCGACAGGCCGCCGCAAAGGATGGCAGTTCATGGCGGATCGCGGGTGAGATATCCCGTTTGTAGCTAAACACCGGTTGCCGTACCCCTCTCGGCCGGTACGTTTTTGCGCGCCGGACCCCCACACGTACCGGCGGCAGCACTTCGCCAGAGAGGGCACGGCCATGGCGTCGTCACCAACCTCCCCCGCGGCCCCCAACGTTGCCTTCCGCCGGCTGCGCGGCCGGCGTTCCGCGGGCGAGTTCGCGGCGGCGGTGCGGCGGGCCGCCCGCGAGATCGGCGAGTCGGTCTCGTGCGACGCCCGGTACATCGGGCGGGTGGAGGCGGGTGAGATCCGCTGCCCCAACTACGCGTACGAGCGGGTCTTCCTGCACATGTTCCCCGGGCGCACGCTGGCCGACCTGGGCTTCTCGGCACGCGAATCCGTGCGTGGCCGGGGGGCACGGCCGGCCGCCGCCCCCATCCCCCCTGAGGAGAGCGACGTGTTGCGTCGCGCGTTCATGACCGGCGGTTCCGCCACGGTGGCGGCCGCCACGCTTGGGTTCGCCCCTGCCCTGGGCCCCGTACCCGCGCAGGCGGCGGAGCGGCGCGCCCTGCCCCGGCGGGCCGGCGAGGCCGAGGCCGCCGCGGTCGAGGAGGCCGTACGCCGCATCCGGCTGCTGGACGACCGGCACGGCGCGGACGGCCTCTACCGCCGGGCCGCCGAGCCGCTGCGGGTGGCGTACGCCCTGCTCGACGCGGGCGCCACCCGGCAGTCCACGGAGGACCGGCTGCACGCGGGCGCGGGCGAACTGGCCCTCTCGGTGGGCTGGCTGGCCCACGACTCGGGGCGGCTGGACGACGCCCGCTCGCACTACGCGGAGGCGCTGGCCACCGCCCGGGTCTCCGGCGACGCGGGCCTGGAGGCGCACGCCTTCTCCAACATGGCCTTCCTGGCCCGGGACACGGGCCGCCCCCGCGAGGCGATCCGGGCGGCGGAGGCGGGCCAGCGGGCGGCCCGCGGCCTCTCCTCGCCCCGGCTGCTGTCGCTGCTCACGCTGCGGGAGGCGGGCGGCTGGGCGCTGCTCCGGGACCGCAGGTCCTGCGAGGACGCGCTGGGCCGGGCCCACACGCTGTTCGCGAAGGGGGCGTCGCCGGTGGACCCGGAGTGGATGTCCTTCTTCGGGGAGGCGGAGCTGGAACTGCTGGAGGCGCAGTGCTGGTCCGCGCTGTCGGAGTGGTCCCGCGCTGCCCGGCACGCCCGCCGCGCGGCCG
The DNA here is from genome assembly GCF_044759225.1 of Streptomyces sp. NPDC101132. Taxonomy (NCBI): domain Bacteria; kingdom Bacillati; phylum Actinomycetota; class Actinomycetes; order Kitasatosporales; family Streptomycetaceae; genus Streptomyces; species Streptomyces sp. NPDC101132. Next base: position 297,631 of record NZ_JBIVYX010000010.1, read on the forward strand.
GGCTCCAGGACCCGCACTTCGCGCGGAACGTGGCCCTGTCCACCTCGCAGCTCGCCGGGGACCTGGCCCACGCGGGGGCCCCGGACGAGGCGGCGGCGGCCGGCCACCGGGTGCTGGACCTGCTCGGCGAGGTGCAGTCCTCGCGGGTGCAGTCGATGCTGGGGGCCACGGCCAGGACCCTGGTGCCGCACCAGCGCTCGCCGCGGGTGGCCTCGTTCCTGACCAGGCACGCCGCGGTCTGACCGGGGGCGCCGCGCTCCGACCGGAGGGGGCGCCGCGGGCCGGCCGCGCGGGCCCGTACCCCGTCAGTGCGCACCCCGTCAGGCGGTCAGGTGTCCGGTGTCGTTCCAGCGCTCCAGGGCCGGCATCCCGTACGCCCAGCCGAGCACCGACAGCGAGGTGGGCTCCAGGCGCAGGCGCGCGCCGAAGGAGGCCGGCTCGCCGAGCCAGCGGGCGCCGAGGGTGCGCAGGAAGTGGCCGTGCGCGAAGACCAGCACGTCGCGGTCGGCGGAGCGGGCCCACTCGATCACCTGGTCCGCGCGGGCGGAGATGTCGGCGACCGCCTCGCCCTCCGGCACGCCGTCCCGCCAGATGAGCCAGCCCGGCCGGACGGCCTGGATCTCGGCGGGGGTCATCCCCTCGTACGCGCCGTAGTGCCACTCCATGAGCACGTCCCACGGCTCCGCGCGGTCCCCGAAGCCGGCCAGCTCGCAGCTCTCGCTGGCCCGCACGAGCGGGCTGGTGCGGACCTCCACGTCCGGCAGTCCGGCGAAGGGTTCCCGCGCCAGGCGCGCACCCAGCAGCTTCGCCCCCTGCCGGCCCTCGTCCAGCAGCGGGACGTCCGTCCGGCCCGTGTGCTTCCCGGACAGGGACCAGGCGGTCTGTCCGTGACGGGCCAGGAGGATGCGGGGTGCCATGAGGACTCTCCAGACGCGAGGAACCGCGGGTTCCGGCCGGTGTGACGTCCTGCCGGGCGCGGTTCGCGCACGTTCGGCACCCGACACAAACGGAACAAACGGATAAACGGGCAAAACGGATAACCCCTCCATCATCCCGCACGTGAAAAGCGCGGACGACCACGCGCTGTCAGTGGCGGATGGGAGACTTCCGCGCGTGAGCGTCTACCCACCCGACGGAACCCCCGACCCGCGGCCGCCGCTGCGCCGGCGGCTGGCCGAACTGCGCGGACCCCAGGTGCCGCCCCGGCCCCTCGACGCCCGCGCCCTGGCCGCCCTCGCGGCCAACCCGGGGTGCCGCAGACGCGCGCTCCTCGACGGCGCCGGGGTGGACAAGAACCGCCTCGCGGAGGCGCTCGGCTCGCCCGCGTCCTTCGGCCAGTCCCAGTTCGCGATCGTCCGCGGCAACTCCTTCGAGGCCCGGGTCAAGGCCGACGGCGGCCGGGAGCTGATCCGGCTGCTCGCCGAGCACCGTTCCGGCCCGGCGCTCCCCGCGCCCGTCCCCGGCGAGGTGCTCCTTCCCGACCTCACCGCCATCGGCCCCGAGGGCCGCGCCGCCCGCACCTCGCTCGCCCTCCGCGAGGCCACCGAGGCCGGCGCCTGGGCCCTGCTCGACCACCCGATGCTGGCGCTGGAGGTGGCCGGGACCCCCGCCTTCCTGGAGCCCGACGCGGTCGTGGTCCGGCCCGACGGCCGCTGGACGGTGGTGGAGATCAAGTCCTTCCCGATGGTCGACGGCACCGCGGACGCCGCCAAGGTCGGAGCCGCCGCCCGCCAGGCCGCCGTGTACGTCCTGGCCCTGGAGCGGATCGCGGGCCTGGTGGAGGGCGCGGCCGTGGACCACTCGGTACTGCTGGTCTGCCCCAAGGACTTCTCCAACCTGCCGACGGCCGCGTCCGTCGACATCCGCAGGCAGCGTTCCGTCACCCGCCGCCAGCTGGACCGCCTCACCCGGGTCGAGGAGCTGGCCGAAGACCTCGCCGAGGGCACCTGCTTCGACCCCGAGCGCCCCCGCGAGGAGCTCACCGCCGCCGTCGAATCCGTCTCCGCCGCCTACGCGCCCGAGTGCCTGGCCGCCTGCGAGCTGGCCTTCCACTGCCGCGAGCGGGCCCGCGCGGAGGGCTCGGTCACCGCCCTCGGCCGCTCCGTGCGCGGCGAGCTGGGCGCCCTCACCACCGTGGCCGAGGCCCTGGAAGCGGCCGGGTCCCTCCCGGCCGGCGAGCCCACGGACCCCACCGCCGAGGCGCTGCGGCGGGCCGCCCGGCTGCGCGCCGAGGCCCTGGCCGAAGCCGCCGCCCGCCCCCGGCCGCCGGCCGCCGGCACCGCCGCCGCGCCCGACTCCCCGGAGGTCCCCTGATGCCCCTGCTGAGCACCCTGGCCCGGCTGGAGGCGGTACGGGACGGACGCGCCGTCCCGCTCGCGACGGTGCGCCACCGCCACCTGGCGACGCGCCCGCTGGTCCTCGTACCGCTGACCACCGCCGGCGAGGCGGGCGCCCCGCTCGGCGCGCTGGTCGGCACCGATCCCGAGGAGCCGCGGCTGCTCGTGGTCCCGCAGCCCCGGGACCGCGACCTGCGCTGGGAGTTCCTGGCGGACCTGGCCGACGCCGTCCTGCCGTACGTCGACGGCTTCGCCGACGAGGTGGAGCCGGCCGAGCGGACCGAGACCGACCCCGAGACCGGCAAGCGCGTCAAGGTCACCACCGAGCTGTGCACGGACGCGCCGCAGCTCGTCGTCCCCAACCGGGCCGGCGTGGAGTACGTGCGCCTGCTCGGCCGCTCCATGCGCTTCCGCCGCACCGCCGAGCAGGACCCCGACACCCCGTACCCCGCTCCCCCGCGCATCCCGCTGCTCGGCCGCTGGCTCACCCACCTCGGCGAGCGCGCCCGCGTGCCCGGCTCGGCGATGCTGCTCGCCGCCACCGACCTGCTGGGCCGGCACTGGGCCACCGGCCAGAGCAACCTGGAGGACCAGCACCTCGGCGCCCTGCTCGGCTGGATCGACGCCGCGGAGGGCGAGTCCGGCGCGGAGCGGGCGCTCCGCGCCGAACTCGGCCGGGACGAGCGGGGCCAGCTGCTCTGGCCGCCCGCCGGACCGGCCACCGACCCGGCCTTCGACAACCGCCTCCTCGCCCCGGCCATGACGCGGTACGACGCCGCCCGCGCGGCCCGGCCCCGGGACGAGGAGGCCGTGCTGCGCGCCGGCCGGGAGGTGCGCCGGCTGGTCGCGGAGCAGCTGCGGCCCACCTGGTGGGCGGTCTGGCGGGCACTCGACCTGCTGCGCGCGCTGCCGCCCGGCGAGCGGGCCGAGGACCGCTGGACCGGCGACCGCTGGTCGTACACGGGCCACCGCGACCGCATCAGGGCCGGCGAGCCGCCGCAGCCGCGGGTGGACGACGCGGTCACCGCCGCGCAGAAGCTGGCGCGCCGGGAGAGCGAGCAGGCGAAGCTGGACGCGCAGGAGGCACTGGACGACCCGCTGGTGATGGCGGGACGCCGGCTGGCCGGCGAGGCGTTCGCGGGCGAGGTGACCGAGGTCGTCATGGAGTGGACGGAGTCCAAGCGGCCCAGCCCCCGCCCGCTGGTGACCGTCGCCACCGAGGACGAGCCGCGGCTCGCGCCCGGCACGAAGGTCTACCGCTCGCTGGACGGCCGCCCGCAGAGCGCCGCGTTCGTGCGGTACGAGGAGGAGGGCGGAGGGCTGGTCCTGCGGCTGCTGGACAAGATGGGCCGGAGCCGTGACCCCGAGCCGGGGTCGGTGCCGGAGAAGGGCGACCGGGTCTGCTGGACGCTCTTCGAGCACGACAGCCGTACGGGGCCCAGGCTGCCCGAGCCCGAGGACACGCCCTGGACCCACGGGGGCCCGCCGGCCGCCCGGACCACGGCCGAGGCCCCGGACGCCGTGACCGCCGAGGACCTGCTGTGACCCCGACCGCCGAGGGGCAACCGCGCCCGGCCGAGGACCTTCCGTGCCCGGCCCAGGACCTCCCCCGCCCCGCCGAGGGCCTGCCGACCCCGACCGCCGAGGAACTGCCGTGACCCCGACCGCATCCGCCACGGACTTCGACCCCGGAGCCGCCGCGGCCGAGGCCACCCGCGCGATCCTGCGCGACACGATGGACGGCCGGCACCGCGGCGTGGTGGTCGACTCCCCGCCCGGGGCCGGCAAGTCCACCCTCGTGGTGCGGGCGGCCCGGGAGCTGGCGGCGGCCGGCCGGCGCCTGATGGTGGTCGCCCAGACCAACGCCCAGGTGGACGACCTGGTGCTCCGGCTGCACGAGAAGGACCCGGAGCTGCGGGTGGGGCGGCTTCACAGCAGCGACGCCGAGTCGTACGACCCGGCGCTGACCGAACTGCCCTCGGTCTCCCTGTCCAGCAAGGCCGGGGAGCTGGACGGGCTGCCGGTGGTGATCTCCACCGCGGCGAAGTGGGCCCACGTGCAGGGCGTCGAGCCGTGGGAGCACGCGATCGTCGACGAGGCGTACCAGATGCGCTCGGACGCGCTGCTGGCCGTGGCCGGGCTGTTCGAGCGGGCGCTGTTCGTGGGCGACCCCGGCCAGCTGGACCCGTTCAGCGTGGTGGGCGCCGAGCAGTGGGCCGGGCTGTCGTACGACCCTTCGGCGAGCGCCGTCGCCACGCTGCTGGCGCACAACCCGCAGCTGCCGCAGCACCGGCTGCCGGTGTCGTGGCGGCTCCCGGCCTCGGCCGCGCCGCTGGTGTCGGGCGCCTTCTACCCGTACACGCCGTTCCGCAGCGGCACCGGCCCGGGCGACCGGCGGATGTCCTTCGGCGTGGCCTCCGACGGCTCGGGGCCCGACCGGGTGCTGGACGAAGCCGCCGAATCGGGGTGGGGGCTGCTGGAACTGCCGGCCCGACACACCCCGCGCACCGACCCGGAGGCGGTGCGGGCGGTGGCGCTGGTGGTGCGCCGGGTGCTCGACCGGGGCACGGTGGCCGTCTCGGAGCGGTCCGAGGAGCCGGTGCCGGTCACGGCCGAGCGGATCGCGGTCGGCACCGCGCACCGCGACCAGGCGGCGGCGGTCCGCGCGGCCCTGGCGGAGCTGGGCGTCACGGGCGTGACGGTGGACACCGCCAACCGCCTCCAGGGCCGCGAGTACGACCTGACCGTGGTCCTGCACCCCCTGTCCGGCCGGCCGGACGCCACCGCCTTCCACCTGGAGACGGGCCGCCTGTGCGTCCTGGCCTCCCGGCACCGCCACGCGTGTGTGGTGGTCTGCCGCGCGGGGGTGGCGGAACTCCTGGACGAACACCCGTCGACCGACCCGGTCCAACTGGGCGTGACGGTCAAGTTCCCGGATGGGTGGGAGGCGAACCACGCGGTCCTCTCCCACCTGGCCGAACACCGCATCCCCTGGCGCCCCTGACCCCGGCCCGGGTGCGTTCGCTCACGTGCGCGAGGGGGTCCTCTTGCGCGGCGTTGGACAATGGAGGGTGGCCCGGAAGCACGGATCGCACGCAGCACGTCAGGAGGACACGGATGGCAGAGGCCGAGCGGGAGCGGAGGCTGCGGCCCGCACAGTTGCTCTTCGAGCCCGCGGAAGCGGTGGCGGACCCGGAGCACTTCTTCGACCTGGAGTCGATGGACGACCCCCGGGCGCTGCTCGCCCGCGCCACCGAGCTGACCCTGGCGTTCCGCGCCGCGCACGACAGGGCGATCGAGTTCCAGGCGGTGGCGGCGGCTCAGCTCGCGGATCCGCGCCGGTTCGACCGGCTGTCCGCGGCGGCGATCGCGGAGAGCGCGGACTGGACCGAGGACTACGCGAAGCGGATGATCGAGTTCGGTGAGGGGCTGCTCCGCGGCGAGGGCGAGAGCCGCCACTGACCCGTACCCCGCGCGCGCCGACGCGCTTCCGGCACCCCGTGGCCCGTTCGGGCACGGGGTGCTGGCATATGCCGAGGGGGCAAGGTACCGGTCCCATGCCCCTGGCGTCCCGGTTTTCGGCAACTCTCCGAGAGGAGTTCGCCACACCCGGTACACATGGACCCATGAACTCCTGGCTGCGCGAAGAGACCCGCGAAGAGACGTCCGGCTGCGGCACCGCCACCGGCACGGAAGAGTTCGACCTGTTCGGCCTGCTGGCCGCCGAGGAGGCGCGTCCCGCGGCGCACCCGGCCGCGGCCGTCACCCCGCCGGGCGCCGCGTGGCTGGCCTCCGCCTCGGCGTACCCGCGCAGCACCCTCTCCCTCTGGGAGTCCCGGCCGACCGCGCCCGCGGTGCTGCCCTGCGGCACGGCCTTCGACGTGGTGAACGTCCCCGTGGTCTTCGGCCGGCGGATGCTGGACCAGCTGTGGGAGGCGGGGCCCGGCTCGGGGCCGGTGGCGGTGCACCGCGGGCGGATGCTGCTGTTCGCGGCGCCGGGGACGGCGCAGCGGCTGCCCTCGCTGCTGGACTGGGAGGAGTGGGGCGAGGCCATTCCGGCGCCGCTGTGCCACGGCCGCGGGGACGCGGTGACCGTGCCGGCGCTGGCCGCGGGGGCACCGGGCGGGCCCTCGCGCTGGCTGGTGGCCCCCGACACCCGGCAGCCCTGGCTGCCGGGCCCCGAGGTGCTGCTGTGGGCCTGCGTGCGGGCGGCCAGGGCGGCGTCCGCCGAGGCCGTGCGCGTATCGATTTTTCCTCCGGCGGATGAGGGTGCTAATGTCTACGACGTCAGCAGGCGCCGCTAGCTCAGTTGGTTAGAGCAGCTGACTCTTAATCAGCGGGTCCGGGGTTCGAGTCCCTGGCGGCGCACCGACGGAAGAAGCCCCTCGCAGCAGCGGGGGGCTTCTTCGTTTCCCGTGCGCGGGCGGCCGGCGCGCCGCCCGTCAGGTCGTGATCTTGACGGTGTAGGCGCCGGAGGGGGTGCGGTCGGCGACCTCGATGCGGACGGGTTCGCCCGGCACGGTGTACGCCTCCCCCACCTCCAGCGGCGCGTCCGCCAGCGGCGGGTACACCGAGCGGTCCCAGCAGGCCTCGCTGTCCGGGTGCCCGTCCATGACCTCGATGGGGCCGCGGCCCGAGGCGGCCTCGTTGCGCACCTTGTAGACCAGCACGCCCTCGGCGCACGTGTCCTCGTCGTTCCCGGCGGAGCCGCGCGCCTCGATGGCCACCGCGCTGTTGGGGCCCGTACGGACCACCGCGAGCCGGGTGCCGCCGACGGCGCCCCGCGGCGCGGCCTGGCCGAGCGGCTGGAGCGTGTGCAGGGACGTACCGCCCTGGACGCAGTCCACCTGGTCCGGCCCGAGCCAGCCCAGCTTCCACTTGTGCCAGGCGAAGAGGTCGGGGGCCAGGCCGAACTGGCTGCCCATGACGTCCCAGTCGCCGACGTACGTGTCCCAGTCGCCCTTGCCGTCGGTGGGCCGGTGGTACAGGTCGGGCAGGTCGAAGACGTGGCCGGTCTCGTGGGCGAGCACGTTCCGGTCCGGCGGGTGCTTCTCGAAGACGGTGACGATCCGGCGCAGGTCGGAACCGTCGGCGCGCAGCGGCCGGTCGAAGTTGACCACCTTGGTCGCGTCGGAGTCGACGCCGGGGGCGTCCGGGTCGGCCACGAAGTAGACGATGTCGTAGCGGCTGAAGTCGACCTCCCGGTCCGCGGCCGCCACCGCGTCCCTGAGGTACGCGGCGCGGTCGCCGGGCGCCCAGTCCCGCTTTATGCGGTACGCCCCGGACGGCTTGGGCATCCGGATCCACCGCTCCTGCGGGTGCGGCACCAGCCGGAACTTCCCGTAGGAGGCCCGCTCGAAGAACTCGCTGGTCGCGGGGAAGTAGTCGGCCGTCAGTTCCTGGGGCGTGGTCGCCGGGACGGCGTCGGGGAAGGAGAGGAAGACCATCACCGCGTCGAGTGAGCGCACCGGCTTGGGGTAGTCGCCGTTCCAGGTGTCCAGGCCCAGGGAGTGGTGGGCGGACGTGCGCGTGAGGGCGCAGGGGCCGGCGCCGGGGGCGACCGCCTCCGCGGGGCCCGCGACGAGCGACATGGCGGCGAGGGCCGTCAGGGAGGTGAGGGCCGCCGCCGTACTGCGCGCGCGGCAGCGCTCCACTCCCCCGGGTGTCTGCTGTCGCGGCACGTCGACCTCCGGTGATGGTTTGAGTCAGTCCATCCACCTTGTGCCGCTTCATTGTCGTATGTCCTGTTCCAGTGCCCCACACGAGTGAGCGGCAGGGCAGCGCGCTGCCTTACGGAACGTCACAGCCGATCAGGTCGCAGCGCAGGGCGTTCACACCCGCGCAGAGCCGCACAGAGCCGCGCAGAAACGATCGATCGTGGAAGCGCTACCGCCCATCCGGGTACCGGAACGCGCGGCGGCGGCGCTGGATAGCCCCTCCCGGCAGCCTCTATGATCGGCACACTTTCCTGCGCGGACACGGCCTCCGGGCGGTCTCCCCTCATCCGGCCGGCGGTTCCCGACCGACCTGCCGAGACAACTGCCGAGACAACTGCACTGCGGGAGCGAACGGTGAGCGGAACCCCAGAAGGACCCGGCTCAGCGGCCGGCAGCCTCCGGCCGACGACTACGCAACGTCATCCCGTCGGCCGGTCCGCTGCCGAACTGCGCGACTACCGGGCGGCGTTCAACGCGGCCCACCTGCCGATGGCCGTGGTCGACCGGGACGGCCAGGTGGTGGCCGCCAACCAGGCCCTGGCCCAACTCCTCGGCACCGAGGCGCACTCCCTGGTCGAGCAGTCCGCCGCGGAGCTGGTCGACCTCGCGGCGGAGGCCCGTACCTGGCAGGCGTACCTGGAGGTGCTCCGCGGGCGGCAGGCCAAGCTGCGCTGCACCCGCCGGCTCAAGCACCCCGACGGGCACTCGCTGTGGACCGAGGTCACCCTCGGCCCGGTGCCCGGCACGCCCGACGTCCTGCTGTCGGTGGCCGACATCAGCGACCGGCGGGACCTCCAGGCCCGGCTGCGCCACCTCCAGATGCACGACCCGGTCACCCGGCTGCCCAACCGGGCGCTGTTCTTCGAGCGCCTCTCCGCCGCCCTGGAGGCCTCCTCGTACGACCGGGGCGGCACGGGCCGGATCGGGCTCTGCTACCTCGACCTGGACGGCTTCAAGGCGGTCAACGACACCCTGGGCCACCGCGTCGGCGACCGCCTGCTGACCGCCGTGGCGGCCCGCCTGACGCACTGCGCGGACCAGGTCGGGTACGGGAGGCCGGGCGGGCACCTGGTGGCGCGGCTCGGCGGCGACGAGTTCGCCCTGCTCGTCGAGGACTCCACCGGCACCGAGCAGCTGGCCGACCTGGCCAAGTCCGTACTGGCGGCCCTCCAGGAGCCCTTCGACCTGGCGGGCCAGCGGCTCTCGGTCTCCGCGTCGATCGGCGTCGTCGAGCGGACCTGCGCCGGCACCTCGGCGACCGGGCTGATGCAGGCCGCCGACACCACGCTGTACTGGGCCAAGGCGGACGGCAAGGCCCGCTGGACCCTCTTCGACCCCGAGCGCAACGCCCACCGGATGACCCGGCAGGCCCTGTCCAGCACCCTCCGCCCGGCGGTGGAGCGCGGGGAGTTCACGCTGGAGTACCAGCCGCTGGTGGACCTCGAGAGCGGCGCGGTGCGCGGCGTCGAGGCGCTCGCCCGATGGAACCACCCGCAGTTCGGCACGCTGACGCCGAATCGGTTCATCGGAATTGCGGAAGAGGACGGCTCCATCGTCCAGTTGGGGCAGTGGGTGCTGCGCACCGCCTGCCGGCAGGCCCGCCGCTGGCAGCTCGACCACCCGTCCGACGAGCCGGTGTTCGTGTCGGTCAACGTCGCGGTGCGCCAGGTGTGGGACTCCGACCTGGTGGGCGACGTCGCGGAGATCCTCGCCGAGACGGGGCTGGCGCCCGAGCTGCTCCAGCTGGAGCTGACCGAGTCCGCGGTGATGGGCTCGGCGGGCCGCCCGCTCCAGGCGCTCCAGGCCCTCAGCGACATGGGGGTGCGGATCGCCATCGACGACTTCGGCACCGGCTACTCGAACCTGGCCTACCTGAGCCGGCTGCCCGTCTCGGTGCTCAAGCTCGACGGCTCCTTCGTACGCGGCTTCCGCTACGAGGAGGGCGCCCACCCCAACCCCGCCGACGAGACCATCGTGGAGGCCCTGGTCCAGCTCGCGCACCGGCTCGGGCTGACCGTGACGGCGGAGTGCGTGGAGACCGCGGGCCAGGCGGCGCGGCTGCGCCGGGTCGGCTGCGACACCGGCCAGGGCTGGCTGTACTCGCGGGCCGTGGGGCCCGAGCGGATCGCGGAGATGATCGGCCGGGCCGCGTACGGAGGCGCCCCGGCCGGCACGTACGGGAGCGCCCCGTCCCCCCGGGTGTGAGGGGTCGGGGCGCTCCGTCGCTCGGCGCGAGGTGGGGGGATCAGCAGGCGCCGAGGTCCTGCCAGACGCCCCACTCACCGGTGGTGCCGGGCTCCTCGTTCTGCGTCCACCACTTGGCCTTCCAGTTGCGGCCCTTGTGGGAGACCTGCTGGCCGCCGGTGTAGACGGTGCCGGCGACGTACGCGGGGGCCGTGCAGCCCGTGGTGGGCGGCGTGGTCGGCGGAGTCGTCGGAGGCGTCGTGGGCGGGGTCGTCGGGGGCGTGGTCGGCGGCGTGGTGGGCGGGGTGCTCGGGGAGCCGCCGACGGCCGCGACGATCTGGTTGAGCAGGGTGGTGTTCTCGTCCAGGCCGAGCAGCGAGTACATCATCGCTCCGGCGAGGCCGCGCTGGTGGGCGTAGTCGGCGCGGGCCTGGATCGACTTCTGGTTCAGGCCGGTGAACCACTCGCCGTCCTTGTAGAAGTACGAGGCCTTGGCCTGGTCGTCCCAGAAGGTGGTGGCGGCGTTGTCCACGATGCCGCCCAGCTCCTTGTAGTGGGCGATGCCGGCCTGCTGGCTGACCGGGCGGACACCGGACGCGCCGGTCGCGGGCTGGGCCAGGCCGTTGGCGGCGCCCGCGGGGACGCCCTTCCAGCCGCGGTAGTAGAACTCGTAGCCCAGGGTCAGCTTGTTGGCCGGGAAGCCGCCGGCGATGCCGTAGGCGGCGTTGCCGTCGATCCAGGAGTCGATCGCGTTGTCGATGCTGTACTTCTCGGTGCCGGGCGCGATCGGGTCGGTCGGGTCGTTGGCACCGGAGTAGAGCGGGGACTGGTGGTACGTCGGCCCGTCGCCGTCCCAGGCGCCGTGCATGTCGTACGTCATGATGTTCGCGTAGTCGAGGTACGCGCCGATCTTGTCCGTCTCGATGTACTTGATCTTGTCCTGGCCGGCCGGGAGGGCGGCGGTCAGCAGGTACTTCTTGCCGCCGTTGGCCGCGCCGTAGGCGTCGAGCTGGGTGCGGAACTCCTTGAGCAGCAGGGTGAAGTTCTGCTTGTCCTCGGGGCCGTAGTGGTTGCCCAGGTGGCCGCCCGAGGAGCCGGGGTACTCCCAGTCGATGTCGATGCCGTCGAAGATGCCGGCCGCGGTGCCGGGGCCGCCGTAGCCGCCCTCGACCGGCAGGTTGCCCTTGATGTACTGGTCGATGCAGGAGCTGACGAACTTCTTGCGGCTCGCGTCGGTGAGCGCGGCGTCGTGGAAGTACTTGGAGTAGGTCCAGCCGCCGATGGAGATGTTGATCTTCAGGTGCGGGTACTTGGCCTTCAGTTCCTTGAACTGGTTGAAGACGCCCACGATCGGCTGGTCCCACTTGTCCGCGACGCCGTCGACGCTGTCCGCGGCGCTGAAGGACTTCTGGTAGTCGGCGTACGAGTCGCCCGCGCCGTCACCGGCGTTGGGGTTGTTGTCGTCGCCCGCCGCCTTGTTGGCCTCGAAGCAGGTGAGGTTGGTGGGGTGGATGTTGCCGAACGAGTAGTTGATGACGTCCAGCTTGCCCGCGATGCCCCGGGTGTCGAGGTGCTTGGGGTAGAAGGCGTTGCCGTACACGCTCCACTGGTCGTAGTACGCGATCTTCACGCCGCCGGTGCTGGGGGTGGCGTCCGCGGCCTGGGCGGTGCCGAGCCCGGCGAAACCGGCCAGGGCGCCGGCGGCGAGGGCCGCCGTGGAGATGGCCGCGAGAAGCGGTTTACGGATGTGCATGAACAGCCCCCGGGGAGGTGGGAGGGACGGGAGGTGCGCGCGCTGGGTGAAGTGATAGCCGCCGCTCCGTGGCCGAGTCAATGGTTTGGACCAAAGAAGGACTAGACCACTCCCGACACAAAACCTCTGGTCAGACCCTTGATCGCATACGAAAAACCGCTCGCCACCCCGGGTGACGAGCGGTTTAAGGCTCCCTTGAATGTTTCGCGCGCAAGGTTTCGGCAACAAACCAGCCAATCCCCGTTCGCGCGCCGTACGTCACCTCAGGAGGCGCCCCCGGGCATCCCGTACGCATCTGCGACGAGCTCGTACGAGCGCCTCCTGGCCTCCCCCGCATGGGCGTTGGAGGTCAGCATCAGCTCGTCCGCGCCCGTCCGCGCGGCCAGCGCGTCCAGCCCCGCCCGCACCTCGTCGGCGGTGCCGTGGACGACGTTGCGCAGCCAGCCGTCGAGGAACTCGCGCTCGGCCGCGGAGTACGGGTACGCCTCGGCCTCCTCCGGCGTCGGCACGAGGCCCGGACGCCCCGTGCGCAGCCGCAGCATCGACAGCGCGGCCGCACGCACCTGGCGGCGGGCCTCGCGCTCGTCGTCGGCGGCCAGCGCTGCCACCCCGATCAGCGCGTACGGCCGGTCCAGCACGGCGGACGGGCGGAACGAGTCGCGGTAGAGGTCCAGGGCCGGCAGCGTGTTGGCCGCCGAGAAGTGGTGGGCGAAGGCGAACGGCAGCCCCAGCTCGCCGGCCAGCCGGGCGCTGAACCCGGAGGAGCCCAGCAGCCACACCGGCGGCCGCCCGGCCGGGCCCTGCACCGGGCCCGGCACGGCGTGCACGCGGGCGTACGGGTGCCCGTCGGGGAAGTCGTCGTCGAGGAACCGGACCAGCTCGGCCAGGGCCCGCGGGAACTCCTCCGCCGCGTCGTCCGCCCGGCCGGGCCCGCGCAGCGCCCGGGCGGTGTGCCCGTCGGTGCCGGGTGCGCGGCCCAGCCCCAGGTCGACACGGCCCGGAGCGAGGGCCTCCAGGGTGCCGAACTGCTCGGCCACCGTCAGCGGCGCGTGGTTGGGCAGCATCACGCCGCCGGAGCCGAGGCGGATGCGGGAGGTGTGGGCGGCCAGGTGCGCGAGGATCACGGCCGGCGAGGAGCTGGCGACCCCGGGCATCGAGTGGTGCTCCGCCACCCAGTGCCGGTGGTAGCCGCGGGCCTCGGCCAGCCGGGAGATCGCGACGCTGGTGCGCAGCGACTCCGCCGCCGTGGATCCGGCACCGACGGTGACGAGGTCCAGTACCGACAACGGGACCGGAGCCGTGCCCCGCACTGTCCCTCGGATGGCGTCTTGCATTCCGCCCTCGCCCGCCTCTCCCGCCACTTCCGTGCGGTTCTCGTCCGGTGATCGAAACTGTACGAAGAGGTCGAACAGGGACCGGTCGGCGGACATTCCCGATGTTGACGGCGCAGGCCCATGACCTTGGCATATGCCAGCGATATAGATCCCTGTGGAGCGCCCTGATTGAGCCACCAATCTGTTCAACAGACGCTCCACGTGGGCCTCTTGGTGGCTATCGTGGTAAGCGCAAGCGGTAACAACCTGCTAGGGGGAAACCGTGGCGCTGAAGCCCGAGCCGACCGCGCCGTTCCACTCGGTGCAGTACGCCCTGCGCGTACTCGAAACGATCTCGCGGCACACCGGGGGTGTGACCGACACCCAGATCACCCGCGAGACCGGCCTGCCCTCGGTCCACCTCGCCCCCATGCTGGTCATGCTGCGCCGCGAGGGCTACGTGGTGCAGGTGTCGGACGGCGCGTACTCCATAGGGGATTCCCTGGTGCTCCTCGGCTCGGGGGTGGACCGGCAGCAGGCGCTCCAGGCCAAGCTCCAGGAGAGCCTCGACGAACTGCGCGACACGGTCGGTGCGGCCGTCTACATCAGCCGGTACGTCGACGGCGAGGTGAAGATCACGCAGTTCGCGGACAGCCCGCGCACGCCCAAGGTGCACGAGTGGGTCGACTTCCGCTCCGCCGCCCACGCCAGCGCGGTCGGCAAGTGCCTGCTGACCCAGCTCGACCTCAACGGCCGCCGTGACCACCTGTCCCGGCACAAGATCGCCAGGCTGACCTCCCGGACGATCACGAACGAGCGGGTGCTGTTCTCGAAGCTGGACGCCCAGCCGTCCACGGTGCCGACCCTGGACCTCCAGGAGTACGCCGTGGGGACCGTGTGCGCGGCGGTGCCGATCACCGCGGGTTCCGCGGTGGGCTGCCTGGCCCTGTCGATGCCGGTCGAGCACGCGCACCGGCTGCGGGCCGCCGCCGACACGCTCAACCGGAGGGCCGCCCCGCTGCTGCTGTCGCTGACGATCTGAGGGCCGTGCCCCCGCGACGGGCGGGGGCACGCGACCGCTCCCCGAGCCGTCCGGTCCCGCGGAAGAGCCGGGGAGAACAGCGGGGGCGGGCACCGGGAAAACACTTCGGGCGGTTCCCGGTGAACCGGAAACCGCCCGAAGATCAGGTGCGCCGCCAGGGACTCGAACCCCGGACCCGCTGATTAAGAGTCAGCTGCTCTAACCAACTGAGCTAGCGGCGCCTGCTGACAGAGAAAATACTACCCGGTCCCCGGGGGTGCTCGTGACCACCCCCGCCCCGGCCCCGCAGGTCGGACCGGTTCAGCCCAGCAGGTGGGCCCGGGACTGGGCCTCGTACCGCGCCAGCAGCCCGGCCAGGTCCGGGCCCGTGAGGGGCCGGAACCCCGGGGCCGTGCCGGGCCGCCACCAGACGGGATCGCCGCACCGGAAGCCCTCGCGGCGCAGCGCCACCCGGTGCACCTTGTTCGTGGCGGTGACCGGCATCACAGGCACCACGCGCACGAAGCGGGGCGCCATCTTGGTGCCGAGGTCCGGCTGCGCCGCCAGGAAGGCGGCGAAGGCCCCGGGCGAGAAGACCGCGCCCTCCCTCAGCGCGAGGGCGGCCATCACCTGGTCGCCGGCCACCGGGTCGGGCACCGCGTACACGGCCACGCCCGCCGCGTCCTCCCAGCGGGCCAGGATGTCCTCGATCATCGCGGCGGCCAGGTTCTCGCTGTCCACCCGCAGCCGGTCGTCGGTGCGCCCGGCGAAGTAGAGGAAGCCGGCCTCGTCGCGGTAGAAGAGGTCGCCCGTCCAGTACCAGCCGCCGCGCCTGCGGTCCGCCTCGGCCGCCGGGTTGCGCCAGTAGCCCTCGAAGGGGTTCGGCCCGCGGTTCACCAGCTCCCCGATCGCCCGGTCCACCCCCCGCAGCGTCCCGTCCGGGCCGCGCCGCGCGGGCGGCCGCTCCTGGAGAGTCTCGGGGTCCACCACCGCCAGGTCGTCACGGGGCGCGGCCCGCCCGATGGCCCCCGGGGGCGTGTCGGGGGTGCGCTGGATCGCGGCGCCGCCCTCGGAGGACCCGTACCCCTCGACGAGCCGGACCCCGAACCGGTCGGCGAAGCGCGCCGCGTCCACCGCGCCGGCCTCCGTGCCGAAGCCGAGCCGCAGGGTGTGGTCGCGGTCGTCGGGCCGGGGCGGGGTGGCCAGCAGGTACTGGACGGCGCGGCCGACGTACGTGAAGTAGGTCGCGCCGTGGCGGCGTACGTCGTCCAGGAAGGCGGACGCGGAGAAGCGGCGCCGCAGCGCGACGGAGGCGCCGGCCACCAGGGCGGGCGCCCAGTCGGCGATCACGGCGTTGCCGTGGAACATCGGCATGCAGACGTAGTGGACGTCCTCGGGCGTGACGGTGAACTGCCGCGCCAGGGACGCGCCGGCCGCGGCGAGCCTGCCCTGGGTGCAGAGGGCCGCCTTGGGCGCGCCGGTGGAACCGGAGGTGAAGTAGAGGAGGAAGCGGTCGGCGGGCCCGGGGCCGCCGCGCCGGAGCACGGCCTCGCCGGGCTTGGCGCCGGTGTACGGGGCGAGCAGCGCGGCGTACGCGTCGGTGTCGGTCACCAGGATCCGTACCCCGGGCAGGTCGAGGCCGTCGAGCAGGGGCAGCAGGGCCCGCTCGGTGACCAGCAGCCGGCAGTCGGTGTGGACGATGTCGCGGGCCAGCTCCGCGCCCCGCCGGGTGGGGTTGATGCCGGCGACGGCGGCCCCGGCGAGGGCCGCCGCGCTCAGCCACAGCGGGAACTCCGGGGTGTTCTCCAGGAGCACCCCGACGTGTGGTTCCGCGCCGCGCGGCAGGAGGTCGACCAGCAGCGCGGCGCGGGCGGCGGCGGCCCCGGCCACCTCGTGGTGGGTGAGGCGGGTGTCCGCCTCACCCAGCCCGGTGCGGTGGTCGCCCCACTGGCGCTGGACGAGCTCCGCGACCGTCGCGGGTGCCGAGGGCCGCCCCGAGCGGTGTTCCGGTGTCCCAGTCCCCATGCCGCCGCACGGTAACTGACGTCACGTCAGAACTGAATGCCTCAGAACTGGACGTCCGAGCAGGAGTAGAAGGCGTTCACGGTGTCGTGGATGGTCCACACCGCGAGGATCATGTGCCGGCCGGACTTGCCCGTCGGCATGGTGCCGGGGTGGACGATGGTGTACGGCGGGCGGGTGCCGTTGTAGGTGACGGTCATGAAGGGCTGGGGGTCGAGCGCGGCCCGGGTGAGGGGCTTGCTCCAGTCCCAGCCGTTCCGGGTGATGTAGTACTTGAAGTCGGTGGTGGCGTGCGGGGCTGTGAACTGCCAGCGGAAGTTGAAGGCCTGGCCGCCGAACACCTGGGTGGCGGGCCAGTTGCCGCCGCGCGGGTCGTCGAGCTGGGCGAACTCGGTGTGGTTGGCGGAACATATGCGGCCGTCGGCGGGACCGGCCGCCGGGAAGCCCTTGGGGCCCTCGACGGACTGCGGCTCCCACTGGATGGGGCCGCAGTCGGGGACGGTCTTGTTGGCGCAGAGCTTCTGGCGGCTGATGGGCTGGTCCGTGTAGCCGTGGCTGGTGGCGGCGGGGGCGCTGAGCGCGGAGAAGCCACCGATGAGGGCGACGCCGAGGGCGGCCGCGGTGAGGCGTCTGCGAGTGGGGGTGGGCAGGGCGAAGCGACGCATGATGCTCCTTGGACGTGGGGGGAGTTCCTGGGGCGTGCACACGCGGGGATTCAGGTCTAGACCAAGTCCCAGACTATTGACGGCAATTGGCCATGTCCAGACCAATGGGTGAAGGAGGACGGACCGGGCGGCGCGACGGTCCGTGCCCGGCCCGGCGGCGCCCGGACGACGGAACGGCCGACGCGCGGGGTGCGCGTCGGCCGTTCGGTCTCCGGTGGTCCGCGGGCCTAGTCCTGGCGCCCGGTGTAGAAGGCCACGGTGAGGTCCTTCACCAGGGCCTTGCGCTCGTAGTCGTCGAGCTCGACCAGGCCGCGGGAAGTGAGGCGGTTGACGGTGTCGTCGACGGCGTCGACGACCGAGTTCAGCACCGCGTCCCGGTGCTTCGCGTCGATGGCGGCCACCCGGCGGCGCCGCATGGCCGCGGCGACCTCGGGGGCGTACTCGATGCGGGTGGGCTGGGCGGAGTACACCTCGATGCCCGCCACCTCGGTGTCGGCCGCCAGCATCCGGGTGAGGGCGTCCCCGACGGCCTCGGCGTCGCGGAGGGTCGGGGCGTCCTCGTGGAAGGCGTCGGCCGGGAGCCGGGAGAGCACGCGGGCCATGGCGGACTCGACCTGCTCGGCGAGGTAGTCGGTGTGGTCCTCGACGGCGAGCGCGGCGCGGGCGGTGTCCTTGACGCGCCAGACGACCTGGACGACGACCTGGAGGGCGAGCCCGCCCGCGTCGACGGCCGGCATCGGCTCGCTGCGCCAGTGCCGGAGGCGTACGTCGACCCGGCGGCGCAGCAGCGCGGGGCTGACCCAGACGAGGCCGGTCCGGCGGACCGTGCCGCGGTAGCTGCCGAAGAGGGTGAGCACCCAGGCGTGGCCGGCCCGGCCGCGGCCGAGCCCGCCGAGGGCGACGAGGGCCACGACGCCGAGGGCCGCGAGGGCGGCCCAGTGGTACCGGGTGGGTCCGGCGCCCGCGGCGATCCCGAGGGCGTCGGCCACCCGCCCGGGCACGAGACCGGCCTTCACCGCGACCAGCGCGGCCCCGGCGGCCGCGCCGGCCCCGGCCAGCACCCCGACCCACCCGGGCACGGCGGGCCCCCGCCGCTCGCGGAGCACGGGGTCCACGGGAGGCGCGCTCCGCGCCCCGGTCCCCCAGCCGGCCTCGCCGTGCCGGGGGGTGGGGGCGGTACGGGTACGGGTGCGGGGGGCGGGGGCGGTACGGGCGCCCGGAGCCGTAGGGGTGCCGGCAGCCGTACGGGCATCGAGCGCCCCACCGCCACGGCGGCGGGCACCACCCGCGTCGGCGGTGCCGCCCCGCGCCGGTCCGGCCCCGCCGGCCGGTCCCGGAACCGAGCCCGTCCCGGCACCCTGGTCCCGGAACAGCAGGTGCACCGGGATGGCGGTGGCCCCGGGGCTCCCGATGAGGTGCCGCCCGGAAGCGATCCCGGGCCCGGGGACCCCGGCCCCGACGCGCGGCAGGTCCTGGGTGTCGTCATCGGCCACGGGCGCGGCCGCCCACGGCCCTCGGCCACCGGCGCCGCCCCCGGAGCGAACCCCCTCACCGGACCCTCGGAAGACGGCCACCTCGCAGGTCCCGCCCGCCCGGCCCCGACCGGAGCCGGCCTCCTCGCCCGGCACTCTCTCGCAGCCGCCGTCCACACGGCCCCGAACGGAACCGGCGTCCTCGCCAGGCACTCCGACGACCCTCTCGGCGGCGCCGTCGCCCCGGCGCCGGACGGGGCCGGCGTCCTCGCCGGCGACGGCCAGCTCGGAGGTGGCCGCCGCACCACCCCGGACGGAGCAGGTCTCCACCACGGGCTCCTCGGTGGCCACCGGCGCGAGCCCCGCGGCCCGTTCCGCGCGGGCGCCCCAGGCGGGCCCCGCGAGATGGGGCTCCACCGCCGCCGTCCCGCGTCCGGTGCGGACCTCGTCCGAAGCCCGGCCGTGCGTGTCGACGGGCGCCCAGGCGATGCCCCGGGGGCCGGCGGTCACCCTCGCGGACCCTTCGGCACGGGGCCCGCCACCGGCCCGCTCGGCAGCCGCGTAGGCGGCAGCCGCAGCAGCGAGTCCGCCGACGCGGGCCCCCGCCGACGGCCCTCCGGCACCGGTGCCGGTACCGGAGGCGGCCTCGCCGAGACCCGCGGCACGAGCGGAGTCGGACGCCGCGGCCGCCCCCTCGGTCCGCGTGCCGCCGACCGCCGTCGCGCGCCCATCCCGCGCGTGCCCTTCGGCAGCGGCCGCCGTCGCCGCTCCGGCAGGCCGTGCACCGAGGGGCTCCACACCTGGCTCGGCGGCAGCAGGTCCGGGTGCGGCGGGGGTGGCCGCCGCGGTGGCCTCCCGGCCGGGGGCCACCCCGGCGTCCCGGACCTCCGCCGAAGGCCCTTCGGTACGAGTGCCGGTGACCAGCGTCGTAAGCCCCTCGCCGCGGGCACCGGAGCCGACACCGGCGGGCGCCTCGTCCGCGGTACCGACGACGGCCGCCTCGCGACGCCGGGCACGGACCTCGTCCGGAGCCTGGACGCGCGCTTCGGCGGCCGCTCCCGCAGTCGCACCGGAGCGAGTGCCGGTGGTCCCCGGCGCGGAGTCCTCGGGGCGAGCACCGGTGACCGCTGTTGTGCGCGCCTCGGCGTCGGGTGCCATGGCTGCCGTCCCGGCCCTGGAGCCGCCAACTGCCCCCGGCGCGCGCCGTGAGCGGTCCTCGTCCCGGGCCGGAGCGTGCGCTTCGGATGCGGCCGGGTCGCCGGCCGCCTCCGCGCGGCCTGCGGGCCGGGCCCCGGAGGCGTCGGCGCCGAGACAGTCGCTGCGGGCCGACGACGGCGCTGCCGTGCGGATGACGTCCGCCGGTGCGGGCACGGACGGAGCCGGCGGGAGGGTGGCATCGGGGCGCGGCCCGCCGGGGGCCGCGGACTGGTCGCCGAGGGGCCCCGTCCGGCCTTCACCCGCCTCGGAGCGGGCAGCTCGGGAGGGCGCGCCTCCGGTCGTGTCCGTTTCCGTGGAGGGCGGTTCGGCGGAGGGGCGACGTCCGGCGACCACTGCGCCGTGGTCCCCGGCAGCCCTCGGTACGGGAGCGTCGGCCACGTGCCCCGCCACCGCAGGGGCGGCCTCGTGCCCCGCTGCCGCAGGGGCGGCCACCTCGCCGGACCTGCCGGCCGCCTTCGCCTCCGGCGAGCGCGGCTCGGCCACCGTCGTACCCCGGTCCGCGGCCGCCCCAGGTGCCGGGGCGTCGGTTTCGTGCCCCGCTGCCGCGGAGGCGGCCACCTCACCGGGCCTGCCGGCCAACCGGGCCTCCCGCGCGTACGGTTCGGCCACCGTCGTGCTCCGGTCCGCGGCAGCACCGCGTGCCGGAGCGTCCGCCTCATGCTCCGCGGGCGCGGGGGCGGCGGCTTCGCCGGACGCGCCCCGTGTCTTGCGGCTCTCGGTCGTGGTCCGGGGTTGCGGTGCCCGGTCCGCCCCGGGCGCGGGGTTGTGGCGCGGGGCGCCCGACCGTGGCGGGGCCACCTGCGGGTACTCGGGCGGGCCGGCCGCTGCGGAGGTGCGGGTCGGCTTCCCCGCGGGGCGCGCCGGCTCCTCGGGGGCCACGAGGCGGAGCACCTCGTCCGTGTACGCCTCCCACTCCTGGGCCGTCGAGGCGGACCCTCCGGGCTTCCCCGGCGCGCCGTCCGCGTCCTCCGCCGCCGGCGCGTCGGCGGGGTTCACCGGCATCAGGCCCCACGCGGATCGCTCCGCCCCGCGCCGCGTGCGGTCGGTGGTGGCGGGCGCGCCGCCGGCCGCTCCCGAAGCTGCGGGCGCAGGACCGGCGGTAGTGGGGCCTTCTGCAGGCGCCCCCGCCGGTGCGGCGGGTGGGACCGGGGATGAGCCGGCCTCCTGGGTCCCGGACCCTGCCGCCCCTGCCGTGGTGGGCCCGGCCTGCCCTGCGCGGGCCGGTTCGCCGGACGCCGGGGCGGCTGCGGCCGCCGCGCTGGGCGCCGTACCGGCGTGCCCCGCCACTGCGTTCGGCGACGGGCTCCCGGATGACTCCGGCAGCAGCCCCCACGCGGAGCGCCCGGCCGGGCGACTGCCGGCAGGCGGGCCATCCGGCCGCCTATCTGATCCCCCGGACCGGGCCTCCGCTGCTGCGGCGGCGAAGGAAACCGCGCCCGGTACGACGGCCGAGGGGGCAGCCGGAGCCCCGTCCGAAGTGGCCGGCACCGAGGCCGAGGCGGCCACCGGCACGGCAGCGCTCGCCGAGGACGGCACGCCCCGCGCGGCAGCAGCCGGCACCCGACCCGACCGGCCCGTCACCGCGCCCTCCTCCGGCACAGCGAGCGCCGCCGGAGCGGTGCTCGGCGCGACCGTGAACGGGACGGAAGGACCGCTCGGCGCGGCGGCGGCCGTAGCCCTGGCCGGCGAAGTCGCCTGCGGCGCAAGGGAGTCAACCGGCATGGCGACCGAGGCTCGGTCCGCGGCCGCCACCGGCGTGGCGGAGGCTGGTGCCGTCTCCGGCGGGGCGGCGGAACCCGCCCCCCGCGTGCCGGTCCGCAGGGCCGAGACCACACCCGGCGTGACGGCCACCCCGGCCGCGGGCGCGCCCGGCCCGGCGGCGCCCGGGCCCGAGCGCGAGCCCGGCTCGGCGGCGGCCGAAGTCGCCCCCCACTGGGCGGCAGCAGCCGGATCCACGCCCCGATCAGCCGGGGTTGCAGCGGTGCTGCCCGCGGCCGCCGCCCCCGGTCCGGAAGCCGTGTCCGGTACGGGAGCGGCCGGGGCGGAGGTCCCGGCCGGCACGGCAGTGCCCGGCGCCGAGGTGGCGTCCGGTGCGGCCGGGACCGGAGCTCCGCCCGGTGCGGCCGGGGCCGGGGTGGGCGGGGTTCGGTGCGGCCCGGCGAGGGTCGCGTCGCCCGTCGTCGATGTGGTGTGCGAGGGGTACATGCTTGCCTCCGTCATGCGAAGAGCCGTCGCCAGGTTTCCGGGCCGGGGTAGCCGTCCGCCGCCGCGCCCCGCCAGCCCTGGGCGCGCTGGAAGGCCTCGACGTTGCGGCGGTCCGCCTCGTCCCAGCTCGGGCCCGGGCCGGACGTGTAGTGCTTGCCGAAGCCCTTCTTCACGAGCTGCCGGCCGAGGGCCGTGACGGCCGGCGAGGACCGGCCCGGCCGGAAGACGCCGCGGCCCGGGTACGGCGGCGCCTTGGTCGTGCTCCCGCCCCCGGTGCCGGTGCCACCACCGGCACCCGTACCGCCCCCGCCGCCGCCAACGCCCCCGGCACCCGTACCGCCCCCGCCGCCGGTACCGCCTCCCGTACCCCCGCCGCCCCCGATGTCCTTGCCCTTGCCCTGCACCAGCAGCTGCCAGGTGTGCGGGCCCGGGAAGCCGTCCGCCTCGGTGCCCTTCCAGCCCTGCGCCCGCTGGAAGGCCCGGGTCGCCAGCCGGTCGGCCTCGCCCCAGCGCGGCCCCGGCCCCTCGCGGTAGAAGCGCGCCGCGCCCCGCTGGACCAGCATCCTGCCGAGCCGCGTCACGTGGGCGTTGTTCGCGCCCGGCCCGAAGGCGCTCCGCCCCGGGTACGCGGCCGTGCCGCCGGGTCCCGGGTTGCCGGCGTCCGGCTTGTCCGGGTCCACCAGCACCCCGCCGGTCACGCCGTTGTACCGGTACGGCAGGTACTTCGTGGCGTTGTTCCAGTACCCGTACGGCGTCGACTGCACCCGCGTGTGCGGGCGGGTCTGCTCGTACGCCCGGTAGTGCGTCTTCGTGTGGTCCGTCCAGCCGCCGAAGAGCGTGACGTGCGAGCCCGAGGTCGGGTCGGCCGGGTTGTGGAAGAGCAGTATGTCGCCGGGCAGCAGCTCGTCCTTGGTGATCCGGGTGGCGAACTTGTCCAGGCTGCCGGTCCACTCGTTCGACCCGAGGTTCCAGGCCATCGAGACGAAGCCCGAGCAGTCCTGGCGGTACCCGTCGCTCCAGTACTTGGACATGCTGTACGGGACCTTCGCGTCCAGCCACAGCTTCGCCCGGTTGATGATCGTCGCGCGGTCGGTCTTCTTCTCGGACAGCGTCGTGGCCGACACCACCGAGTCCGGACCGTAGAGCGGCGCCGGAGAACCCTGCGGGGTGCCCTCGTCCTCGTCCGCGGCGGGCACGGTACGGCCCGCCGCCCCGGGGGCCACGGCGGCGGCCGCGCCTCCCCCGCCCAGCACCACGCCCGCCGCCGTGACCATCACCAGCGCGCGCCGCGCGCCCTGCGCCCCCGGGTGGCCCCCGTCCCTGAGGGCCAGGGTGCGGGCTTCGGCGCGCTGCGCGGCGCAGCCGGCACAGGGGCAGTCGGTCGCGGGCTCGTACTCCTCGAACTCCGGCGTCGGCATCTGCGTCGTCATGCGGTTCCGTCCACTCCCCTGGGGTCAGCTCGTACCTGCTCGTACCTGTCGAGGCGTCAGGTCCTCCTTCGGCCAGACACATAGTGCACAGAGAAACCGACGAATATGGGTTAATCGGACAAGCCGGGCGTGGCTGGTCACGAGCACCTCTGGAGGTGGGGTAGAGTTTTCTCTGTCAGCAGGCGCCGCTAGCTCAGTTGGTTAGAGCAGCTGACTCTTAATCAGCGGGTCCGGGGTTCGAGTCCCTGGCGGCGCACCGACGGAAGAAGCCCCTCGCAGCAGCGAGGGGCTTCTTCGTATTGTCGTATTGGCCCTACAGTGACGTCAGGCCTCCCGTGTACGGCCCCCGGGCTTCTCCCGCAGTCCGGGCGCGCCCGCGGTCGAGGACCGGCCCGGCCCGAGGTCCCGGGGAGCGGGCTCTCGGCCGGGCCCGGTGAGGACCCCGGCCGCCGGTTCCGCGCCCGCCGTCACCTTCGCGCCCGTCGTCTCCTTCGCGCCCTTGACCGTGTCCGTCAGGTACGCGGAGACCACCACGTTCGCCGTGTACTGCTTCGCCACCCGGTCGTACGTACCCCCGCACGTCACCAGCCGCAGCTCGGCGCGCCCGCGCACCCGCGGCCCGTACACCTTGTGCGCGTCGAACCGGTCGCGCTCGTAGACCTGCACGTCCTCGACGGTGAACTCGGCGACCACCCCGTCGGCCCGCACGATCCGCACCTTGTCACCCTGCCGCGCGGAGCTGAGCCCGTAGAACACGGCCGGCTTCGAGCGCGTGTCCACGTGCCCCACCAGCAGCGCCGCGCCCGGCGCGCCCGGCTGCGTACCGCTGCGGTACCAGCCCACGGTGCCGGGCTGGTCGTACGGCGGCGGGTCGATGCCGCCGTCGGAGTCCAGGCCCCGGGGGACCACCGGGGCCTGGATGCCTATGGAGGGCACGTCGACCCGCTGCGGGAGCGCCCCCGCCAGCGGGGCGTGCGGGGCGGGCAGACCCAGCACGATCATCGATCCGGCGGTGCCCGGTCCCGGCCCCGGCGGTACGCCGGTGATCTCCCGGCCCCACAGCCAGAGGCCGAGCACGAGCACCGCCCAGGCGGCGCCGGTCAGCAGCCGCGAGCCGGACGCGGGGCGGTCGGCGTCCGCCATCAGTCCCCGCTGCGGCGGCGCCGCAGCTTCAGCGCCCGGCCCGCGACGGCGATGGTCGCGGCCCCGGCCAGCACCGCGCCGATGGCGGTGTGCAGCATCCCCGGCCCGTCGCCCGCGTCCTCGCGCTTGGCGGCCAGCTCGGTGGCCATGCCGCCGCCGCCCGCGTGCACGGGCCAGACCGGCGAAGGGTGGTGGGTCGGCTGGTGGTCGTTGCCGCGGTGCTCGATCTGGATGGACCCGGTGGCCTTGCCGTCCTTGCCGTCGCAGGTCACCCGGATGGTGTGCCAGCCCGGCTGGGCGTGGGAACTGATCATCGCCTCGCCGTACAGCGGGTTGCCCTTGCCGTCGCGGCCGGACAGTTCCGCGTCGGCGACGAAGACGGACGACTTGGCGGCACCCGTGGTGCCGTTGCAGCCGTTGACGCGCAGCTCGATCTGCGCGCCGGGATGGGCGGTGGACGGGGTCGCCCACACCGTGCCGCGTTCCTCGCCGGCCTGGGCGAGCGGTGCGTAGGCGGCGGACGCCACGGAGACGGTCAGCAGGGCGGCGGCCGCCCCGGTGGCACGGAGAGCGAGCAGAGCAGTGCGCATCGTGAACCTCCTGGTACCGGCAGGTTCACGCGCCGTGGCGGCCGGCGCATCCCGGGGGGCGTGTCGCTGGCCCGTACGGGTGCGGCCACACCCCCCTTGGGAGGAAGCCGGTGGGGAAGGCGGTCGGGATGCGGCCGATCCGGGCAGGACGCGGCCGATCCGGGCAGCACGCGGCCGATCCGGTCAGGGCGCGGCGGAAGCAGGGTCGTCCCCGGCCGGCCCCGGGGCGCGGGCGCCTCAGACCAGGTCGACCAGGTCCGCGATCGAGTCGACCGTCTTGGACGGCCGGAAGGGGAACTTGTCGATGTCCGCGGGCGTGGTCAGGCCGGTCAGCACCAGGAAGGTCTTCATCCCGGCCTCCAGCCCGGCGAGGACGTCGGTGTCCATCCGGTCGCCGATCATCGCGCTGGTCTCGGAGTGCGCGCCGATGGCGTTCAGGCCGGTGCGCATCATCAGCGGGTTCGGCTTGCCGGCGAAGTACGGCTTCTTGCCGGTGGCCTTGGTGATCAGTGCGGCGACCGCGCCGGTGGCGGGCAGCGGGCCCTCGGTGCTGGGGCCGGTCTCGTCGGGGTTGGTGCAGATGAACCGGGCGCCCGCGTTGATCAGCCGGACCGCCTTGGTCATGGCCTCGAAGGAGTACGTGCGGGTCTCGCCCAGCACCACGTAGTCCGGGTCGTGGTCGGTGAGGATGTAGCCGATGTCGTGCAGCGCGGTGGTCAGGCCCGCCTCGCCGATGACGTAGGCGGTGCCGTGGGGGCGCTGGTCGTCGAGGAACTTCGCGGTGGCGAGGGCGGAGGTCCAGATGTTCTCGACCGGCACGTCGAGGCCCATGCGCTGGAGCCGGGCCTGGAGGTCGCGCGGGGTGTAGATGGAGTTGTTGGTCAGGACCAGGAAGGGCTTGCCGGACTCGCGCAGCCGCTTGATGAAGGCGTCGGCGCCGGGGATCGGGGTGCCCTCGTGGATGAGGACCCCGTCCATGTCGGTGAGCCAGGATTCGATCGGCTTGCGCTCTGCCACGGGACTGTTCTCCGCTCTGCGGTGGCCTCCGACCTCGGTGGTCGCTGGTCTGTACCACCCTATCGGGGCCGGGCCGTGGGCGTCGGTGACGTCCACGGCCCGGGACGGGCGCGGCTCCGGGGTCAGTTCAGGGTGACGTCGTCGACCGTCCAGAACCAGTTGTTGGCGCCCGTGTAGCGGAAGCGGACCTGTACGTCGGTGGCCCCGGCCGGGACCTGCAGGGTGACGGCCTCGGTCCTGGCGACCGCGTCGGCCGTGTGGCTCTTGACGACCGTCGGGGTGCCGCCGTCGTACGAGACGAGGACCTGGGCGGTCTGCGGGGCCTCGTGGCGGTAGTGGGTCCGGTAGCGCAGGGTGCGCGTGGTGCCGCCGGTCACCGCGTACTTGGGGCTGACCAGCGTGGAGTCGAAGGAGCCGGTGTGGGTCTTGTCGTCCCACTCGTCGGAGTCGGCGACGGCGAAGACGTCACGGGAGCGGACGTTGAGCTCGCGCCACTGGTCGCGCTGCGCCTGGGTCCAGAACTCGTCGGTGGCGAAGGACCATCCGGCCCACTCGGTGACGCCGCCGCTGCCCATCCGGGAGTTGTCGACGGACCAGCCGGCCGGCGGGGTGCGGGTGAAGCCCTTCACCGTGGCGCCGATGCCGGTCTCGTCGACCCGCGTGCGCAGGGACGGGCGGAGGGTGTCGAAGGCGTCGTCGTCGGCGGCGCCCAGCGTGAGGCCGTCGACGGCGGTGGTGCCGGCGTGGACGTGGTCCAGGGCGATGGCGGCCACGTCGACGAGGCGTACGTCGTCGCGTACCGAACCGGCGGGGATCCCGGCGCCCTTGGCGATGACGAAGGTGCCGCGCTCCTGGATGGTGGAGCCGCCGTGGCCGCCCGCGTCGGTGTGGCCGTGGTCGGTGGTGACCAGGATCTTCCAGTTCTCCTGGGCGTACGTCGGGCGGGCGGCGACGGCGTCGAGGAGCTGTCCGACCAGGGCGTCGACCCGGGCGATCGTGTCGAGGTACTGCTGGCTGGCGGCGCCGTGGGAGTGGCCGGCGACGTCGACCTCGCCGAGGTAGACGAAGGCGGCGTCCGGGTTGCCGTCGCGCAGTTCGGTGGCGGCCGCGGCGGCGATCTTCGGGTCCTCGTTGCGGTAGCCGTCGCGGTCGCCCTTGAGGCTGAAGCGCTTGTCGACCTTGGCGGAGAAGATCGGGCCGTTCTGGTCGGTGGAGGCGATGGGCTCCCAGTCGGCGGCGGCGTAGGTGTTGAGCGCCGGGTTGGTGTTCTCGGCCCGGGTCAGGAAGTCGGGGTGGGCGGTGTAGTTCTTGCCGGTGAAGGAGTTGTCCTTCACGCCGTGCTTGTCGGGCCAGACGCCGGTGGCGATGGTGGACCAGCCGGGGCCCGAGGACGTGGCGGCCATCGGGCCGGCGTACAGGGTGCTCCTGGCGGTGAGGCCCTGGCTCATCAGGGCCTTGAGGCGGGGGGCGTTGGCGGCCTTGACGCGGTCGAGGACCACGCCGTCGAGGCCGATGACGAGGACCTTGTCGGTGTGGGCGGTCGCCGCGGCGGGGGTCGCCTGGGCGGGGACGCCGGCGGCGAGCAGCGCGGTGGCGGTGGCGGCCACGGCGAGGGTGCGTCCGAGCAGGACGGTCTGCACGTACTCCTCCTGGAGCGGGTAGCGGTGCGCGAAGGGTTCGGGCGGGGGGCCAGGTCGGGTGGGATCAGGTCGTCCGGGGCCCGGCGGGCCGGAGTGCACCCGGCCCCGGCGGGCGGGCCGTCAGGAGCCGGTCGCGGACTTCCACGCGTCGACGTACGCGGTGAGGTTCTCGTCGATGTCGGCCCAGTCCGGCTCGAAGACCTCGACCCCGCCCATGAGCTTGGTGAGTTCGACGGCGTTGGCATCGGTCGGCTTGACGTCCGTACGGGCCGGGAAGCCGCCGCCGACCTCGCTGACCAGCTTCTGGGCCTCCTCGCCGAGCAGGTGGTCCAGCAGCTTCCTGCCGTTCTCGGAGTGCGGCGCGCCCGCGACCAGCCCGGCCGCGTACGGCAGGGCGAACGTGGTGGGCTTGCCGCCCTCGCGGGCCGGGAACCAGATGCCGAGGTTCGGCATGGACTTGGACTGGGCGAAGTTCATCTGCACGTCGCCGTTGGCGACCAGGAGTTCGCCCTTGTCGGTCTTGGGCGCGAGCTTGCTGGTGGAGGAGGACGGGCCGACGTTGTTGGCCTGGAGCTTCTTCAGGTACTCCAGGGCCGGCTGCTGTCCCCCGAAGTCGTGCATGGCCTTGATGAGGACGGCCGTGCCGTCACCCGCGACGCCGGGGGTGGAGTACTGGAGGCGGCCCTTGTACCTGCCGTCCAGCAGCTGCTCCCAGGTCCTGGGGGCCTGCGCCAGCTCCTTCTTGTTGTAGACGAAGCCGAAGTAGTTGTTGACGACGGAGGTCCACTTGCCGTCGGCGGCCTTGTCGGCGCCGTTGACCCGGTCGGACCCCTTGGGCTGGTACGCCTGGAGGAGGCCCTTGCCGTCGGCCTGCTGGATGAAGGGCGGGAGGGTGACGAGCACGTCGGCCTGGGTGTTGGTCTTCTCGCGGACGGCGCGCTGGACCATCTCGCCGGAGCCGCCCTCGACGTACTTGACCTCGATGCCGGTCTTCTTGGTGAAGTCGGCGAAGACCTTGTCGTACCAGCCGTCGCCCTTCTCGCCCTTGAGGCCGTCGGCGCTGTAGACGGTGACGACCTTCTCGCCGTCGGCGGAGTCGGCGGCGGAGGAGCCGCAGGCGGTGAGGGCGGCGGCGAGGGCGAGGCTTCCGGTGACGGCGGCGCAGGCGCGCGTCAGGTGGCGGGACACGGGGTTCACATCTCCTCGGGAGGCAGGGGGTGCCGGGGGGCGGTGCGGGGGGTGAGCGTGGCTCGGCGGTACGGGGAGTCGGGCGGTTCAGCGGTACGAGGCCCGGGTGCGGACGCGGGAGACGGCCAGCAGGACCAGCAGGGTGGTGGCCATCAGGACCACGGCGACGGCCGATCCGCCGAAGAGCGAACCGCGGTCGGTGGCGGTGAAGATGCGGACGGGCAGCGGCACCCAGTCCGGCGGGTAGAGCATCATCGTGGCGCTCAGCTCGCCCATGGAGAGGGCGAAGCAGAGGCCGGCGGCGGCGTTCAGGGAGGGCAGCAGCAGCGGGAGCCTGACCCGCCACAGCACGTACGCGGGCCGGGCGCCCAGACTGGCCGCCGCCTGCTCGTACGCCGGGTCGAGGCGGCGTATCGCGGCGGAGACGGACTGGTGCGCGAAGGCCGTGACCAGGACGGTGTGGGCCAGCACCACGATGGTGCCGGTGCCGTTGAGGAGCAGCGGGGGCCGGCTGAAGGCCACGAGCACGGCGAGGCCGACGACCACCGAGGGCACCGCGACCGGCAGCACGAACAGCGCGTCGAGCAGCCGCCGCCCCCGCCGTCCCAGCGCGTCGGCGGCCAGGGCCGCCCAGGTGCCGACGGTCAGCGCCAGCAGGCTCGCGACCACGGCGGTGACCAGGCTGGTGACGAGGGCCTGGAGGGATTCGCCGCGGACCGCCGAGGCGTAGTGCTCGGTGGTGGGTCCCGAGGGGAGGGCGCCGGACCAGTGGGTGGCGAACGAGGCGGCCACCACCACGAGCAGCGGCAGCGCGAAGAGCGGCAGGAAGAGGACGCCGAAGACGGCCCAGGAGGCCCGGCGGCCGGCCTTGCTATGCACCAGCACGCTTGCTCACCACCCGGTAGAGGCCGTAGAGGCCGACGGAGATCGCGATGTTGACGACGGCGACCACACAGGCGGCGGTGTAGTCGGATTCGAGGATGGCCTTGCCGTAGACGAGCATCGGGAGCGTGGTGACGCCCTTGGCGCCGGTGAAGAGCACGATGCCGAACTCGTTGAGGCACATGACCAGGACGAGGCTGCCGCCGGCGGCGAGCGCGGGCAGGGACTCGGGCAGGATCACCCGGCGCACCACGCGGGCGGGCCGGGCGCCGAGGCTGGAGGCGACCTCCAGCTGGGCGGTGTCGATCTGGGAGAAGGCGGCGAGCAGGGGGCGCATCACGAAGGGCGTGAAGTACGTGATCTCCGCGAGGAGCACGCCCCAGGGCGTGGTCAGGAACCGGAACGGGCCCTCCGCGGCCCCGGTGAGGCCGGTCCACATCCCGTTGGCCATCCCGACCGTCCCGTAGACGAACAGCAGGGCGAGGGTGATGAGGAAGGACGGGAAGGACAGGAAGACGTCGACGAACCTGGCGACCGCCCGGCCTCCCGGGAACGGCACGAAGGCGATGACCAGCGCGAGCGTGAAGCCCAGCACCAGGCATCCGGCGGTCGCCCCGACCGCCAGGGTCACGGTGGTGCCCAGCGCCTCGCGGAAGGCCGGCGAGCCGAGCACCCGCCCGTACGTGCTGAACGGGCCCCCCGTCTCCGGGGTCAGGGACTGCTGGACGACCAGGCCCAGCGGGTAGAGGAAGACCAGCCCGAGCACGGCCACGGGCGGTACGGCCCAGACCCAGCGCGGCAGGGCCCGGGCCGCGGCGGTCCGTACCGGCCGTGCCGCGCGTACCGCACGCGCCGCCCGCCCGGTCGAGGTGTCAGCCATCCGACGCCCTCCCCCCGCCACCGCCGGGAGGACCCCCGGCCGCGAGCAGCACCCCGTCCTCCGGCGCGAAGTGCAGGGTGACCTCGTCGCCGAGGGCCGGGGTCGCCCGGAGCTCCGGGACGTCGGCCTTCACACGGTGGCCGGACACGTCGACGTACAGCCGGTGGCCGGAGCCGCGCCACTGCACCTCGGCGATCCGGCCGCGCAGCGCGTTGCGGCCCTCCCCCAGGGCGAGCAGGTGGGGGCGTACGCAGAGGGTGGCCTGCGCACCGGGCGCGGCGCGGGCGGTGTCCAGGACGAACTCCTGCTCCCCGAAGCGGACTCCGTCCTCGGTGACCCGGACCGGCAGCAGGTTGGCGTTGCCCACGAAGGAGGCCGTGAACTCGGTGCGGGGGCGCCGGTACAGCTCCTGGGGGGTGCCGCAGTCCTGGAGGCGGGCCCGGTCCATCACCGCGATGCGGTCGGCCAGGGTGAGGGCCTCGACCTGGTCGTGGGTGACGTACAGGATCGACACGTCGGGCAGTTCGCGGTGCAGCCGGGACAGTTCGGCGAGCATCCCGGAGCGCAGCTGGGCGTCGAGCGCGGAGAGCGGCTCGTCGAGGAGCAGGACGCCGGGGCGGATCGCGAGGGCCCGGGCGATGGCGACGCGCTGCTGCTGGCCGCCCGACAGTTCGCGCGGGTGGCGGCGGGCGTACGCGGCCATGCCGGTCAGCTCCAGCACCTCGGCGACCCGGGCCGCGATGCCGGCCTTGGGCACCTTCCGGGCGCGCAGTCCGAAGGCGACGTTCTCGTCGACCCGCAGGTGCGGGAAGAGGGCGTACTGCTGGACGACCATGCCGATGCCGCGGCGGTGCGGCGGGAGGCCGGTGACGTCCCGGCCGCCGATCAGGACCCGGCCGGAGACCGGGCGCACGAAGCCGGCGACGGCCCGCAGCGCGGTGGTCTTGCCGGAGCCGGAGGGGCCGAGGAGGGCCATCACCTCGCCGGGCTCGACGGTGAGGTCGAGGGAGTCCAGGACGGTGGTGCCGTGGTAGGCGACCGAGACCGACTCGAAGCGGATGCCGGTCACGACGACTCCCGCGCCAGCAGGCCGGGCAGCCGGGCCACCGAGGCCAGGACGTGGGTGGCGCCGTTGCGCTCCAGCTCCGCGCGGCCGTGGGCCCCGGTGAGCACGCCGGCGACGGTGCCGGCCCCGGCGCGGACGCCGCTGAGCATGTCGTACGCCGTGTCGCCGGCCACCACGACCTCGTGTACGCCGGCCACCGCGCCGGTGCGCAGGAAGGCGGTCAGCACCATGTCCGGGTACGGGCGCCCGCGGCCGCCGGCGTCGGCCGGGCAGAGGGTGAGGTCGGCCAGGTCCCGCCAGCCGAGGGCGTCGAGGATGGCGTCCTGGGTGACCCGGGCGAAGCCGGTGGTCAGGACGACGGTGTGGCCCTGGGCGCGGAGTTCCCCGATGGCCTCGCGGGCGCCGGGGAGGGGCTCGACCAGGCCGCCGTCGACGAGTTCCGCGTACGCCTCCTCGAAGGCGGAGTTGGCGCGCCGGGCGAGCTCCTCCGTGCCGAAGAGGCGGCGGAAGACGGAGATCTTCGACTCGCCCATGGTGTCGCGGACGTACTGGAGCTTCGCCGCGTGCTCGGGGGTGCCGGGCTCGACGCCGAGGCGGGCGGCGGCCCGCTCGAAGGCGCGCTCGACGAGGCCGCCGTCGGCGACGGTGGTGCCGGCCATGTCGAGGACGACGAGGCGGCGGGGGGCCGTGGTGTTCGTGGGGGTGTCGTTGCTCATGGTGCTTACCAGCCCAGTTCGTTCGCGGTGGCTTCTGCGATGGCGGGTGAGCAGGTCATGCCCCGGCCGCCGGGGCCGGTGACCAGCCAGACGCCGTCGCGGACCTGCTGGCGGTGGACGACACGGGTGGTGTCGGTGCACTGCGCGTACACGCCGGCCCAGCGCCGGCGGATGCGCGGCAGCGGGCGGCCGAGGAAGGCCTCGACGACCTCGGTGAGGTGCTCGTAGGGCTCCTCGACGGTGTCGAAGGCGAAGGGGTGCTCGTACTCGTGGGTGTCGCCGATGGTCAGGCCGCCGTCCCGGCGCTGGACCATGAGCAGCTGCATCCTGTGCGCGGCGGCGGTCGCGGTCTGCGCCTGCCCCGCGTTGAGCGCGTCGAGGGCCGGGCCCCGGTAGGCGGGGTAGTAGCGGAAGCTGTCGGCGTCCGCGACGGAGGTGGTCAGGGGCTCGCCGAGCGGGTCGGTCTGCATCATCTGGAGGCGGACCCGGCGTACGGGGAGGTCCGGGACCAGCTCGCGGACCAGGCCGGACAGCCACGCACCGGTGCACAGGACGACGGCGTCGCCGGTGTGGGTGTCCCCGTGGTCGTCGCGTACGGCGTGCCCGCCGACGACCTCGCGGACCTCGCGGCCGGGGAGGAAGGTGTAGCGCCCGGTGGCCAGGAGCGCCCGGCGGAGGGCGAGTTGGGCGGTACGCGGCTCGACGGCCGCGTCCCGCTCGCACCAGAGGGCGGCGGTGTGGGCGCCGCGCAGGGCGGGGTTGATCTCCCTGGCCTCGGCCGCGGTCAGCAGTTCGTAGCCGCGGGCGGCGGCGTCCGGGCGGGCCAGGGCGGCCCGGGCGACGGCGAGTTCGCGCTCGTTGCGCACGAGGGTCAGCGAACCGTTGGGCCGGAAGCCGAGGTCCGGGACCTCCGCCCCGATGCCCTCCCACAGTTCCCTGGCGCGCAGGGCGGTCTCCAGTTCGGCGCCGCCCGCGCGGCCGCTGACCCAGATCTGGCCGAAGTTGCGCAGCGAGGCGCCGCGGGCCTCGGCCTCGCGCTCGATCTGGACGACCTCGTGGCCGCGCTCGATGGCTTGCCAGGCGTGCATGGTGCCGACCACGCCGCCTCCGACGACTATGACTCTCACGCCGGAAACGGTCGTGGCGGGGCGTGGCCCGGCGGCGGACGGTCGGCAACCGGATGGTGAACAACCCCCCAAGCTTGGACTAGACCCGTTACCTCACCGTGATCCGACGTGGGGTCAGGGTGGGGCGTTCCGGGCGACTCAGCCGGGGCTGAGATGGGTGGTGAAGCTGAACCGGTCGCCGCGGTAGAGCGAGCGCACCCGCTCCAGGGGCCGCCCGTCCTGGTCCCGGGAGAAGCGGTGGATCAAGAGCATCGGGAGGGCCGGCGGGGTGCCGATGAGCAGCGCCTCGCGCGGGGTGGCGAGGACCGTCTCCAGCTTCTCGTCGGCGTCGCCGAAGGAGATCCCGAGCCGCTCGCGGAGGTATCCGTAGAAGGACGAGTCGGGGTCGAACTCGGCCTCCAGGCGCGGGACTCGGGCCACCCTGATGTACGTGGACTCCAGGCCCACCCGTTCGTCGTCGGCCAGCAGCACCCGCTCCAGGTGCCACACCGGCTCGCCGGCCTCGGCGCCGATGCCGGGGGCCAGCGCGGGAGGACAGGGCAGGGTGTCGAGGCCGATGAGCGTACGGCCGGGGCGGCGGCCCTGGCGGCGTACGCCCTCGGTGTAACTGGCGAGGGAGAGGGGCTGTTCCAGCTTGGGTCCGGCGACGACCGTGCCGCGCCCGTGGCGGCGCAGCCGGCCCTCCAGCAGCAGCTCCCGCAGGGCCTGGCGCACCGTCTCGCGGGCCACCTCGTAGCGCAGGGCGAGATCCCGCTCGGTGGGCAGCAGCCCGCCCTCGCCGAGCTCGTCGACCAGCTCCGCGATCCGGGCCTTGACGGCGTAGTACTTGGGGACGCGGCCGTGCTCGGGGATGCCGGAGCGTACGGGCTCGCCGGGGGTGTGCTGGGTCGGTTCCACAGGCCGACCCTACGGCGGGGCGACGACCGGACGGCCGGGGGGCCGGGGGGGCCGGGGGGGAGCCTGGGGGGCGGGACGGTTCCGGTGGGGCGGGAGGACCCGGCCCGCTCAGCGGCGGCGCAGCCGGCGGGCCGCGACCAGGAGCCCGGTGCCGGACGCGGCGAGCACGGCGGCGGCACCGGCGAGCGCGGCGTCCCGCCCGCCCGTACCGGGTCCGGTGCTGGCGAGGGAGCCCGCGGCCCCGGACTCCACGTGCTCCTCCGGCCCCTCCACGGTGAAGCGGTAGCCGCCGCTCTCCCCCACCCAGTCGCCGTCGTCGGCCTTCCGCTGCACGAGGGCGGCGTCCGCGACGACCTCTCCGGGCGGGGCGTCCTCGGTGAAGCCGAGGTGCACGGTGACGGTGACGCTGCCGCCGGGCGGGAGGGTGAAGCCCGGGAACCCGTCGCCGCCGCCGTCGAAGACGGCGATGACCTCGTCCTCGTCGCTCTGCTCCAGCGTCACCGCGTGGACGCGGCCGGTGCCCCGGTCGGTGAAGTCCATCAGCAGGTGCCGGGCCTTCAGCGCACGGGCGCGGTCGGTGAACACCACCACCGGGTGCACGGCCTCACAGGTCGTGCGGGTGGTGTTGGTCAGGTCGAGGTACCAGGTCTGCGCGCCGCCGCCGCTGCGGTACACCGAGGGGCCGCCGCGGATCCGGGCCCCGATGGGGAACTCGGCACTCTTGCCGTCCCCGCACTTGGGCTGGATCCGCGAGGGCAGCGCGGGGGCGGGCTTGGCCCCACCACCCGTCCCGACGTCGCGCGGGGCACCGACGGGAGCATCGACCGCGGGAGCCGGCCGGGGCACCGCCGGCGCGGAGGGGGCGTCCGGCACCAGCCCGGGGGCGGCGGCGAGCCGCACCGCCACCAGGGCCGGGGACGTGAGGGCCGGCACCGCGGCGGCGCACGCGGCGGGGGCCATGGCGGTCACGGCGAGGGCGGCGGACAGGACCAGGGCGTTCCGCGTTCGCATGGGCACCTTCGCTGATCGCCGGACGATGGTCTGACCAGGTGACAATCACCCGGTCCTACCCGGCACCCTGCCACGCCCCGCACCCATCCCCGCACCCCCACACGCCACCCCGCTGCCGGTACGGAGCAATTACCCCCGGATGGGCCAGCGGGGCCGTGGCGCCGCTGGCGGTGCCCGGCCGGGGGCTGGGGGGTGAGAGGCGCGGGGCGCGGGGTGGTCGGAAGCGCGGGGCGCTGGGTGGTGCGGGCCGCTCCCTTAAACCCCCACCCCGAACACCCTCCCCAGCACCAGTTCCGCCGCGCCCAGCGCCACCGCGTCCCCGGCCGCCACCGCGACCGGTACCTCGTACGCACCCAGCGCCCGTTCCCGCAGCACCTCCGCAACCCCCCGCGCGAAGACGTCCGGCGCCCCCGCCACCACCCGGCCCCCCAGCAGCACCCGGTCCACGTCGAGCAGGGCCACCAGATTGGCCGCCGCCGCACCCAGCACCGCCGCGGCCCCCGGCAGGTCCCCCCGCGCCACCGCGTCCAGGCACAGCACCTCGGCGCACCCCCGCGCCCCGCACCCGCACTCGGGCCCGTCCAGCAGCAGGACCTGGTGGCCGAACTCCCCCGCGCCCGTGCGCGGCCCGCGGTGCAGGGTGCCGTCCAGCACGAGGCCGGCGCCCAGGCCCGTACCCACGTGCAGGTACGCGAAGGAACCCGCACCCCCGCCCCCCGCACCGCCCGCACCCAGCGCGCCCGCGTTCGTGTCCTTGTCCAGCACCACCGGGAGCTCCGGGCCGAGCGCCCTCGCGAGGGCGGCCCGCAGATCGACGCCCTCCCACTCGGGGAACCCGGTCACCCGGCCCAGCACGCCCGTGCCGTGGTCCAGCGGTCCCGGCGCGGCGACCCCCACCCCGAGCACCCCCGGGCCCGTGGCCAGCGCGGCCACCTCGCGCGCGACGGCCGGCACCACCGCGGCCGCACCCGCGCCGAAGTCCAGCGGCCCGCCGCGTTCCTCGGCCACCCGCCCCGCGAGGTCCACGCGGAGCACCCGGAACTCGTCACGGTCGAGCCGGACCCCCAGCGCGCAGCCCGCCTCCGGCACCAGCCGCAGCAGGGTGCGGGGCTTGCCGCCGGTCGGCTCCCGGCGTCCGGCCCCGGCCACCAGCCGCTCTTCCCGCAGCCTGGCGGTGATCTTGCTGACGGCCTGCGGGGTGAGGCCCGTACGGGCGGCCAGCTCCAGCCGGTCCACCCCCGCCTCGCCCGCCTCGCGGAGCAGTGCCAGGACGAGCGCGTCGTTGTGGCCGCGCAGGACCGGCAGGTTGACGCCGGCCCGCACGACGGCACCCCGGTGCGGCCCGGCACCCGGCCCGGCACCCGGCCCGGCACCCGGCCGGGCGCCGCTACCACGGTCAGCACCCCCGGCACCCGCCCGCCCCTCACCGGCCCCGCCCTGATTCCCCTGCATCACCTGACTCACCTGACTCACCAGGCCATTGTCGCCGCTCCTTGCACTTTGGCAACAGCGTTGCTTAAGTAGATCCATGACGTCCACGACAACGCCCACCCCCCTCCGCGTCGCCGTCATCGGCTACGGCCTGGCCGGTTCCGTCTTCCACGCCCCGCTCGTCGCCGCCACGGACGGGCTGGTCCTCGACACCGTCGTCACCGGCAATCCGGAGCGCCAGGCGCAGGCCCGCGCCGAGTTCCCCGGCGTGCGGATCGCCGAGACCCCCGAAGCGCTGTTCGACGACCCCGGTGCCCTCGACCTGGTCGTCATCGCCTCCCCCAACAAGACCCACGTCCCGCTGGCCACGGCCGCGCTCCGGGCCGGGCTCCCCGTCGTCGTCGACAAGCCGGTCGCCGGGACCGCGGCGGAGGCGCGGGAGCTGGCAGCCCTCGCCGACGAGCGCGGGCTGCTGCTGTCCGTGTTCCAGAACCGCCGCTGGGACAACGACTTCCTCACCCTCCGCGGCCTGCTGGAGCGCGGCGAGCTGGGCGAGGTGCAGCGGTTCGAGTCGCGCTTCGAGCGCTGGCGTCCGCAGCTCAAGGGCGGCTGGCGCGAGTCCGGCGCGCCCGAGGAGATCGGCGGGCTGCTCTACGACCTGGGCAGCCACGTGGTGGACCAGGCCCTGGTGCTCTTCGGCCCCGCGGTACGGGTCTACGCCGAGGCCGACGTACGCCGCCCCGGCGCCGAGACCGACGACGACACCTTCATCGCGCTCACCCACGCGTCCGGTGTCCGCTCACACCTCTACGTGAGCGCGACCACGGCGCAGCTCGGACCCCGCTTCCGGGTGCTCGGGGCGGGTGCGGGATACGTGAAGTACGGCCTCGACCCGCAGGAGGCGGCGCTGCGGGAGGGCAAGCGCCCGGCCGCCGGCGTGCCCTGGGGCGTGGAGGCCGAGGGCCTGTGGGGCCGGCTGGGGTCGGGCGAGTCTCCGCTGACCGGCGGCGGCACGCCCGTACCGACGGAGCCCGGCGACTACCCGGCGTACTACGCGGCCGTCGCGGCAGCCCTGCGGGGCGCCGGGCCGAACCCGGTCACCGCACACGAGGCCGCCGCGGCGCTCGACGTACTGGAGGCCGCGCGCCGCTCGGCGGCCGAGGGCGTCACGGTCGCCCTCTGACCCGCCGGCGGGAAGCCGGGCGCCGACCGGCCGCGGGGCCGCCGGCCCCGGCTTCCGGGGCATCCCGGCCCCGGGCGTCTCGGCATCGGGCTTCCGGGCTTCCGGGCTTCCGGCATCGACCGTCCCGGCCTCCGGCGTCCCGACATGCGGGTATCCCGGCACCGATCGTCCTCCAGCCGTTCGGCCGTCCAGCCGTTCGGCCGTCCGGCCGTCCGACCAGCCCGGCAACCCCGCTCAGGCGTTCTTGAGCTCCTGCCGCTGACGCCCCAGGCCGTCGATCTCCAGCTCCACCACGTCGCCGGCCCGCAGGTACGGCTTCGGCTCGGGCTGGCCCATCGCCACGCCCGCCGGGGTGCCGGTGACGATGACGTCGCCGGGGTGCAGGGTCATGAACTGGCTGAGGTACCGGACCACCTCGCCCACCGGGAAGATCTGGTTGGCCGTGGTGCCGTCCTGCTTCTGCTCGCCGTTGACCCAGAGGCGGACGCCCAGGTTCTGCGGGTCGCCGACCTCGTCGGCCGTGACCAGCCAGGGGCCGAGGGGCGTGAACGTCTCGCAGTTCTTGCCCTTGTCCCAGGTGCCCCCGCGCTCGATCTGGAACTCGCGCTCCGAGATGTCGTGGGCCAGGACGTAACCGCCGACGTGCGCCAGCGCCTCCTCGGCGGAGTCGAGGTAGCGGGCGGTGCTGCCGATGACGACGCCCAGCTCGGCCTCCCAGTCCGTTTTGACGCTGCCGCGCGGTACGAGCACGGTGTCGTCCGGGCCGACCACGGTGTCCGGCGCCTTGAGGAACATGATCGGCTCCTCGGGTATCGCGGCGCCGATCTCCTCCGCGTGGTCGTGGTAGTTCAGCCCGATGCCCACGATCTTGCCGATGCGGCCCACGGGGGCGCCGGTGCGCAGCCCCTCCGCGTCGAGGGCCGGGAGCTCGCCCGCGGCGGCCGCTTCCCGGACCCGGGACAGCACGGAGTCGTCGGAGAGCAGGGCTCCGTCGATGTCCGTGACGAGGCCGGACAGGTCCCGGAGGGTCCCGTCCTGGTCCAGCAGCGCGGGGCGCTCAGCCCCCACCGGGCCGACTCGCAGCAGCTTCATGGGCATTCTCCCGTGGTCGTGGGTGGTCGACCCGTGGACATGCCCCGGGCCGGACGATGGGTTGCGGCCATCGGAGGATTGGCTGATCCTCCAAGAAGTCAGCCCAATCCGCAAGACCCCGTTCACAGACTGGAACGCGACTCCGTCCCGGTGGTACGGGCCGCCGCCTCCCAGCGCCACTGGAGCCAGGCGCGCTCCGCCGCCGTCCAGGCGGTGGTGGTGAGCAGGTAGAGCCCTGCGGCCAGCGGCACCACGGCCGCGGTGACCACGGTCCCGAAGGCCAGCAGCGGCATCCACCGCGCGGCCTTCCGCAGGGCCTCACCCCCGGGCAGTTCCCCCGCCCCGGCAGAGCCGGCCGCCGCCCCGGCACCGGCACCGGCCCGGCCACCGCCCTTGGAACCGGCCCGGCCACCAGCACCCGCACCAGTCCCCTCACCGGTCCCGGCCGGGCCGCCGCCCCGCTTCCCGGACCCGCCGCCGAGGCCCAGCTCCGGCACGGCCGCGGCGAGTCCGCCGGTCCGCCGGGCCCGCAGCACCGTCCACGTGGCCACGGCGGCGATGGCGGCGAAAAGCCCCAGGAAGACCAGGCCCTGCGCCCCGATCAGGCCGCCCTCCCCCAGCGCGTCCGCCCACCGCGAGCCGAGCGGCGCCGCGAACAGCCGGTGGTCCAGCAGCGCGTTCACCTCTCCCCCGATCCGGTCGGAGGAGAAGACCCGGTACATCACGAAGAAGACCGGCAGCTGCACGAAGATCGGCAGCAGCCCCGCGAACGGGGACACCTTCGCCTCCGTGTGCAGCGCGAGCACCGCCTTGCGCAGCCGGTCGGCGTCCTTCGGCGCCGGGTGGCGGCGCCGGAGCTCGGCCACCTGCGGCGCCAGTGCCGCCCGGGCCTGCTGCGACCGGAAGGCCGAGCGGTTGAGCGGGTACAGCGCCACCCGCACGAGCAGGGTGAAGACCACGATCGCCGCGGCGGTGGCGGCGGTCGCGAAGACCGGGTCGAGCAACCCGGCGAGAGAGGTGACAAGGGTCGAGAAGACGGACATACGGGCCCTCCGAAGGGTCTCGTCCTGCGTTCCGGCATGGGATGTCGGCGCGACGAGCCACGGGGGCGCGGTGCTGGAGAAGGAAGGGATGGGGATTCCGGACGACGAATCCGGATCAAGATCCCGGGACCCGACGGGAAAGGAAGCGGAACCCCTTCTCCCGGTTCAGGTCTGTGAACGCGCCCCTACGCAGCCGTCAGGGCAGGACGGCCCGGGGCCCTGGGCCGGGAGCGGCCGGCCGCGTCGGGATCGCGCTGCGGCAGGAAGGCCGTGCGCTGCTCCCTGTCCCGTATCGCGGTGCGTATTCGGGTGGGCGGCACGGTGAGGACGACACCCGCGGCCAGGACCGCACAGGTCATGGCGGTGGCGACGGCGGCCGTGGCGGCCAGTGCGACGGCGGTGCCGAGCGAGCCGTCTCCCGCGAACGCCCCCAGGAGCCCCAGCAGACCGCCGAGCCCGAACAGACCGAGGAGCCCGAACAACGCTCCGCGCTCACCGCCGCGTGCCCTCATGTCCCCTCCCCTGCCGGCCTCGTCCGACCCCGTCACCCTCCAAGACCGCAGAACCGCCGATCCGGTTGCCCGCCCCCGCCGACGAAATCGAGAACCCGGAGAACAGCGGACCCGAGAAGCCGGAGGACCCCCGAATCCGAGGAAACCGGAAAACCGGGAACCAAGAAGCCGGAGAAGGCACACCTACCGCGCCACCGAGGACCTCAGCACCCCCCACACCACCAGCCGGTACTTCGAGGTGAACTCCGGCGTGCAGGTGGTCAGCGTGATGTACGAGCCGGGCGCGGAGTAGCCGTAGGAGGGCCGGACCAGGCTGCGCGGCACGGGAGCGATCACCCCGCCGTCCCGCGCCGAGGTCTGGTCGAGCCGCTTGTCGACCACGTACGTGTACCGCCGGCCGCGCACGTCGACGACCAGCAGGTCGCCGGCCCGCAGCCGGTTGACGTAACGGAACGGCTCCCCATGGGTGTTGCGGTGCCCGGCCAGCGCGAAGTTGCCCGGCTGCCCCGGCCGGGCCGTGCCGGCGTAGTGCCCGACGTATCCCCGGTCCAGCACCGCCCGCCTGCCGACGCCCTGCGCGACCGGCGCCACCACCCCGAGGCGCGGGATGCGCAGCACGGCGTACGGCTCCTCCCCGCGCGGCGGTTCGACACGCCCCCGCCCCCCGCCGCCCGGCACCTGCGCCCGGGCCGGAGGCGGGGCCCCCGGCTCCACGACCGGCTCGGCACCGCCCGGCTCCACCGGCACCGCTCCGCCGGGCGACTCGGCGGGCCCGGCGGCCCAGCTGCTCTCCAGGGCCCGTACCTGGCTCCGGGCCTCGGCCAGCGCCTCCCGGTTGGTCCACCACAGCTGGTGCACCACCAGCAACAGCAGCACCAGCCCGCAGGTGACGGCCAGTTCGGCCCCGGCCCACAGCAGCCGGCCTGCCCCCGCACGCCGGAGCGAGGACCACCGCGGCCCGGACCACCAGGACCCGCCGCCGGACCCGCCCGCCCCGCCCGACCCACCCCACCCGAAGGATCCACGGGGGCCGCGCAGCGTCACGTACCGCGTACGCCGCCCCTGTACGACGACCGGAACCCGCTCCCGCACCGGCTCCCCCTTCCGCCGGGCCGCACCCTAGAACCTCCCGCGCCAACTGACCAGCGGCAGAACGGCCTGCCGCAGTACGGTGTTGACCATGCGCCCCGATACGCCTGACGAGCACGTCGCCGAAGCCGATCGCCTGCTGCGCACGGCCTCCCGCTACCCCGAGGACCAGGAGCCGCTCATCCTCCAGGCCGCGGCCCATCTCGAACTCGCCGACGAACGCGAGCGGGCGAGCGCCCTGTACGACCGCCTCCTCGCCGCCACCCCCGCGAACCCGCACCTGATCAAGGCACTCCAGGCCGCCAACCTGTGGGAGTACGGCCACGAGGCGGAGGCCCGCGCGCTGATCGCCGGCATCCGCGCGGCCGCCCCCCAGGACCCCGCGCCGTGGGAGGTCATCGCCGAAGCCCTGGAGGCCCACGACGAGCTCGCGGAGTCGCACGCCGCGTTCACCGAGGCGGCCACCCTCCTGATC
Source organism: Streptomyces sp. NPDC101132 (assembly GCF_044759225.1). NCBI lineage: Bacteria > Bacillati > Actinomycetota > Actinomycetes > Kitasatosporales > Streptomycetaceae > Streptomyces > Streptomyces sp. NPDC101132. The sequence continues at coordinate 339,949 of NZ_JBIVYX010000010.1, forward strand.
AGCGAGGACGAGCCCCTCTCGACGGCGTCCGCCGCCCTGCTCACCGGGCGCCACCGGGTACGGCGCCTCCTCGGCCTCCCGCACGACGACTGGGACATGGTCGCCGACACCCGCCACACCGGCCCGATCCCGCTGGACGAGCTCCACGACCCCAAGCGCATCTGGGCCCTGGGCTCCAACGACCCGGCCGAGCTGCGCGCGGAGATCGCCCGGCTGCGGGCGGAGCTCGGCGACCGCCGCGCGGCCCTCTCCCGCCCGTTCCCGGTGGCCGTGCTGCACTGGCCGGCGGCGGAACTGACCGAGCTCCTCACCTCGTACCCGGCCCTCCAGGCGGAATACCCGTCCCACGAGGCGCACCTGACCCAGATCGAGGCCTCCCTCCGCGACCTGGCCTCCTCGGGCACCCCGAACCTCGGCATCGTCACGGGCAGCGTCCCCTCGTACGAAGCCTTCGCGGCCTCCGAGAAGACCTCCCCGTCCTCCCCGTCCCTCCTGGCCGAATACGCCACCACCCTGGCAGCCCGGGGCAAGGCCACCCCCTGGCCCCCCGCCCCGAGCTCCCCCTGCTGGTGCGCCTCAACCCGCCCCTACACCACCTGCCACGGCGCCCCATAGCGCGAAAAGCCGCACCCAGTGCTTTCGGGCGGTCCGGCTAAGCCAGACGTACCTCCCCCTTGCTCCGGCGGTTGGTTCATTGCCTTGCCAAGCGGGTAGCAGGGGGTAGCAGTCCTGGGACAGCGGGACCTCCAGCAGGAGCCATTGCGGGCTTGGCTGGGGGCAGGACCAAGGTGGCCGTCAGCGACGGAGAGAAAGAAGGAGTAACGGGTTCACCGGCCTGCAGCTCCTGGGTGCGCCGATGTTCTGCGTCATCCGCCGGACAGCACGGGCCATCACGGGCGGCCGCCATCTCAGATGGTTGCCAGTCCCGGATGGCGACACGTCACCCTGGCGCACCGGACTGCGCCTGTGACTGCATTCATCCTCAGCTTGACCACTGCTTAGCAACCCCCGCCCGAATTGCTTCCGATCTCGTTTGTGCCGGCAGTTCGGACCAAGAGGAGCAAATTCGACATTCCCAAGAGGACTCGGACTGCCAGGCCTTGAACTCGAGACATGCAACCTCTCAGCGAGAGGATCAGTCTTCACCAGGTGTGCCGCCGCGATCGCGCGCGCGGTCCACAACTTCGCGGCCGACCGGGACCTGCAGAGCCTGGACTGCACCACCACCAGGGCCCGCCGAAACGGAGACTCCGGTCCCGGTGCTCGCAGGCCCTGGCGCGATCGGCTAAGTGCTTCAGTTCGCACGAAAGCTGGAGCCCGTGGGAAGAATCCCTGACCACCCGGGTCCAGCAGCCTGCGACCATGGCGGAGGAGCCCGCGATTGCTCCGGGGCTCACTCTGAGGGCATCGCCGGGCTGTTCTGGCATCCGCGGCGGCGGACGGGCGATGGGTGCCGGACCCATGCCGCACCCCCACAACCCCATCAGAAACTTCATGTGAGGATGGCACCTGGCGTAGTCTGCCAGACTGCCCGTGCCGCACATGAGGAGAACCCGATGACCGCCCGGCGGACTCGCCCGACGTTCGAAACACCGCTTCTCTCCGTTGAGATCTGCGCTGGCGCCGGCGGGCAAGCTTCCGGACTCCACGAGGCAGGCTTCGATCACCGCGCCCTAGTCGAGTGGGACTCCCACGCGGTAGAGACTCTGAAGCTGAACATCGGGTCTTGGGCCGGCTGGAACGAGGACAAGATCGGATCGCTTGCTTCGGCAGACGTCAGGGATTTCCTCTCTTCTCCAGAGTTCAAAGCCATCAAAGACAGTGGAGACACCATCGACCTGCTCGCCGGAGGAGTCCCTTGCCCACCGTTCTCGCTGGCAGGAAATCAGCTCGGACCCAATGACGAACGCGACCTTTTTCCGGCGATGCTGGAGATCGTCGCATCCCTGCGCCCGCGCGCCATCATGATCGAGAATGTCCGCGGAATCCTGGAGCCTCCCGAGGTATTCATTGAATACCGTCGAGAAATCCTCGAGAAGCTCCGCGAGTATGGTTACGTCATCCCCGAGATCCGGAAGACGGACTCTCCTCAGCAGCAAGACCTTGCGATGCGACGCGTTTGGCGCCGCCTGGACGCGCCCGAATTCGGGGTTCCGCAGCTACGCCCGCGCGCCATTCTGGTGGTCATCCACAAAGACGTACCTGGCGCGGAAAGCTTTGCATGGCCGGTCAGAGACGCACAGCCAGGCAAGGACCTGTTCGAGACACTCAAGGAGTCCATGCTCACTCGCTGCAAGGAGTACTGGAAAAAAAACAAGTACGGCATGCCGGCCGAGGCCGGGGATCCGACCGGCGAGGATGTCTACAACAAGTGGCTGACAGAATCACAGAAGGCAGCCAAACGTGGAATAACGGTGGCGCCAACACTTGTCGGCGGGTCCCGGAAGCACGGTGGAGCAGACTTGGGCCCGACGCGCGCCAAGCGAGCGTGGGAGGCCCTCGGCATTGATGCCAACGGCGTCGCCAATGACCCGAAGGACTGTGTCCCGGAGCGGGACCTGTTCCGGCCCGCGGGCCCCATGCTCACCGTTCAACAGGCAGCAAGCGTCCAGGGCTTCAGGGACTGGAAGTTCAGCGGCGGCAAGACCGCCCAGTACCGCCAGGTCGGCAACGCCTTTCCGCCTCCTGTCGCCGAGGCCGTGGGCCGGGCGATTGCCGCCGTTCTACGACCTGCGCAAAGGGACGAGCTGCTCGCTGGCTACGAGATTGAGGGAGGGCGCCAGGTCCAGGGGTCCTCAAGTGATGCGTTCCTTTTCGCCGAGGACATCCTGGTCGGGAGCCCGACAGAGCCAGTGGCGGCCGCGCCTGCACTAGCCGAGGTGCACTAGCACCTGACAAGAGGAATTGGGCGCTTGGGTCACGCGGATCCACCAAGGTCCGATCCGGAAGGATGCTTCTTCATGCCACAGGAAGACTGGGTTGCCCCTGCCGGTTCCTGGGCCTCATCTGCGGCCCGGCGCCGGAACATGCAGGCCATCCGGAGCCGTGATACCAAGCCCGAGCAGCTGGTGCGCCGACTCGTGCACGCGCAAGGGCTCCGCTACCGAGTCTCAGCCAAACCCCTGCCGGATTTCCGCCGCACGGCTGACATGGTCTTCAGGCCGACGAAGGTCGCAGTCTTCATCGACGGCTGCTACTGGCACGGCTGCCCGGAACACTACGTGGCACCGAAGACCAACCCGGGCTACTGGTCGGACAAGGTGGCCCGGAACATAGCCCGGGACCGCGATACCGACCGGCAGCTCGAGGAAGCGGGGTGGACCGTGCTCCGCTTCTGGGAGCACGAAGCACCGGAGACAAGCGCCAACGAGATCGTGCTCACCGTGAACCGGCTCCGACATAAGCCAGAAGACGACACCGGGCCGTCGTGATCTCCGGAGGCTGAGATCGAGGACCCGGTTCGGCAGCGTCGTCCCGTCACGGAGACAAAAGCGGCAGCTGGAGTTGGGTGTGGCCTCGGGCGTGGATGGTGAGGGGGGTGGGGCGGGTGGTGGTGAGGGTGAGGAGGGTGCGGAGGGCATCGACGACGAGGGCGGGGGCGTCGCGGAGCATCGAGGGGGTCGCGCTGGCCACCAGGACGCCGTGGGATTCGAGGCGGAGGCGGCGCAGGAGCGTGGCGTGCCACGAGTCGCGGGTGTAGTGGTACTCCGCCGAGTCGACCTCCAGCGCGACGCCCTCGTCCGGCCAGTACGCGTCCGGGGTGGCCAGGAAGGTGCCGTCCGGGGTGTAGAGGCGGGCGTTCCAGAGCGGGGGCGGGAGGTCGGAGGCGGCGAGGGCGTCGCGTGCCCTTCCCTCGGCGATCGAACGGACGCCGGCCAGCAGTTCCGTGGCCGCGGCGCGGGTGGCGGGGCGGTTCAGGGCGCGGGCGGCGCGTAGCTCGGCGTGCAGGTCGTGCGGGTGGACCCAGCCGGACTGGACGGTGTTGGCCAGTACGGAGCGGACCTGGTCGGGGTCGGTGGCGCGCAGGGCGTAGTCCGCCGCCGCACGGACCGGCCGGGTGACGGGGATGCCGTCCACGGTCATCGTGACCGGCCAGCGGGTGGTGGGCATCGGGCGTACGTACCCGGTCGCCCGGAGCGTGCGCGGGGCGCGGATCAGGACGTCCACCGGGGTCGCGGGGGCGTCGCGGATGCCGAGCAGCGCGAGTGCCGCACCGCCGGTGAGGGCCGCGGCGGCACCGGAGAGGGGCTCGGCGTCGGCCGGGGCCGCGTACAGCACCGCCGCGAGGGCCCGCTGGCGCGGGTCGGGCGGTCCGGTCTGGAGCAGGCATACGCGGGGCAGCGGCCGCTGCCAGGGCCCTCCCGGGCGAGTACGGCGGCTGATCGTGCCCCCGGCGACACCGGCCCGCCGCAGCTGCTGGGTCGTGGCGAGATTGAGCTGCCGGCGCGCCACGGGGTGCGGGCCCCGTGCCGTGGCTGGTGCGGGGGCGAACACCCCGCCGCCGGCTGGTGCGGGCGAGGATGCCCCAGTGAGGGCCGACGCGGAGACCCCTGCCCCGCCGGCGGCCTGCGCGGGGCACAGTTCTCCGCCGGTGGCCGGCACGGAGGTGGACGGCCCGCCGACGGCCTGCACCGGGGCCACCGCCGCCCCTCGGGTGGGTGCCCGGTCCACGTCCGTCCCTTCGAGGGGTACCCGGTCCACCGCCCGCCCTCGGGAGGGTGCCGCCATCCCGTGGGCCGGTGCCGGCTCCGGCTCCGGGGCTCCGGCGGGGGGCGCTGACCGCGCTCGTCCCGGTGCCGTTGCCCGTCGGGTTCCGTTGCCGGGGGCCGGTCCTCGGGTGCGGCCCGGCCCCGGTGCCGGGCCGCGTGCCCTGGTGCGTTCGGGCGCGGAGGTACCGGAGGTGGCCGTGCGGGTGTCCGGGTGGTCCGGTGTTGCCCCGGGGGGCGCCGGCTCGGGGTGCGTGTTGTGGGTGATCATGCCCGCGGTATGCCCCGTGCCGGGCGGGGGTCATGCCTGGGGCCGGGCTCCGGGGTGGTCCGGGGCGAGGAAGACCAGGACGCCGTTCGCCGTACCGGGGAGCGGGGGCACCTCGTGCCAGCCCAGGCGCCGGTACGTCGCCACCGTGTCCGCGGCCTTGCGCGCGGTCAGCAGCCAGGCCCGGCCGTCCGGCGCGTCCGCCGTGATCTCGGCCAGCAGCGCCCGGCCGGTGCCGTGCCCGCGGGCGTACGGGCGCACCGCGAGTTCGTCTATCTCCAGGGCCCCGACCAGCAGCTCCGTCACCCGGTCCGCGCCCAGCTGCGCCGCGACGCTCCCGTACGCGCGGCCGCCCGGGAACGGCGCCCGGGTGAGCCACGCGGTCGCGAAACCGTCGACGCCCGCCGCCGACTGCGCCAGCGCGGTGCGGAAGCCGGCGCGGCGCACGTCGGCCTGGAGTCGGCCGCCGAACTGGCGAATGGTTTCTTCATCCTCGTTCCACGGCGGGGCGGAGAAGACCTCGGCGTACGCGTCGACCAGTTCGTCCGAGAGGTCGAGGACGGCCGGTCCGTAACAGATCACGTGTGTACTCCCTGCGCGGTAAGCGCCGGTTGGGCGGCTTGGGGCGTTTCTCCCCCCTCTCGGAGAGCGAATCTACGCCGGGGCGGTTCCCCGGGGGCCAGGTCCGCGGATCCGGAGGGTGCGGGGCAAATCCGACTTCTGTACGGCGGTCCCGAGCTGGCCGTTTCCGGACCTCGTCCCGGCCGGCCGGCGTAGCGCCGTCCCGCCCGCGCCGCACCCCGTATCGCAGTCGTCGCCCGCGCGTTGAGTGGGTGTCAGACCGACATTCGTACGTACGACGAGCCGGAGCACCCATGTCCCAAGGCCTGTTGACCAGACTCCTGCTCGGCGTGGGCGGCTGCGCCGTGGCGTTCCTGCTCGTGCTCGGACTGATGTCCCTGCTGCCGCCGACGGTCCAGGACGCGGTGCCGGACTCCGTGCTCGGCGGCGCGGTCCTCGTCCTCGGTCTGGCCGGCGGCCTCCGGGCGGCACGGCGTCCGCGTTAGCCTCGAAAGCCTCGGATGTTCCGAATGCGTCCGAGGAACCTGATCCCAGGGAGGGGATGGACCATGGCGCGGATTCCCACGGCAGCGGTGACCGCCGGCGGGCTGGTCGGCGGCTACGCCGTCGCACGGTGGACGCGGAGGCGGCCGCTGGGCGGCGCGGTACTGGCCGCCGCCGGAGCGGTGGCGGCGCGCGAGTGGCAGCGGTACGCGGGCGTCCCGGCCGCCGCCGCGCTGGGCGGACTGTACGTGGCCGGCTTCGCCGGCTCGCACCCGCTCGCGAAGAAGATCGGCGCCTGGCCCGCCGTACTGGCCGCCGCCGGCGTCGTCTCCACGGCGGCCTGGCTGGTCTCCGACCGGCTGCCGTCGGGGGACGAGGACTGGTCCTGCGAGAAGCCGGAAGAGCTCTGACCGGCTGACGGCCTCACGGGCCGAGCGGGGGCGGGGGCGGCGGAGGCGAGGCAGGGCGGGCCAAGCGGGGGCGGGGGCGGCGGAGGCGAGGCAGGGCGGGGCAGGCCGGGGGCAACGGCGGTGAGCCGCCACAGAACAGCCAGAACAGCCGCCCCCGCCGTCCCGCTCCACCCCCTACGCCCCCACCGCCCGCGACACCGTGTAGATCAGCAGACCCGCCAGCGCGCCCACCACCGTGCCGTTGATGCGGATGAACTGCAGGTCGCGGCCGATGTGGGCCTCGATCTTGCGGGAGGTGTGCTCGGCGTCCCAGCCCGCCACCGTGTCCGTGATGAGGGACGTGATCTCGGCGCGGTAGTTGGTCACCACGTACACCACCGCCCCCTCCGTCCAGCCCTCCACCTTCGCCTGCAGCCGGCCGTCGGTGGCCAGCCGCGCGCCCAGCGACATCAGCGAGGACCGCACCCGCAGCCGCAGCTCGCTGCGCTCGTCCTCCGCCGCCGAGATGATCATCGAGCGGACCGCGGACCACGCGGAGGCGATCACGTCCTGCACCTCGCCGCGCCCGATCAGCTCCGTCTTCAGCCGCTCGACGCGCTCCCGCGTCTCGGTGTCCGACTGGAGGTCCGCCGCGAAGTCGGCCAGGAAGCGGTCCACCGCCCCGCGCGCCGGGTGCTCCGGCATGTCCCGCATCTCGGTGACGAAGCGCAGCAGTTCCTTGTAGACCCGCTCGCCCACCTTCTTGTCGACGAACCGCGGGGTCCAGCCGGGCGCGCCGCCCTGCACCGCGTCCATCACCGAATCCGCGTGCGTGACCAGCCAGTCGTGCGCCTTCACGCACACCAGGTCCACGACCCGCCGGTGACCGCCGTCGGTCACGACGCGTTCCAGGGTCTTGCCGACCGCCGGCGCGATCTCCGCGCTCTCGGCGCGCCGCGTGATCGCCTCGCCCACCACCGCCTGGACGTCCGAGTCCCGCAGCACCGTCAGCGCGCCGCGCAGCGCCGTGGCCAGTTCCGCCGTGACGCGGTCCGCGTGCTGCGGCTCGGCCAGCCACGCGCCGAGGCGGCCGCCGATCCCGAGGGCGTGCAGCCGGGCCCGTACGACGTCCGAGGAGAGGAAGTTCTCGCCGACGAACTCGCCGAGCGACACGCCCAGCTGGTCCTTCTTCGTCGGGATGATCGCGGTGTGCGGGATGGGCAGGCCCAGCGGCCGCCGGAAGAGGGCGGTGACCGCGAACCAGTCGGCCAGCGCGCCGACCATGCCCGCCTCGGCCGCGGCAGCCACGTAACCGGCCCAGGAGCCCGCGCCGGAGTTCTGGGCCCACTTCGCGAGGGCGTAGACGACCGCGACCAGCAGCAGCAGCCCGGTGGCCGTCGCCTTCATCCGGCGCACGCCGCGCCGCTTCTCCTCGTCCGCGGCGCTGTACGCGAAGACCGCGCGCCCGCCCCGCGGCGGCCCGCCTGCCCCGCGCTCCGCCTCGTGCCGCGCCCCACGTGCCGGCGTACCCGTGCCTTCCACCGTTCTCCTGCCTTCCCCCGCCCCCCTGATGGCGCTGCGGCCCGCTCCCGTACCGTCGTGGTTCGTACGCATAGCATCTGGTCGCAGTGCCACTGTCGCCTACTTGACCGACTCCCGGGACGCGCCACGAGTTCCCGGAATCGCCCATTCCGGCGTACCGCACCCCCGCACCCGCCACCGGAGGAGAGCCCCGCGCATGACCGCCCCGAGCCCAGGCCGCTTCAATTCCCGGCAGCGCCGGAGCCTGCTCGGCGCCCTGGTGGCGCTGGTCGTCCTCGGAGTGGCGGGGATCTTCACGGCGGTGCTCTCCGGCGTGTGGGGCGCCGACGGCGACGACCCGCGGGGCGCCGGCCGCAACTCCGGCCGGACCGCGGGCCCGGTGGACCGGGGCGGCGCGCTCGCCCCCCACTGGGTCGGCACCTGGTCGGCCGCGCCCGTCGGCCCCGAGCCGGACACGTACCTGCGCGGCCACTCCGGCCGCACCTTCCGCAACGTGGTGCGCGCCGGCATCGGCGGCGACCAGGTCCGCATCACCCTCTCGAACCTGTACGGCGAACAGCCCCTGCGCATCGCCAGCGCCACCGTCGCGCTCGCGGCCGGGGCCACCACCCCAGCCGCGGAGCGGGGCTCGCTGGCGCCGCTGACCTTCGGCGGCGCGGCCACGGTCACCGTCCCGCCCGGCGACGAGGTCACCAGCGACGCCGTCGGCCTGCGCGTCCCGGCGGACACGGACCTGCTGGTCAGCACGTACGCACCGGAGTCGGCGGAGCCGGGCGGCCCGGTCACGTACCACCCCGGCTCGCGGCAGACCTCGTACGCGGCGGACGGCGACCGTACGCACGACGAGTCGGGCGACCCGTACGACGCCCGGACCACCGCCTGGCGGCACCTGGTCGCGGTGGACGTGCGGACGGACCGGACGGCCGGGGCGATCGTGGCCTTCGGCGACTCGATCACGGACGGCGCGATGTCCTCGGTGGACGAGAACCGGCGCTGGACGGACGTACTGGCCGACCGGCTCCGCAAGGGCGGGGCCGACGAGCAGTCCACCGCGGACACCGGCACCGACATCACGACCGGGACGGGCCCCGGAACGGGCGGCGGAACCGGAGGCGGGGCGGGGAAGGGCGGTACCGCGACGCCCCGCCTGAGCGTGCTCAACGCCGGCATCAGCGGCAACCGCCTGCTGCGCGAGGGGGTCGGCCCGAGCGGTCTCGACCGCTTCGACCGCGACGTGCTGTCCCGCGCGGGGGTGCGGGTCGTGGTGATCGAGCTCGGCATCAACGACATCGGCCGCACCGCCCGCCCCGCCGAACCCGAGAAGATCGTGGCCGGCCTGCGCGAGCTGACCGAACGGGCGCGCGCCCGCGGGCTGCTGGTGGTGGGGGCGACGCTCACCCCGTACGGCGGGCACAAGAGCTACTCGGCGGAGGGCGAATCGGTTCGCCGCGCGGTGAACGCACGGATCAGGGCCGGTGAGGTCTTCGACGCGGTGGTGGACTTCGACCGGATCCTGCGCGACCCCGAGGCCCCGGACCGGCTGCGCGCCGAGTACGACTCCGGCGACCACCTGCACCCGGGCGACGCGGGCTACCGCGCGATGGGCCGGGGCTTCGACCTGAAGCTGCTGAAGTCCTGAGGGAACCGCCGGACAAGGCCGGAGACACCTCACCACTCCCCAGGCACCGCACCACCGCTCCCCCGGCACCGCGCCACCACCCCAGGGCCCCCACCTATCCGTCGGAAAACCGCCAGCGCCCGGCCCCCTCACCTGATGGACTCGGACGCATGACCACCACCTCGGCCGCACAGGCCTTCGCCGCCCTGCACGACCCCGCCGCCCCGCTCCGCCTCGCCAATGCCTGGGACGTGGCGAGCGCCCGCATCGTCGAGGCCGCCGGCGCGCCCGCCGTGGCGACCACCAGCGCGGGCGTCGCCTGGAGCCTCGGGTCGCCCGACGGCGACGTACTGGGCCGGGAGCGTGCCGTGGACCTGGTCCGGCGGGTCGTCGCGGCCGTCGGCGTACCGGTCAGCGCGGACATCGAGGGCGGCTTCGGGGCCGATCCCGACGGCGTCGCCGAGACGGTCGCCGCCGTCGTGCGGGCGGGCGCGGCCGGCATCAACATCGAGGACGGCCCGCGCGACCCCGCCGACCAGGCCGAACGCCTCGCCGCCGCCCGCGCCGCGGCCGGTCCGGAGCTGTACGTCAACGCCCGCGTCGACACGTACCTGTTCGGCCTCGGCGAGCCCGGCCCGGCCCGCCTCGACGAGACCCTCCGCCGCGCCGAGGCCTACCTCGCCGCCGGCGCCAGCGGGATCTTCGTGCCCGGCACCACCGATCCGGCCGTCGTCGCCGAGCTGGCCAAGGGCATTCCGGCCCCGCTGAACGTGCTCGTCGGCCCGGGCGCGCCGAGCGTGTCCGAGCTGGGCGCGCTCGGCGTGGCGCGGGTCAGCCTGGGCTCGTCCGTCGCCGAGGCCGCGTACGCCGTGGCCCGGCGTGCGGCCGCCGAGCTTCTGGCCTCGGGTACGTACGGGGCGGTGGCGGACGGCCTCGAGTACGGCGACCTGAACGCCCTGCTGCGCGGCGACGCCTGAGGCTCGTGGGGTTGGCGGGACGGGCGATCCGCCCTCGACGGGGGCTCGAACCCGGCCATCCCTGCCCGATAGCGGGCAAAAATCTCGACTCCGGCCCACCCGGTCCCTAGGATTCCGCGTCATGCGCACAACAAAGGACAGCCCCGCCGCCCTCGCCACGGCCTCCCCCGCACGGCACACCGGCGGGGCCGTCTGGGGCGCCCTGCTGATCGTCTACGTGGTCTGGGGCTCGACGTACCTCGGTATCCGCGTGGTCGTCGAGACCGTGCCGCCCTTCCTCTCCTCGGGCGGCCGGTTCCTCGTGGCCGGCCTGCTGATGACCGGCCTGATCGCCTGGCGCTTCGGCCCCGGCGCCCTCCGCGTCACCGGGCGGCAGCTGCGCTCCGCGCTGCTGGTCGGCCTGCTGCTGCTCCTCGGCGGCAACGGCCTGGTGGTCCTCGCCGAGACCGCGGTGCCCTCGGGACTCGCGGCGCTGCTGGTGGCCGCGGTGCCGATGTGGGTGGCGGTCTTCCGGGCCGCGACCGGCGACCGACCGCCCGCGCGGACCCTGACGGGGGTCGCCGTCGGCATGGGCGGGCTGGCGGTGCTGACCCTCCCGGGACTGAGCGGCGAGATCAAGCTGTGGGGCGTGGTGCTGATCCTGATCGGCACCGTGATGTGGTCGCTCGGCACCTTCTCCTCGGCGCGGCTGCCGATGCCGAAGAACCCGTTCACGGCCAGCGCGTACGAGATGCTGGGCGGCGGTGTCGCCTCGCTGGCCGTGGCGTTCGTACGGGGCGAGCAGCACGGGTTCTCCTTCGCCGAGGTGTCCACCCGGTCCTGGGTCGCCTTCGGGTACCTGATCGTCTTCGGCTCGCTGGTCGCCTTCTCCGCGTACGCCTGGCTGCTCCAGTCGGCGCCGCTCTCGCTCGTCTCGACGTACGCGTACGTCAACCCGGTGGTGGCCGTGCTGCTCGGCGCGCTGATCCTGGGCGAGGCCCTGACCTGGCCCATCGTGGTCGGCGGCGCCATCGTGGTGGCCGGCGTGGTGGCGATCGTCAGCACGGAGCGGCGCGGGCGGACGGGCACCTCGTAGCGGAGGCGGTGCGGCCCGCCCCCCGTTCAGCCGGTCCCGGTGCGGCCCGCCCCCTGTTCAGCCCGCCCCGGTCACCCCGCCCCGGTCACCCCTCGGCGGACGCGGCCGGGTCGGGGACCGGGGCCTGGAGGACCTTGCTGATCCACTCCAGCGACCCCTCCCGCATGCCGCGCACGTAGTCCTTGCCGTTGTGGGCGCCGCCCTGGATCACCCGCACCGTGGTGTGGACCGGCCCCCTCCCCCAGTTCCGCACGAACCGGTCGAGCTTCTCCTTGCCGGTCTCCTGGGTGCCGATCTGGAAGTTGACGTAGACGTCCGGCCCCCGGCGGTCGATGATCCGCTGGGCCAGCACCTCCGGGTCGTTCTCCCGCTTCTCCTTCTCGTGCCCTTTCCAGAGCGGCGAGTCGGGCGCGGTCTCGGGCCCGCTGGCGATCACCGCCTTGAACCGCTCGGGGTGCGCCATGACCTGCTTGAGTCCGACGTAACCGCCCGAGGACGAGCCCATGAAGGCCCAGCCGTCACGCGAGACGAAGGTGCGGAAGTTGGCCCTGACGAAGTCCGGGACGTCCTCGGCCATCCAGGTGCCCATCTTCGGGTGGCCGGGTATGTCGGAGCCGTCGTAGTAGAACTTCCGGTCCGGGTTGATCACCGGCATGACCACGATGAACGGCAGGCTCGTCCCCGCCTCCACCCCGTCGGCCACGGCCTCCTGGAGGCCCAGGTCGGTGCCCATCCAGTAGTTGGTGGGGTACCCGTGGCCGCCGGGCAGGGCGATGAGCACGGGGAAGCCGCTCCTGGCGTACCGCGGGTCCTTGTACTCCTTCGGCGTCCACACCCACACGTCGCCGGTGAAGCCCGACTTGCCGCCGTGCAGGGTGGTCCTGCCGATCTCGGTGCCGTCGGGCAGCCGGTTGGCGCGCACGAAACGCGCCTCCGGGCCGGTGGGCAGGGACACCTCGGGTCCGGCGGGGCGGCGGGCGGTGCCGTCGCCGACGGCCGTCTCGTCGGCGGCGTTCTGCTGGTTGAAGGACATCGGCTCGCCGTTGTCGGAGAAGGCGTCGAGCCGGTACGCGAGCACGCCGCCGCCCGCGACCAGCGCGGCGGCGACGACGCCGGCCACCCAGGCGGTGCGCCGGTTCCGGCGGCGCCTGCGGTCACGGCGCCCTCCGGCCGCCCGCGCTGGGTACGGATCGGACGGGCCTCCACCACCGGGGTACTGCTGCACGGACCTTGGCTCCTCAGGACAGAACGGACGAGAAGGGACGAGATGTCCCACCCAGCCTGATGAGCAAAACGCCACACGGGTTGCAGAAGGTGACGAAGGCCCCAGCACCCACCACACCGGCCCCCTGCCGGCCCCACCGCCCCGGACCGCCGCCAGGTCCACCGGCCCCGGACCGCCGCCCGCCAGGCCCCGCGGCCCCCCGCGGCCCTGCCCCTACTCCGGCCGCACCCCGTCCAGTACCGCGGCGCACCGCCCCAGCATCTCCGTCAGCGCCGCCCGCTCCGCCTCCGTGAACTCCCCGGCCAGCGCCCGCTCCACGCGGATCGCCGCCGCGTCGGCCTCCGCCAGCACGGCCGCGCCCGCCCCGGTGAGCCGGGTCTCCAGCACGTTGCGGTGCCACTCGTGCGGCGTGCGCTCGATGAGCCCGCGCTCCTGGAGGTTCTTCAGCACGGTGTTCATCGTGGGCGGCGTGACCCCGCAGACGCGGGCCAGGGCGGCCGCCGAGATGCCCGGGTTCTCGTCGAGCGAGAGCAGGGCGGCGTACTGCGGAACCGTTACTCCTGCCGGCTTGAGCGTGGCGTGCTTGGCCGCCTGGAGGGCCTGCTCGGCCCGCTTGACGTGGAATCCGAGGCGCTCGGCGGCGGGCATGGAGGTCATCTCCGCATCGTAACGGCCGTGCGCACGCGACACCCCCGCATGACGATAAGACCATTGACGATCATTAGAGTTCTAATCTACATTCGCACCGATCCGAAAAGAAGAACAAGAAGAGCGAAAGAACCGAGAGGCCCCCATGCGCTTCCGCACCCTGGCCGCCACCACCACCGCGCTGCTCGCCACCGCCCTGCCCGCGCTCACCCCGACGACCGCCCTCGCCCGGCCCGCGGACCACCGCACGGCCCCCGCCGCCCCCACCGTCACCACGGCGTACGGCCTGCCCGGCGCGGCCGTCTACCCGGAGGGCATCGCCGCCGACCCGTACACGGGAGCGGTGTACGCCGGCTCGTACGCGGACGGCACCGTCTACCGCGCGATACCCGGCCGGCCCACCGCGGAGGTCTTCCTCCCCGCCGGCACCGACGGCCGCCGCACCGCCAACGGCCTCAAGGCGGACCCGCTCGGCAGGCTCTGGGTCACCGACTCGACCAAGGGCGTCGCGGTCTACGACGTACGCACCCGCCGGCTGCTCGCCCGCTTCGACGTCCCCGGCACCGCGCCCCGCTTCGTCAACGACGTCGCCCTCGCCCCCGACGGCACGGCGTACCTCACCGACAGCGTCCGCGAGGTGGTCTACCGCGTCACCCCGGCCGACTTCGCCTACGCCCGCACCCACGGCGGCACCGGCGAACTCACCCCGCGGTACGACCTGTCCGGCACCCTGGAGCCCCACCCCGCCGGGACCTTCACCCTCAACGGCATCGTCGCCGACCCCGCCGGCCGGTACCTCCTCGTCGTCGACATGACCGGCGGCGACCTCTACCGCATCGGCCTGCGCGACGGCACGGTCCGCGCGGTGGCCCTGACCGGCGCCGACATGGCCCACGCGGACGGCCTCGACCTGCGCCACGGCACGCTGCGGGTGGCCCACAACACGGTCAACACCCTCACCCGCTGGCAGCTGAACCACGACGGCACGGCCGCCCGCCTGGTCCGCACCTTCACCGACCCCTCGCTGGAGATCCCCACCACCCTGGTCCACACCCGGGGCCGCACCCTCGTGGTCCGCTCCCAGTTCGACAAGGGCGGCCCCCTCGGCGCCCCCGGCACTCCCGGCCCCTTCACGATCGCCGCGGTGACGGGCCTCTGAGCCACACCCCCGCCCCCACAGGAGGGGGCCGGACGCGGCAACGTCCAGCCCCCTCGGGGTACGGCCGGAAAGCCTCCGGAGCGGTCGGCAACACTCCGGAACGGTCAGAGACCCATCAGGTGCTCGGGCCGGACCGGCGTCCTGTTCAGCTCCAGACCGGTCGCCGCCCGGATCGCCGCGAGCACGGGCCCTGCACGGTGCCGCCCTGGATCTGCCCCACGACCGACAGCAGGTTGAGCGCCTTGCCGACGTCCTGCTGAAGACCGAGGGACTCGGGCTGACCCTGCTCCTCGCCCGCGTCAGGGAACTGATAGCCGATGCGCGGTGCGCGCACGACCAGGCGAAGGCCGCCCTGAACGACCTGGCCCGCCGGCTGCTCGACCTCCTGCACGGCAACGTGGGCGTCTTCGCCTTGCGGCACCGCATCGCCCGCATCGAACGCCGACGGGTCGCGACCTGTCCCGCCTGGAAACCCGCCTGGACTTCCTGGCGGCCCTCCGGTGCGGCTGACCGGCCCGGAAACGCAGAAAAGCCCCGCACCAGAAGGTGCGGGGCTTTCCCACAATGATTGTTCGGCGGCGTCCTACTCTCCCACAGGGTCCCCCCTGCAGTACC